>CAZFYA010000001.1:0-109958 GCA_964523705.1 uncultured Gammaproteobacteria bacterium
ACTGGAATTTTTAATAAACTTATAAGATTAATGAGCTCATTAGAAGAATCAGAGACTCTTATGCCATTACCAACTAATAATATTGGTCTTTTCGCTTTTTTAAGCTTCTTAATAACTTCTGTAACTATATTTGATATTTTTTTTCTATCTGTTTCATGATTTAATTTTATTTCGTTTTTTTGAAAAGATTTTATTTTTTTTTCATTGATAAACGATCCTTGAACATCAAGAGGAATATCTATCCAAACAGGACCTGGTCGTCCACTTTTTGCTAAGTATAATGCCTTTTCTAAGTGATATTTTATTTCATTTGGATTTTTTACTAAAACAGCATATTTTGTTATCGGTTTTACAATATCAATAATGTTTATTTCCTGATCTCCTAATTGTCTTAGTTTTTTCCCTGCACCTATAGTTTCTCTTCTTATTTGACCGGAAATTACTAACATTGGAATGGAATCTAACCAAGCACCCATTACACCTGTAATTGCGTTCGTGCCACCTGGCCCAGTTGTTACAACACAAACTGCGATTTTTCCAGATAATCTTGCGTATGCTTCTGCAGCCATTGACAAAGCTTGCTCATGATGAAAACAAAAATAATTAATGTTTCCTTTTCCAAGTGAATCATCTAAGTGTATGGCTCCGCCTCCAGAAACCATAAATGCATCTTTAATACCGTTTTTATAAAGATAATCAAAAATAAAATCGCTTACTTTTTTCATTCAATTAAAATTTTTTTTAAATCGATAATATTATTACAAATATAATCTGCTCCTGAATCTACTAATTCTTCTTTTGCGCCAAATCCATATGTAATCCCAACTGACGTAATCTTGTTCGTTTTAGCTATTATTATATCATCTGTTCTATCTCCTATAAAAATACATTCATTATTCATTAGTCTATGTTTCTTTATAATTTTTTTTAATTCTTCATTTTTACTATAACCTTTTTTATTTAACTTAGGGGCGTTTATGTAATCAAAAAGGCCTACAATATTATAATTATTCAAAATTTTTAATATGTAAATTTTTGGCTTATTGCTAATAATTCCAATTTTTTTATCATTCTTTTTTAAGCCTAATAACATTTTTATAGTTCCTTTAAATGGCTTTGCTTTAAAAATTCCATCTTTAACATATTTTTGCCTAAACAATAAAACAACTTCATCAATAAACTTATCTGTTTCATCTGGAAATAAATTTTTAAAAATTATATCTGCGGATGGTCCAATTACATTTTTATTTATTTTATTTATGGCTTTATTTCTACCAACTTTCTTTATTGTCCAATTCAAACAATCAACTATTCCGTTGCTCGTATCAAACAATGTCCCATCAAAATCAAAAAAAATGGTTTTATACATATTTTTCTTTTTATCCACTACCTTATTTATAAAGAATTATAATATTCTACTACATATTACCTTAATCTGACACCACATATGCGACACTTTTTGGTAAACTAAAGTGTATGCGTATAAAACCGTCGTTAATCATTAAAACAGTAAAGAATGGACATACAGTAAGAGATACTGCAAATGTCCTTGGTATTCATAAATCTACAGTCTATCGCTGGATTAAAAGAGCCAGATCACTTAATGCAAGTAAATTTTGACTCTCAACAGTAAGACTTAAAAGAAGATCAACAAGACCACTGACTATCAAAAGAATTTTAAGTAAACAGGATGAGGTAAATATTGTTAATATAAGGAGGGGAAAAGGGTATACTGCTGAGAAGATTAAGAAGAAGCTTAATTTATCTGTATCGGTAAAAACAGTCCATAGAACTTTAATTAGATATAATTTAATTAAGGAATACGGATACCATAGAAGACCAAGATTTCAAAATACAGTACATATGCATGTTAAAAACACTAAAAAGGTAGGTTTTCTTCAGATGGATGTTAAATATATAACCCCTGAATTATCAGGGCTTCCCTGGACTTGTTTTGAATACGCAATTATTGATATCTACTCAAGATATAAAGAAGCGGTAATCTTAAACCACCTGGATGAAGACGGAAGTATATCAGCTCTTCTTGAGATAATCCCAAGACTTCCTTTTAAAGTAGTATTTATCCAAACTGACAATGGTCTTGAATTTCAAACTAGGTTTAGAAAATATATTGAGGGTTTAAATCTTAAACATCACTATGTTCATAAGAAAACTCCCAATGAAAACGCTGTTATTGAAAGATCTTTTAGAACTGATGAAGAGGAATTTTTCTTCAGACTTGAAAAAAGACCAAAGCACTATGATGAACTTAAAAACTGGTTTTCCGAGTGGATTAGAGAATATAACCATGAGAGACCACATCTTGGAATTGAACTTAAAACACCTTATGAAGTTGTTGCAAATGTCCTGTCAGATTAAGTATTACTTGACATTTAAATAAAAAAAACTAAAATAACGTAATATAATGAACTATAATAATATCTTCGACGATCTTTTTGTATTAGAACTTGCTAATAACCATTGGGGAGATTTAAATAGAGGACTTCAGATTATAAATGACTATGGAAAAGTTGTAAGATTCAACAATGTTCGCGCAGCGATTAAACTCCAGTTTAGAGATGTAGATAATTTTATTCATAAAAATTATAGATACAGAAATGATGTTAGATATATTAAAAAGACTCTTGCTACTATACTTACTGATGATGATTACGCAATAATGGTACGAGAAATTAAAAAGAATAGTTGTATTCCAATGGCAAGTCCATTTGACGAAAGATCAGTCGATTTATGTACTAACTTGGGAATTGAAATAATTAAAATTGCAAGTTCTGAAATAACTGATTGGGTTTTAATAGAAAAAATTGCAAAAACAAAAAAACCAGTTATTGCCTCAACCGGCGGTTCATCACTAAAAGACATTGATGACTTAGTAAAATTCTTTACCAATAGAAATATACCATTAGCGCTTAATCACTGTGTATCAATTTATCCGTCAGAAGATTATGAATTAGAAATTAATCAAATAGATTTCTTAAAAAATAGATATCCAAATATTACAATTGGTTATTCTACCCACGAATATCGCGATTGGACATCATCAATAATGATTGCCTATGCTAAAGGAGCAAGAACATTTGAAAGACATATTGACATAGAAAAAGACGGAATACCTGTTTCTAAATATTGCTCACTTCCTCACCAAATAGATCAATGGTTTAAGGCATATAAAAAAGTAAAAGAAATGTGTGGAGCACCAGGAATATCCAGAAGAACACTTCCCTTAAAGGAAATCGTTTACTTAGACGAATTAGTAAGAGGTGTTTATGCAAAAAAAGATTTTCCAAAAGGACATGTTCTTTCAGATAACGATGTATATCTTGCAGTCCCCATGTTAAAAGGTCAAATTTCATGTAGAGAATTAATGAGTGGAGAAGTTTTGATTAAACCATGTAAAAAAGATGAGCCAATATATATTGATATGATTGATAGTCCTTACGCATATAATGAAACATTAAAAAATAGTATCTATCAAAGGGGCATTGATGAAATTAATTTAACAAAACCTAAAACAATAAATAAAAAAACTAAAACTAAAAGGAAATCGCGCTCTAGAAAAAAACATTAGCTTTTTTGTACCAACTAATAATTTCCATAAAGGATTTTTTCAAATTATAATTATTTTTCCAGCCTAATTTTTTAATCTTTAAATCGTTTAGGTGCTGATATGGAATTTCATTTTTTGCTATATTTAAAATCTTATATTTAATTTTTTTACCAATAACTTTTTCTACAGTTTTAATAAGCTCTAATACTGATAATTTATCTTTAGAAGAAAAATTAAAAGCATTTCCTCTTGTTTTTTCAAATTTCTTAAGTAAAAAAACATATCCACTTACAACATCTTTAACATACAAATAGTCTCTAACATATTTTCCATTGCTTCTTATTTTTAATGTTCTATTTTTTACAACTGCCTCACAGATACCAGGAATAATCCTATTTAGATATAAATCTCCCTCTCCATAAACGTTTCCAAATCGGGTGATTACAATTGGTAAATTATATGTTTTAATATATGTCTGACAAATTAAATCCATACAAGACTTAGAAACATCATACGGATGATCTCCCTTAAGGGGAGACTCTTCCGTATATTTTTTAATTGTTTTTCCATATGCTTTATCGGAGGACGCGGCAATCATTCCTTTTATTTTTTTATTTTTTCTTAAAATCTCAAGTAAATTTATTGTTCCGTTAATGTTTGTTTCAAAAGCACTAACAGGATTATCGTATGCTTTTTCAACAATTGGCTCTGCTGCTAAGTGAAAAATGTAATCAGGTGTATATTTTTTAAAGAAATTTTGAAGTTTTTTATTATCTCTTATGTCTATTAATCTTAGGTCTACCTTTTTTTTAAGCTTATTTAATGCAAATATTGATTTAGGCTTAATTTTTATATCTATTACCGTAACTTTTGCTCCTAAACCTACTAACTCTTCTACTAAATGACCTCCTATAAACCCTGCTCCTCCAGTTACCAAAATCTTCTTGTCTTTTATTTCCATATTTTCCATTTTGGATCTTCTTTCCAAAGCTTATTTAAAGTATCCATATCGTTGTATGTATCCATGCAATACCAGAAATCATCATGTGTATAAACGGAAAGTTGTCCTTTTTTAGCCAATCTTTTTAATGCGTCATGTTCATACTCACCCGGATTAAAATACTTAAAGGCCTCTCTTTTAAAAACCATAAATCCTCCATTTATTCTTTCTTTTAAAACCGGTTTTTCCATAAAACTTTCTACCCTTGATTTATTATTTATTTTTAAAAGACCGTATTTACTTCTTGGGTGTACGCCTGCAACGGTTCCTATTGTTTTTTGTTTTTTATGAAAATTAATTAAATCTTTAATATTAATATTTGATACGCCATCCCCATAAGTAACCATAAAGTGCTTATCTTCTTTTGGAATATATTTTTTAAGCTTTAATATTCTTTCGCCAGGAAGGGTATCCTCACCAGTATCAACAAATGTAATTTTAAAATGATCTGTTTTAGATTTGTCTTTTTTATGAAATTTTGTAAAGCCAGACCTTGTATGAAGAGTGAAATCATGAATAATCTGATTTTGATTTAAAAAATACTGCTTTACATAATCACCCTTATACCCAAGCGCAATGATAAAATCATTAAAACCATAATGGGTATAAATCTTCATTATGTGCCAGAGAATTGGTTTTCCACCTATATTAACCATTGGCTTTGGTTTAAATTCCGTTTCTTCTTTTAATCTATATCCAATACCTCCAGATAGAATTATTGTTTTCATAAAGTCCTTGCGTGTTTACAAAGATGTTTATATAATAATTAACAAAATAAATCAACATGGATTGTAAAAACGCGAAAATTAGAATCCCCTATGCTTTATCTGTTTACGATGAAAAAGAGATAAAACGAGTAGAAAAAGTACTAAGAGAACACCGGTCCAATATGGGGATTGAAACCCAGGAATTTGAGAAAAATGTTGCTAAGTATTTTTGTAAAAAATATGGCATTATGGTAAACTCCGGCTCTTCTGCAAATCTTTTAGCACTAGAATTACTAAACTTACCAAAAGGATCTGAAATAATAACCCCTATTCTTACTTTTTCAACAACCATCTCTCCGATGATTAAAAAAGGACTTGTCCCAGTTTTTATTGACGTTGAAGAAGGAAAATATATAGTTAACGTAGATCAAATTGAAAAGCTGATTACAAAAAAAACTAAAGCCTTAATGATTCCTCTTCTTTTTGGAAATGTACCAGATATGGAAAAATTAGCAAAAATTGCTAAAAAGCATAATCTTTTCTTTATCGAAGATTCTTGCGACACTCTTGGCGCAAAATATAAGAATAAACCCACAGGAAAATATTCAGATATCACAACCACGAGTTTTTTTGGATCGCATATTATTACAGCCGGAGGGAATGGAGGAATGATTATGGTAAATAATCCAAAATGGAGAGATAGACTTAAAGTACTTCGCGGTTGGGGAAGAAGCTCTTCTATCTTTAGTGAATCTGAGGATATATCAAAAAGATTTAAAGCTAAACTTGGAAAAATTCCCTACGATGCAAAATTTCTTTTTGATGAAATCGGATATAATTTTCTCCCTTGTGAAATTGGTTCAGCCTTCGGCAACGAACAGTTAATAAAATTGCCAAAATTCAGAAAAACAAGAGAAAAAAATTTCAAAAGATTATGTAATTTCTTTAAGAAATATAATAATTTTTTTATAATCCCCCAGCAGGACAAGTTAGTAAAAACACAATGGCTTGCGTTTCCTTTAACGATTAAAAAAAATGCTCCTTTTTCAAGAATAGAGATAACGACATATCTTGAAAAAAATAATACGCAAACAAGACCGGTTTTTACAGGAAACATTTTAAAGCACCCAGGTTTTAAAAAAATACCAAGAAGATTAAACCCTAAAGGATACCCTGTCGCTGATGAAATTACAAAACAAAGTTTTGTAATAGGCTGCCATCACGGAATGAAAGAAAAACACCTTAATGCACTTGAAAATCTTTTTGATAAATTTTTAGCGAAATATAACTAGTTTTTTTTATTAAAAACTGCATTTCCAAGCCTATATCTTACAAAAATATTTATCGTATCTATAAACATCCAAAATGCTACGTTTATAAAATTAAAATAATTTATAGAGCTTTTTTTTAAATTTACATTAATCGGCGCTTCAAAAATTTTTACATATCCTAATTTTTTAGCAATAACTAAAGACTCTATATCGAATGCAAAACCGTTAATTGTAATCTTAGAAAAGATTTTTTTAGCTATCTCTTTTTTAAATAATTTAAAACCAGCTTGAGTATCCTTAATTTTTAAATCAAATAGCATTTGAATAATAAATCTGTATCCTTTTGATAAAACTTTTCTAAAAAACGGGTATTTTATTCTAGATTTTGGATGAACTTTACTCCCAACTACGATATCTGCATTGTTCTTATTCATAACAGACAACATCGTTGAAATTTCTTTTGGATTTAAATCCATTCCCGCATCCATAAAGCCGACTATTTCTTTACTTGCCTTTTCAACTCCGTATTTAATAGCATACCCTTTGCCTTTATTTTTTTTATATCCAAAAAGTTTAAAATCAGCTGTTTTTATTTTTTGTGCTTCTTTAAAAGTATTATCATTAAATCCGTCTACCACAACAATTATTTCAAAATCAGATGATATCTTTTTTAATGCATTTTTTATTTCTTTAACCTGCTTAATAATTGTTTTTTCTTCTTTATAAGCAGGCACTATAAGGGAGATTGATTTTGAAGTCATAAACTAATCATTATCAGCTAATGCCTTTCTGACTAAATCCCATGAAAATGGTGTTCCGTCAGAAAGTTTTACACCAACTTCACTAAAAGGTTTTCTTCCTTCTTCTTTAGGATTATACAGGGCTGTTGGAAAATTAAATAGAATTGCCGGTTCCTTTGAGCTAACTAAAAATGCATGATATGTATTTTTTGGAATTAATAATAAATATGGATCCTCCAGTGCATTTATTCTAAAAAGATTAACTACATCTTTTGTCTCAGAATTTTCTCTCTTATCTGCGATCGCAATTATTACCTCTCCCTGAATTACACCCATTCTGTCTTCCTGAACTGTTGGGTGAAAATGCCAAACATCTTCATCTCTTGCCATGCCTGGTGGGGTAACTGAATAATACTGCATTGCAAATTCTCTTCCTTTACCGTAAATATCAGGCCAATTGGTTTTTAAAGTCTCAACAAGTACTCCTGAATCATCCTTATTTACTTTAAGAGGATACATTATTACGTCTTTTATTATTTTTTTTGAGTCTTTATTTTTTAAAGTAATAAATTCCATTACCTGTTAATAATAGCAGACTTGAGGGATTATTTCCATTAAACTAAAACCTGGAATTACTTGGGGATGCCAAATAATTTTTAATAATTTTAATACTTATATATTCCTTGGCAAAAGTAATTAATAAGTAAAAAAGCAATAATAAAGACACTAAAAGTGATACTCCAATTACCTGAAAGAAACTGTTGTGGAAAATATATATTAATGCCACCTGAGCAATAGTTGTTGCAATTACCGGAATATATACCTTTGTTTTTCCAATTGATAGAAAAAAATTAACACAAACATTAAGGATGCTAAATATTGTCATAAATACTGCAAAAAACCCAAGATATGGAACGATACTTAAATAATTTTTGCCTAAAAATATATTAATACTAAGCTCCGGCAGCAAGTAATAAAAAGCGGTTATTAAAACCGAAGGTAAAGTTACTAAAAATATTGCCAAATAAAAAAGACTAGCTATGTTTTCTCCCTTTTCCTTTCTTTTTACAACCAAAGGAAACATTACTAATGGAATTGAATTAGTAAAATAAAAAATTACTCTTCCAATTAATGATAAACCTCCGTAAAGACCTGCCTGGACTGGATTAAAAAAATGCTTTACCAAAATTACATCCATTGTCATTAATGAAGTAAGTGAAAGTATAGAAAGACAAGCCGGTAAAGCATAAACAACTACTTCCTTTGTTTTAATACTTATTTTTTTATTGTCTTTTATTTTAAGCAAAGATTTAACGGGAATAAGATAAAGTATAAAAAAGATAATACCGGCAAGTATAATTGCCGTTAGTGCACCGAACACCCTAAAACCCAAAAACACTAATACTACTCCGGAAATAAGCCTTACGAAAGCACTGCTAATTAAAGTTATTGCTACAAATGAAAACTTTAATAATCCCTGGGTAAAAGCTCCGCTTGGTATATAAATATAATAAACTACTATAGCAACTCCTGTTAAAACTATATACCAAACATTATCTATTCTTAAAAACTCTTTAATCGGAACAGAAAAAATTAAAAAAATAATAAAAAATGCTAATGAAAATATTGCTACAGACTTAAGAGTCTTTTTAAGAAACTTAGAAGCCATTTCTATTTTATTTTGAGAAAAATAACCTGTGGCAAACTTAACAATAACAGTTGAAATTGATTGAGCCGGAGTTACAGCAATGAGTGTAAAAAGAGAAAGTAAGCTTGCATAAATACCGTAATCCGAAGTTGTTAAGTTTCTTGCAAAAAAAAGATTTAATATAAAAGCTAAAAAAGCAGAAAAAACAGAGCCTAAAAACATAAAAAAACTGCCTGTAATCAGTTCATGTTTTAAAAATCTTTTACTAAAATAGGAAATCTTACCTTTCATTTAAAACCCTCTTGTACACTTCTACTGTTTCATTAGCAGTTTTTTGCCAGGAGAATTTTTTCGCTTGCTCTTTTCCTTTTTCTTTTAATTCAACTTGCAGTTTTTCACTATTAAAAACCTTTTTTATTCCGCTTACAATATCATCTTCGCTATATGCGTTAACAAAAAACGCCCCGTCTCCTGCGACCTCTTCTAAAGATCCCTCCTTTGATGTAATTACAGGAAGCTCACTTGCCATCGCTTCTAAAACAGGAAGACCAAATCCCTCATAAAGAGAAGGCATGGTAAATACTGTTGCCATCTTATAAATTTGAGTTAATTCTTCAGAAGATATAAAACCAAGGCTTGTAATATTTTTATTTTCTTTTATCAATTCTTGTACTTTAACTAAATCCTTGTTCCAGGGATTTTTTCTATCGTAATCAATTGAGGTTATTGCTTTACCTATCATAACCAAAGGGAGATTTATCTTTTTAATTGCTCTTAAAAGTCTTGGAAGATTTTTATTCCAGGTTACATCTCCAACATAGAGTGCAAATTTTCCAGGAAGCTTGTGTCTTTCTCTAATTTCTTTTATTAATTTTTCATTTCTTTTTGAATTAATAAAATTTTCCGCTGCTGCTAAATAAACAACATTTACTTTATACTGATTAACTTTTATATGTTTAACAATGTCTTTTTTCGAAGAGTTAGAATCAGTAATAATCGCTTCTGTTTTTAAAAGTGCTGTTTTTTGCATCTGCCACTTAAACCAACCCTTAACTCCCTTTGGAAACTGTTTTGGAAAAACAATAGGGGTTAAATCATGAACCGTTACCACCGTTTTGAATCTTTTATATATTGGTCTTGCTAAAAAAAATGGTTCAAAATATGGAAAATGAACAATATCTACATCAGCTGAAAGTGTCTCTCCCCTATTAAAAAAAACATAAGTATGCTGAGGATAATATTTTACCAGGGCTTCTTTTAAATTATTTAAATAAAAACCAACTCCTCTAACTCTATGACCTGTATGAAGTGGTGATATATCTATTGCAATTTTCATTAAGACTTTTTCTTACTATGCCATTGCCATGCGGATTTCACAATTGTTTCAATATCTGAGTATTGAGGCTTAAAACTTAATTCATTATTTATTTTACTTGGATCCGCAATTAACGTATCTGCATCCCCTGGTCTTCTATCAACAATTTCTACTTTAAAATCTTCCCCTGTAACTTTTTTAACCGTATCTGTAATTTCTTTATTAGAATACCCATTTCCTGTTCCAACATTATAAAAGTAAGAACCAGGGTTTTTAATTAATTTATCTATTGCTAAAACGTGAGCCTCAACTAAATCCAATACGTGAATGTAATCCCTAACACAAGTCCCATCCTTTGTTTTATAATCTCCACCAAATAACTTGAAGGATCTTTTTTCTAAAACCGCATCTATTACATTAGGAATAATATGAGTTTCCGGCTCGTGCTGTTCTCCAAGTGATCCATCAAGAGCTGCTCCTGCTGCGTTAAAATACCTTAAGGCAGCAAAACTTAATCCTTTTGTCTTTTCGTACCAGGATAATATTTTTTCTACCATTAATTTACTTTCTCCATATGGGTTTTCAGGATTTTTTGGATGATCTTCGGGGATTGGTAGCTTAATAGGATTTCCATAAACTCCGGCTGTTGATGAAAAAACAATATTTTTTACCCCATTTTCTACTGCCGTCTGAATAATATTTAACGAACCGAAAGTATTATTTTGAAAATAGACATAGGGGTTTTCCATTGATTCTCCCATTGAAATATAGCCTGCAAAATGAATAATTGCATCAAACTTTTCTTTCGAAAAAACGCCTTCGAGAAATTTCTTATCTAAAATATTCCCCTCTTCAAAGCTTGCCCTATTATCTATTACACTTTTATGTCCTCTTTCTAGACTATCAATAATTGTTACATTATCGCCTTTTTCCAAAAGACGCCTTACCATAAAGCCTCCAATATACCCAGCACCACCAGTTACTAAAATATTCATAAGATTAAGTATAATATATATGACACAGGAAATCTAAGAGCAGAAAATAAAGAAAAAACAAAACCAGCCCATAAATCCATAAACCCCTTATGCCTTATAAAGGTTAATAAAAACCAAAATATTGGCTTAATTAATAAATAATCAAAAAATGAAACGACTTTTAAGAAAATATTTTTCTTCGATTCTTTTTCTTTTATTTCCGCTGCAAATAAATTGTTATATAAATTCCATTTACTTAAATAATGTTTAAAGTTTTTATATGGATAATGCAAAAGTGCACTCTTAAAATAACCTACTTTTCCATCTACTTCAGCTTGCTCGTGAACATCTTTTACAGGAAGTCTGCCTTTTCCTCTTTTATAAAATCTTAAAGTGTAATCAGGATATTGTCCGCCTTTAAGCAAGAACTTATGTATAAACCAATTTTTTCTCGGCATCCAATATCCGCTAAATTCCTCACTCTCTTTTTTTAAAACCTCTTTTATCTCTTCTTTTAATTCTTTTGATACATGTTCATCCGCATCCATTTGCAATATCCAATCTTTAGTTGCCATATCAATAGCCATTTGTTTATTAATATGAAAATTAGGCTTATTAGTAGTTATTTTTACTTTTGCTTTGTACTTTTTTGCAATCTCTATTGTTTTATCAGTTGATGAACCATCAACAACAATAATCTCATCAGCAATATCTTTTAAACTATCAAGACAAGCGGCGAGATTTTTTTCTTCGTTATAAGTTGCTAGAACAACAGATAATGATTTCATATTATGTGAATTTTCTTAATTTTATACTAAATAATACTACTATTGCCAGAAAAGATATAACGGATATCAAATTTGAAACTTTTCTTAGCTTTGTATCTTCATAAACAACTCTTACGTTATAACTTCCTTTATCTAAGTGAAAAGTCATAATTCCTCTGTATGTCATATTTTGAAACTCTACATCAATTGGCTTATTATCAGCCGTTATCTTCCATCCCGGAAAATAAATAGTATTTTCCATAAATAAAGTATTCGTTCTTGCATCAATTTTATACACATGCTCTGTGGTAGTTCTTTTTAATTCTAAAATGTCTGCATTACCATCAATAACCTCTAGGTGTGCCTTCGGTCTTTTTTCCATAAATCTAACAGACCAAATAGGAGAACTCTCCCCTGTATCTGTTGTACTCTCAAAAACACTTGTATAAAAAGACTCCGGTTTTATTAAGTATCCTTTTGGCTTCATATAATTTAAGCTTAATAAAAAAATAATTATCAACAAGAGTGGTATTATTATTTTTCTTAATTTTCCCTTTAGCAAAGAAACACTTAAAGCGCCAAGAAGAGAGGTAGAAAATACAGTAATGGCTAAAAGCCTCCACGGAAATTGAAAGTTTTGCAAAACCATAATATTTCTCCAAATAAAATCAGATTCTTTTAACATCATAAATATTGCCACAAGCGAATACACTAATCCTCCTAAGAATAAATAGTAATTATCTTTTCTTTTCTTAAAAGAATAAAAAACAATAATTAAAGAGAAAACAATCGCTAACCAATGAATCAAACCAAGCTGAAGAGTAAATTCTCCGGATTGACCATAACTCCATGGTCCATAAATTAAAGATTTAAAATCAACAAAGCGATTTACATATGTCCCTGAAGTTAGAACATTTCTTAAGGTATATTTTCCCTCAAAAAATGCAGGAACCCAAAAAAACGAAGATAAAGTAAAACCTAGTATGATTGAAAATCCTAATTTTACAATATATGATTTTTTAAATTTTAATTTTGACCAAAGAAAAATTCCATAAAATATTATAAAGGGCAAAAAGATTAAACTTAGAGCATTATGAGATAAAACCAAAAAAGCAAAAGATATTCCTAGAAATATCGAGTAAATATAATTTTCTTTCTTAAATAATTTATAAGTAAAATATAAAACCAAAGGTAACCAAATAAATGCAAAATTTTCCCCTATTGCTCCCCTAACATAAAGATCGACAAATCTATAGGGGGCATAGACATAAAGAACAGCACCAAAAACAGAAGCATCTTTTTTTAAAAATTGAGACAACCAAAGATACATAAAAATTCCTGATAGAAAAAAACCAAGCGCAAAAATAATTTTCGTTGAATCAACAAAATTAAAACCTATTAAATGAAAAAATGAAGCAAAATATGAAGGTAGCGGATATAAAAACATTAAAATAGGATGCCCATATCCCCAATTAAGATTTCCTGCCCAACGAGGAATAATATTCCCCTCAGATAAACTCTGATAAAAGTTAGCTATTCTTGCTACATGATCTCTTCCATCATGAGTATATGGTAATCCTTGATTTAACAACGAAATAAGCGGAATAAGTAAAAATAAGACTAATACAATAAGCAAAAATTTGTTTTTAAACTTAGTCATCTTAATAAACCTCCATGCCTTTTTCTTTTCTCATTAAATAATAATAGTAATACGACTCAGGTACCCCCACTTGAAACTCTATTCTTCTTTCGCTATCAACTGCTTCCCTTGCTTTTTTTTCTCTTTCAACAAAATTCCCTTCATCCTTATATGGCAAAAATTTCAACACTCCATAATATGAATAAACAAGTAAAAATAATATTACCAAAACTTTAACAAATTTATGTTTTATGCTCCATATTAAATAAATAAAATAGGATAAAATTAAAAGAACAATAAACCTACTTATTATAAAATAATAATCGCTTATCTCCCCGCTGTAGACTGTAAAAATAAGCCAGGGAATAATAAACCAAAGAAAAACAAGATATAAAAATCTGATTTTTTTTAATTTTAATGACTGTTTATAAAACACTATAAAAAAAAGAGGTAATAGTAAAAACTTGTATGGCTTAACTTTATCTAAAACAAGATATGGATCGAATTGAATAAATGCATCGCCTACAATTTGAAACATTCTTTGCAAATGAAAACCATGATAATAAGTTGATAGATAAGAAGAAGTTGTTAGATTGACTGAATTATTAGTGATTAAGTAAATAATATTTGGAATTAAAAATATTAAAAAACAAGGAATTGAAATTAATATATATTTTAAAGTTTTTTTGTTCTTAGGGAAAAAAGGAAGAGATAATAAAATTATTATTGGAAAGAAAATTGCCGTAAAGTGAAGATTAAAAGCAATTCCTGTAAAAATAGCCAGGGGAATTAATTTTTTAATATCTTTTGTAATTACTTTGTACAGAAAATAAAAAATTAACATCGAAACTGCCGGAAGAAGTTGAACAGGCCATTGAATCCCATCAAAAATAATTATACTAAAACAAAAAGTATTTATTACAATCGCAATTATTGCCAACTCGTAAGAAAACAATTTTTTTGCAACATAAAAAATAGTAAAAAATGTAAAAACACTACTTATAAATGAAATAGTTAGCGAAGCAGCAGGATTTAAACCATAAATCCAATAAAAAAATGCAACAAAATAATAATACAAAGGACCAATATATATTCCGCTATTTGCCTTAGCAACCATACCCAAAAGAGGCCAGTTGTTGTTAACTATTAAATTCTTTGCTGCCCAAGCATTGTCTACCTGATCATATCCAAAAGGGTTTTTTATTTCAGCTTGATATGTACGAAGAAAAATTTCAGATAAAAAAATTATCAACAATAAAACGTATATTTTATTTTTTTTAATAAATTTTAAATATGTTTTTATTTTTTTCATTAGTTAACTAATCTTTTCTGAACTGTTACTCCACCCTTTAATAATTTCGATCCGATTATTTGTCCATCTTCTTCTCTTGCCTCAAGCCACCATTTGGGCCTATCGGGGTATCCCTCATCCGGCTCTATAATACAATACATTATATCCGCCTTTTTAACAGGAGTATATCCGTACTTTTTTTCTCCATACCATATAAAAAGATATTGATAAGTATTATCAAAAACCGGTGGTGTATAAAGTTCGTATTTAAAATTCTCTCCTTTTACATCTTTATAGATATAATCAACTACTGCCAGCTGATTTCTATAAACTGCAGCATCGCCTTCAAATAATGGTCTTTGAAAATTTTTAACAAATGAAAACGAAATAAAATTTACTACAAAGAGAATGATTAAGATTAATATGCTAACTAAATAATTTTTAGTATTTTTAGAAAATAAATATAAGCTTATTGATAATAAAAATATATAAACAACAGGTAGCCCAACTAGATAATGCGGCCATATTGCATAAGTAAAGATAAGTGTGCCGATAAAAAATACTACTAGAGTAATAATTAAAGTTAAAATAAAATCCTTAATAATTTTTTGTGCTTTTTTGTAAAACAATAAAAGCGTAACAGCAATTAATATCAACAATATTAATTCTAAATATCCTCTTGCTGGTAAAAACGTGTTTGAAAATGAATCAAAATACGTAAGAACTCTATTTTCTAAAAAATGGTATAAATCCAATTTATCCTCAAGTGTCTTAGCTGATAAAAATGAAAGAGCGGATTTTGTCATTAAAAAACTGTGTCTTAATTCAAAAATTATTCTTGGTGAAAAAATAAACAACCCTCCAAGCAAAAACAAAAGTATTTGTTTTATTTTTATGCTTTTTTTTAAAATAACCAAACATGAAAAAACTATACCTAATGAAAATAAAAATCCCCATAAAATCTCAATATCAATATTTAAGGCAAGAAGAAGTCCTAAAATAAAAAAATACCTTAAATTTGCTTTACTTTTTAATACATATATTCTCTCTAATACCAAAAATGTTACAAGAACTAATAACGGAGCAATATTTGGATTCCAAATTTGAGAAGATAATGAAATTAATGTTGATGAGATCGCTGTTAACAAAGCCATTGAAATACCTAAGAAACTATTTCCAATCTTTTTTCCTAAATAGAAAGAAAGAATAATTGATGCTATTCCAAATAAAGACATCGTAAAAGCAATTCCCTGCGGATCACCCACAAATACCACAAAAAAAGGAAGTAATATAAAATACCACCATGGACCATAAAAAACCCCCTGAATCCCTGTTGTAGGCCCAATTAGAGTAAGTTTATGATTATAAGCAATGTCCCACAGAGAAAGTAAGTCTCTTCCAACGTCATAAGTAAAAGCAAAAGAATTATTTAACACCCCTTCAAGCCTTAAAACTGAACCAATTATTAAAATAACTAGGAAAACGAGATTTTCTTTTTTAGAAAATATTTTTTTAAAAAGCTTCATCATGTTTTAGGTTTTTGCAATTATCATTGCCGGAGTTCCGTCTAGATTATATATAGTTTTAAAAGCTGCTTGCTGAGGAATTTCATCAGGGTTTCCAATATACAATACGTTTTTTTCTAATGAATCATTCCCCCAGTTAATTGGCCTAAATTCATATTTTCCATAACTTTGATGAGCCGCAAAACTACCTGAACTATTTTCCCCAACTTTTTGATATTCTTTTGGCGGGTATTTTAAATAGAAAGCAAAAAACATATAAGACTTATCCATTGGTTGCTTATCTGAAATTACCACTTTTTTAAAATTATCTTGAATTGGTTTTATTTCATTAATTGCTTTTTCGTATCCATATTGCCAATCCTTCGAATAATAATAATTCTGCTGTACAAAATACTGATTTAGGAAAAATGAAAAATTAAAAATAAAAATAGATACAAAGATTATGTATAAAATATATTTTATTTTCTTAAACTTTTGTATTGCTAAAATTAAAGCAATTAATCCAATTGCTGAAAATATATGCCAAGTGGGCAAAAAATTTAACGTTCTTACCGCATGTGGAACTCCTGTTGTAATCGATGCTGGAATCGGTGCTATTAAAAACCAGGAAAAAATTAGACATCTTGTACGTTTTCCAAATCCGCCAGCTGACGGACCAAAAATTAAGGCATAAATTCCAATTAAGATAAGAGGAAATTCAAAAAGATATAAAAGCCCCATGCTTGGTGCATGATGACGAGAAATATCACCTGTTATAAAAAGCCAATTCAAATTAAAATGAGAAATATATCCTGAAACTATTGTTTTTGCATATACAATTCGTCTGTTATCCAATACAAATCCTAATTTATTATTATCCTTTAAGTCTCTATCCAGTTTTTTAGTATTTGTTTTTAAAAGTTCTGTTTGGTAAGAAAAAATACTTGTTCCCTTAACTCTTAAAAGAGATGAGCTGTCGCTTAATATATACATTACCATTGGCATTAAAATTACAATTACCAGAATTAAAGAGGAAATTAAATATTTTTTACCTAAAAGTAGCAGCTGTTTTCTGTAAATTAAAATTAATGCAATAACAAGAAGCGGCGTAAAAACCCTGGTGCTCTGATATATATATGGAGATAATCCAATAAATATTGCTGATATTAGCAACAGCCATGGTTTTTTAAGTCCCTTTAGAAAAAATAAAGCAATTAAGATATTAAAAGAAGAACCAACATTTGCCTCGAAAGCAACTCTTGAGAATTGCATCGACCAAGGAGAAATTGCTAATAAAAAGGCGGATAATAATGCTAAATAATCCCTATATTTATAATCCTTAAATAACTCTCTGATTAAAAAGAAAACAGAAACAACCGAAATTACTCCAAAAATTGCCGATGGAAATCTTACTGCAAATACATTTAAACCAAAAACCAGAATTGATGGAATCGTAAGATATGCATAAAGTGCAGGCTTATAATCATCAAAAGAGCGAAGAACAACCGGTAGGAATTTATTAAACTCATCCCTTCCTGTTTCAATAATTGAATAAGCATTAAAACCCAGGGCTACTTCATCCCAATCAGGAGAAGGTGGAACATTACCTAATTGCCACAACCTTAACACTAATGCAAAAAGTACAATTATTGAAAATAATATCCAGGTAATTTTTTTAGTCATATGTATAAGCAACTAAAGCTTCTTTTCCGTCTAAACGGTAAAAAGTTTTTAATATGTTTATATTTTCCGGTAATTTATAAGGCGTATTTACATATAAAACTTTATTCTCTTTACTTAATGAATAATCATAATCCTCTGGAAAAAGGTATTTACCAAAACCTAATATTTTTACAAATCCAAACGGATCTCTTTGAACTTTCATTGTTTTTCTAAATTCACCAGGCTCTGTTTTTGTGTAGAATAAATAATAAACATAAGGTCTTCCTAATTCATTGGTAACTTGTACATAATCGTAATTTCCTTCAACCGACTTTACATACTCAATTGATTCCTTATATCCATATTGCCACTCGCTTGAGTATTCAAAAGAGTAATGATTAAAATAATTATGTAAAAAGTAAGAAACATTTAAAAACAAAAGAACAAATAAAATAACTATTACTGTATTTTTTATCCATTTTTGTCTGTATTTTTTAAGCCATAATAAAAAACAAACAAAACCATAAGCAGTCAATATTTGAAACATAGGAAGAGTCGTCTCAATCCTTAGGGCATGAGGTGTTTCCCTTGCAGTTGCAGCAGGAATTATACCAAGCAACAACCAGCTTGGAATAAGCCACCAATTATCCTCTTTTTTTCGTATTAAAAGAAATATTCCACCAATAAAAAATACGATGTCCCATATATACATTTGCCCGACATCTTGAATAGAAAACTTTGGATTTCCATCCCCTTTTATAAAAAGAAAATTTGGGTTTAAATTGTCAAAATAATGTCTAATATATTCAAGAGAGTATAAAACCCTTCTGTTATTAATGACATTTGACCACAAAGCATTTCCATCATTTTGAATTTGCTGATTAGCTTTCTCAACTACACTTATATCAGAGAAAATATTAACCTCTTTAAACCTTAAGCTTGCCTGTGGAGATAATAAAAAGGAAACAACAGGAGCAAGAATTAAAAAACCAAGAATAATAGCAAAAATTGTTTGTTTTTTAATTGCTAATAGTTTTTTTCTAAAAGCATATAAAAGAAGCAATAATAAAAGCGGCGCTACTATTCTTGAAGTATTAAACGTATATATTGATAAGGCAAATGAAAAGGCCGAAAGTAATAAATACCATTTCCTATCCTGTACGCCTGCTAAAAATGCCCAAACACCCAAAACTATAAAAAAGCTGGCAACGTTTGCCTCAAATGCTGCACGCGAAAGCATAATGTGCCATGGAGAAATAGCCAAAAATAATGCAGAAAATAAAGCGTATAGATTATTGTTTTTTGATTTAAAAAATATTCTTTTTACTAAAAAAAACGTCATAAATACCGTTAATACTCCAAAAAAAGCAGATGGGACTCTTACAGCAAACTCATTAAGCCCAAAAAGAAAAATTGGCAATACTGTTAAATATGCATAAATAGGAGGCTTAAAATCTCCAAATGACTCAAGATAGTCATAAGGTAAAAATCTTCCAAACTCGTCTTTTCCGTCAATTCCTATTGAGTAGGCATTATACCCCCAGGCTGCCTCATCCCAAGTTAAACTTGGTGGGTTTTGCCCTAAATTATAAAAACGTAGTGCAAACGCAAGAATAATTATTAAAACTATTAAAAAATTTTTGTTTAAAAACCTATACATCATCAATTGCTCAATCCTTTCTTATACTCTTTATTATATTTTAACAGCTCCGATAAGTTAACTGCCTTAAATAGAACATTACCCAATCTATCTTTTACAACAAAAACTGGCTTTACTTCCTTTGGAAAATCTACTGGATTAGAAATAATAAGAATTTTCTTTGTCGAAAGCTCTGAATTTTCATCAATTACTGGAGGATTTTGAACAAAATAAATATTTTCTATTTTATCTATTGATAGCCAACTATTTTCTTCTTTGCTATAAGAAACATTTTTTTTACCTTGATATTTTACCGGGTCATATTTATTAAAAAAGAGATAATATATATATTGCTTTGCATCATTTAAGTGCCTTGTTATATAAATTCTCTCATAATCATCTTTTAATCCATGTACTTTACCCATTAAGTCTTTATATCCATATTGAGAAAAAATAGAATAATTGTTCTTAAAATAAGTGTTATAAGTTATAAAAAGAGAGAAAACACTAAAAAACATAATTAAAGTAATTAATACAATTAACAACTGCTTAAGTCTCTTTCCTTTTAGAATATTAAAAAGATAATAAAGACCTAGTCCGTTTAAAAGAGCTAAAAACGGTATCATTATTGACGATCTTACATAATTCCCATCACTTGTAAGTGAATCCGGCACAGGAGACAGCAAAAACAAAATAACAAACGCATAGTTAATCTTCTTATACTTTTTGTCTTTCAACAAAAACAATAATCCCAGTATTAAAAGCGGCAAACAATAAAGATAGTCCAATCCTCTTTTTGGCAATATTGAAAATTGAGTATCAGTACCACTTATATATAAAAAATTTGTAGAGAAATGAGATAAGTAATTTTTTACAAAAGTGCTTGTAAAAAGAAGTGGCTTATTATCAGCAATTTTACAAATAAATGGATCAATGGTATTTTGGCATTGACCTCTTTTGTCATTAAGTGTATTTATCAAACCCATGCTATTAATATTTGTGTTTAAGCCCACTTGTGAAAACCTAACCGTTGCAGCATTTTTTTGAAAAATAATTGGAGATATTAAGATTATAAAAAATATTAACGGTTTTATTAAAGGCTTAAACCCATCTTCTCTTTTGTAATTAATAAATAAGATTACTGCTAAAACAAGAGGCGCATAAAGAATATAAGCAGAATATGTATACATAGTAAGAGCTATAAAAAATGCTGATAAAAATAAATCTTTGCTAGTTCTTTTAAATACTCCAAAAAAAAGAGCAATAATTAGAAAAAATATTGCAATATTTGCTTCATGTGCAATTCTGTTTAAGCCTACGCTCCATGGCATAATTGCTAAAAATAACGAAGAGAAAATAGCAGCTTTTTTATCAACCAGCTTTCTTGTTAAAAAATACAGAGCAATAACAGCTAATACCCCTGCCAATGCTGATACAAACCTAACAGAAAATTCATTTAAACCAAATAAAAATATTGGGATTAGCATTGAGTACCTATTTACAGGAGGTTGAAAATCACCAAAACCAATAAAATTATTTATTGGAAGAAAAGTTCCCCATTGATCTTTTCCTGTTAGAAGAATTGAATAAGCATCGTATCCTGCATTTGCCTCATCATTTAAAAAACCCGCAGGAATATCTCCTATTTGATAAAATCTTAAAAAAATTGCGATTAATATTACAAAAAATAAGATTAATCGGTCTTTTGAAAATAAATTCATTTTATATATATTTTCCAAATAGTCTCCGTATTCCCAAAAGTTCTAATTGTATTATCTGGATCACTTTTTTTATGACATTTTTCAGGGCTAATATATATTGAATTTTCTTGAATATAATCTCTTGGATCTCCCAATCCATCCATTAAGCAATTTCTTTCTAGAATAATGTTGTCAATTATTATCGGATTATTTCTAAACACGACCTGAATTTTATTGGGATCAATCTTGTTATAAAATGCATAATGAAGTAATGTATTTTGTGTTCCGCCGGCAATAAAAATTTTTTTATCTTTATTTTTATTTACATAATCCACAAGGTCTTTTGTGCTTTTAGAAAAATCCTTTACATGTGAATATGCAAAACGATAATGATATTCCACAAAGTAACCAAAAGCAAAATATGTATAAAGCGTAATCATAATTACCACAAAAACGACTTTTAGATATTTATTTTTAAAGAAATTGTAAACTGAAAAAATTCCTGCTCCAATAAGAATATATAAAAATGGGATCATCAATTCGGATCTGATTACATATGTAGGTGTATATGAACCTATTCCTGACGGTAGTGCAGATGATAGAAGCATAAATATTACAAAAACAAGCTCCCTTTTGCGCGATTTGTAAAGATAAAGTGTTCCTAAGACTAGAAAAAGAGCCTCAAAAAGATAAAGCTCTCCTCTGTCCCACATTGAAAAAATTGCACTAGGTTCTTGATTGATAAACAAAAACTGAGTTGAGAAAGCATAAAAATATTGATGATTAAAAACTCCAAACCAATAAGTTACTTTATTATTAAAAACAGTTTTAAGAATCTCCGGAGCATTAATATAAGTTCTTCTTTCCAGCTCTATAACTTCAGCGTCTTTGTAATTATTTGTAAAGAAAAAAGGTCCGCCGGCATACTGGGCTGCTTTTTGAGTCTTATCAAGATAAAAGAAAGACAAGAACGTAAAAACAGTAAAAAAAATAATTATAAACAATTGTTTTTTACTTAAATCTTTTAATTTATAAATTGTCAAAATTAGTATGAATGGCAGAAAAATTATCTTAGTAGCAGCATAACTATAGAAACCTAATAAAAAAAATATCATCGACAACAGGGTGATTAAAACAGTTTTTTTCCTCTGATTTACAAAAAGAAATATTCCCAAAAGATAAAAAAACATAGAAAATGCAGGATCGTATGCAACTCTAGATATCTGGATATGCCAACCTGAAACAGCCATAGCAAAAGAGGAAATAAGCGCAATTGTATAATTATTTGTAATTTTTTTTGTTATTAAAAATAATAATAAAACTGATAACACGCTTACCAGTGCATACGGCAATCTACTAGAAAAAACTGATAATTCAAGAATTGAAAAAAATAAACTCGAAATATATATAGAAACTGGGCCAAAGTTGACTGCTTCCATATTAAAGGTCAAAGGAATGTAATGTCCATTAACATCCTTTAATGTGTGATAAAAAGAATATGCACTATAGCTTTCTCTAACCTCATCATCTGACAAGCTAATTGGTGCACCTCCTATGTTCCACAATCTTAAAAATACTGCAATGAAAACAATTACCAATAGTAATAACTTCCAATTAATTATTTTTTTCATTTAAATACCATTCCTCTGTCGATTCGTATACTGCACTTGGATTAATACTTACCCAATTTTCATTAATCAACGCACTAGTAGAAGCATTTGTTAAATCAAAAACCTCTATACCTCCTATGTTGCTAATCAATTTAGGATATTTTCTGATAACCTTATCGTTTGAAGAGATAACCGCTAATCCAATTTTCTTACCGCTATCGTCTATCCTT
The DNA here is from genome assembly GCA_964523705.1 of uncultured Gammaproteobacteria bacterium. Taxonomy (GTDB): domain Bacteria; phylum Patescibacteriota; class Microgenomatia; order Levybacterales; family UBA12049; genus CAYWVK01. Next base: position 23,267 of record CAZFYA010000001.1, read on the forward strand.
TTTACCGTATCCAAAAATAAAACTAAAGGCAGTCCTCTTTCAGAATATTGATATTCGTAAAGATAAACTGAAAATTTTTCATTAGGAAGCTTTTCTATTAGCTTATTTGTAAATAAATTTGCCTCTTTAGCTGTATTATTTGTCGCTGAAGTAATAACACTAATATTTATTCTCATTGTAAAAACAGTAATTATTAAAAGAAAAACCCAAAAAACAAATTTATTTAACTGATTAAGCTTATAAAGAACAAAGCTTGAAAAAATTAATAAAAAAGAACTTAAAAATGCTGTATATACTCCAAATATTATTCCCTTATAATACCTAAGCATCACAAAGATTAGTAAAAAAGAGATTATTAAAGAAAGCATTTCTTTCGAAATTTTTCTTTTTATTATTTCGTATAATGAAATCATTACTAATAAAGCAATTAATAAATAGCTAATAATTACATGTCCGCCAATTACTTCAGACCACGTTTTTGGCCAAAAAATTCCAACATATGTTAACCACCTGTTTGGAACATAAATCCTATTTTGGCCATAAAGATAATAATCAAGCATATTTCTAGATTCAAAAAAATTCGTCTTCAAATCAAAAATCAATAATGGAATAAACGGGATTAAAAAACCAAGAATTAAAAACACTAACTGTTTTAACTTTCTTTTACTAAACAAAAACCCTACTGGAATTAAAAACAGTAACCCTATCGCCTGAAAATGTATATTAACTGCATTGGCTATAAAAAAACCAAGCAAAAATAAGTCAAATCCTTTTGAGTACTTAACCGATCTTATAAAAAAGTAAACAGAAATTATTGCAAAAAATCCAGCCATTGAAGGCGAAACTAAATTAGTAGAATGCATTATTTGTTGAGTTGATATTGCTGTTAAAAAAGCCATTATTAATCCAAATTTCTCATTAATAATTTCTTTTCCAATTAAAAACATTATGTAAACGGCAAAAACGTAAAGAATCGTTTGCATTATCCATGGACCAATTAATAGATTTGGAGATAGAAAAACAAAAAGTGAAATTATCCAATACCATTGAGGCCCATAAACAAATTGACCAGCTGAGCTAAATGGACCGATTAGGGGAATTAGATGATTATTCAAAGCATATATAGAAACTATTAAATCACGAGCATGATCAGATGCTAATCCCCATCTATTCCAGTAATTAATAAACCTCAATACAGTAGCAAGTATTATAATGCAATAAAGTAATAATTTGTTTTTTTTTAGTATTTTTTTCATTTTTTCGCTCTAAACCACATATTCATTCTTAATTCAAAAAAACCACTGTTTATATTATCCTTTTTAAATCCAATATTTTGCAATAATGAATTTATTTTTACATTACTATGATTATGTTTATGATCTTCTGCTTCTTCATTACTGATTAAATAAATTCTTCCCAAGAAATGAATTAACCAATCTGACCATGGTGCAGGAGTTGTCATTATAAATAAACCATTTTTCTTAAGCACTCTTTTTATTTCCCTTAAAACAAAATCAAGCTTATCGTTATTAATATGTTCAAAAACAGCAAGCATTGTCACTACGTCAAAAAAATTATCTTTAAATGGAAGTCTTCTTTTTTCTACATCCATTTTTTTTAAAAAAAGCTTTTTATCTTTTAATTCCTTTAAGTTTGTATTAGGATCCACTCCATATTTTTCTTTAAAATTTGAATTTATTAAAAAATATGGATAAAACCCACAACCGATATCTAAAATTCTATCTTTATTTGTTTTTTTAGAAAATAGCTTACTGGCTTTATTTACTCTTTGTTTTGCTAAAAAATTTTCCAATAAACCACTACCACGAGTTACACTGTCTTTTTTAAACATAATTATTTTATTGACAATAACTTAAAAGCAGTTGTGCTATCAGGTCTTTTTATTTCCGAAACTAGCAATGCTTTATTTTCAGGAACCTCACAAGTACCTTCAACTACATAAAGTATATCTTTTTTTCCCACCAAAATGTTTTCCAATTTTCCTGTTGACTCATTTATTAACTCCTCTTCTCTTAATGGACATTTCTCATCTGTAATTTCATAATTATCAAAAGACATACTTCCATATTTTGTACTTTTGCTATTCATAATAACATCTTGGATTAAAATAGGATCATATTTATTATAAAAAAGTAAAAATATGGTTGGAGCAAAATTCGCATCTGTTATTACAACCTTTTTATAATTTTTAGCATGTGTATTTATTTCCTGAACTAATTCTTTATATCCCTCTTGTCTATACCAAGGCCTATGCGATGGTCCATGAATATAATATGAGTGTAAATAGGTTAAAAAACTATAAAAAATAATAACTCCCATTGCGACAAAAATAATTTTTGTAATATACTGCCTTTTTATATTCTTTTTTAAAAAAAGAAAAAGCATAATAAATCCTAATCCCGAAAGAATAGATATTGCAGGAAAAATTGTTAACGTACGCTGAAGATTTGGTACATCATCTGTTGTTAAACCACTACCAATAGGTGCAATTAAAACCCATCCAAGAATAAACCAGCCCGTTTTCTTATTAAACGAAAATAAATACCATAATCCCAAAATTAAAAGAGGTAGCTCAAATAGATACAACAAGCTACCACCGGGAACCCTATATCTATCCGGCAATCCTGCATCTGTAAATAAAAATTCAAAGCTGAAATGTTTAAAATAAGTCTTAGTAAATGCATCTGCGTAATTGGTTATTTTATTATGAAAAAATCTTGATTCCAATGGCTTAACTCCCATTATTCCGTCTTCTCTTTGCTGTTCTGAAAGGACAAGACTTGTGTTTTGATGCTGAAAAACAGATAAGGTTTTAATCCTATATGAAAGCGTTGGGGAAAAAAGCACTAATACCACCGGGATTATTATTAACAATACATAACCTAAAATTAAAACATAAATTTTTAATCTATTAAATTTTCTAACATAAAACCCGTAAGTAAAAAGTAATAGTAAAAAAAGAGGCACAAAACTTCTTGCAGCTTGATAAGTATAAAGAGTAATAAAAAAAGATAAAAAACTAACTATTAACAAGTGCCATTTATTTTTCTCCAACCAATGAATAAAAAAATATGTTCCTAGAGAAATTAAAAAAACAACAATTACGTTGTCTGTACAAACTCTAGAAAGATTGATATGCCATGGAGATATTGCTAAAAAAAATGATGTCAAAATCGCTAATTTATTTTTGTATTTATATTCCTTAAATAATTTTAAAACCAAAAAAAACACTAAAGGAATTGTTATAGACCCAAAAAAGGCAGATGCAAATCTTGCTGAAAACTCACTTAAACCAAATATTGCTATAAATGGAATCGAAAAATACGTATATCCTGCAGGACTATACATAAAAGATTTAAGATTTAAGGGAAGTAAATTTCCGGTAATCTCCTTGCCTGTATTAAGAATTGAATAACTATTGTAAGTTAAATATGCTTCATCAACATGAAAACCAGAAGGAATAACCCCGAGTTGATAAAAACGAAGAATTATAGCAAGAATAAATATTAAAAATATTGGTAAATATTTTTTCATTTATAAAAATATATCTTTATTCTTCCGGATACCATTTCTCTATGGAATCATAAATTTCACTTGGATTTACAAAATGCCATCCCTTATTCTTTAACTCATCATTTTTATACTCACTTATGTCAAATAAAAAATAATGTTTTCCAACAACACCAGTTATTACAGGTAAGTCATACTCTGAAAGCTGAGCACTATTGGTAGCAGTCGCAAACCCAACTTTAATTCCAGAATCATCTAGTAAATTATTTTTCATAAGAAATAAAACTGTAGGAACGCTTCTTGAAGTTGATTTATAATCATAATCATAAACAGCAAATTTTTTGTTTGGAAATTTTTTTCCTAAATCATTCATATAATCAGCTGCATATATTGCAGTTGTATTTGTTGCATTTTTTATTTCTTCAATGTTTTTCATACTAGTAAATGTAATTATTGCTAATAATAAAATAATCATAAAAAATGGGTTTATTTTTTTGATCTTCAATGTAATCCATGCCGTTAATATTAAAATCGCCGGATGAAGATAAACAAGAAAAGCTGAATAAACTTCTCCTTTAAAATAACGAAGAATTACTACGTTAATTATAAAAAAAGAAAGTACGAATAAAATAATTTTAGATAATTTACGATAGATAACTGCATAAACGGCAATAATCGCCAAAAGAATTCCCAAAACATATCCAATTACAGGATACCCTCCTATAACAAGAGAAAATTCTCTTGGCCAATATATACCTAAATAAGTAAGCCACCTTTTTGGAAGAGCCATCTCATTACCACCAGAAAGAAAAAATGAAATTAAATTACGACTTTGATAATGGTTACTAATAAAATCAAAAATTATTAATGGTATAAACGTAATAAAAAAACCAATTAATAACAAAAATATTTTTTTTATTGAAAAACGACAAAAAAACGGAAGGATAATTAATACAAAGAGAAGACCAACTGCTTGAAAATGAATATTAACTGCTAACCCCACAAAAAAAGCTGTAAGAAAGAAGTAAATATCATTATTAAATTTTATTGATTTTATAGCAAACAAAAAAACAAACATTGATACAAAACCAACAAAAGTTGAATAAGTAAGGTTTGTGGATTGTCCTATTTGTGCAGTAGATATCGCTGTTAACAATGCTAAAAGTAAACCAAGTTTATTATTATGAATAATTTTTCCAATTTTATACATTACTAAAGGCATTAATGCAGAAACTCCAGTTTGAACTACCCATAACAAGAGTATATTTGTTGGTTGAAAAAAAGTAACAAACATGTAAATCCAATACATATATGGTCCAAATACAAATGGACCAGAGGCTGAAAATGGTCCTATTAAGGGAATCTGATGAGTAAATATTGCATAATGAGCTACTATTGCGTCTCTCGCTTGATCATATGCCAATCCCCATCTGTTTTGATAATTTATAAATCTTAGAAAAACTGAAATTAACAAAATTATAGTTAGTCCTATTTTAATTTCTTTATTTATAATCTTTTTTTTAAATTTTTTATAAAAACTCATATTGATTATTTATTATGCTTAATTTTTAAACCTATATTTCACAAGTGTCCATAAAGCTTTTGTTCCGTCTTTTATTGTATTTATCTTTTTCCCTTCATTATATCCCCTTGGGTTTGCTTTAATTGGAACTTCATGTATTTTATAGCCTTTTTTCAGTAGTTTTGCGGTAATTTCAGGCTCAAGTTCAAAACCTCTAGCATTTAACTTAATATTATTCATTGCTTTTTTAGGAAATAACTTATAACAGGTTTCCATATCTGTTATCCATTGTCCATAAAGAATACTTGTAATAAAACTTAAAGACCTGTTGCCTAAATAATGAATTAAAAACTGAAACGTTTTTTCTTCTCCTTTTAAATTAGGGGCTCTTTTAATTCTTGTTCCGTAAACTACTTTTGCCTCTTTTTCTTGAATTGGTTTTAATAAGTCTTTAATGTATTTGGGGTGATACTCTAAATCCGCATCTTGAATTAAGACATATTCTCCACTTGCCTTACTTATTCCCGTTCTAACAGCTTTACCTTTTCCTGAGTTTTTTTTATGCTTTAGTAATTTAATTTCTTTGTTACTCTTAGCAAACTCATCTAATAAACTTAAGGTATTATCGCTTGATCCATCGTCAACGACAATAATTTCTTTTTTTACATTTGGTATATTTTCTTTTTTAAGACGATTTAAAAGTTCAACAACCGTCTTTTCCTCGTTATATACGGGAACTATTATGGATAATTTCATTTAAATAAATTCTTGCACAACTTCTTTATCTTTCTTGATAAATAGTTTCTTATCTCTGGCTCTAGATTCTATAATCTTTGGTAATAAAAATAAAGCCTTAAGAAAACCTAATATAAAAGCTAAATCAAAACTAAAAATTGCTCTTATGAAATAAAACGGAATTAAAAATATGTGCCTCATTAATAAATCCAAGTCTGTTAAGTTTTTCCAGGTAAAAATAAATTGATTTCTATAAGCAATTGTTTTTATTTTAAAAGGTGAATACTTACTTTTTATCGCACCTTTCTCATGCTCATGTAAAACAACACTTTCTTTTTCAAAAACTACTTTGTATCCTGATTTTAAAGCTCTATATGATAAATCAATATCCTCCCAATAAAACGGATTGAAAAGAGGGTCTAATCCATTAAGTTTATCCCATACAACTTTTCTAAAAGCACCGCTTCCACCGCTTACCCAAAGTGTATTTGATTTATCCAATCTACCTTTGCTATGAACCAAAAAACCCCTTCTCCAATTACCAATACCTCTTCCTCTAAGTACAATTCTTTCTTTCTCAACGCTTTTGTCCATACATCCTATTGCAAATACGCTCTCTTTCTTAAAATGCTTAATCAACGGCTCTAAAAAATTTACTTCTGGAATAATGTCGGTATTAAGAAGAATTAATATTTCTCCTGTTGATGCTTTTACGCCATTATTAACATTTGAAGAAAAACCAAGGTTTTTTTTATTCTCTAAGATTTTATATGTAAATTTATCTATCTTTATTGAAGATAAAATATTAAAAGCAGTTTTAACTGAATTATCTCTAGATGCATCATCAGTTAAAATCAGCTCGATTTCATATTTCTTACCAATGGTTAATGCTTCAACAACTTTTGGTAAGTTTTTCTCCAAAAGTTTTTCTCCGTTATAATTTGGAATAATTACGCTAATTTTCATAAATTAAAACAATGAGTTTGTAAACTCAATTTTATGTTCTCCCTTAGGAACAATTATGCCTCTGTAATTATAGTCTGTTAAATAAATTTTTGTTTCTCTATTATCAATTGTAGCTTTCCAGCTTGGATAATACGAATCCGTTAAAACTAAAAATCCATCTCCATTATTAGTGGTTTTAAGTATTACTTTGTTTTCCCCATATTCTAAAACCTCAACTTTTCCCATACTCCAATCATTTTTAAAAACATCTTTATTACCAACATTTTCAACAACCGCAACGCTGCTTAGAGGAATTTTTTCATCAAACATTACATTTATTGCCTCTTGCTTAGAGTTAATAAGTTTAGTATTTATTACAAAGAATGCTCTTGGGAATACTTTTGTATTTTCATAAACAAAAACACTGCCATTTTTAAAAACTAAATTTAACTTGGGCTCATCCAACTTATTTTTACTTAAGACATATTTTACATTTAAAAAATCAACTAATCTTGATGAAACATTTTGCGGTGTAATAATTCTATTGAATCCAAACGGAGGTGATATGTCAGGCTTTCCTCTGCCCATTGCTGCCATAAATTCAGCATATCTTTGTAAATACAAAGGGTCATATCCATCAAGAGTTTGAAGCTTATACATTATTGAAAAATTAGGCGGAAGAATTGTTGAATCAGAGGACATTGTTCTAAATGGTCCTTTTTGTTTTTGTAAAAAGGAAGTAATTTCGGTTTTTGGATATAGATAGTCCTTTTTTGCAAAGGTTTCAAATTTTAATCCGAATCTGAATAAATCAAATACCGAAATGGTGATTATTACAAAAACCAGTGAAAATAAAATTGTGTTTGATGCTTTTTCTTTTTTTCTTTGTGAATAAATAATTATTGCAAGAAAAGCAATTAAAGAGGCTAAAAATATTAAACTTGGGAGAATAAGATTATGTTTTGCAACATTTAAGTTTTCCGAAGATATCAAGCCTCCATTAAAAAATAAAACAAATGACCAAAGTAAAATAAAAAGTAAAAAGATAAATCCAAAGATATATAAAATATTTATTCTTTTTATTCTTTTTGAAAAATAATCAAAACCAAGTGCAGCTAAAACACTTAGACAAAAATCTGTAATAAATAAAAGCCTTGTAGGCTGTGATGTTGAAATAAAGGGTAGTTCAAATTTATACGGTAGTTTTGCAAAAACAGTTGGAAGTGCAAAAATTAATGAAATAAAAAATATTGTTCCAAAAAATAAAGTTTTTTTATCTTTTCTAAAAAACAAGGCAAAAAGAGCAAAAATTAAAGGAATTATTCCAATATAACCGATAAACTCTGCATAATTCCAGATACCAAAGTAATTAAGGGTTGAGGGATTTCCAAAAAAATCAGGAGCTATAAATTGAATTAAATTCTGCCAAGGAATAAACCACCCCTGGCTATTAAAACCAACAATATCTAAGCTTCTGGCTGAAAGATTTATGAAATTAACTGTTGGAAACCATTGAATAAAAGTAATTATTAAAAATAAGATAAAAAGAAAAATTAAAAAAATTAAATTTCTAAATTTCTTATTAGCAAGAATTAATTTCGAAATTACATAAAGCAATACAAAAATGGCTAAATAGAAAAAGGTTTGCAAATGACCTGCTAGAAATGAAAAAACCAATGATAATATAAATACAATTGACCAGGATAAAACGCTCTTATTAAAAAGGCCTTTTTTACTAAAATAAAAAAACAGTTTATCTATAGACAAAAGAACTAAAGGTAAATATAAAGCTGTATGAAGCACCGTACCCCATTCAAGCCAGGCAATAAAAAAACCGCTAAATGAAAAAGAGAAAGCGCCAATAAAAGAAGGAGATTCTTTAAGCCCTTGGTTTCTTAAATACATATAGAGAAAAAAACCAGCTAGTAATGGTTGAAGAAAAATTAAGAAGCTAAAAGCATATTCAAACGGCATTATAAAAAATAAGAAATTAAAAGGGTAAAATACACTTGATTGAAAATTAGCAACAAGAGGTGTTCCTGAAAAATTATATGGATTCCATAAAGGCAAATGACCTTCTTTAATGTTTTCCACTGCTAAATGTTTCCATGGATAAAGCTGTCTTACAGGATCGGTTATTAAATGGTTTTTAAACGGAATTCCATTTGGGTTTGTTTTTGCATAAACATCTCTAAACGGGTAATACATTCCAACAATAGTGTCTGTTGGAATTGGTAGCAGTCCCTTAAAAATAAATTGATAAAAAAAGACAACTACTAAAAGAAAATATAATACTGGAAATAAAAATTTCTTCACTGTTTAAAAATTTTTCTTATATTCTCACAAAATATTTCATTACTGAATTCTTTTGCTTTCTTACTTGCTTTAGCTGACATTTTTATTCTTAAGTCATCGTCTTTTATAATTTCCAATGTTTTTTTAATTAATTCATCTTTTGTATCCCAAAGAAAACCGTTTTCTTTATTATCAACAATTTCTTTTTGTCCTCCGGCGTTAATAACAACAGGAACTGCTTTTGAGGACATTGCCTCAACCGTTGAGATACCAAAGTGCTCTGCTCTTTCAGGGTTTTTTTTCAAATCTTCATTAAAACCTGATGCATGCCAGTAGATTTTTGCTTTTTGATAAATTTTTGACAAGTTATCAAAGCTTGAGTTTTCAATAAATTCAATCGGATAATTCTTAGCTGTTTTCTTTAGCTTTTCAAGTTCTTCTTTATATTTTTCAATATAACTTACCACTATTACTAACTTCCAATTTTTTAAACCCTTATCAATCATTTCCTTAAAAGTATTAATCATAAAATCCTGCTTTTTAAAATAACCACCGTTTGGAAGTAATCCAAATCTTCCAACAGTTAAAATAATATTTTCTTTTTTAATCTTTGAGTCATTAAAATAAACACTTGATGGGGGATAAACGACAATGCTTTTTGTTCCAAGCTTTTTATCTACAAAATCTTTTGTAAAATTGCTGTTACAAATAACCTTATGTATTCTTTTAAGTTTTACATTTTGCCATGCTCCGCTTTTCTCTACCCACTCTATTGGAAACTGAAGATGAATAAATAATTTGCTTTTTACAAAAGGAATACTTCCATCACTTAAGAAAAGAATTGCATCGTATTTTTTGGAAAGATTAAATCTTTTTAAAAAGCTTTCGTATTTAAAAAAGTTTTCTGATAATTTTACTTTTTTTAAATCTAGGGAAAAGCGCTTTTCAGCCTTTTTTAAAATATTTAAGTCCTTATCCCATAAAACAAAAACCTCATGGTCCATAGCAAGGCATGAGGCTGCTGTAAGCATGTATTTTTCTCCTCCACCTAAGGTATCCAGGTATGGATCAAATATTCCAACTCTCATGTTTCTATTTTAGCAAGTTTATAATGCTATTGCATTTACAAGAAGAGTAATAATATAATTAAGATATGAATGATGCTTATACAGGTCTTCCACTCCCCTCATATGTAATGTATATAATTATGGTCTGGTCTATAGTCTGGAAGGGACTTGCCCTTTGGAGATCAGCAAAAAATGATCAAAGGAATTGGTTTTTAATAATGCTTATCATAAATACAGTTGGATTACTTGAAATAATTTACCTATTTGGCTTTGCAAAGAAAAAATTAACCCTTAAAGAGCTTGCGTTTTGGAAGACTAAATAAAACAACTCCCACTATTCCAATTACAAAAAGAATTAAACCGTTTTTAAAACTTTGAGGAAAATAATAAAATTCAACTAAATGTTTTCCCTTGTTAACTACAACACCTCTAAAAGTATAATCAGTTCTATAAATCTCCTCTTTCTCCTCATTAACCCTTACATTCCAACCAGGATAATATGTGTCTGATAGGAAAAGCAAGGAATCTGTTTTTGCATCAACTGAAAGCAAAATTTTATTTGGTGAATATTCTAGTATTTTTACCTCTCCAGGGTTATCATCAGATTCCTTAATATTAATGTCTTTTTCAACTACAACCTCATTTCTTAAATTGAAATCGGGCAAGAACATGGTATTTAGTATTTCTTTGTCCTCTTTTATTACCTGGTATTTATTAACCAAAAAAGCCCTTGGAAAAACATTGTTATTTTCAAGAATCTGATATTTTTCATCTTCATAAATTAAACTGAACGAATCCTCTTCATATTCCCAAAAAGGAAAAGCCCAAATTGCCCTGGCATCTGCCTTTTTATGAACAATGTATTTTATACCAAGTAAATTAATTGCCTTTGGTGTAAACTCTCCTCTTTTGGAAAGATGAACAATTGACCTTTCAGGAGTCTTAAGTCTTCCATCACTTAAGTAATTTATAAATTCACCATATCTTTTAATATAAACCGCATCATACCCCTCAACTGATGGTAATCCATAGTAAATTACAGTTTCCCCACCAAGGTTTCCTAAAAACCTATCATAATTAGACAATTCTTTAAGCTTTGTTAAAGTTTCTGTCTCTTTAAAAACCAAGTCTCTTGGATCAAAAGGCATCCACTTAGTTGCAAACCTTAACATATCAAAAGAAACTAAAATTAGTAATGCTGCTGAAAATAAAACAATAATTTTTTTTCTTTTTTTAAATTTAATTAAAAGAAAAATTAAAAATACAAAAGCAATATATATTAGAGTTGGTAAAATTAAATTCTGTCTTGCAATAATTGTTTTATCAAATGGTAAAACATTTAATAACACAATTAACCACATCGAAATAAACAACAAAAACATAAATAAGATTAATAAAAATATTTTTTTATTTACTCCCTTTTTAATATCTTCAAGTAAATTATCAAAGCCAAAAGCAGCAAGAACACAAAACAAGAAACTAAATAGAACAATAATTCTACTGGCAGCACTGGTTGAGAGCACCGGAATTTTTAAAGCAATAATAAGTGATAAAAGAGGCGTATTAAACGCTAAAAGAAGAGCTATTATTGAAAATATGAATAAATAAAGTGTCTGTTTATTTTTTTTATTCAAAATGCTATAAATTGAAAGTATTAACGCTATTACCCCAATATATGCATTCCATTCTGCATAATGTCCAAACCAATCATTTCTGGTTACAGGATTTCCATAAAAATCAGGAGACAAAAGCGTTGGTAAATAACTTATTGGGATTGCTTCAAGTTTTAAAAAAAGTCCGCTTCTTAAAGATGCAAAATATGCCTCAATTGAGGGAAGTAATTGAGGCATAGATAAAAGAAGGCCGAAAAAGGAATATAAAATACAAAATAAGCTTTTTTTAATATCTTTAGTTAAGAGATATTTAATAAAGATATAAGCAAGTACTGATATTAAAAAATATAAACTGATTTGAAAGTGCCCACTAAAAAAAGATAAAGGAACTGTAATTGAAGTTAAAATTAAATATCTTTTTTTACAATTGTTAAAATATTTTTCAATTCCAAAAAGAGAAAGTGGCAAGAAAAGAATTGCAAAAGCTAAGGTCTCATAGCCCATCCAGCAGGTTATAAAACCGCAAAACATAAATGATACAGATGAGATTAATCCTCCGGCCGTTGATCTTCCTAAAGACTTTGTAAAAAGAAACATAAAAAGAGCAGCTAAAAGCGGCTGAAGAAGAACAAGAAGACTCCAGGCATCAATAAAAGGCAGGATAAAAAAGAACAGATTAAAAGGAGAAAGAACAGCTGATTGATAATTAGCAATATGAGGTGTCCCTGAAAAACTGTATGGATTCCAAAAAGGAATTTGACCTAAAAGATAAGTTTGAATTGTAAAATGCTTCCATGGATATATCTGATTAATAATATCAGGCATGGCGTTGTTTTTAACAGGACTGGAAAGTTCCTGATAAGTATTCCAGGGTGCAAAAAAATTTACCTGATAGGTTGAAGGATATGGAACATTTCCTTTTAGAAAAAAGGGGGATGAGAAAATAAACCAGATTAAAAAAATAAAAAGGTATGACCAGTATTTTTTAAGCATTAGTTTTGTTTTTTATCAAATCCGTTTTGAATTTCCCAAAGTCTTGCGTAAGTAATAAACATACTAAAAGATTGATAAATGCTTTCTATTAAACCGCCTGTTCCTGCCTTGTAACCTTTTTGCTTTACATATGAATTAAAAAAAGCCGTAAACATGACTCTTGGAAACCTCCACCAGGTCATCTTAGGGTGATTTGACTCTTTTCTTAAATCAGCTTCTATTTTTGACCACTCAATAGTTTTTTCAAGCATTGAGGATAAATCATTATGAGTAAAATGCAAAAGATAGCCCTCAAGCTCTCCAATATCTCCATTAACAATGGGGCTTTCATGAATTCTTCCAACCCATTCTTTTAAAGCACTTTTTTTAAATAGCCTTTCAATTTTTTCAATACATGGCCATTCTACGTCTTTGAAATAAAAGTTTTTTCTTTGCAGTTTATATGCTGCGTAGGACTTACTATCATTATTTATTAAACTTTTTATATTTTTCTTAAGTTCATCAGACACTCTTTCATCCGAATCAATATATAAAATCCAAGTTGAATTTGCTTTTGTTAAACCAAAATTTCTAAGTTTTGAAAAATCAGATGAGCTACTTTTAAAAACTTTAGCTTTCATTCTTTTAGCAATCTCTTCGGTTCTGTCTTTTGAATTATTATCAATTACTATTACTTCATCACAAAATAAAACAGAATCTATTGCATCTGCAATTATATTTTCACTGTCTTTGGCAATAATTACTGCTGAAATTTTACTCATGGATTAAAACTTCCTCTCCCAAATTTTCTTTTATAAAAATCTTCTATTCCTTTTTTTTGCCACTCCCGCCCATTTTTTAAAAGCTTAAGGCTTTCTTTAATTAAGGCAATTTTTGACCTTACAGGTGCATATTTTAAACCAAATAACATTCTATTTCTAGAGATATAATAATCCTGTAAAGCAGATCCTGAACCGCCGCCTGAGCCTGCGTTTTCATGAATACAGATTGCTTTTGGTTCATAAATTATTTTAAAGCCTTTTTTCTTTACCCTTTGACTTAAATCACCGTCTTCATAGTAAAGAAAGTAGTTTTCGTCAAATAAACCTACCTTTTCTAAAACCTCTCTTGATATAAGCATGCAGCATCCTGTTGCGTAATTTGTTTCTTCCCTTTTTTCATATTGCCCTTTATCTACCTCATCAACGCCTCTATGAAACCCAATAACATTTTTCCAGTCAACTTCTCCTCCTGCATACCAAAAAACTTTTCCCAGCTCATTTTCCTTATATCTTTTTTTATGATATTCAAATCCTTTAGCAAAATATATTTTTGGCACTACTATACCGATTCTTTTATCTGATTCTGCTGCTTTTAACATCTCCAAAAGCGCATTCTTTTTTAAAGTCGCATCATTATTTAAAACCAAAGCATAATCAGCATTATTTCCAAAAGCAAACCTCAAACCAACATTATGTCCACCTGCAAAACCCAAGTTCTCTTTATTTTCAATAATTTTAAGCGGAATTGGACTTATAAAATCCTCTTTTAGGTTAAGCTTTTCTTCTGAACCATTATCAATTAATAAGACATTAATCTTGTAATCATTAACATCAAGTTCTTTTAAGGATTTTAAGCATTTTATGGTATTCTCCCTACTATTAAAGTTTAGTATGGAAATATAGATATTTTTCATATTATGATGAAAGTTTTCTTTTTACCTTGAGGAAAGTTTTTTTTGTATGATTTTTGGTTTTTTTAATTTCGGCATTTAAAAACCAATAATTAATTTCTTTATACGCTCGCTTTAGTTCTTTTTTACCACCCTCTAATAACTCTTTTTCCTCAATCTGCTTGTATTTCTCAACTTCCCAGATATAGGCAAAAATTAAAAAGTGATAAAACGCCATTAAAAGGGAGAGCATAAGGCCATAAAAACCGTCTTTGTATCCTTCTTTTGCAAAAAACCTGTTTAAAAATTCTCTTAAAGGAAATCTTATGGCATCAAAAAAGGAAAATTTATATCCTTTTTCTAAAATATTTTTTGCCTCATTTGGGACATAAATAAATGTTTTTTGAATAAACTGGGCGACACTATCATAATTTTCATGCAAAATGTGATTATTAAGATGTCCTAATTCCCCGTCTATTTTTATATGTTCATGCACATGCTCTGATTCAAACTTGCCACTGCCCTTTTTAAACAATCTTAACTGACTATCAGGATACCAACCGGTATACTTAATCCACTTGCCAAAAATATAATTTTTTCTTGGTATCCAAAAACCAACAAATTGACTATTCGTTTTTATGGTTTTTTGTATCTCCAGGGCTAATTCCCTCTCAACTCTTTCATCTGCATCCAGACTTAATATCCACTCACAGCTTGCCTTTTCAAAGCCAAAGTTTTTTTGAAGATCTATTCTCTCTAAATCATTTGGCTGTTTATAAACATGTTTTGTGTATTTTTTAGCAATCTCCTCAGTCCTGTCGGTTGAGGAATTATTAACTACAACAATTTCATCGGCAAAACTTACTGATTTTAAACATTCCTCTATTTTTTTCTCCTCATTAAAGGCTGAAATTACAACAGATAATTTACTCATATTATTTTTTCAAGTTTCTTTTAATCATTTCAAGGTTTGAAATCAGTTGGTTTTTAGAAAACACAAGCATTGATAAAAAGTATAACACAGCTCCTATAACAATCATAAATATTACGCCTAACAAACTACCGGCAGCAAATGGAGACAGGAAAAAAAGCACTATTCCCATAATCACAGTTGATAAAAGAGGATAAAAAATTATTCTTAAAAGGTTAAGTTCAATATATTTTTTAACAAAATATACTACTAAAACAACCGATGCTGAAATTATAGCTGAAGCAACAGCTACACCGTTGAAACCCATGTAAATAATTGCCAAAGGCGTAAGTATCCAGGTTAATGCTGTCCAGAAAATCATTAAGTACAAAGTTATCTTTATTTTTCCGATTGCATTTAAAACATTGGTTAGCGGAGTTGAAATAGATGAGAAAGCTGCGTTAATTGCAAAAAAAGAAAGGGCTAAAAGTGCGGGCTCCCACTTTATATATTTTGGAATAACCTGAATAAAGTAAGGGGATAAAATGACCAGTCCCATAAGACAGGGAAAAATTATAAAACAGGCTGCAAAAATTGCTTTCTCAAGTGCTGATTTTAAATAGTCTTTATTATCCTGAAGCCTTGAAAAGGATGGAAAAGTAATCCTTATTACATTATCCATAATTAGTCTTAAAGGTAAAAATGCCCATTTTTGGGCAAAACCAAGATACCCAACCTGTGCAATTGGCAAAACTTTTCCAAGATAAACAATTAGTAAGTCATCTTTTACTAATGCTAAAAGGCTGTTTAGCTGAAACGGTACTCCAAATGATAATAATTTTTTAGCCGACTCTCTTGAATAGCCAATTGCAATTCTCCAAGGTGCAATAATGTAAATTGAAATAAGTCCTGATAATCCTCTTGCTAAGACTGCATAGGTAAATGAAGCTACTCCAAATCCTTTAATTGCTAATACTACAGCTACCACATTAAAAAATAGTGTTTCTACGATTTGAGGAATAACTAATCTTTCAAAACGAAGACTTCGCTCAAGTATAATTGAGGGAATTGTTTTTAAGGAAGATAGGAAAAAAGATACAACTAAGGCTTGAAACAAAAGAAGACTACTTGCATCTAAATTGTAAAATCGTCCAATAGAGGGTGAGAAAACAAGCGCAATTATTACCAAAGTTATAACTAAGCTTTGCTGAATTGTAAAAGTGGTTCTTAAATCTTTTTCTTCAATTTTTTCTTTTTTTTGAATTAAAGCAGCTGCAAGACCAATATCTGAAAAATAAGTAAGAAATGCAATTATTGCCGAGACAACAAAATATACTCCAAAAATTTGTGGGGATAGAAAAATTGTTAAAAGAAGGTTTGAAACAAAAGTAATCAGCTGCATTACAAAAGTCCTTGAAGTTAATGCAAGAACTCCCCTGATTGATCTTTTTTTAACAGAAGCAATATCAATTTCTTCCACTGTTTAATTCCCTCCAAAGAGCAAAGCTTTCTCTTATGGCTCTTACTACTACTCTTAAGTTTCCTCCGCTTTGATCACCAAAAATTCTTGGATAGTGAAAAACTTCAACCTGATTAATTTTAAGTTTTTCCTTTTTTGCCTTTGCTAATATTTCAGTTGTAATCATTGCTCCCTCCGAATGAAAAGGCATAATTCTATTTAGCGCCTCTTTTTTAAACAACTTAAAGCCGCAATCAATATCTCTAAAATAAAAACCAAAGAAAAACAAATCCCACACTTTTAAAAGATTCATAAGTACGTGTCTAAAAGGATTATCATTTCGTTTTTTCCTGTACCCAATTACCATATCAGCATTTTTAATTTTTTTTAAAAACTTTGGAAGCTCTGAAAAATCAAACTGCCCATCGCCGTCATTAAATACAACCAGATTATATTTTGCATTCTCAAAGCCTTCTCTTAAAGCAGCGCCATAACCTCTGTTTGGCTGATGAGTTATTGCTCTTAAATTTTCATTTTTTGAAGCTAAGTCTTTAGCGATTTTATAAGTATTATCATCTGAGCCGTCATCAATCATTAATATTTCCCATTTTTTAGCGTACTTTTTAGCAATAGGAATGGCCTTTTCAACAACTTTTTCCAAGTTTTTTTCTTCATTCCAAAACGGAAAAAAGATTGATAATTCATCTACCTTTTGTGTCATTTATTTTCTCTTTCTGGTATAAATTATACCAAGAACAGCCACCACTATACCAGCAAGAGAAAGAAGATTAGCATTTCTTTCTATTGGGGTTTCCTTAAATGAAAAGGCTTGTTTGTTTTTCAATGCCTCGCTAGCACTATTTGGTTTTTTTACTCCTTTTGGAAGATACTCATCTGAAATCTTTGAAGTTGTCCACTTTAAACTGTATTCACTTGTGTAATCACTAACTTTTACATTTAGTATCTTTTGAGGCTGAAAAAATTTAGAATTAATAGTTAAAATTAAAACAATTAAAATCAGAAATTCAGCAAAAACTATTTTTTTATTTTTAATAAACTTACTTGTTAATGGAACAACTGCCCCTCCTAAAACTGCTGTGAAAAATCCAACCATATTTAAAAAACGCCAGGGGTATTGAAAATATTCCATTGGTGGAAGCGCTTCCCAAATAAACCTTGAGTAAGGAAGTGTTAAAAAGATAGATAAAAAAAGGCCAATTGTTGATATTAAAAGAATAACAATAGATTTTTTTTCTATTTTTTTCTTTAATAATAAAACAGCTATTAGACCAACTATTGATAATAAAACAAAAATAATGTTTAATTTTCCAAGCATAAAAGATAATCCGTCATTACAGCTTGCTGTTGATCCTCCAAAACCCCATTGACTGTACCAAAGCTGATTTATGCAGATAAAATGATTTCTAAAATCAGCTGTTTTGCCAATAGTTGATATAACATTTGTCCCTTCCATCTCCAAAAGCGCCGGAAGCCAATAAAATGCGGATACTAAAAGTCCAAGAGAAAATGCAAAAATTAAATGAAGCGTATTAAGATTATTTTTCTTTTTATAATTTAATATTGCAAAAATAATAATTAAAGTTATTAAAAACGGAGTAATCATCATTGCGGTTAAGTTATGTGAAAGAATTACTCCTGAAAAACCAATTGCTAAAATAAGTACATAAAGATATTTATTTTCCTTAAATAACTTATACGCCCCAAAAAAACAAAGAGGAATAAAAGCATACGCAAAAAGTTCGCTTATTGCCCCCCTAACATATAAATTTACAGCGTGATAGGGAAAATATACATATAAGAGAGCTGAAATTACTGCACCATTTTTACCAAAAAACTCTTTTGCCAGTAAATACATTAAAACTCCTGATAAAAGCATTCCAAATACAATCATTATTTTTGTGGCAATTAGCGCATCAAATCCTAAAATTACAAACTTTGCGCCAAAATAATATGCCAAAGGAGCATAGAAATTAAAAATCGGATAGCCTAAGCCATAGCCCAAATCACTTACCCATCTGACAGGAAACATGCCAACGGATAAAGATTTTGCCATTTCATAAACTCTTTGCACCTGGGTATTATCATGCATTGGAAAAAAACCAGGCTGAAAAAGAGGCAAAATACTAAATATAGATAGTAAAATTACCAAAATATGAGGGATAATTTTTTTAAATAAAGTCATATTTGTATTATACAGATAACAGGTTTGAAATAAAAGAAATTTAGCTATGATTTCTTAAGCAGAAGGTTGAAGGTTATTTTTTAAAAAATTTAAAAAATGATTAGCTTGACCTATTGCATCTCTTGTATTTGTATAAACTCTGTCTTTTCTCCTACCATCATCATTTACATATGACCATTTGATTAAAGGCTCATCAGGGGATAAGACAACTTTTGAAGTATCATCATCTCCTCTAAGCTCAACTGAGATGCTTTTTCTTGGATCATATTTTACAATTACACCATGCTCGCTGCTTAATCTAAATTCAACTAATCTAGTTTTATCCTCAGAATTAGCAGTAATTTCTTGATCGCTAAGAAGTGCTAATGCACTTGCTCTTTGAAACGCAGGAGATTTCATTAATACTACTTTATAATTACTGTACAAGCCGTAAGCTTCTCTTGAAAGCTCTTCTTTTGGAAGTGACCTTTCAGCCATTTGTATTTCTGACATAATCAGTATATTTTATGAAAAATTTAACCTAAAAGTCAACTATGGGACTTTTTGTATCTTAACTTAAATGCTAAGAATATTAATCCCAAAAATGAAACAAAAGAAATGATATTTACTGTAAGTCTTAAATTTGTTTCTTTAAAATAAGCTTTAACAAAATGATTTCCCTTATTTAAATTAAATTGAATTAATCCAGAATCATTTTTATAACTAATCAAGACATTTTTATTATCAACTTCTAAAACCCATCCAGGATAATAGATTGTATTAATTGAGAGTAATGAATCTTTTTGTAAATCAGCATTAAAACTAACGCTATTTCCATTATTTATTAAATTAAAAACACTGCCTTCTCCTTTTAATATTTCTACCTTTTCATTTTTTGAAGAACTTGGGATTTCTTTTACCCATTTTGGCATATATTCATTTTTAACAGTTGTTGTGTCTTGGTTTGTTGAATAAAAAGTATCTGGATAGTTTGTAAAACCTTTAGGATAGATAAAATCTTTAGCATCAAAAATTAATAAAAATAAATAAATAATTATTAAAATTTTTTTATTTCTTCCCTTTAGGAAATTTAGCTGAAATGCTACAAAAAATGCTGTTGTTAAAATTAAAACTGAAATTAATCTAAATGGAAATTGAATAAAACTTGAAAACAAAGGCCATAAGAATGAGGAGATTGGAAAAATTAAAAAAAGACAAACTACAGAAACTATAAAAAATAACCAATAATTTTTATCTTTTATTCTTCTAAAGATTAAAAAAGTTAACAAGAAAGAAAGTAAAAACACTAAACCAATCAGGTTTATATTCTGTAAATTTACAAAATACTCTGAAAAGTCGGATACCAAAACCTTATCAAAAATTACAAATCTTTTCTCTATAAGCGCCGGCAACCAGAAAAAACTGGACATTCCAAGGCCAAAAACTAAGCTGAATAATATTTTTTTAATATCTTTTTTTGAAAGGTAATAATAAATAAGAATTATCGGTAAAAACAGCAAAGCCAAGCTGTTATGAGAAAGAATAAGAAGTGCTATACCAATTGATATAAAAAATAGACTTTGTCTTTCTATTTGCCATAAGATAAACGGAACAATAGCCAATGCCAAGACCTCACCAACTGATCCTCTTTTATAAACATCCCATAAATGATATGGAAAATATAAATAAACCAATGAACCGATAAGGGATGATAAGTTATCAAACTTTTTTCTAAGCCAAAGAAGTGAAAAAACAGCAGAAGATAATAGACTTATTCCAAAAATTATTTTTATCGTACTGACAAAACTAAAACCTAATATATGAATAGGTGTACCGATATACATAAATAACGGATATAAAAAGTTGGCAACCGGATAACCAAAACCGTTATTAAGTCTTGCTAAAAACCTTACCGGAAATTGACCGTTTCTTAAGGCTTCATAAAATGCTGAAAATCGAATAATCATCCAGTTCCCATCATCAGTTACAAAAAATCCAGGCTTTAAAAGAGCGAAAACTGAAGGAATGGATAAAATTAAAACAATAATTAAATATTTCAAAAGTTTCTTATTTTTCATAAATTTTTTTAAAAGACAAAAGATAAATTAGAAAAAGTATTAGCGCAACAAGTGATACTTTAATTCCAACGTCAAATGAGTAAGGATAATAATTCATTACCAGTTTATGTTCTCCTTTTAGAATAGGTACTGCTCTAAAGCTATAATTTGCCTTATATATTTTTACTTCTTTCCCATCAATAAAAGCTCTCCATCCTGGAAAATAGTTATCAGAAATAAAAAATAAGGCATTTTCATCTGTTGTTATTTCAAATTCAACCCTATTTGGCTCATATACTAAAAGTTTTATATTGCTATCAGTTATTTCTCCAAGTTTAATGTTTGGTTTTTCTTCTAAAATTAAGGTTTTTCTTAAATCAATATTCTCATCATAAATTTTTGCTATTCTTTTTTCTTTTTCTTTTACAACTTTAAAGTCGCTTGCAAGATAAAATCTATCAAACACATTTTTATTCTCGTAAATCTGCCAAGGTTTTTTTTGCCAAACTAGCTCATATGACTTTTGAGGAAACGTAATGTAATCAGGTTCTATTTTTTCTGTTAATAAATCGTTTTTATGTAAAACATACTTTATTCCAAGTAAATTAATAAGTCTTTGCCGATAATTATTTGTTTTTAAATCCGTATCACCGTAACCTGGTGCAATGTTTGCATCAGGCCTTGGCAAAACTTCTGGTAATTCTCCATATTTTGATGCTGCCAGTAATTCTCCGTAGGATGAGATATGCAAGGGATCGTTTCCTTCAGGAGAAAAGGTCTTATCAACGCTTTGAAAGTTGGGTGGGATATAACCTGAACCATATCCCCAAAATCTACTTATATTTGCATTTTCCTTTAAGAAGCTTACAACTTCTGTTTTAGGATAAGTAAAGCTGCTTGGTGAAAAAGGAGTTATTTTATTAAAGAAATAAAAGAAATCAAAAACAAGAATAATAGTTATTAAAACTAAACTTACTTTTTTTAATCTATTTTTAAGATAAAAAATGACAACAGTTGCAAAAACTAAAGCTGTTGGCAAAATCATGTTTCTTATTGCAACTTTAAAATTAATATCTGTTAAGAAACCAAGTTTATAAATTATAAAAACAATTGGAAAAATTAAAATTAAAAGAAGAAAAAAGAAAATTGGATATTTTGTTTTATTTTTATTCTCCATCCAGTAATTTATTCCCATTGCTCCTAGAACTATTACTGAAAAAATAAAAATACTAAGCTCCCTGGTTGGAATTGTTGTTGAGATAACCGGAATAGGAAGTAAATAAAAATATTTAACAAGCGGAATATTTGTTGCAATTATTAAAGATACTGCTGCCAGAATAGCAAAAAACTTTTTATTAATATCCTTTACTTTAAAAATGGCAAAAATTGCAAAAAATAAGATAATTACTCCCGGATACATTACTCTTTCAATATATGTCCCATCAAGATAGTAGTTTCTGCTTGCCGGATTTCCAAAAAAATCAGGAAAAACTACAGTTATCCAGTAATAAATTGGGGCTAGACTTTTTGAGAATTGAGCTAATGAGTAAGAACCCCTGGTTGAGTTTCTAAATATTTCAAGTGTTGGAAGTAGCTGAAATAAAGATAAAATTATTGGAAAAATTAAAGCACTTAAAAAAACAATGCCTTTTTTAATTTTATTTTTAATCTTTTTTGAAAACAATAAAAAGAGAAAATATAAAACACAAACTGTATAAACATAGAAAAATCCCTGAATATAACCTGCCAGAAAACTTAAAGTAAAAACAATTACTAATAATAGAAAATCCTTAAGGCTTATTTTTTCAACTATTCTTTTTATTAAAAGCAAAGCTAAAGGAAGATAGGAAATAGTTGATGCGATATTTCCATACTGAATCCAAACCACCATATACGATGAAAAAGCAAAAGCTATCCCGCCTAAAACAGAAGCAAGTTTTTTAAGTCCTATTCCTCTATTTAGAAGCAGGAACATAAATACTGCTGCCAAAAGAGGCTGAAGCATTATAAAAATAGCAAAGGAGATATTAAACGGAAAAACAAAAAAGATTAAATTAAGAGGGTAAAATACAGCTGTTTGAAAATTAGCCATTTGCACATTTCCTGAAAAGTTATAAGGATTCCAAAAAGGAATATTACCATTTTTTAATTCTTCAATTGAAAAATATTTCCAAGGATAAATTTCTGTGATAACATCTGCTCCTTGAGCTTTATTAGGATAGCTTCCCGGTAAATATCCTAAAAAAGATTCAGAAGAATAAGGATTTGTATTTATTAATAAGTCTCCTGGAAATGGAATATATCCTTTAAAAATAGGGTTGAAAAAAAATAAAACAATAAAAAGAATTAATAAAAACGGATAAAATTTTTTAAAAAATTTCATTAATCTTTGGGCGGAATAACTTTATAAACTCTATATAAATAATCACTGTTCCCCATTTTTACTTGAAAAACCAGCTCAAGTGGATAATCTTTGGAAATTACCTGATTGTTTGGCTGATAAAAAACAAAAAAAGTTGGCATTTTTTCCGAGTATTCAATTACTTCTTTGGGAAGCTGGTGTTCAACAGGCCAATACCCTTTAATTGTTATATTTTTGTTATCTATTAAATAAAGCTCCAAAGATAAAGGCATTAATCCAAAAGTTCCCTCGGTTGCTATAAAAATCTTTTTGTCTTCCCCCTCTTTTTTAAAGAATTCAATACTTTCCTTAACTCCCCATCCGGCTGACCAGCTATTAATATATTGCCTGCTGTCACTTTTAGCTATTGGGGCATTAACAGGGTCTTTGGCAATTGAAAAAGAGACAAAAGCGGGATAAGAAATAAAAATAACTGCTACTATTACATAAACTAAGGCTACTTTCTTTTTTATCTTTAATTTTTTATTTACAAACTGAATCACTTCATTTAAAGACCAGGCAGCAAGAGGAAGCAAGAATACGCTCATGAAAAAGATAAATCTTGGAAAGATTACCTTTCCAAAAAGAGCAAGGGCTAAAAACGGTAATAAAAAGTAAATTATTAAAAGTATTTTTTCTTTTGTAAATTTATAAATAAAAATTAAAGAAAGAATAATTAGCAAGATATAAGGAATTGTTAAATAACTAAGTAGCCAATCAAAAAGACCATATAAGTTGCCGATGAAAAAAGTAAAAGGATGATTTATCCACTCGGAAAACGGATAAACAAAAGTTGCATTTTTGGTTTGAATCATTTGAAAAAGAGGAGAAAGACGAAGCATGTTATAAATAACCTGAGCAATAATTACAGAAAGCAAAGCAAAGAAAACCCACTTAAAAAATCTTTTTAAGAAATCTTTTTTTGAAAAGTTAAAAAGAAGAATGGTAAACGGTAAAAGATAAAGACTGAAAAAATTACTGCTTTTAGTCAATGCTCCAAGTCCGGCAGTAATTCCCAAGGTATACATCACGCTTAATTTTGTTTTTCTTACTAAAAGAATAGAAAAATATAAAGCAAGAATAGAAAATGTAGCAACCATGCTATCCATTAAGGCCATTCGATCATTTATTTGGGCAAACGGATAAAAAACATAAAGAAATGAAGTTAAATAAGCAATTTTTCTGTTTTTAAACAACTCAAGCGATAAAAAGAAAAGCCCAATTAGTGTTAAAAATCCAGTTAATACAGAAACCAGTCTTGCTGCAATTAAAGGATCTTTAATAAATTTCATAAAAACCATTGCTACCCAAACAAAAAGAGGCTGTTTACCATCAGTTAATGAAATAAAACGCCAATTTGCATCATTTAAGGCAATTTGTGCCCACCTGGTATAAATTGCTTCATCTGTAAAAATAGGCATTGAGGAAAAATAGATTAAGCGAAGGAAAAAATAGGAAGCCACTAATAATAAAATTGTTATGATTTCCAAAAGGTTTTTTTTAATAAAGGGCATATGGCTAAATTATACAAGAACAAAAGAATTGTTGGCAAATAGATTTTATTTACTAAATCTTTTAAATGGAAAAATAAAGGAGAACAAAAGAAAAACTAAAGGAGTAATAATAGTTACGTAAAGTTTTATTGGAATAACTATTCCGCTCCAGTCCCCTTGATATAAAAATGGAGCATATCTTAGCAAAAGCCCCAATGTTAAACCAAGAATAAAAAATAATAAATGCCTCTTTAGTTTTATTAACGCTAAAAAGGGCATAACCCATAAAAAATACCAAGGCTGTACTTCAATTTTGGTTAATACAAAAACAAAACCCAGAATTGAAAATAAGACGCAAAGTTTTAAAAAGGTATCACTGCTGATTTTTATTTTCTTAACATAATTTGCTAAGAAATATAAAAGTATCGGAATAGCTAAAACTATCATTACTTCTTTTGTAAGATAAGAAAAAACAATAAATAAAATACTTAAAATCCACCTCTTTTTTAAGGCATAAAAAACGGAACACAGGGCAAAAAACATCATTGCGATGTCATTATGTCCTGATACCAAACATTCAATTAAAATCAAGGGGTTAAGTGCAAAAAAAGCTAAATTAAAATTTAAATTCTTACTGTCAATTGTTTGTAAAATCTTTTTAATAACAAAACAGGAACCAAGGTACAAAACAGCTGCTAAGGCTTTAAAAAGAATAAGAGTTGGTAAGAAAAAATTTAAACCGATAAACGATAAAGGAATAGTTAATACTAACCAAATTGGGCCATACGGATAAACTCTATGCGTCCAATGCATAAATGAAAGCATCGGATCACCTGGAAAATCTAAAGGCTTAAAAAGATAGGGGTTTTGACCGTAATGGGTAAAAATCTTGGCATCAAAAACATAATTAAATAAATCGTAAGAAAACGCATTGTATGACAAAAGTAAAATTCCAGCTGATAAAAAAATAAGCTTTGTAATTTGTTTTAAGCTAATTTTATTTTTATGCGTTTTATACAAAGTATAAAAATATAATCCAAATAATAAAACTAATATTGCTAAAAATAAATAAGTTGATAAAGGCCGATTAAAATAACCAACGTACTGAAAGCTCTTTTGAATTCCCTGCCAGATAGATACTTTTGATAAGGTTAAGCTTAAATCAACTTGGGTAAAAGAATATAAAAAAAGACTAAAAAGTATTACCGCGTATCCTATAAATAATCCTTTAAATTTCATTATTGAGGTTTTAATTATATTTTCCTTTAATAATATTATTTCTTATCTTTATTAAATCCAAAAAACCATTTATTGAATCATTAACAGGACTTACTCTTCTTGTTTCAACATAAAGCCACTTAACAGGAACTTCCTTAATCTTGTAATTTCTTTTTTGGGCAAGATACAAAAGCTCCACGTCAAAACCGGCTGTTACAGATGAGCCTGAAATATGCTTAAAACCATTGTGAATTTTTTTAATTTTCTCAAAAAGATCCTCGGTTGCTTTTTTGTTAAATATTTTAAAACCGCATTGAGTATCACTAATTCCTATAACGCCAACTATTACTGTTCTAAGTAAAATCATTCCTTTTGCCATTACTGCTCTTGTAAAAGGAGCTCCTTTTCGCTGAGAATTTCTGCTGCCGATAACAATATCATAACCTTCTTTTAAAAAAGGTAAAAGTTTATCAACTTCTTCAATTGGAGTAGCCTGATCCATGTCAGTAAACAACCTATATTCTCCTTTTGCTTCAAGCATTCCGGTTGTTACAGCTCCTGCTTTTCCCATGTGTGAATTTTTAATTAACCTGAATTTTTTGTTAGTTTTAACAAAATTTTCAATAAATTCAATACTTTCATCATCTGATCCATCATCAACAATTACCACTTCATATTCAAATTTTTCCTTATTTAAAAAACTCTCTATTTTATCCAATACTCCTTTTTGAAGATTTGCCATTTCGTTATAACATGGGATTACAACTGAGAGGTAAATTTTGCTCATAAGAGGATTATACTAGAAAAATATAAACAATTAAAGTAAAATAAGGCTACGCCGCCATCGTCTAGTGGCCCAGGACGTCACGTTCTCAACGTGAAGATCGCGGGTTCGATTCCCGCTGGCGGTACTATACAACAAAATAACATGAAAATAATTACTCTTAATCTGATGAGTGGTGTTCTGTTATCTCCCTGCCTGTAACTATCTTCTGTTCTCTAGCAAATGGTGGTATCTCAAAAGCGCTCGGAGGATAGAGAGAATGAGTTGTACCACCTTGACTTCTCATTTCTTGTTCACGTTCTTCTTCTAGCTTTCTTAATACAGTATGAATAGTGCTATCAATTATTTTAAAAACATTATCTATGGTTAAATCCTCTCCTCCTTGCATGGATCTAATTTTATTAAACCGAGCCGTAACTGATGATTCACTTGTTAGATAGCTACCGTATATCTCTTCAAGCTTATCTCTTCTTTCTGGTTCTCCTTTTAAACGATGATCTATATACCAGTATTCTCTACTGAGCGCATCAAGTCCTTTATACAATGCACTTTGAAACACTTCATATTGCAACCCAACAAGCTCTATTTGAGCTCTAGATCCTTGTGTATCTATTTTTCTAAGCGTTTTATGAAACGTATCTCTATTAAATATACACACTAAACCAGAAACTGCTTGCTCCATCGGATAGTAACTTGGTCTTTCTACCATACTATAATTTTCAATCTACATATATCAAATTGCTATTTTTTTGTCAATATTTGTTTTATTTACAAATATAAAAATCGCGGGTTCGATTCCCGCTGGCGGTACTTAATCTGCTTTTTGAGGTACCTGCGCATGAAGAACTTGAGGTTGAAAAATCTCTTCTTTGATTTTTACTTTTGGTAATTGTCTTTTTAGGGCAAGTCCTAAAACTTCATCCATGTGAGTCACAAATTTAAAGTTTAAATCTTTTAATACTTCTTTTGGAACATCTTCTAAATCTTTTTTATTGTCTTTTGGTAGAATTATTGTCTTAAGACCGGCTCTATGAGCAGCAATAACTTTTTCTTTAATTCCACCAATCTCCAAAACTCTTCCTCTTAAGGTAACTTCTCCTGTCATACCAACTTTTCTATTAGCCGGTATTTTAGTTAAAGCTGAAACAATTGCAGTTGTAATTGCCGTTCCGGCACTGGGTCCATCTTTTGGAACAGCGCCTTCCGGAACATGAACATGAACATCCATTTTTTGATAAAACTTATCGGCAAGACCTAAGCTCTTTGCTCTTGCTCTAATATATGACATTGCAGCAGTACAGGACTCTTTCATAACATCTCCTAATTGTCCTGTTAAAATAAGGTTTCCTTTACCCGGCATTAGAGCTACCTCGATAAATAAGATATCTCCCCCTGCTTCTGTCCAAGCAAGTCCTGTTGACATGCCAACTTCATCTTTTTTCTCAGCTATTGTTGCATTGAATTTAACCGGGCCTAAAAACTTTGGTACTATCTTTTCTGTTACATTTACTTTTTTCTTTTTCCCCTCAGCTACCATTTTGGCTACTTTTCTAAAAATCGCTGATATTTGCCTCTCTAAACTTCTAACTCCGGCTTCTCTTGTGTAATGCTGAATAATAAATTTAATAGCACCATCTGTTAAGTTTACAGTTTTCTTATTCAACCCATGGTTTTCCATTTGTTTTTTAAGTAAAAAGTCTTTGGCAATTCTAAATTTTTCATCATGGGTATATCCTGAAAACTGGATAACCTCAAGCCTATCTTTTAAAGCCGGTGGAATTGTTTCTAGGATATTTGCAGTTGTAATAAACATGGCATCGGATAAATCAAAAGGAACCTCTAGGTAGTGATCTGAAAACATGTTGTTTTGTTCAGGATCTAGTGCTTCTAAAAGAGCAGATGATGGATCTCCTCTAAAGTCTGTTCCAACCTTATCTATTTCATCAAGCATAAAGACCGGATTTTTAGCTTCTGCGTCCTTAATTCCCTGGATAATTCTTCCAGGCATTGCCCCAACATAAGTTCTTCGATGTCCTCTAATTTCTGCTTCGTCTCTAATTCCTCCCAAGGACATCTTTACAAACTTTCTACCCAAGGCTCTGGCAATAGATTTTCCAATTGAGGTTTTTCCAACTCCAGGTGGTCCTGTAAAACAAAGAATTGGTCCTTTCATTTTACCGGCTAACTTGTGAACCGCTAAATATTCAACTATTCTTTCTTTAACTTTTTTAAGACCAAAATGATCCTCATCTAAAATTTTTTCTGCCTGTTTAATATTTAAGTTACTTTTTGTTTCAACTGACCAGGGGAGACTCAACACCCAATCCAGGTAGTTTCTAATATATCCTGCTTCAGGATTAAACTGATTCATCTGAGACAATTTCTTAATTTCTTTTTTCATTTTTGTCTCAATGTCCTCTGGCATTTTTGCCTTTTTTACTCTTTCTAAGAGTTCTCTAACCTCACTGTCTTCCTCTCCTTCACCCAGTTCCCTTTCAATAGTTTTTAGTCTTTCCCTAAGCAAAGCCTCTTTTGCTCCTTTTTCAAACCTTTCCTGTGTTTTTGAGGCAATCTTTTTCTCAAGTTCTAAAACCTTTATTTCCTTGGATAAGTAAGTTATTAATTTACCAAGTCGTTTTTTAGTATTTACTTCTTCTAAAAGCTCTTGCTTTTCAGAGGGTTTTAAATCAAGAACAGATGAAACAAGGTTTGCCAGCTGTTCAGGGGTATTTTTAGACATTACATTCATAAAAACCAAAAAATCAACAAATTTTCCAAGATTCATTGCTTTTCTGAATTCATTTGTTAAATGGTTGCAAAGTGCTTTTATTTCAGGGCTATTGGTAATAATGTCTGGCACTTCAACAACTTTTGCTAAAAGAAAAGGGGCTTTTTGTTCATATGAAACTATTTTAACTCTGGATAATCCTTTTACCTGAGCATTTATTTCCTGATCAGTTTTTATCATTCTTTCAATGTGTGATAAGGTTCCTATTTCATAAAGATCAGATACTTCAGGATCATTTAGTCTTGGATTCTTCTGGGCTACAAAGCCGACAATTCTATCCTGTGAAAATGCAGCTTCTAAGGCTGATAAGCTTTTGGGTCTTCCAAAGGTTAAAACTGAATCTGTATTTGGAAAGATTATTCCGTCTCTAATTGGAATTATTGGGATTATTTTCTCCATACTCTACTTTTGTATTTAGCACTCTATCATATAGTCTGCTAGTTGTCAAGAAGCTGATTACTATATGATACAAAGATTGTACTTTTAATGGTTGACAAATATATTATGAGGTTTACAATTTAATTATGGAGGCTAAAAACAAAAAAACACAAAAAACAACAGGAAAATCTTTAAAACAGATAAGGCTTTTACGTCAGCTTCATTCTGTTGAGGGAAAAATAGCTGAGAAAATCTCAGACTTTGCCGGTAGTATGGGCTTTGTATATTTTCATGCAGTCTGGTTTACCCTATGGATTTTAGGCGGAGAGGGACTTTTAACACCATATATTAATAAGTTTGATCCATTCCCCTACGGACTTTTGACAATGATCGTCTCCTTAGAGGCGATTTTTTTAGCGACCTTTATTATGATCAACCAGAACAGACAAGCCTTAGTTGAGGAGTATAGAGAACTTGAAGAGGAACAGGAAGCATTAGAAGAAGAAAGAGAACAACAGGAATTAGAAGAAGACGTTGAGGATATTCAAAAAGACCTTGATGATATTAAAAACGCAATTTCATTTATCCAGCAAAAAGTTACCTTGGTTGAGAAAGCAAAGCATACTAACGGAAACGGCAACGTAGGAGAAAACAGTAATAAATAAATTTTATTTACAAAAATTAAAATCCTGTCCAAATTATTAAACAACCATCGTGTTAGAATTTTTATATGCTTTTTTTAAGGCTTTATCTATTAATTCAGGTTTCTTAACCCATCTTTTATTTCTAATTAGAAATAACAAGGATGTTTATATGCTTTTTTTAAGGCTTTATCTATTAATTCAGGTTTTTTAACCCATCTTTTTCTTCTAATTCTTGATGTACCAATAAACAAATTCCCCTGAATTTCTATTGTGCCACTAGAGAAAACACGTATTATTATACTACTGCCTGGCTTTTTACCGTTAGCCGAGTACGCAATTAAGCCTTTTTCAGGAAAACAATAACCAGTACTTACATCATGATCCCTTTGTTTTAATTGATCAATTATATCCCCTAATCCGCTTTCAGCGAGATAAGAATTTGCTTTTTTTATTTTTTCTTCTTTTTGTTGATTAGTATCTTTAACAACATCTATAAAACTACCGGTTTCTAATTTCATTACGGAAGTATAACAAATTAACGTTTTTAAGTCAACTATGGGATATTCAAATTTTCTTAAACTAATCCAAAGCTAATTATCGTGGATAATTTCTCAAATCCTTTCAATAACTTATCCCACTAGTCTTTTTAATCTCAAAGTTTTTGCCATTAAATTCCAATACCATGTATGCTAAATTTTTTATTCCTATATATTTAATATTTGTATCTATCTTTTTAAGAACAGCTAAAAACATCCACATTGGTCCCCCATGAGTAACAACTAAGATAGTTTTGTTTTTATTTTTATTTGCAATTTGTTTTAAATGGTTTAAAAAACGATCCATAACCTCTTTTATGCTTTCTATTTTGGGATGATGTTTATATATAAATTGTTCTTTTTTGCTAAGTAAGGCAATTTTTTCATCTATTTCTTTTAATTCAGATTTATCCTTTCCCTCAAGATGTGCATAATTTCTTTCCCTTAAATCTTTTGAAACTTCAATTTCTAATTTATGCTCAATTGCGATTAATTCTGCAGTTTTTCTTGCCCTTAATAAATCCGATGCATAAGCTTTATCAAACTTAATCCCTTTTAGTTCTTTTATTAAAGACTTTATTTCTAACTCCCCTTTTCTATTTAGGGGAATATCTGTATGCCCTTGAATTAGTCTTTTTTCATTCCATTCTGTTTTACCGTGCCTTACTAAATATATTGTGCAGTAGTTTTTTTGCATTGGATAATTATATCATTTTGAGACTAATCCGAAGCTAAGCATGTCGGTCAAGACCCATTCAGTCGTTATAAACTTCCCTATGGTGTTAAGCGAAAGCTAACTCTTATTCCATTCCATCTCCTTGGTCCTTTACTGTACTTTTTAACATCTGATCCTTCATATATTACTTTATCTTTTATGATGGGGACATCTGTTTCTATGTGGGATTCTAAATCTTTAGAACCAAGGAAAGGTATTTTTGTTAAGCTCATATCCCAAGCTTCAGGAGAAGCTTCTTGAACAAATTCGTCTGCGTAAATTCCACTCGTAATTTCAATAGAATTAGATGGTGTTATCTTAATATAAACATATTTCTTTTCCGTACCAGGACTTCTTAAAAGTAGAGGAGGATGTGATAATTCTTCGCCATAACCAACGTCACAGTTTGTCCTTTTTACAGGAATTCCTAAAAAATCTACTCGTCTTTCAATCATAGAACAAGATATTAAAGGATTATATGGTAATAAAAAAATGGTGTCAAGCTGAAGATAATCCGAAGCTGCGGAGCAGGGATTCGAACCCCAATACCGACATTCAGAGTGTCGTGTCCTACCATTAGACGACTCCGCACTATAATGCATGTTTATTCTACTAAATTAAGGGATAAAATGCTATCTAAACAGCTTTAAAACATAGGGGATAAAAATAAGAAAACCAACGATCACAGAACCGATTGCAGTTAATAATACCATTCCTGCTGAAACATCTTTAGCAATTTTTGCTTCCAACCTGTGTTCACTTGTAATTAAATTCGTCATCTCCTCAATTGCAGTATTAATCATTTCTGAAGAGATTACCAAAAGAATCATAACACCCAATATTCCCATTTCAAATGCATTAACATGAAAGTAAATTGAAGCAATAATTACTAAAAATGCTACAAAAAAATGAATTCTTAAATTCTGGTTATATTTTAAAGCTAAATAAACACCGGCAAAGGCGTTTTTAAAAGAAATTAATAATGTTTTGTGTTTTATCATACGTATGCTTGGTATATTAATATTTTAGCTGCCATTAAAAAAGTTGCAAGTGTTATTATCACCCCAAGTAATCCTCCAACTATTAATTCTTTTTTTGTATGTCTTTTAAGATAAAGTCTTGACCAGAAAACAAATGGTACTATCCAAAAGGTAAGCCAAAAATAGTTTAAGCCAAACAATATACTGATTGTGACAATAAAGGCACAAAGAGAAGCTAAATGTATACTTGCCTTAAGATATTTATTTATAAAAGTGAAAATGATAATGGCAAAAAATATTCCAAGGCCTAGGATTGAAAGATGGAAAAATATTCCCCTTAAAAAGAGTGCAATGATTAAATAAATAAAGGACAAAACTAAGGCAAAATAATAAAACTCTTCCCGCTCCTTTCTTTTAGATAAATCTCCGTCTGAAAAGACTCCACCCCTAATCCCCAAATAAATTATTAAAAGACCTATTCCAACAAAAAGCCCTGAAAACATTTCCCACTTTATTGCAGATGATAGGTTAGTTGTTTGTCTGTAAACTACTAAGAATGGCAGAGAAAAAAGAAAAACAACCGGATTAAAGATAAGAGAGATTATTTCAGCAAAGTTCTTTTTTTTCATTTTATACTACTTTCTATTATAGCGATTGTTTTGTCTTTCCCTAAAATCTCCATTGATTCATTAAGCGGTGGTGAAATCTTTTTTCCTGTAACAGATACTCTTAAGACCATAAAAAACTCACTTGTTTTAATCCCTAGGTCTTTTGCTAAACTTTGCATCTTATCTCCAATTACTTTAGCTTTCCAATTATTAACTTTACTTAGTTTTTCAACAATTTTTTTAAGTGTTTGGCTATACTTTGATAAATCTATTTCATATTTTTTTGGATTAGTAAAGAAAAATTCCGAAAGAGGGTAAAAATCTGAAAGCTTTTTTATCCTCTCCTGAATTAAAGGGGAAATTTTCTCAATAGTTTTTTTATCATACTTATTATTATAAAATTCATTAATTTTTTCAGCTAATTCTTCTTTATTTAACTTTCTAATATATTCTCCATTCATCCACTCAAGCTTTACCTGGTCAAACTTAGGATTTGAAGTATTAATGTCTTTAATATCAAAAGCTTTAATCATTTCACTAAGAGATAGAATTTCATTATTGTCTTTTGGACTCCAGCCCAAAATTGCAATAAAGTTTAATACTGCTTCTTTTAAATAACCCTCTTTTTTATAATCTAAAACCGACTTTGCTCCATGTCTTTTGGAAAGTTTTCCTTTATCCGGTCCTAGAATTACCGGCTGATGGGCAAAGAATGGAAGCTCCCAACCAAAGCTTTGATAAAGAAAAATATGTTTTGGAGTTGATGAAATCCACTCCTCTCCTCTTATTACATGAGTAATTTCCATTAAGTGATCATCTACTACGTTTGCCAAGTGATAGGTTGGATAATTATCAGACTTTAAAATGACAAAATCCTCAATATCTTTTCCGCTAAATTTTATTTTTTTATCTCCAACTAAATCTATCCATGTAAAATCCTTATTATCAGGTACCTTAACCCAAATAGCATTATCTTTTTTATATGCCACTTTTTTATCAAGTAATTCCTGGGCATATTTTTGATAAAGCTCAAGTCTTTTTGACTGATAAATAATCTCATTGTCCCAATCTAAATTAAGCCATTTTAAGGAATTGATAATTGCACTTTCTGCCTCTTTAACAAATCTTTTTCTATCCGTATCCTCAATTCTTAAGAAAAACTTGCCGTTTTTGCTTTTTGCAAAAAGGAAATTATAAAGGGCTGTTCTTATTCCTCCAACGTGTGGAATTCCGGTTGGACTTGGTGCAAATCGTGTTCTAACCATATTATACTAGCTTTCTTGCATTGTACCCCAAAATTAAATTATACTCAATATAAACATGCCTACTTTAAGCCAAACCACTAAGGAAACAAAACTAATAATGAAATGGGGAATAATTGGTATAGTTTTAATTGCATTAGTTTTCTTAGGCGTTAAAGCAGGAGGATTTTTAAAAGAAGTCTTTTTTCCAACACCACCACCTGCCCCAACCGTTTCTTTTGGAAAATTGCCAAAAATTAGTTTTCCTGAAAATAAACAAGTAGAAAACTACACCTACTCAATAGACACTCTAACAGGTAAGCTTCCTGTCTTTTCAGACAGAGCTATTGTTTTTAAAACAAAAGAACAAAAATCAGACCTTTTAGCATTTGAAAAAGCAAAAGAAAAAGCTCAAAGACTAGACTTTGACCAAAGCCCGCAAACCTTGTCTGATGGAGTTTATAGATGGGTGGATAAAAGCTCAATAGAAAGAAAACTAATTCTAACCGTACTTGAACCAAAACTTACCCTTGATTCAAACTTCTATACAAATGAATCAATTCTTAAGGGAGAAAGATTACCATCAGAAGAAGAAGCAAAATCAATGGCCAAAGACATGCTAAGTAAGATAGCAATGTTTCCAGAAGGGATTGATACAGAAAAAACAACCACGACTCTTTTTACAATTAAAAATTATGCTTTAATTCCGGCTACCAGTTTTGCTAATTCTCAAGTTATTCAGGTTAATTTTTTCCAAAAAGACATTGATGAAAAACCGGTTTTTTATAAAAGTCCGTATACTCCAAATATTTCAGTCTATATTACCGGCGGAGAAAGAAGAGGACAAATAGTAAAAGCAGATTATTATTACCAGGAGTTGTTAAATGATGAAAAGGCAACCTATCCGATTAAAACAGCTGATGAAGCATTTGAGGAGTTAAAAAACGGCAAAGCGTTTTATGCTTCATTACCAACCGAAAAAAAGGATGTTGCTATAAAAGAAATAAAGCTTGGCTATTATATTCCTGATAAATCAACTAAATACATAATGCCAATTATTGTTTTTCAGGGAGATGAAGGATTTTTTGCCTATATTTCAGCAATTAAGGACGAATGGATAGAAAATTAATATTTCCCGAAACTAAATTCAGTAATTTTCTGGTATCTTCAAACCTATCCTTGCTGTCCATAACAACCATAATCAGCTGATGTTGCTCTTCTTTGTTTTCCAAACTTGATGGTTCAAGTTTTGAAGTAACTAATACCTGACCTGCTCCTCTTGTATAACCTGTTTTTACTCCGTTTACACCGTCAATGCCCAGTAATTCATTTAAATTACCAACTGAATAGCTATATCTCCCATCAACACTTGTAAAAGACTTATTCCTAGTTGAAACTGCTTTTGAAAAAGTAGTGTTTTTTAAAGCTATACTTGCCAGTTGTGCAAGTTCATGTGGAGTTGTATAGTTTCCCTCATCTATTAATCCTGCCGGATCAACAAAATGAGTATTTAGAAGATGAAATTTTTTAGCATTATTATTCATCTCTAAAACAAACTCTTCCTGTCCACCTTTATAGTTTTGGGCAATTGTTAAAGCAGCATCGTTTCCTGAAGGTAAAAGAAGTGCATATAAAAGACTTTCAAAGCTTAGCTTTTCGCCAACATCTAAGCCTATTAATGCTCCTTCATCGGTTGCTGTTTTTACTACCAATACATTATTTAAATCAAAATGTGAAAGAGCAGTTAAAGCTGTCATTATTTTTGCAGTAGAAGCAGTTGAAAAACGAAGATTACTGTTTTTCTCATATAAAACTACTTTTGAGTCAGCATCCATTATTATTGCTCCCCTTGCGCTAATACCTGGATCAAAGTTTTGTTTTAAAACCGGATATTTTGAAAAGCTGGTTTTTTGAATAGGATCCGGGAGAAGATAGTGTTTATTAATTTTATCTAAAAAATAGAATTCCAGACCTAATAGCACCACAAAGACCAAAGCTAAAACTGAAAGTAAAACAATGTGCAGTTTTTTTTTGAGGATTTTATTTATTAATTTTTGAAAATCTTTCATCTACTCTATCCATGTCTCTTGGAAACAAGCTTGCTTCTCTGATGTTTAAAAGGCCTAAAATATCTTTAGTTACTCTTTCAAGCCCAATTGCAAATCCGCCTTCAGGAGGCATTCCATATTTAAAAGCCTGAAGATAAAGTTCAAAGTTTTCTTTTTTTCCTCCTCTTTCTTCAATTCTTTCTAAAAGCATCTTGTAATCATTAATTCTTTGTCCACCTGTTACCCACTCCTCATTAACCCCAAGTAAATCAAAGCTTAAAGTATATCCTTTATCATCTAAATCAGGCATTGTGTAAAAAGGTCTTTTTTTAACAGGATAATGGGTAATAAAAACAAAAGGAGCGCCAGTTTCCTCCATTGCCCATTTGCAGATTTCCTTCTCATCTGAAGGGTCTAAATCAGAAGCTTTGCGATGATCCGCTTTTGTTCTCTTAAAAATAATCTCCTGGGCTTCTCTTAATTTTATTCTTGGAATTGGTTTTGTAAGCTTTGGCAATTTAGCTTTAAATAAGGCTAATTCTTCTTTATTCTCTTTTTCTACTGTCTCAAGAATGTTTTTTACCACCTTTTCAGCTGTGTCCATAATGTCTGTCCAAGAAGTAATAAAGCCCATTTCAGCATCAAGGCTAACATATTCTGCTAAATGCCTTGTTGTAATTGAAGGCTCTGCTCTGTAGGCATGAACAATAGTAAATACCCTTTCAAATACGCCAACCATTATTTGCTTATATAATTGCGGTGATTGAGCCAAATACGCACGATGTGAATAGTACTCAATTGGAAATACTTCAGCTCCGCCTTCAGTAGCTACAGGCACAATTGTTGGAGGAAAAATCTCAGTAAAACCCTCACTTTTTAAGGTATTTGAAAAAGCAGAGGTAATTGTTTCCTGTACTTTAAAAATTGCCATAACCTTAGGATTTCTTAAAGTAAGTGCTCTATGGTCTAAAAGCGTTGGAAGCTCTAAATTAAGCTCATTTGAACCCATGTCAAAAGGCAGTGTATCAGCCTTGGAGATTATCTTAATATCTTTGGCCTCAATTTCTACATCTCCTGTTTTAAGCTCCTTATTTACTGTTCCTGAGGGCCTTTTATTTACCTTACCAGTGATTTCCACGACAAACTCAGGTTTTAACTCACAGGCAGCCTTATATGCCTCTTCAGATACCTTTGGATTAACTACTACCTGAATAAGCCCTGCTTTATCCCTGATGTCCAAAAAAATTAGCTTCCCATGATCTCTTCTTAGCCTCACCCAGCCACAAAGTTTAATTTCCTTACCAATAAAGTCTGAGGCTAATTCAGAAAGAGTTCTTTTGTTAACACTCATATGATTAATTAGGAATATCATACCTTAATTCGGCCTACTTGACAAGCAATTCTAAAAGTGATATATTTCGATAGTATCCTATAATATGAAACTTACTAACAAAGCTAATAACAAGTTTATTTATACGCGAGCTTCCTTTAAGTAAAAGGGGCCAGTACTATTTGTATTGTGCTTATATTTTACAGCGGGAAGTTTTTTTATTGAAAAAATATGAGTCCAAAAGAACGCGATAATTACGAAATTCCAGGACAAATTAATCCATCAGATGATCAGTTAAAAGGGATACCATCTCGTTATCTCTCTGATGAACTTTTAGCAAGAAAAATGAGGTTAACTGGAGAAAAACCAGTAAGAGAAATTCGAATAGCTACACCATTTTACTCTATGTCTAAACGAATTGTTTAAACAATATCTTTAACCTTAAGCTCTAGGTTTATATACCCATTCCAAATATTTTCTCCTATTGTATAAACTACATCTACTTTATCGCCTACGTCTATCTTTAGTTCTTTATTATAGTTAAACCAAATTCCCCAAATTCTAAAATTAGAAGCATAATCTACAAGTTTAATCTTAAGATGTTTTTTATCTTTCCCAACATATCTTAACTCCTCAATTGTTAACTTTTTACTTATAAATACAGGTTGAGGATTTCCCATACCAAAAGGCTCAAGTTCTTTTATTTCTTTTATTAAATCTTTATTAATTAATTTAACCGGCAAATCACAATCTATTCTTAAAACTTTAGTAAGTTTTTCTTTATTCAGTAATTTTCCTGCTAATCCTTCAAGTTTTTCTTTTACTAAATCCAGTTTTTCATTTTCAACTGTAAAACCTGCTGCCATTGGGTGTCCACCTGCATCAACTAAGAACTCAGAAACTTCTCTAATAAATTCAATAATATTAAAGCCGCTAATAGACCTTGCAGAAGCCTTGGTAAATTTTTCTCCTTTTGCTAAAACAATTGAAGGAAGATAATACTCTTCAACTAATTTTCCGGCAACCAAACCAATTATGCCTTGTTCATATATTTCATCATAAACAAAAATTAATTTTTTCCTTTCCTGCCCTGAGCGAAGTCGAAGGGTTA
Organism: uncultured Gammaproteobacteria bacterium; assembly: GCA_964523705.1. GTDB lineage: Bacteria > Patescibacteriota > Microgenomatia > Levybacterales > UBA12049 > CAYWVK01. The sequence continues at coordinate 62,502 of CAZFYA010000001.1, forward strand.
TTTTTGACTTGGCGTGAAGCAATGTCTCTTCTGTAATTCTTTGTCTTCTCTTATTAGTCATCCCAAGCTTTAAAGCAAGCAATCTTGCTGCCTCTTTATCTTTAGTACACAAAAGCCTTAAGGAATCCATTGCTTTCTCAATTCTTCCTGAAGCATTAATTCTTGGAGAAATAATGTGGCTTATCTCATATACTCCTAAAGTTTTTTCTTCAATTTCCGCCTCTTTTAAAATCTCTAAAAGTCCTGTTCTTTTAGTTTTTCTTAATGCTTCTAAAGCATATTTTACAATTGCTCTGTTTTCCTCTTTTAAAGGTACTAAATCAGCAATTGTAGCAATACCTGAAAGTTCTAAATATTCACTGTTCTTTTCCTTACTTAACTTATTTGCTAAAAGATAAGCAATTCCGGCACCGCAAAGTTTAGTTGTATGAATAATTGAGTATGCTTTTGGTAGTTTTTCAAGCCTTAAGTGATGATCTGTAATTATAACGTCTATTCCCTTTTCTTTTGCATAATCAACTGCCTCGTTTGCAATTATTCCATTATCAACCGTTATAATTAGACTACAATCCTTATGAATTTTCTTAAGGTTTTCAATCCCAACTATAGATAGTCCATACCCCTCGTCAACTCGATGCGGAATATATGGTAAAACATTTGCACCTAATTTCTTTAAAGCTTCCCAAAGAATAGCTGTTGCGCAAATTCCATCTGCATCATAATCTCCGAAAATAACTATTTTTTCCTTTCTTTTAACTGCTTTTTTAATTCTTTGAAGTGTTTTTTTAAACTGATGGCTATTTATTCCAACGCTTTTAATAGTTATTTTTCCAAGGCTTGGGTTTAAAAAATTATTAATTTTTTCTTTTTGTTTTATTCCCCTGTTCTCAAGAATTTGCTTAATTACATCTTCTATTTTTAAAATGTTTTTCTTACCAACTATTTCCCATTTCATTTTTTTCAAAAATTTAATCTGCTATACTATAACAAATTATATTAAGTTTTAACAATTTATGCTTAAGTTCATTCCAAAAGAAATCCTTGAGGTATATAAAAAGATAAGTGATAGAAAACATCAAGTATATTTTGTTGGCGGATGTGTAAGGGATATTTTTCTTCAAAAAGAAACTAAAGACTTTGATTTAGCAACCTCTGCTAAGCCTGAAGAAGTTTTAAAAATCTTTAAAAACGGTTTTTATGATAATAAGTTTGGAACTGTTGGTGTACCGGTTAAAATCAAGAACAAAAAAGAAGTTGTTGAAATAACTACCTTTAGAACAGAAAGAGGCTATAAGGACAGAAGACACCCTGAAGTTATTAAATGGGGAAAAACAATTGAAGAGGATTTATCAAGAAGAGACTTTACCATAAATGCAATTGCCGTAAAAATTGAAAATGAAAAAATAATTGTTATTGATCCATTTGGCGGCCAAAAAGATATTGATAAAAAAATTATTAAAGCAGTTGGAAACCCTAAGGAAAGATTTAAAGAAGACGCTTTAAGGCTAATGCGGGCAATAAGACTGGCAACAGAACTTTCCTTTACAATTGATAAAGAAACTTTTGAGGAGATTAAAAATGACTCAAGCCTTATTGAAAACATTTCAAAAGAAAGAGTAAGAGATGAATTGCTAAGAATTTTAGCCAGTAAATATCCATATGAGGGGGTAATGCTTCTTAAAAACAGCGAACTACTAAAGCATATCTTACCTGAACTTATTGAAGGTATTGGAGTTTCCCAGCAAAGGCCGGGAAGACACCACACCAGTGATGTTTTTACCCATAATCTCCTTTCTTTAAAGTTTTGCCCATCAAAAGATCCAATTGTTAGGTTTGCTACTCTTATTCATGATGTTGGAAAACCAAAGGTTGCTGCAAAAGATGAGAAAGGATTAGTTGTGTTTCATAATCACGAACTTGAGGGAACAAGACTTGCCTTTGAAATCTGCAACAGGCTAAAGTTTTCCAAAAAAGAAAGGAAAAGAATCGTAAACCTATCAAGGTGGCACATGTTCACAGTTGATGAGAAGATAACTGATGCTGCTGTTAGACGCTTTATTCGAAAAGTAGGAGTTGAAAATGTTAAGGATATGATTGATTTAAGAATTGGAGACAGGCTTGGTGGTGGAACCCAAAGAGCTGAAAGTTGGAGACTTAAGCTTTTTAAAAAAAGAATTGAAGAACAATTAAAACCAAAGCCTTTTTCAATAGATGATTTGGCAATTGACGGAAATGATATCATGAAGGAGCTAAATATAAAGCCTGGTAAAAAAGTCGGAGAGATACTTCAAAAGCTCTTTGAAGAAGTAGATGAGGATTTATCAAAAAACAAAAAAGAATACCTACTTAAAAGATTAAAAGATTTCTCTTAAAATCTAAAAGCTTTTATGCTATACTTTCCCCTATTGAAATGAAAAAGTATTTTACTTCAGAATCAGTAACTGAGGGGCATCCTGATAAAATCTGTGATCAAATAGCAGATGCTATTTTAGACGAAGTATTAAGAAACGATAAAAATGCTGCTTGCTGCTGTGAAGTTTTTACAACAACCGGAATGGTTGTAATTGGCGGGGAAATAACTACCAAAGCATATATTGATGTTGAAAAAATTGCAAGAGAAGTATTAAAAGACATTGGCTACATTAATGCAGATTACGGCATAGATTATAAATCCTGCGCAATAATTAATGTAATTCATGAACAAAGTAAAGATATTGCCCAAGGTGAAAACCCCAAAAAAGCACTTCATAAAGCCCAGGGTGCTGGAGATCAGGGAATGATGGTAGGCTTTGCCTGCAAAGAAACACCGGAGCTGATGCCTCTTCCGATAATGCTTGCTCACAGGCTAACAAAAAAACTATCAGAGGTTAGAAAGAAAAAGATAATCCCCTATTTAAGGCCTGATGGAAAAGCTCAAGTTACGGTTGAATACGAGGAAAATAAACCAATTTCAATTGAAACAGTTGTTATTGCTGCACAACATCATGACAACATCCCTTATAAAAGAATTAGAAACGATATTATAAAACACGTTATTAAACCAATTTGCCAAAAGCTCTTACATAAAAATGTAAAAATATACATTAATGAAACAGGAAAGTTTGTAACAGGAGGCCCACAAGGAGATACAGGAGTAACGGGGAGAAAAATAATTGTTGATACATACGGTGGAATGGCAAGGCACGGAGGAGGAGCGTTTAGCGGAAAAGTGCCAAACAAGCAAGACAGAAGTGGAGCATATATGGCGCGCTACATTGCTAAAAATGTAGTAGCAGCAGGGCTTTCTAATAAATGTGAGGTGCAACTTGCTTATGCAATTGGCTTTCCTCAACCGGTTTCAGTTCATGTAACTACTTTTAACGAGGGAAAAATAGCTGATGAGAAAATTGAAAAAGCAATAAAAAAAGTTTTTGATATGAGCCCAGGTGGAATAATTAAAACTTTAAATCTTAAACGACCAATATATAGAAATACTGCAAATTATGGACATTTCGGAAGAAAAGAATTTCCCTGGGAAAAAACAGATAAGATTGCAGCTTTAAAAAAAGCTGCTAAAATATAAGCATATGGAAAAGAGTAGAGGCTTTTTTACAGGAAGATTAAAAAGATTGCATGGTAGTGTTTCCATGGCAAATCAAGAACAAATATCTCCAATAGGTATTGTTTTAGGGAAAAAGGGAAAGGATAGGCCGACGCAATCAGGAAGAGAAAAAAAAGGAGCATGGGGATTTCAAGGAAGTAGAATTTTTTACGATAGAACTTCTCATAAATAATATGACAAAACAACAGCTTCGTGATGAATTAAAACAAGCAATGCTTTCTAAAGACGAATTAAAAACTTCTGTTTTAAGAATGATTTTATCTGCTATTAACTACTTTGAAATTCAAAAAGGTGGCGCAGGATACGAAGCAACTGAGGAGGATGTATTAGCAGTTTTAGAAAAAGAAGTAAAACAGCATAGAGACTCAATTGAACAATTTAAACTTGGTAAAAGAGAAGAATTAGTTGATAAGGAAACAAAGGAACTTGAAATAATTCAAAAATACCTTCCAGAACAATTAAGCGAGGAAGAAGTTAAAAACTTAGTTAAGGATGCAGTCTCAAAAACAGGTGCATCAACAATTTCTGATATGGGAAAAGTGATGGGAGCATTAATGCCAAAAGTAAAAGGCAAAGCAGATGGGAGCATGGTCAGTAAGCTCGTAAAAGAGGCTTTAACTACTTCTTAAGTTTTCTTTTCAAAGCCCATTTCTCCCAAACAACCAACAAAGGAGATGCAAAAAAGATTGATGAGTATGTTCCAGCAATTATTCCTATAAGAAGAGCAACTACAAACCATTTTATACTTTCCCCGCCAAAGAAAAGAAGTGCAACTAAGACCAAAACAACGGTTAAAGAAGTATTAAGTGATCTGTCTAAAGTTTGTAAGATTGACTCATTAACAATTTTTTCAAACGGGTCATCTATCATCCTTTTAAGGTTTTCCCTAATCCTGTCAAAAACAACAATTGTATCGTGAACTGAAAAACCAATTACCGTTAAAACTGCTGTTACAAAAAGACTATCTATCTCAACTCTTAAAAAGTGGCCCAAAATTGCAAACGCACCAATAATTATTAAAACATCATGTATTAATGCTAAGATTGTACAAACTCCAAACCTAAAGCTACTCGCCGGTTTTGGTACTTTTCTAAAAGCAAAAGTAATATATAAAACTATTAAAAGAGAAGCAATAATAATTGCTTTTATTGCATTAGCTGTTGTTTCAGAACCCATTGTCGGACCAATTGTTTCCAAGTCCTCTTCTTTTACTTCTTTTATTTCCTTTTTAAGACTTTCTACTAACTTATCATTTGTACCCTGGTCTATGGCTTCTGTTTTTATAGAGATTGAATTTTCTGATGTTTCAATTGATGAAATTTTTATATTTTCATTTTCAAATACGTTTTTTATTGTCTTTAAATCTTTTTCTACTACTTTTTGAGGCAGGGATAATCCAATCCTTGACCCACCTGTAAAATCAATTGATAAATTAAGACCATAGGAAAAAAGTGCAATAACTCCGGAAATTATAAAAATTAGAGAGATTAAAAAGTATATATATTTTTTACCAATTATATTCATATTTTATTTATAAACCATTCTTAAAAATGTTCTGGTCACAACAATTGCCGAAAACATTGATATTAAAACACCAATTGCTAAAATTAATGCAAATCCCTTAACCATACCTGTTCCAAAATTATATAAAACAAAACAGGTAATAAGGGTTGAAATATTTGAATCTCTAATTGATGTCCATGCTCTTGAAAAACCAATTTCTATTGCCTGATTTTCGCTTCTACCTGCTCTCTTTTCCTCTTTAGTTCGTTCAAAAATTAAAATATTTGCATCAACTGCCATACCAATTGACAAGATAAAGCCGGCTATTCCTGAAAGCGTTAAGGTTATACCATATGGAGTTAAAGAACTAATTTTAAAAAGCGCTAGGTTAAATAAGGTATATAAAACTAAAGCGAGACTTGCTAAAAGACCATATTTACCATACAAAACAATCATAAAAATGATAATAATTACAAAACCTACGATTCCGGCAAATAAACTTTTTTGAAGAGAAGAAACTCCAAGAGTTGGATTAACCATTTTCTCCTGAAGCATTTCTAAAGGAACAGGAAGCGCTCCTGCATTCAACTGTGTACTTAAATTATTAGCAGTTTCAACTGTAAAAGAACCGTTAATAACAGCATCTCCGTTTAAAATCGGCTCATTAACCTTTGGCGCCTCTATTAAGATATCATCCAGTACTATTGCTAAAACCTTATTAACATTTCTTTTAGTAATATCTGCAAACTTTTTAGAACCATCTGTTGTAAAAGTTAACTGAACTTGAGGTTGTCCCGTATTTTGATCAAAGGTTACAGCAGTATGCTGTAAATCCTTTCCTGAAAGATTTGTTTTTTTAAAGTTTGAATTTAAACCTAATGGATAACCTGAAGTTGTAGCAACTTCTGCTGATTCTGAAGCTATTTGTTCCCAAAAAGTAAGTTCTGCTGTTGTACCGATAATGTTTTTTGCCTGATTAATATCAATACCAGGCAACTCAACAATAATTCTTGAGTCCTTAGAAGTAGTAGCAGTTTGAACAATTGGTTCTGATACCCCAAAAAGGTTTACTCTTCTTTCAATTATTGTCCTTGCAGAATCTAAGGCAGCGCTTTTTTGCTCACTTGGAATAGAGGCAAGGTCTGCTTTATAGGTAATTTGTGTCCCACCCTCTAAATCCAAACCCTGTCTAAACTTTAATTCTTTTTTTATCCCAATTGATTTAAAAAAGGAGTTTGCATCAAGACTAAATTTAGTATTAAAGGGAGGAATTTTAAAGCCTTCAATTTTAGGCAAATTAATAAAAACCGATATTACGGTTAATAAAATAATAAACCAGAAAAGAGAACGTGGGTTTTTCATGAGAGCATTGCTTCTTCGTCTCCAATTAACATTATTCTAGATCCTGAAAGAATTGAAATTATAAAAGGATCTCTTTTTTTCTTTCTAAAAGAAAATTCATCTTCTGTCATAACCGTATAGTTTATTTCAGTACTTAATCGTTTTTCTTCATTTCTGACCAAAAGAGCAAGTTCTGGTAAAACTACGCTTCCAACAATTAATAAATCTACCTCATCCGGTTGTTCTTTAATTTTTCTTACAAATCTTCCTGAAAACATCGCGTATTTTATTTTCCCAAGCTTTACTCTGTTTTTAAGAATATCCTGCCCTAGGCCAATATTTTTAGCTCCTAAACGAAGCAAATCGTAATAAAAAGGATAACCTTTTGAAAGTGAGTAATAAACTCTATTTGCCCTTGGTTCCTTAACTAAAATTCCCTTTTTTTCAAGAAAAGAAAGCTCCCTTCTTACAGCGTTTATTTCATCACCTGTTCTTCTAACCAACTCCCTTACATGAAACATGCTTAAGGGAGAGGTTAAAAAAACCTGAAGTATTTTTACTCTTGCTTTAGATGTAATAAGATCTGATAACATAATCCTTGCCTCTTTCTACTTGTATTTTATTTAATGGTAGCAACTCCATCTAAGGGCAGGATTTCAAACCAAATAGTTCCCCTGTTTAATTCAATTGGATCCCCTTTTGAATCAAAAAGATTAGTTCTTGCTACTCTTTTATCTTTTTCCCAAGTTCCCTCAATCTTTTTTCCATCCATTAGAAAAACTGCATCTCCTGTTCCTTTTGTTTTATACAACAAATGAACATTGTTTTCATAGCCGTCATTAGCACTTGATTCTTTCATATATAAAATAACAATGTTTTTGGCAGTTATCTGCTCTTTGTTATTTGTGTCAATATGTGGTACTTCTGCGTTATTTCTTTTGTAAAGATTAGTCTCTGGATCATAAGTCCAGTCAACATAATAGCTTTTATCCCCTTCCCAGAATTCAAGATGAGCAGTTTGACTTTTTCCTCTTTCAGAAGCTTTTGCGTCATCTTTAAATTCATATGCCTCAAAATCCTCATCCCATGCTTCACCGTCTTCATTAACACTTGAGAGTTTTCTATTTTCCTTTGCATAGTCCCAAAGTTTTCCGGTAGTAGAATACATTGTGTGTTCTGTATCAGTATCGTGGCCTAATCTTTGATAATCTCTCCAAAAGATAGGAAACCCAATTGAAAATTGATTCAAGTCGTTATATGCTGTCCAACCATAATCTGTTAATTGAGAAATTGCATCTGCAGGTCCTGGTTGGTTTGCTCCACCGACATGAGCATATAGCGGAAAACTTCCGTATTCTGAAGCAAAATCAATAAAATAGGTTCTTGCCGAGCGAACAGGTCCAATTTGTCCAGCATCCTGACAATAATAGATAGCTAAAAATCTGGTTATTCCCCCCTCTGCAACAATTTCATAAACAACATCTGCCATTGATAATCCTGATTGCGGCCTTGCGTTTTTATGATTCTCAATCATTACCCCTAAAGGTCCATGTTTTTCCCACCATTCTTTTTGCTGTTTTGAATACTTCTCTCCATTTATCGGACAAACCTCTGTCTTTGGCAGTGTTTCATCAAAAACCATTTTTCCATCTCCGTCTTTTGTCGGAGCTGCTACGTTTGAAGAAGTAACAGTTGAACCCAGACTTGTCTGGGAAAACAATAAGTAAGTAATTCCTGTTGACGCTAGATAAACTAAAACTGTTAATAATATTGATAAGAACTTTTTATTCCCCATATTTTTATTTTACACCTTTTGCTTCTTTTATGGATTTTTTCTCTTCTTCTGACAAATCGTGTTCTACTCCTTTTCCATCTACTACTCTTTTAGCATACCATCTTGTACCGGATCTTGAATAGAGTCCTGAGATTATTACTCCTGTATCATTTCCGTCTAAAAGTGATAAAACAAAACTCTGATCTCCTCCTGTGTCTTTAAACGGATTAAATCTTATTAGTCCCAATTTTTGAACATGAAACTTTCCGTCTTTATCTAATTTCTCAACATATTCTTTAATTTCGCCTGTTTCTTTTTTTTGAAAATTAACGTCTTTTAGAAGCTTTTCAAGAACTGTTTTTAAACTTCTTTCACTGATTCCTTTTGTAAGCTTATTGTAATGTGCTATTGTCCTTAAGAAAAAAATCGTTATCAATATAAGCCAAACGAAAACAGCAATAAATAGATAAAGAGTTAAATTGGATACCATAGATACTCATAATATATTAGCCTCTTGACAGCTTCGTGTCAATAGTGTAATCTAGGCTTCTAGCATGGCTAAGAAGAAAAAAACTAAGCAACAAAAAATAGTTGCTGATTTAAGAAGACAGTTATTGAAAAAAAATCTTAGCAATAAAAATGAAACTCCAGTAGTAAAATCTGTAAGAGATGATAAAAAACCCCTGATAGAAGAACCGCAAATAAAAGTTGTTAAAAAAGAAACTAACTTTAACTATAGTTATTTAACCCACGACCTGAAAAAAACCGCAGTACTTACCTCCTCTATTGTTGCCTTACAAATCATTCTATATTTTGCTTTGACAAATAAAATATTAATTTTGCCAGGACTATCTTATTAACCGAAAGGGGGTGATTTAAAAATGGCATCAATGTATTGTGTAAAATGTCGCGCAAAAAGAGATGATCCCAATGCGCAAAAAGTTACCATGAAAAATGGTAAACCAGCACTTAAAGGAAAGTGCCCAGTTTGTGGTACAGGAATGTACAAAATTGGAGGATAGTTTCTTGAAGGCCTATCGATAGGAATAACGTTCTTCAAGAAATAATTAAGAAGCCCCTACAATAGAATTCATGTAGGGGTTTTCTTTATTGATAGTGGATTAATTTATAAACCTTAACTACCGATACATCCCATTCATTCTCTATTTCAGCTCTTCCAAATCCGGCAACTTCCCAAAGAGAATGACCAAGGGGGTAGCAAGGAACGCTTTCACAAACAATAAATAACTGATCTGTTACTGTTTTTCTATCCGGGTCTTTTTGGGGATCCTCTATGACTACCAGCTCTTTATTCCAAACCTTAAAGAAATACCGATAAGCATGATCTGAATTACCGCCTGTGATTAAAGCAAAATTAAACGGTTTATTACCAGCCTTATCAACTACAAATTTAGCAATTGTTTCCATTTGATTAAGCTGTCTATTGGGTGGATATTTAAAAGGCATACCATTAATATTTAAATAAGCTATGAAAAGTAAGAGTAAAATTGGTATTACTTTTATTAAAGATTTTGATCTTGAATAAAATTCATAGATAAAGTTTCCCAAAAGTAAAAAAGGTAATGGAAAAAGAAATCCGAAATAGTAATCATAAATTGATTTTTTGTAGAACCCAAATAAAAATATTCCAATTACTAACCAGACCAAAAGTAAATTAAGCCCTAAAAACTTATCTTTGTTTTTTAAGTTTTTAAACAATAAGTAAACTAATAAAACTACGCTTAAAAAGCCAAGTAGAACAACCAGAGCTTGCCAGGCTGAAATTGTTAGCTTGGTGTAATTTTCAAGTCTTTCAAGTGGTGGGTAAGAAAAGACAAGCCTTGCATAAAGTCTGAAGAAGACATCATAAATTGAATTTAAAAACTGCGAATTCCCACCGGTATCGCCTGACTTTAAAACAAAGTTTAAAATACTTTGAATATTTGGAAAACCATGTCTTATTTCAAAAGCTAAAAAAGGAATCCAGCCGATAATTAATCCTATTAAGATAAAAAAATATTTTTTTATTATCCCTGAGGCTTTTTTTGAAAAACTATTCTTTCTTTCTAAAACCAGTTCTGAAACTAATACGTAAATTAAAATTATTGTAATTAAAAACAACATTAAATAATGCAACTGAAGCCCAATGCCCAAGAACAAACCGCATATTAAAAACCATTTTAAACTATTCTTTTTTAACGCTTTATAGACAAAATATAAAGATAAAAGAGAGAAAAAAGGAACAACGTTTGGATTCCATGAAGACCTTGAATAAGCAATTACTAAAGGAGAAATTGCATAAAGAAAGGAGGATATTAACCCGACTTTCTGATTAAAAAGTTCTTTTGCTACTTTATAAACAAGAAAAACTGTAGCAATTCCAAAAAGAGCAACCATTATTGCTGGACCAACCGGATCATAATTAAACAACCATAAAAACGGAGTCATAAAATAATAGTAAATTGGCCCTAGAAAAAATCCCCCAACAGATGCTGTTGGTCCAAGAAGCGTTAATTTACCGTGTAAAATTTCATAAACCACCAATACGTCCCTTCCTTCATCGCCTAAAAAGGTCATGTAATCTGCAATTTTATACAATCTTAAAAAGGCAGAAATAATAAGAATAATAACGATTGCCCAGTTTTTAAATATGAAACGCTTTAGTTTTAACATTTATTTATGAGGTTTTTTTCGCCAAATAACAAACCTGTACATAGAAAAATTATAAATTAATAAAACTCCTGTTGCTAAAACAAAATAAACATAAGGAAGAGGATACTCTCTGCCAAATAGATACTCACCAAGCTGAATTAAACCGGATTGAATAATAATTACTCCGATATTTGAACTGGCAAAAAAACCAAGCATTTTCATAAAATAGGAAGAAGTGTTTTTAGCTCCGTCTTTTTTAAATGTCCAAAGATTGTTTAAATTGTAATTTGAAAATATAGCAAGTTGAGCTGAAATAAGGTTTATTAAACCCAAAGGAAGAGTTGTTAAGCCAATTAAAATTCGATATAAAATTAGCTGTATTAAAAAACCTGTTCCGCCAACGATTAAAAATTTTCCAAAAGTGCCACGAAGCAATTCTATTATTCTTACCTTAATTACAAAAATTAGAGTTTTAATAATTGTTTCTATTCCTGGAATTTTTGACTTACCAAGTGTTCTATCCTTTGCGTCAAAAGGCACTTCTGAAACTTTAAATCCATCTTTAACCACGTTGTATAAAAAACCAACTTGAAAAGTATAACCTGTAAATTTACCAAGTTTTTCTTTTTCTTTTAGAAAAACTTCTTTTTTTATCGCTCTGTAGCCACCTGTCCAATCATCAATCCCTTTTCTTCCAAAAAGAAGTCTTATAAACATATTTCCATAAATGGAGAGGAATTTTCTATGAATTCCCCAGTCCTTTGGAATTGACCCACCTTTACTGTACCTTGTACCAATAACAAAATCACTTCCCTTATCTAATTCTTCAAGAAAATCCGGAATTTTTTCTGGGTCGTGGAAAAAATCAGCATCCATTTCAAATAAAACATTAGCTCCCATCTTCTCAATCGCATAAGTCATTCCCCTAACATAAGCTGCACCCAAGCCCTCCTTTTTACCAACATTTAAATCAAGGCTTTTATATTTTTTCATTAAGTCTTTTACAATTTCGAAAGTTCCATCAGGGGATGAATCATCGGCAACTAAAATTGCCATCTCATGGCTTTTAATTTTTGGAAATATTTCCTCTTCCAAAACCTTAATTATTCGCTCGATATTTCCTTTTTCGTTATAGGTTGGAATTATGATTACTGCTTTCATTAAATATTAATCTTAAAATATTCTATCGTTTTTTTTAGACCTTCTTCAAGATTTACTTTTGGCTCCCAATTAATTAAATCTTTAGCCTTTGTAATATCAGGTTTTCTTAACATGGGATCATCTTGCGGTAAATCTTCAAAAGTAATCTCTGAGGATGAGGAAGAAAGTTTTTTTATTATCTCTGCTAGGTCAATTATTTTTCGCTCATCGGGGTTTCCAATGTTTATTACCTCCCCTTTTGTATTTTTTGAAAACATCGCCAAAGTTAAACCTTTAACCATGTCATCTATATAGCAACAGCTTCTGGTTTGGTTTCCGTCTCCATAAATTGTAATTGCTTCATTTCTTATCGCCTGATTGATAAAGTTTGGAATAACTCGACCGTCGTCTTTTTGCATAAACGGACCATAAGTATTAAAAATCCTAATTATTCTTACATCAATATCAAATTTTCTAAAATATGCCATTGTTATTGCCTCACCAAATCTTTTACTTTCATCATAAACAGAGCGAATTCCATTTGGATTAACATTTCCAAAATAATCCTCTTTTTGTGGAGATACTTTTGGATTTCCATAAACTTCAGAGGTTGATGCATATAAGAAACTGGTGTTATTTTCTTTAGCAATCTCCAAAAGATTATGCGTTCCCTGTGAATTAGCAAGTAAGGTCTCAATTGGATAATTAATAAAGCTTTTTTTACTTTTTCTATTCGGTGAAGCAGGAGATGCTAAATGAAATATGTGAGTAAGCCCATCTAAATTAAGCTTTTCCAAATCTTCTTTTTTTGAAATATCCGCCCTTATAAATGAAAAATTTGAATTATTTACTAACTCTTTTACATTTTTTTCATCTCCGGTTATTAAATTGTCAATGCAAATTACTTTATGTTGATCTTTTAAAAGTGACTTGCAAAGGTGGGAACCAATAAAGCCCGCTCCTCCGGCTACGAGTATTTTTAGCATATATTATTTATTGGCTTTTTCGTTTTGAATATCAGCCTTAACCATCATTTCAACTAATTCCTTAAAGCTTGTTTTAGGCTTCCAGCCTAGTTCTTTTTTTGCTTTGCTATAATCTCCAATTAGATAATCTACTTCTGCAGGACGCATATGTCTTGGGTCATTTGAAATTACGTATTTTTCATAGTCTTTTATACCAATTGCTTTAAAGGCAAGTTCTAAAAATTCTTTAACACTGTGGTTTTCTCCTGTTGCAATAACGTAATCTTGAGGTTTTTCCTGTTGAAGCATTAACCACATTGCTTCAACATAATCTCCTGCAAATCCCCAGTCTCTTTTTGGCTCTAAATTCCCAAGTTCAATTTTATCCTGTTTTTTTAAGTGAATCCTGGCAACTGCATGGGATATTTTTCTGGTTACAAATTCCAAGCCCCTTCTTGGTGATTCATGGTTAAATAAAATACCTGAACAGGCAAATAAATTGTAGCTTTCCCGATAATTTACAGTTATATAGTGTCCATAGGTTTTAGCAACACCATATGGGCTTCTTGGATGAAATCTGGTTGTTTCTTTTTGCGGAGTTTCAGTTACTTTTCCAAACATCTCAGAAGATGAGGCCTGATAAAACCTTATTTTTGGATTAATTGTTCTTATTGATTCTAAAATTCTTGTAACACCTAGTGCTGTAAATTCTCCGGTTAAAACAGGTTGCTCCCAAGATGTTCTAACAAAGGACTGTGCTGCTAAATTATATACTTCATCAGGCTCTGACTCTAAAATTGCAGCTGCTAGTGAACTTTGATCAAGTAAATCACCTGATATTAAGCTGATCTTATCTTCGATGTGTTTTATTCGCTCAAAATTAATTGTACTTGTTCTTCTAGTTAAGCCGTAAACTTTATAGTTTTTCTTTAACAAAAACTCAGCTAAGTAGGAACCGTCTTGTCCTGTTATGCCTGTAATTAAAGCTCTTTTCATAAACTAAGATTAATTTTAAATTATATTTCGCCAATAGTCCAGAGTTTCCCCTAGTGTCTTATTAATTGGGATTAAAGGCTCCCAATTCGTAAGCTTTTTTATTTTTTGATAATCACATCTTAATTCAGGTTCATCTATTGGTCTAAAAAGCGTTTTATCAATTTCTACTTTTATTTCTTTTTTGGAAAAAGATAAAAGCTTATCTAAAATGTCCTTAATTTTATATGCTTTTCCTGAGCCAATGTTGTAGACATCTCCTATTTTTCCTTTCTCTAAAATTAAATCATATGCTCTAACCATGTCCCCAACATCTGTAAAATCTCTTTTTGCCTCTAGATTACCAACGGTAAGCACGTTTTCTCTTTTTCCTTTTTCTATTTCAGCTATTTTTTTTGAGAAAGCAGCAACTACAAAATTTGGTCCTTGTCCTGGGCCGATATGATTAAATGGACGAACCCTAACTATCTCAATTCCATAGGCTAGAAAATATTGAAGACCTAAAAAATCCTGGGCAATTTTTGAAACAGCATATGGATTAACCGGATTTAAAGGCGTTTGCTCGTCAATTGGGATATCTTCTTTTTTAACTTTGCCATAAACATCTGCTGACGATATGATTAAAACTCTTGTTTTAAAAAGCTTTTGTTTTCTTAAACTTTCTAAAATATTAAGCTGGGATGAAACATTGTTTGTAATTACTTCAAGCGGAGAATCAAAGCTTAAAGAAGGAACAGTAAATGCAGCTAAATGATAAATTTTATCCGGTTTTATCTTTTCAATTAGAGAATAAACATCACTTTTTTTAGATAAGTCAATTTTTTCTAATGTAAGCTTATTTTTAAACTCATTTAATCTCTCCTTTGATGAATCTTCAAGATATGTGCCGTAAATTTTTTCATTTCCTTTATCAATTAAGTATTTAATTAAATGGTATCCGACAAATCCTGATGCTCCTGTAATGAGGACTTTTTTTTGCATAGTTTTATCTTCCAACTCCTTGGTATGTGAATCCAAGAGCTTTTACTTCTTCTGGTGAGTAGATATTTCTTCCGTCAAGAATTACTGGATTTTTCATTATTTTTTTAATCTTTTCAAGGTTTAATTGCCTAAATTCATTCCATTCAGTAACAACAATTAGTAAATCCGCATTTTCTGCTGTCTCATAAACATTATTGCAATAATTAATATCTTTAAAAATCGTTTTTGCATTATTTATGGCAATTGGATCATATGCTTTAATCTTTGCTCCTTTTTCTTTTAGGGAATTAATTATTCTAATTGAGGGGGCATCTCTCATATCGTCCGTATCCGGTTTAAAAGCAAGCCCCAAAACACCAACTGTTTTATCCTTAACCTCCCCATTTAGTAATTTTTTAGCTTTTCTGACAATCTCTTCAGTTGCCTGCTTGTTAATTTTTTCTACTTCTTTTAACAAGGCAAAATCATAATTTTTATTTTTAGCTATTGCAATTAACGCCCTAACATCTTTTGGAAAACAACTTCCACCATAACCTGCTCCCGGAGAAAGAAATTTATTGCCGATTCTTTGATCTAAGCCAATCCCCTCCAATACTTTTAATCCGTCTGCGCCTGTTAATTCACTTAATTTTGCTATTGCATTGGCAAAAGATATTTTTGTTGAGAGAAATGCATTTGATGCATACTTTATCATTTCTGCTGTTTCAATATTTGTTAAAACATAATTACCATCAATTGGCTCATGTAGTTCAACTAGAGTTTGCTCTGCTTTTTTAGAATCTGTACCAATTACAATTCTATCCGGATGCAAAGTGTCTGAAATTGCCTGTCCTTCTCGTAAAAACTCCGGTGTTGATGCCAAATCAAATTCCGCCTTTTGGGGCTTTGCTTTTTCAATGATTTCTCTAATTTTTTTATTTGTTCCAACAGGAACAGTGCTTTTGGTCACAATAACCGTATAGCCGTCAAGATTTTTGCCAACTTTTTCAGCAACTTCATAAACAGAAGATAAATTAGCTTGACCGTCTTCTTTTGAGGGGGTACCAACTGCAATAAAAACAACTTTTGAATCAGGAATTGCGTCTTTATAATCAAGGGTAAATAAAAGCCTTCCTGCTTTTAAATTTTTTTTAACCATTTCTTCAAGCCGTGGTTCATAAATTGGAATTATTCCCCTTTTTAAATTATCGATTTTTTCTTTTGTTCGGCCGATTACATGAACCGTATTTCCAAGATCGGCAAATACTGCTGCCGTAACTAAACCAACATATCCATGTCCGATAAATGTTATTGTCATATTAAGTACTTAACTGATTTTTTATCTTTTCTAATCCCTCTTCAAAACTGGTTAATTTAATTCCCAGTTTTACTATTTTACCATTATTTAAAGATAAATTGTATGCCCTTGGAGCCTTATTGTTAAAAAACTCTTCTCGTGTAGTTTTTTCAATTAAGTTTTTATCTAGATTAAAAACCTTGGCAATTTTTACTGCCGCATCAAAAGGATTAATAATTTCATCTCCTACAAGATGATATTTTCCAGTTAAATCTTCTTTAATTAAAAACTTAAGAACGTTTGGAATATCATCAATAAAAGTGGGAGTAAAATAATGGTCTGTGACTGCTTTTATCTTTGTCTTGTTTTCTAATAATCTTTTAAAAACTCTGACATATTCTTCTTTTTCAAAGCTTGCACGGTAAGGATAAGCTATTCTTAAAATAACAAAAGGGCATAAGGCTTTTTCAACTATTTTTTCCGCTTCTTCTTTTGTCTTTGCATAAAAGCCAATTGCACCTCTTTCATCTTCCTCTGTATATTTTTCGGGTAGTTTTTTTTCACCTGAAAAAACCATGTCAGTTGAGAAATAAACAATTTTTTTATTGTATTTTTCACATGCTTCTAAAACGTTTTTTGTTCCTAAAACATTTACCATCCAAGCGGTTGAGTTTTCTTTTAAGTCTTTTTGGCTTTCTGCTTCATCAACTTTTGTAAAGGCTGCTAAATGAAGAACCGTTTCTGCCGGGGAATTGCCTATTGCTTCAAAAACCTGTTCTTTATTTAAAATGTCAACATTGTCCTGCCTACTTAAATTTTGGAATTCAAAATCACTTAATAATTCAGTTATTCTCGATCCAACAAGACCGGTTAATCCAGTTCCTAGTATTTTCATACGCTTCCATATTGTTTTTTGTAATAATTTTTATATTCTCCGCTTTTTACCCTTTTCCACCAATCTTCATTTTCTTTGTACCAATTTATGGTTTTTTCAAGCCACTCATCAAAATTATGCAAAGGCTTCCAACCTAATTCATTTTTAATTTTTGACCAGTCAACGGCATATCTTCTGTCATGCCCTGGTCTATCTTTTACATACTCAATCATATCTTCATTTTTTCCTAATATTTTTAAAATCTTATTTATTACATTTAAATTATTAATGTCCTCTGTTAATCCACCGATGCAATATGTTTCACCAATTTTTCCTTTTTTTAAAATTAAATCAATTGCCCGACAATGATCTTCAACGTATAACCAATCTCTGACATAAAGCCCGTCTCCATAGATTGGAACTTTCTTTCCTTCTAAAAGATTAGTAATTGCTAAAGAAATTATCTTTTCCGGGAATTGATATGGACCATAATTATTTGAACAATTAGAAATTGTTATTGGTAAATTATATGTATGATAATATGCTTTTACTAAGTGGTCCGATGCGGCTTTACTTGCTGAATATGGACTTCTGGGGTCATAATTTGTTCGTTCATTAAATTTATTCAAATCATCAAGTTTTAGGCTTCCATATACCTCGTCTGTTGAAATATGATGAAATCTTTTAACGTTATTTTTAAAAGCAGCTTCTAAAATAATTTGTGTTCCTATAACATTGGTTTTAACAAACTCTGCCGGTTCTAAAATTGACCTGTCAACATGACTTTCTGCTGCAAAGTGCACAACTGTATCAACTCCATTCATTGCCTTATCAACAACGTCTGGCTCGCAAATATCGCCTTTAATAAATTCATAATTTGAATTCTTCTCAAGCGTTTTTAAATTCTCTAAGTTCCCGGCATAAGTTAATTTATCTAAATTAACAATCTTGTCTGATGGATAATTTTTAACCCAGTAAAGAATAAAGTTTGAGCCGATAAAACCTGCTCCGCCTGTTACTAATATTTTCATAATCTTTTTTCTCTAACTAATTTATCTAATAAAAGAATAGCATACATTACAGATGCCGTGTTAATTTCTTCACTCATTACCATTTCCACTGCCTTTTTAAGCGGCACTTTTATTAATTCTATTTCTTCTCCGTCTTCAGGAGTTGCTTTCCCCTCCTCTAAATCTTTTGCTAAGAAAAGATGAACTTTTGATTTAAAAACACTGGCTGATCCATTAAGCTTTCTTATTTCCTCCCAGTGTTTTGCAATTAAACCGGTTTCCTCCTTTAATTCTCTTTTTGCCGCTGCTAAGGGGCTTTCTTTGTCGTCAATATGACCAGCAACAAGTTCAGTTAAACAATCATTGTATAAATAACGGTATTGTTTAATCATGTATATTTCATAATTATCAGTTAAAGGAATTACCATTGAAACAGGTTTTCTAAACGCTGTTTTATAGATGTGCTTACTGCCATCTGGCAGAACCACCTTTTCCTCTTCTACATTAAAAAATTTTGTTTTAAGAAGTTTTTTTCGCGAAGCTATCTTCCATTTGCCCATTTAAATCTCTCCGTTTCTTATCTTTTCAAAAACGAGGTTATTTGCCTTAAGAAGCTCATCGTGTGAGGAACCTGCGTCAATCCACCAATCAATAAGCTTACACTCCAAAGTCCCTTCCTTAAGATAGAAATTATTTAAATCGGTTACTTCTAATTCCCCTCTTTCTGACGGACTAAGTTTTTTAATGAAATCAAAAACCCTGTTGTCATAAACATATATTCCTGTTTGGGCAATATTTGATTTTGGCTTTTCAGGTTTCTCCTCAATTGAAAGCACTTTTCCCTCTTTATCAATCTCAACTACTCCGTATTGACCTGATTCGGTTGGCATTTTAACGCCAAAAACTATTGCACCTTTATTTTTCTTTTCAAATTCTTGAATATGTTTTTTCAAATCAAAATTAAAAATATTATCCCCAAGTATTACCGTTAAATTATCATGCTTTGAAAATTCTTCGGCTAATAAAACTGCGTCTGCAATTCCTCCTTTTGGATTTTTTTGAACAACATAATATATTTTTAGACCAAATTCTTCCCCTGCTCCTAAAAGACTGGCAAAATGACCTGCGTGATCAGGAGATGAGCTAAGCAGTACTTCTTTTACCCCTGCCTTTGCCATTGCCTCAAGTGGATAATAAATCATTGGCTTATCATAAACCGGAAGTAGATGCTTATTAGTTACTAAAGTAAGCGGCCTTAATCTTGTTGCCATTCCTCCTGCTAAAATTAATCCTCTCATAATCCAAATCCTCCTTTAAACAAAAAGAACATAACTGATATTCCAAAGCATCCTATAAGTACATATTCTACCACAATTTTAACCGTTAGGTCATGATTTATCTTATGATACAAAATCCCCCATAAAACGTAAAAAAGAGTAGTAACAGTAAATACAAGCATTTGAAGCTCTCTATTCGGAGATGCAAAATAGACTAAAAGAAAACCAAGTATTAATAGTCCAATTAAAGAAAAATAATAACCAATGTATTTATCCTTTTTTTTATTCATTAAACAATCACTCCTCTAGCTAAAAAGCCAATTAAAATTAATACTAAACTTAAAAAAAGAATGTGATCAATATTATGACCAACAAATCTAACTAATCTTTTTCTTCTAACAACTACCATATCTAAAGCCAGGACTAAAATAACTAAACCGACAATTATTCTTACTGTGTTTGAAGAGAAGTTAACGCTATTTATTAAAGGCTCTTTCTTCACAGCGCTTATATTTGATTTTGATAGCTGGTCTAAATTAATTCCAGCAACTAAGTTTTTATCCTCCTCCTCTTTTACCTCCTCTTTTACTTCTTCTTTATTTAAATTGTTTGAAGCAGCGGCAATTTCAGGTTTTGTACTAGCAGTTTGTGGAACTCCGCTTAATTCTCTTGAGCCAAACATTTCAACCACTAAAACTGTTTCCTCCCCTGTTAAAACTCCTGTTCTTATTGCAAACCCTACTTCCTTATAATTACCGGAGAGCATATTTTGTCTATGCGTTGGGCTTGCCATCCAGGCATTAATAACTTCCTCTGTATTCGTAAAACCTCTGGCAAGATTTTCCCCTGCATAAGTATAGTTATAGCCGGCATTTTTTATAAAAACCCAGGGAGTTACTCCGCTTGGCGACTCATGTGCCCAGTAATTTTCAGAAAGCATGCTACTTGCTTTACCCTCAGCTGCAGAAGATAATTCATTGCTTAGCTTAAGAGCGGGTAATCCGTTTGCCTCTCTTTCCTTATTTGTTAAAACCAACAGCTCCTGAAGGGTGACGTTACTTGAAATCCCCAAAACTGAAGAGAAATTTGTTCTCATAAAAGACAAGAAAAAACTACCTACTAAAAGAATAAGAATTAAAAAAAGAAGACTTTTGTGATGAAGTAATTTTGCCCTGTAATTATTTGCCTCGTGAGGATAAAAATAATGTTTAAAAAAATTCCCCATAGAATTATTATTTCATTTTTAGCTAAAAATTCAATAAGTATCTATAGTTTAGTATATCATTTATATATCGGTTCAAGTATTTTTCCCTCTTTTTTATTTATTGGAATATTTAAAAAGTAGCCAAGTGCATTAGCAACTGAAAGCCCAACTCTAAGCCCTGTATATGACCCGGGTCCTTGATTAACCTTAATTGAGGTTAAATCCTTAAATGTTAATTTATGTTTTTTTAATAAATTTATAATCATTGGTAAAACTGCTTGCGCTTTTTGGTAATCAATTTCCTTTCTTTCTAAATAAAGCTTTTCCAAAAGCTTTAATCCTACTAAAATATATTTATTACTTGCCGTATCAATAATTAATTCTATTTGTAGGTTGTTAATCCTTACTGCTCCTTGTCTTAAAATCTTCCAGGGTTTTTTTGAACAATTAATAACTGTTGATTGTCTTTTGTTTAAACATTTTCCGTTTAAAACAAAATCTGCTGATCTTATTAATCTTTTATCAACTTCTTTTAAAGAAAAAGGGGTTTTATCATTTGAAAAATTTGCAGATGAACCAATTAGAGGAACACCAACGCCTTTTATTAAATTTAGTATTTGCTTATGATTTGGAATTCTTACTCCCAAAGTATCATTTTTACCTCTTATTAAAGGATTTATTTTTTCTTTTAAGCAAGGCAGAACTATTGTTAAACCGCCTGGCCAGTATTTATTCATTAATTTTCTTTCAACATCCTTATCAACTGGTTTTAAATAAATTTTGGCCATTTTAATACTGCCTACAAGCACTGGAAAAGGCTTTAATTTCCTTCTTCCTCTAATTTTTATTAATTTTTCAACCGCTTCTTTTTTATCAATTCTTGCCCCAATACCAAAAGCAGTATCAGTTGGAAAAATAACAACTCCGCCTTTTTTTAAAATTTCTATTGCTTTTTTTAAATCTTTATTCATTTAAAAAATTAATGCCTCTTTTATTCTCATCTAAATAGTTAAAGTAAACTTTAATAGCATCGACTGGTAAAAGCTTTTCTATTTTTTCAGGCCATTCTATAGCAACAATATTTTTATTATCTTTAATTATTTCCTCTATTTCTCCTGTTAATATTTCATCGAAGTTATTTTCAATTCTGTATAAATCTATATGATAAAAATATTTCGCTTTTATCTTTTTATTATTAATGGCATAACTTCTAATAATCATAAAAGTTGGTGATACTATCCTTTTTTCTATCCCAAGCCCTTTAGCCAGTCCTTTAGCAAAAGTAGTTTTCCCACTTCCTAAATCACCATATAAGACAATGATGTTTTTAGTTAATTTTTTAGAAAATTCCTCCCCCAAACTTTCAGTTTTTGAGGAGCTTATTGAAATAGTTTTTTTGTTCATAACTTTTTTATCTTTTTCTTCTTATAAAAAAGAAATCCAAGTATAGCACATGTTGTTATAAAAATTATTCCTGTAAAAATAAATATAAAAGCAGGAAGATTGCTTATCTCTTGCTTTTCTTTATCTTCTTTTTTCACAGGTGTAATTACTGACGATAAGGTACTTAATCTAAGCGTTTTCTCTCCTAAAACTAAAGCGCTGTTTGAGGCTAGTTTTTGTGTGGGTGTATTAGTTAATGCTAAAGCTAAATTATTGGAAGTAGTTGTAGTATTTTCTGTTGGCGTAGGTGTTTTAGTCGGAGCTGGTGTTGGTGTTTTAGTGGGGGTTGGACTTGGTTTTGGTGTTGGAGTTGAAGTATTGCTTGGGGTTGGAGCTTGAGTATTAGTTGGTGTTGAAGTTGGCAAACTGCTGTTTTCAACCCCTTTAGTTGAACTTGCTAAAATCGCAATTTCTCCCAAGCCGTCTGGAAATCTTCCCATTGAAACCTCCTCTCCAGGATCCTTTATATACTCATATTGATCAATTATTTGCCCATCAGGTGAAAACAAAACCACATTATCACCGTTATTATTTAAAAAAGAAGAGCATTCAAAAAAAGGAAAAAGCAAGTTAGAATTATCAATATTTGTTAATGCTTTTTTAGAACCTGTTCCTGAATCATTATTAAAATCAATATCATCATCTAAAAAATATGTTGTTAAATCAATTGATTCAGGGTTATAAAACTCTACCCATTCATTACCGCTTGATGGGTGTACAAAAATTTCATTTATCTTTAAGTTAACTGCAAATGCTTCGTTTCTTAGTAGAAATAAAAAGAGAAAAATGAAAAGGGGCAGTTTTTTTAACATGTTTTAGGGGTAAACGTGAAGATAATACGTTTCCACTCCATCGCCATGATCAACCCTTACATAACCTAGGGCACAACCAACAGAATAACTACCTTTATATAACGTTCCTTCTTTAACTGCTTTTACTGTCGTTGATGAGCTGCTTATATCAATTCCGTTATGAAAAGTATAAATTCTTCTTACCCATGTATTGGCAATTGCCCAAGTTGAACCATATCCCTGATTAAATAAAATCGGTGCATCAAGTGGCCAATTTAAATTACCGGATGGATTAAACGGATCTGCAGGATTACAATCTCCCCCTCCGGAACAATTCTTGTGATCAATGTCTTTTAAGTAGCTAAACGGATTTTCAGTGTTGCCGTTTTTTGTTATCATAAAGTGAAGATGTGTTCCGCTTGAATTACAAGATGCTCCTGTAATCATTGTTGCAACTCTTTGCCCCTCACTAACTTTTCCAACTTCAGTTTCCGTTCCCTTACCGGCAACAATTCCTAAAATTGCTTCGTATTCTGCTCTTGCCCGAGCAAGAAGTTGCTGATATTTTCGCTCATCATTTTGGGTTGCTTTTAATAAATCTTCTTTTATCAGCTTATTTTGCTCAAGTTCTGCTGTATATACTTCTAATTCTTTTTTTAATGCTTCAATTTTTTTCTTTTTTTCTTCAAATATATCTTTTTGGTTTGCATAATCTATTTTTGCCTGTTCGGTTTCATAGATAAGTCTTTTATCATGAGTTTGTGCAATTTTTAAATAATTTAGTCTTGTAAAGAAATTAGAAACATCACTTGAGGAAAGTAAAATATGAAATGGCTGAATAGTGCCAACTTCATAAGTTGCAATAATTCTGTTTAAAAGTACTTTTGTTAATTCATCTAAAGACTCTTCAAGTTTTCCGATTTTTTTATTAGTTGTATCTATATCTGCTTCTAGGCTTAGAATCTGTTCCTTGTTTGCTTCAATTCTTGCTTGAATTAGATTTATTTGATTATTGATAACCGCTAGTTCTGAAGCATAGCTATCTACTTTTTTACCTGCCTCTGCTTCTTTTCCTGCATAAAAATTTATACAGTCAGCACAGCTCATTTGCTCACAGCCTTCAACCGAGCAAGATGAAGATTCTGTTGTATTATTTGTAGTTGTATCTTCCTCGCTATTTGCCCAAGCAAAAGGATTAGTGTTTAATAAAAATAGACTAAATAGTAGTACTGTTAAGAGGATAAAGCTTTTTTTTATTTTCAAACTCATAATTCATACATTATTTAAGATATCTAAGTACCGCCATGTAGCTTGATAAAGCTCCAAGAATAACAGCCCCTATGATTTCTATTAGTAATAATAAAAATATTGGTAATGGATCACTTGGAAAAATTGTAATACCTTTAAAAAATTCTTTTAGAACAGGCATTGAAGACCATAGGGATGCAGAAGCAATTAACCAACCAATAACTGAACCAATAACGCCATAATAAATCCCCTCAAGGATAAATGGCCAACGAATATGCCAATTAGTTGCTCCAATAAGTCTCATTATCTCAATGTCCTCCTTTTTTTGAGAAATTTTTATTCCAATAATTGTAATCATTGTAAATACAGAGACTAAAGCTAGGATTACAATAAGACCAATTCCAACTCCTCTTATTGCATTAGTCCATGAGGTAAGAGTAGATATTACGTCTTTTTGATAAATAACCTCCTGAACATTAGGAGATGACTTTAATACATCTGAAATTTCTTGAAGATCTTCTATCTTGTATGTAGAAATCTCTAAAGACGCAGGTAAAACATCTGCTGTTACTAAATCTAAAAGTAAAGGGTCGTCTTTATTTTGTTCCTGATAAATTTTAAGCGCCTCATCTTTTGATACATATTTTACAGATGCAACTTTTTCATTTGTTCTTATTTGATTTTCAAGACTATTTATATCCTCTTGTTTGGTTTCATTTTCAAAAAAAGCAGTAACTTGAGGTTTTGATTCAAGAAAGCTAATTATTTGATGCGAGCCGTAAAGTATAAAGGTAAAAAAGGAAACAATAAGAAATGTTAATGTCATTATAAAAATAGCAGCTAAAGCCTGATATGGAGAGCGTCTGATATTTTTCCAGGTTGTTTTAGTGTGTTTCATGTTTTTTATTATCCGACTTTTTTATTTTATCTTTATTTTTATCATCATGCACTACTTTTCCTTTTTCAAGTTTTACAACTCTTTTTGATAAATTCTTAATAATATCTAAGTTATGCGTTGCCATTAAAACAGTTGTTCCTTTTTTATTAATATCTGATAAAAGATTTACAATTTCCCAGGATGTTGCCATATCTAAGTTTCCTGTTGGCTCATCTGCTAATAGAAAATCAGGGGATAAAACTAAGGCTCTTGCAATTGCTGCTCTTTGCACTTCTCCTCCTGAAAGCTGGATTGGAAATTTTTCCTTATGCTCTGCTAAGCCAACCTGAATTAGCGCCTCTTCTGCTCTTTTTTTAGCATCAGCTACATCTATATCTGATACCTCAAGCGGTAAAAGTATGTTTTCAAATATTGTTCTGTCATGAAGCAGTTTTAAATCCTGAAAAACAACTCCGATTTGTTTTCTAAGTTGTGGAACTTTTGAATTAGGAAGCTTAACAATATCCCACTCGTTTACAATTATCTCTCCTTCTGTTGGAAGCATTTCTCTTGTTAGAAGGCGAAAAATTGTTGTTTTTCCGGCTCCGGTTGGCCCAACCAAAAAAACAAACTCGCCTTTATCAATATCTAAATCTATTTCAGTTAAGGCGTACTCTCCTGTACCAAATTTCTTAGAGACCTTATTTAGCTTAATCATTAGAGAACCTCTATTCTTCCAACATCCATAAGCCATCCGGCTTTCTGGGCTTTTTGGGTTTCTCCCCAAACTTTAATTTTCTTATCAATGTATTTTGATAAATCAACTATTGAGGATGTTAAATATACATATTGGCTTTCTCCACCCGGTCTTTCTAAATGAAACGCTCCTTCTCCGTCAATCCCACCTTCTTTTAGAGTTCCTTCTGCGCTGTCTTTAAAAGTGCTAGTGTCTGATGTTCCTTCAATTGTCCCTTTTTTAATGTCTTCTTTATTAACAACTGTTTGGGTGATGTTTTTTCCACCTATTCCACCTTGTTGTCCTAAGAAATAGCCTGTTCCGGCACCAAGTAGAATAACTACGACTAATATTATTATTAAATTACGTGTAAAAAAAGGACTTGTTTCTTCAAAAGAATGAACCAAGTTTCCCTCTTTTACATCTTCTTTTTTTTCTTCTTTTTCTTCTTCCACTAAACTCACCTCCTCTGTCTAGTAAACCATATTTTACGTCTTTTAGCAACCTAAAAGAAGTTAATTTATGCTTCTTAATTCCTCTTCTATAAAGCCGTCTATGTCTCCATCTAAAACAACTTCTGTGTTTGATGTTTCAAAATTTGTTCTTAAATCTTTCACCATATGATAAGGATGTAAAACGTAAGACCTTATCTGATTTCCCCATCCCGGAGTCTTATATCCTCCTTTTAATTTTTCCTCATTCTTTTTTCTTTCCTCTTCTTTTAAAATCCAAAGCTTGGCTTTTAATATTTTTAAAGCGTATTCCCTGTTTTGTCCCTGATAACGCTGGCTTTGTGCTGTTACCACAATTCCTGTTGGCTTATGTTTAAGCCTTACTGCAGTTGATACTTTGTTTACATTTTGCCCGCCATGCCCACCGGATCTAAAAAATTCCCAATCCAAATCATCATCTTTTAATTCAATATCTAGTTCTTCATTAATCTCAGGCAATACTTCAACTAACGCAAATGAAGTTTGTCTTAATTTATCTGCATTAAACGGTGATTGTCTAACTAATCTATGAACGCCTGCTTCTCTTTTTAAAAAGCCATAAGCATTTTTCCCCTCAACAGAAATTGAAACGCTTTTAATACCCGCCTCTTCACCTTGAGTCTCTTCAATTACTTCAAAGCTCCAATTTTTTCTTTCAAAAAATCTGGTGTACATTCTAAATAACATTTGTGCCCAATCCATTGCCTCAACACCACCTTGTCCTGAATGAATTGAAAGAATTGCATTCCCCTTATCAAAGGGGTCTGAAAAATATAACAAGACTTCAAGTTCGGTTAATAATTTTTCTGCTTGTTTTTGTTTTCCCTCTTTAACAAAATTCTTTAATCTTTCTATTTTTTCAAGTTCTTCCTGAAGAAGGGAAAGTTCCTTCATCTTGCCAGACGCTTTTTTATGATCTTTCCAAAAATTAGGCCCTATACTTTCAGCTTCAATTTCCCTAATTCTTTTTTGTTTTTCTTCAGGGTTTAGGTTTTTTAATAAATTGTCTAAGCGATTTTTTAAATCCATATTAATAGCCAAACAGTATTGTAGCAAACATTGTAACAACAGAAGCTGTCATTACAAAAAAAGTGATTAAAACTAATGCATTTGATAATTTTCCGCTTTTGTATTCACCCATAATTTTTTCACTTTTAGCAATTCTTGAAATTATAAAGATTAAAGGAACAGAGGCAATACCGTTAAAAACAGCTGCAAATATTAAAGCATTCATTGGATTAAAACCAAGTAAGTTTATAAAAAGACCTATTATTGTTGCAGCAATAATAACTCCGTAAAAACCGTGTGCTTTTTTAAATTTAAGATTTAAACCCTCTTTCCATTTAAAAGCTTCTGATAAAGCGTAAGAGGCAGAACCGGCAAGTATTGGAATTGCCAAAAGTCCAACTCCAATAATACCGGCTGCAAAAATAGTCTTGGCTAAAAATCCTGAATTTGGAAAAGTTGAAACAAGTGGTTCAAGTGCCATTGCCGCATCAGCAGCGCTTTCAATATTTAATATTCCGTTTTTATGCAGAACCGATGCAGTGGTAATAATAATAAACCAGGCAATTGCGTTTGAAAAAAACATTCCTAAAGCATTATCAATTCTTAAGTTTTTAATAAATCTTTTAGAAAGTCTTGGTTTTCCTCCCTCTCTTAGTATTCTTTTTTGATCGATTTCCTCTTCAACTTCTTCTGATGCCTGCCAAAAAAACATGTATGGAGAAATTGTTGTACCAAGTATTCCGGTTAACATAAAGAAAAATGGAAAATCAAATTGAATTTCAGGAATAACAGTTGCTTTTAAAACTCCCATCCAATTATGCCCAACTATTAAGGCTGTAATTGGATATGCTAAAAGCGTTAGGGCTAAATATTTTAAAACCTTTACATAGGTTTTATACGAGGTAAATATTTCCAAAAGAAGCATAAAAAGAGTAAAAATTAAAGCTACAATAATTCCGGAAACTGGAATTAAAAGCTCAACTGCCGAAACCATAGCTCCGATATCTGCTCCAATATTAATTACATTTGCCAAAACCACTAAAAAAACCGTAAAGAATAAAATTTTTTTATTATAATTTTTCCTAACAACCGCTGCTAACCCTTTTCCTGTTACTGCTCCGATTCTTGCACAAGACTCCTGAATTGCTGCCATCAATGGATAGGCAAGAAGCATTGTCCACAATTGACCATAACCAAATCTTGCACCTGCTTGAGAATAAGTTGCAATACCTGAAGGATCATCATCAGCAGCGCCGGTAATTAGTCCTGGTCCAAAAATTCTTAAAAATCTATTAAATTTATGCTTTACTTTTTTTTCAACTTCTTCCATTTATTAAAAACTATCACAAATCTTCTCACACATATCTTTTGCTTGATTTCTTGGATAATTTTCTAAAGACTTTATGTCATTTATAATTTTTTGTACCTGAGGAGAAGATGAAGCAACCTCTACAACGTCAATATTACTGGCATCTGTTTTTATTTCTTCTATTTTCTCCTGAATTGTTTCCTTAACAGTTGGAACATCAATATCTTCAACTGCTCCTTCAACTGCTTTTTGAAGCTGAGCTTTTGATTCCTTGGTGTTTTCTCCTTTTACTTTGTATACGCCTGAAAAATATATAAGTCCTGCAATCAATCCTAATAATATCATCAAGGCAATTGCTATCTTTTTTTTATCCCATGGTTCTTCAATTTTTTTATCCTTTATCATTAAATTAATTGTAGAAAAACACCTCTCTTTTTGCAATCCTATAATTTTTTATCGTTGTTAGATAACTAGTTTTGAGATATCATTAAAAATGTGGACTATTTTAATTCTTTAATTCTTGCCGTTGTTGAGGGGATAAGTGAATTTTTACCAATTTCATCAACAGGACACTTAATTTTAGCATCAGAATTTTTAAAAATTAAACAAACTAATTTTGTTAAGAGCTTTGAAATAATAATTCAACTAGGAGCAATCTTAGCAGTTGTATTTTTATATTGGAAAACATTAATTGCTAATAAAGAAATTTGGAAGAAAATATTAACCGCCTTTTTGCCAACGGCAATAATTGGATTTATTTTTTATAGCGCTGTTAAAACCTACCTACTTGGCAATGCTTTTGTAACTTTAATTTCATTATTTGTTGGTGGAATAATTTTAATTATTCTTGAGGTAATTTATAAAGAAAAAGAGCACCATGCGGAAAAAATTGAGGCGATTAGTTTTAAAAAGGCTTTTTTAATTGGTATTTTTCAGTCGACCTCAATAATTCCAGGAGTTTCAAGAGCTGCAGCAACAATAATCGGTGCATTGTTTTTAGGAGCAAAAAGAAAAACAGCAGTTGAGTTTTCTTTTCTTTTAGCAGTCCCAACAATGCTTTCGGCAACAGCACTTGATGTTTATAAAGGGGGCTTTTTTTCTTTTTCTAATCAAGAATATATATCTTTAGTAATTGGATTTCTTGGTTCTTTTATAGTTGCAATTTTTGCAGTTAAGTTCTTACTAGGATTTATTAAAAATCATACCTTTATTCCATTTGGAGTTTATAGAATTATTTTAGCAATCCTCTTCTGGCTTTTTATTATTTAATTAATCTTTGTTGATTTTTAAATAATTAACTGATATATTAGCGCCTATATGTCGCCAGAAAACAAAACATCTATAGTTACCGATACTTCGTCCGATATTCCAAAAGAATTAAAAAGAACCTTAGGCATTAAGGAAGTTCCTATTAAAGCATATATTGGCGGTGAAGAGATCAACAATACAGATGAATTAGTTTCGGAAATGAAAAAAGGAATCCCTAAAGATGATGAGCATAAATTCACCACTGCTGCTCCTTCTCCAGAAGCAATAGTTGACGTATATAAAAAGCTTCCCAGTAAGAAAATTGTTTCAGTCCATCTAACACAAAACATGAGTGCAACTTTTAACAATGCACAAACTGCTGCCGAACAATTAATGAAAGAGGATAAAGAGTTTGAAATAGTAACTTTTCAAAGCAGGGTTTCAATGGGGCTTGGTTTTTTAGCAATTGAAGCAGCAAAAAACGCTGATAAAACTCCTGCGGAAATATTAGAAATTATTCAAGAGAAAAGTCAAAGGACTTTTCTTGCTTGTGCTTTTGACACATTGGAATATGTATATAGAGGAGGAAGGCTTCCAAAAGAACAATATTTATTGGGAAAAGCGCTTCATGTAAAACCGGTCTTCGTAGTTGATAGTGGATTTGAAGTTGAAAGTAAACCAAAAGGAAGAAAGAAGTCGTTAAAAAAATTACTTGAAGTAGCAGAAGAAAACGCACCTTTTGAAGAATTGGCAATCATTCATACCTGCTCTGATGAAGAAATTGAGGAAGTATCAAGTGGTATAAAAAGGTTTTATAATGGTGAACAAATTATTTCACAGGTTGGACCGGTTGTTGCAACTTATGGAGGATCAGGTGTTATTGGAGTTTGCGGCGCTAAAAAAAACTAACTAGAAATATTTTTTAATTTATTCTCTATTACCGGTATCATTTCTAATGCAGCTTCATATCCTTTTTCAATAATATCTTCTCCTTTAATAAAGTATCTAAGATTAAGTGAGGGAATATCTCCTACGTCTGGAAAAATTGTAATATCCGCCTCTTTGTATTGTTCTTGTGCTAAATTGTATTGCATCATGTTTATAGCTGATGATCCAAGAGATGGGATTCTTGGTTTTTTTCTTCCTTTAATTTTAGATTCATCAAATGAATAACTATATAAACTTACTGCGATTACAAATGTTGCTCCCAGTTTTTTTGCCGCTCTTACCGGAACAGGAAGAGAAATTGCCCCATCAACAAGAAGTTTTGAAGAATACTTAACTCCTTCAAAAAGACCTGGTATTGCACAACTTGCCCTAATTGCTTTTGATAAGCTTCCTGTTTTAATAATGTAATCATTACCGGTTACTAAATCTGTTGCTACAGGAGCAAAGGGAAGTTTTAAGTCTTCAATTTTTTTATCATGGCAATATTTGTTTAAAAAAGAATCCATTTTTTTGTCTCTAATAACACTGGTTAAAGATGCAATACCACCAAGAAGCTTAATAAAATCCCGTAAGGTGATTTCTTTTGCTATTTTTTCAACTTTTAAAATAGAATCTTGTGCTAAATACAAACCACCAATTAATGCTCCTGCGCTTGATCCTGAAATTACATCAATTGGAATATTTTTTTCTTTTAAAGCTTTAATAATCCCAATATGTGCAAGGCCTCTTGCGCCGCCCCCGCTTAAAGCAAGTCCAATTTTTATATTTTTATTATTTGTAAACATAAGTTAAATTAATATTCTAAAAGCAAGATATTTAAAAACTTCTTTTTTAATATTTGTTAAATAATGTAATTCTCCCGGTTCAACAACAAGAAAATCTCCAGTTTTTATTTCAAATGTTTTATTACCAATTTCTGCTTTTGCACACCCGGAAATTACATAAAAATATTCTTCACAATCAGGATGAGAATGTTTTTTAAAAGATGTTCCTTGTTTTAAATCAACATAATTAACAGTCTGCAATTTAGATTTTGCATCTCCTGGAGCAATAAAGCGCTTTCTTTCTAAATTATCATGAGTAAGAGTTATTGAAACGTCTTTTAAATGAAACAATTTCATAAATTAATTATATTAAAAATATTTATCGTTTAAACTTTATTAATCCATATATTGCAATAAATAGCCAAATAACATTTAATCCTACAGATGGAATTGCTCGGTGAAATAATGAGTTAACAATAATACAAATTGCTCCAATTATATTTAACCATTGATATATTTTTTTACCGGGAGTAATTTTTTTTGTTGAAATAAGAAAATATGCTATGAGTATTAAAGCTGTTCCTAGCCAACCAATTATTTCTATCAGCATAATGCTAATATACCACAGATTTTTTATATCTGTAATTAAAGCATAAATAAACGACATTAGAGATTGATTTAACTGGTTTTTTCTCTAAACAATTTCCAATGTAGCCAAATTGTTGGCAAAAGGATTATTTGCGCAATAAGCATGGCGCTTATTGGTGTTAATTTATCAGCTATTAATCCTAATATTATTGCTATGATTCCATAAAACATACTACCAAGTAATGAATCCAATGATCCCATTGTTGCTCTTTGTTTATCTGTAAATTCTTTTTGAAGAAGTGTACTTTTCGCTATTCTAGCTGAACCATACCAGAATGATGTTGTTGTCATCAATAAAGGAGAAAAAACAGTAGGATAAGCTACTGAAAAAATATTTATAGCTCTACTATAAATATTACTGGCTAATAATAATTTTGCCGGTTTAAGTTTTTTAATTATTTTTCCACTATATCTATAACTAATAAAAGCTCCTATATTTGATATTGTTTTTGCTATTCCTATTGCCCATATTGGCCAGAGAAGCTTATAAAATGCGGCTTGGAATTGATAAACTGCTTCACCAATACCAAAAATAATCATTTGAGTTAAGCTTATAAGCCTAATCCTTTTGTTTCTTGTAAAATTAACTAATGCTTCTTTCATGTGAAGATATAGATTGCCACTTTTTTGAGAATGGATCTTAGGCTCTATTAAGAAAAAACTTAAAAACAAGCAAACAATTTGCGACAATGCAGAAAACCACATAACTAAAGCGAATGAATAATTTCCAACAAATCCACCCAATAATGCGGCGCTTGCTAAACCAATTTGAAACCAGGAATTTAACTTACCCAACCATTCGGCATACTCTCCTTCTTTTTTTTGTTCATAAAGAATATCGTATACTAAGGCATCATTATTGCCACTGTAAAATGACTGGGATAATCCTTCAAAAACTGCCCCTATTACCAAAAACCAATATGACTGTCCTATTGCATAAAAAACAGAAAATAATACTGCAAATAAAGCACCCCAAATTACTGTTTTTCTTCTACCAATAAAATCAGAGTATATACCAGTAGGTATCTCAAATATCGCCGCTGAAACTGTACTTATCGCAAATATACTCATTCCTAAAGCAAATGAACCTGAAACCTGAGCAAAATAAAGTATTGCAATTGGAGCATATAACTTAAAATCTGTAAAAAAATTAAACCATGTAAGTACTTTTATATTTCTATGCATCGTTCTTTATTATACTAGATGATAATTGGAGTTAATCAATATATTTAATTAGGCCAGTGGCATTTTTTATATTTCTTTCCACTACCACCCTCTCATTCTTACTTTTCGCCTTACCTACTATCCGTAGCGCGGCTCAAAGAGCGAATTTAAAAGGACTCCGCTATTACTCTAAAAAGAAATTAGTTCGGCCAATGGCAGTGTTTATATTTAATTGGGGTTCCATCTGGTTTCTTCGCTCCGCACCAGCAAGGATCATTTCTTCCCAATTTTTTCTTTCCGCCAGAGGCGGATTTCACTTCGTTCAACTTTCCAGATGTCGTTGAAGACTCACCTTGAGGAGCATTGGTTTGTATTTTTGTATCTTGTTTTTGAACAGTTGGTGCTTGTTGTACTTGAACCTTATAAATTCTATGTACTATTTCATCATCAATTGCTGAGATTAATTTTTCAAACATTGCAAATCCTTCATTTTTATATTCAACTAATGGGTCTTTTTGTCCATAACCTCTAAGACCAATTCCTTGTCTTAAGTTTTCAATTGCATCTAAATGATCCATCCATAAATTATCAATAACTGAAAGCATTACAAATCTTTCAACTTGTCGCATCAATTCTCTTCCCATCTGTTCATCTCGCATTTTATAGATATCGTCTGAAATCTTAGTTAAAAATTCTATCTTTTTACCTATGTCTTTTAGCTGTTCCAACTGTTTTGTAATTTGGGCTTTTGAATTTTCATCAAATGGAATAATTGTTGCAAAACCATCAATGATTTTTTCATTAATTGTTTTTTCTTTATCATATGTTTCAGCCGATGAAAGATTTACTAAGCCTATAATTGCTTCGTTTATTTTTTCTTTTATTTCATCTCTTAAATTATCTTTATCTTTTCCTACCTCTAAAATTGTTCTTCTTCGCTGGTAAATAATTTCTCTTTGCTTGTTTAATACATCATCATATTCAACTAAATGTTTTCTGATATCAAAGTTATATCCTTCAACTTTTGTCTGTGCCTGTTCAATTGCTCTTGAAACAATTGGATGCTGAAGAGGAACATTTTCAGGCATTTTAAATCTTGTCATAAGCCCTGAAATTGTATCCCCGCCAAAAAGTCGCATAATTTCATCATCTAGGGCAACATAAAACCTTGAACTTCCAGGATCTCCTTGTCTTCCTGCTCTTCCTCTTAGCTGATTGTCAATTCTTCTTGATTCATGTCTTTCAGTCCCTATAACTAAGAGTCCTCCGGCATCCAAAACTTCTTTATGTTTCTTCTCCCAAGTTTCCCATTCTTTTGTTCCCCGTTTTTCTCTTCCGTCTTCATACTTTGGCGTATCTCCTCCTAAAACAATATCTACTCCTCTTCCTGCCATATTAGTTGCAACCGTAACCGCACCTTTTTCTCCTGCTTTTTTAATAATTTCTGCTTCCCTAACGTGGTTTTTTGCATTTAATACTTCATGCTTTATTCCTCTTCTTTTTAAAAGCTGTGAAACAATTTCGTTTTTTTCAATAGAAGTTGTTCCAACCAATACTGGCTGACCTTTTTTATATGCTTTTTCTATTTCATCAGCAACTGCACTAAATTTTGCTCTTGAGGTTTTATATATTGCATCAGAAAAATCCTTTCTAATCATCGGATTGTTAGTTGGAATTTCTAAAACATCAAGTTTATAAATTTTGCCAAACTCTTCTGCTTCCGTAACTGCGGTTCCTGTCATTCCGGCAAGTCTTTCATACATTCTAAAGTAGTTTTGAAGAGAAACAGTTGCTAGGGTTTTTGACTCTCTTTGAATCGTAACCCCCTCTTTTGCTTCAATTGCCTGATGAATCCCCTCGGACAATCTTCTTCCTTCCATTAATCTTCCTGTAAATTCATCGACTAAGATTACCTCACCGTCTTTTACAATATAATCTTTTTCCCGATGAAAAAGTGTTCTTGCCTTAAGTGCTGCTTCTAAATGGTAAACAGTATCAAAATCTTTTTCATAAATATCTTTTATGCCAAACAGTTTTTCAATTTTTGAAACTCCGTGTTCTGTTAAATGTGCTGTTCTTAATTTCTCATCAATCTTATAATCAATTTCCGGAACCAGTTTTGTAACTAGTTTTGCATATTCATAATATTTTTGCGTCGGTGCCTCATCAGGGGCTGAAATAATATGAGGAGTTCTTGCCTCATCAATTAAAACAGAATCAACCTCATCAACAATGGCAAAATAATGACCTCTTTGAACCATTGATTCTAAATCCTGTGCCATGTTATCTCGAAGATAATCAAAACCAAACTCCGAATTTATTCCATAAACCACATCTGCCTTATATGCTTCTTTTCTATCAATTGGTTTTAAGTGTAAAAGCCTGAAGTCACTGGCATCTTTATTAATAGTTTTTGGATCATATAAAAATGATTGATCACTAATAATTGCTGATACTGAAAGTCCCAAAAAATTAAAAATTGTTCCCATCCAACCGGCATCACGTCTGGCAAGATAATCATTAACGGTAACTAAATGAACACTTTTCCCGGTTAAACTGTGAAGGTAAAGTGCGGGAACTGCAGATAGAGTTTTTCCCTCACCTGTTTTTTGCTCAGCAATTTTTCCCTGTGCAAGAGAAATTGCTGCATCTAATTGAACATCAAAATGTCTTTGTCCAATGGTTCTTTTTGCAGCTTCTCTAACTAAAGCAAAGGCATCAGGAAGAATCTCATCTAAAGCTTCGCCATCTTTTACTCTTTTTTTAAACTCTTCAGTCTTTTTTGAAAACTGATCATCTTTTATTTTCTTGTATTTATCCTCTAAGGAATTAATTTTTGAAACAATCGGTAAAACCTTTTTTAACTCTTTTTCATTTGAATCGAAAAATTTACTAAATACTTTAAACATATAATTATTTTACCATAAAAACCCCGCTTTTTAAGGCGGGGTTATTACCAACTGATCAATTGGTAAAGTTCCAAATTACTTACCAATTACTTCTTCTTTTTCTTTTTCTTTTTCTTTGCCACAGTCAATCACCTCCTTGTCTTTTTTGCCGTAGTTTTTAAATATAAACGGGCAGTAATTAATTTTTGAGATAATTTTTTTTATTTGTCAAGATTTTTTCCTTGCTTCAAAAGAGGAGTTTTAGATTGGTAAAACAATAAAAATTAGAAGACTATTTTTTAACAGTTAAAGCGTCTTTTTTTAAATATTTTTGTAAAACCTTAGGAATTTTAACACTTCCATCTTTTTGTTGGTAATTTTCAAGTATTGCAATTATTGGTCTTGTTGAAAATGCTGTACCGTTTAAAATATTTGCAAAATTAGCTTTTTCATTTTCCCTGTATTTAATGTTTAATCTTCTGGCTTGAAAGTCTGTTGTTGTTGATGTTGAAGTAACTTCTCGATATTTTCCCTCGCTTGGAATCCAGGCTTCTAAATCATATTTTCTGGCGGTTGGAAAACCTAAATCACCGGTACACATTTTTACTACCTGATAGGGAATATCTATTGCTTTTAATAGCTCTTCCTCTAAGGATAAGAGATATTCATGCTCCTTATCGTCTTCTCCCTGCTTTACAAAGGATACCATTTCAACTTTATCAAACTGATGTGCTCTTAAAATTCCTCTTGTGTCTTTTCCATAACTGCCTGCTTCCCTTCTAAAACATGAGGAAAAACCAACATATCTTTTTGGTAAATCTTTTTCGCTAAACATCTCATCTTTATGCATTGCTACAATTGATTGCTCAGATGTTCCAACTAATACTAATTTATCTTTTTCAAAAATATACATGTCCTCATCTCCACCGTTTTCCATATAACCTAGTCCTCTCATTACTTCTTCTTTAATAAGTGCCGGTGGAAGAAGAGGAGTAAAGCCCTCATTAATTAAAGTTTCAAAGGCCAACTGCTTAAGTGCAAATTCTAAAAGCACTCCTTCATTTTTTAGAAAATAAAATCGAGAACCTGAAATTTTTGCTGCCCTTTGAACATCAATAATATCCAATAACTCTCCAATTTCTAAATGATCTTTTGGGGTAAAGGAAAATTTAGTTGGTGCCCCAACCTTTCTTAAAACTTCATTTTCAGTATCGCTTGTGCCTTTTTTTACATCTTTTTTAGGAAGATTTGGGAGTTGAATTAATAATTTATTAATCTCTTTTTCAAGTTTTTTTAATTTTTCTTCTTTTCCTTCTAATTCCTTTTTTATTTCCTTTCCTTTTTCAATGTTTTTTTCTTTTGAGACCTTATTTCTTTCTTCTCTTAATTTTTGAACAGCAATGTTTAACGACTTAAACTCTTCATCAAGAAGTAAAAGTTTTTTTAAATCAATGTCTACTCCTTTGTTTTTAACACCCTCTTCAACTACTTTTTGATTTTCTCTTATAAATTTAATATCTAACATAGTTTTATTATACAACTCCGCTAAATCTTTTTTTAACAAATTCTTTATCTAAGGATAAGATAAGCCAGCCTGCCTTTGGCCCATGATCTTTTCCAATTAGAGATAAATAAATTGCCGAAAATGCATCTTTTGATGAAATATTTAATTCTTTTGCAAAATTATATAATTCTTTTTGAAAATCTTCTGCGTTTGAAAATTTATCAATTTCTTTAGAAATCTTTTTTAAGAATTCTTTTTGCTCTTTAGTTAATTTTTTAGCATTTTCTGGCAATTCTTTTTGAATTAAAAACTTTTCAGATTCAGGTGCATATTTTTTAACCCATACTTTTGCATATTCTACCCAGCTACTTAGACCTTCTTTTTTTATCTTATCTTCCATATTAGGCATTTGTACCCAATTTGAAAGTACTGAAAATCTTATACTTGGCGGTTTCTCAACTTTCCCAACTTTGGATAATTCAAAAGCTCTTGCGTTATCATCATTCTTTTTTGAAAAATAAGCGCTTGCTGCTTTCTGATACTCATCGTAAAGCTTTGGAAATAAGTCTTCTTTTTTAATTGAAAACTCAACCGCCTGATTTGGTTTTGTTTTAATCATTAAAAATCTGGCTACTTGTGGAGGAATTACTTCTAAAAGTTCTTCTGCTGTAATTCCAACTCCTTTTGAAGATGCCATTTTTTTTCCTTCTGATAAAAAATGTTCATATGGAAGTTTAAGTGGCGGCTTTTTCTTAAATACATCGGTTAATATTTTTATCGCCACATCATAAGTCCCACCGGCTGATGCGTGATCTTTTCCTGCTCCCTCAATTGTTACGTCAAACGTCCACCATTTTGCTGCCCACTCAACTTTAAATGGCATTTTTGCATTTCCATTAAAAGGAGATATCTCTCCTTTGTATCCGCATCCTTTTGCCCACTTAACTAAATCTTTTTTACACTCAAAAGTTACTTTTTCTCCATCCCAATTTACCGCCTTTGTTGTTCCTAGTTTTCCACACTTCGGACAAACAACTTGCAAGGGATACCAATCGCTATTAACTTTCTTTTTATAAATCTCTTCATATACTTTTCTTATCTTTTCTGCATTATCTAAAACAAATTTTATTGCTTTATTAAAAGTTCCGTTTCTGTACAATACACTTGTTTTATAGATTTCGGCTTTAATATCAAGAGCTTTAAATAGTTTCTCCATCTTTTTTGAATAGAAGTCTCCAAAAGAACCGTTTCTGTTTGGAGAAGGTGCGATAGAAATTGGAACACCCATATATTTTTCATGGGTTTTTATTAAATCCGGTGGCAATCCATCTATTGGATCAAAGTCATCAAAACCAAAGGTAAATTTAACATCTGCTCCTTTTTGTTTTAAAACCATGAATAAGACATCATGAATTATTGGCCCTTTTATCCCACCCATATGAATATTTCCGGATGGTGTCCAGGAATCATTTACAAATTCCTTTCCTTTTCTTTCCTGAAGTATTTTATCTGCCCAAAACATAAGCTCATTATACAGGATTTAGCGCTAAATTTGGTAAAATATTTAATAATCCTCAAGAGTTGAAGTATCACCAATAGGAAGACCTAATTCTTTTGCTTTTAAGACTCTTCTCATTATTTTTCCGGATCTTGTTTTAGGAAGCTTATCAATAAATTCAATTTCTCTTGGATAAAGATGTCCTGCTAAATTGTCTTTTATGAATTGCTTTATTTTCCCTTTTAATTCATCTGTTCCTTTAACTTCTGGTTTTAATACTATAAAGGCCTTAATTATTTCCCCTCTTAGCATATCCGGTTTTCCAATTACTCCTGCTTCTACAATGTCTGGATATTCAACTAAAGCGCTTTCAACCTCAAATGGCCCAACTCTTTCTCCTGAAGTTTTTATCACATCATCTGCTCTTCCAAAAAACCAAAAATACCCATCTTTATCTTTGTACGCTCTGTCTCCCGAAAAGTACCAGTCCTTTAAAAAGTATGAATCAAATTTTTCTTTGTTTTTCCAAATCTCTTTCATTAAAGAAGGAATTGTATCTCTTTTAAGAGCTAAATTGCCTTCCTTTTCATTTGGTAATTCATTTCCTTTATCATCAATTACTGCAGCAATTACTCCTGGAAAGGGTTTTCCCATTGAACCCGGTTTTATATCCATTGAAGGATAATTTGAGATTGCAATTGCTCCAAGCTCTGTTTGCCACCAAGTATCATGAAACGGTAAATTAAAGGCCTTTAGACCCCACCAGATTGCTTCAGGATTAAGTGGTTCGCCAACACTTGTTAGATACCTTAAAGAGGACAAATTAAAGTCCTTAGGATTAGTTTTTGAACCCATTAGCATTCTAATGGCAGTAGGAGCTGTATACCAAACAGTTACTTTATATTCCTCAATAATCTTATACCAGCTTTCAGGAGAAAATCTTCCTTCAAAAAGAACCAAGCTTGCCCCAAGACCTAATATTCCAAAAACATTATATACAACTCCTGTAACCCAGCCTAAATCGGCTGTACACCAGTAAATATCATCCTCGTGAACATCTAGGGCATATTTTGTAGTTGAAATTGCCTGAAGAATATCAAAGTGTGAATGAACTACCCCTTTTGGTTTCCCAGTAGTTCCTGAGGTATAAAGGATATATGCAAAATCATCTTTTTTTAAATGAGCAATTGAAAACTTATCAGAGGCTTTTTCCATTTCTTCTTCACAGTAGATAATATTTTTATCTTTTAATTTACCAGCAGATCCTCTTTTAACAATAATTACTTTTTCAAGTTTTGGAAGATTTTTCCAAATTTTTTTAATCCTTGGAAAAAGAGCCTGATTGGTAATTAACACCTTAGCATCACAGTCCTTAAGTCTGTCTAAAAGTGCCATTTCCTGAAAAGCAGGAAATAAGGGTCCGGCAATTGCACCGACTTTTAAAATAGAAATAAAAGAAATATGCCTTTCAGGCGTTGTGGGAAGAAAAATAAAAACGCGGTCATTTTTTTTAACACCATTTTTTACTAAAACATTGGCAAATTTATTGGTTAATTTCTTAAGCTCTTGGTAAGTATATTTTTCTTCTTCTTTGTTTTCACTCTTAAAAAAGATAGCTACTTTTTTTCCTAATTTTCCTTCAGCATGTCTATCAACCATTATGTAAGAGGCATTTAAGGTTTTATCTTCAAAAAAATCTATTTCTTTTTCAAAGTTTTTAGAGGAAAAGTTTTTATAAAACTTATCGTAGTCTAGAAGGTTTGGTTTTTTTTTAAAATCTTTAACAACTTTTTGAATAACTTTTTGGTTTTTGTTCACAGCGTATGTCAATTATACTAATTGACGTTAGGATTAGTCTACTGATACTATGGTGTATAAGATCTTACCTGCAGGGGCTTCAACCTCTATTTTTTCTCCAACTTTTTTACCAATTAAGGCTTTTCCAAGAGGGGATTCGTGTGAAATTTTTTTCTCTTTTGGATCTGCTTCCCATTCCCCAACAACAATAAATGATTCCTTTTTACCTTTAACAGTTAAGGTAACTTTTGAACCAAGTTTTACAGTATGGCTTGAATTTTTTCCGCTTTCAGTAATTAATACCACCTGTTTTAGAAGTTCATCTAACTCTTCGATTCTTCCGTCAATAAAAGAAAGCTCTTCTTTAGCAGCGACATATTCTGCATTTTCAGATAAGTCTCCCATGCTTCTTGCTTGAGAAACTCTTTCTAAAACATCTGGTCTTTTAACTTTAGTTAACTCTTCGTGTTCTTTTTTTAGTTCTTCTAAACCTTCTTTTGTTAAATATATTTTTTTAGTATCCATAAGTTTACTCCTACTTAAAACAAAATCCCTCCAAGTTGTCGAGGGAAAAGATAGGATAATTTATCTTTTAGGCATACTAGCTGAAATACATTTTTTTGTCAATGACCTCTAGTATTTACAGCCTCATTTTCAGCTAAGCAAAGTATTATAAGCCATATTTTTGTAGTTTTTCCTGATACGTTTTTAATACATAGACTTGATGATCAAAAGGATGAAAAGCAAGTATTTTATTTGAAATTTCTTCTTTAGTTTTGTGTCTTCTCATGTATAAAATTTGGGGAACTTTTACTACATTATTTAAAATATTTAAAAAGACACTTTTCTTTTTATTAATTTTGTTTTTAGTAAGTAAGTTATTGCTAGGTTTAATTTTATTAAATGAATTTGGTAAATAATTTAATACCCATTTATTTTTAAATAATAGTTTTTGATAAATATTTTCTTTATCTATAAGCGGAAACAGTTGCATTAACTCATGAGCTGTAAAAAGATTTTTTCTTTTTTTAGAAAAACTTAAATTTTTCTCATCTATAAACATATTTGTGCAAATCTTGTCCTTTACTTCTTTGT
This sequence comes from uncultured Gammaproteobacteria bacterium, assembly GCA_964523705.1. Lineage (GTDB taxonomy): Bacteria > Patescibacteriota > Microgenomatia > Levybacterales > UBA12049 > CAYWVK01. The sequence goes on from CAZFYA010000001.1 coordinate 104,550, forward strand.
CCCCTCTTTTTCTGTATATCCCCAAGGTTTGTAATTTTAATACTGTTAAAAGCCTGGTTAACCAAATTGTGTTCTTAGAGGTAACAATAAAAAAATCAATATCGTCTTTTTTATCGGAGTTTTTAAGTGCCAAGTTACCGCTTATAGCAATAAATTTTATTGTGGGGATAAAACTTAGTTTTTTGGCTATTTTTTTTGCTTTTTTAAGTTTTATTAAGCTATTTTTCTCCCTTTTTTCTCTAAGGTTAACTAGTTTTTCTCTTCCTTTTAAAAAATAAAATCCTTTTTTAAAACCTATTTCTTTTATTTTTTTTAAGTTTTTTTCAATAACTTTGATTGAAACCTTTTTATTTGAAATTAAAAAATAACAGATTTCTTCTTTTTTTAGCGGATAATCAAAAATGTCACTATAGAGCAGTGTTTTTAAAATATTTTTTTTACTGCCCATATTGGTTTAGGATTTGATTTATTCCATTTACCATTGTTTCTGCTGCCGAATCAGAAGATGTGTTCTTAAGAATTGAATTTATAGCTGCTCCTAAATACTCGTTTGTTTTTGTATTTAACCCCTCATCATAAGTACCATCTACTAAATATGAAGACCTGGCAATTGCTCCTTGCTCAATAAAAGGAAAAATTAAGCTGTTTTCCTTTAATTTATCTGCTAAATCAAGTCTTGAATAGGGTTCTCCGTATGATCTTAACTTTGCCTGTTCTGTAAAAAGTTTTTCCTGTGTTTCTTTTTTTGCCAAGAATTTTAAAAATTTAAAAGCTTCCTTTTGGTGTTTACTTTTTTGAGAAACTCCCTCTACCCAATAACTGGCAACTGCTACTTTTCCAGTTACTAATTGAGGTGAGGGAATAACTTTGTATTTTAAATCAGGATTAATAGACTTTATAGTAAAGGCATCCCATGAATAACCAAAACACATCGCTAAATCTCCTTTTGCAAAAGCTAAGATTGAATTATCCAATGTATCATCCCAAACACCTCCCTGGTCTTTAGTGAAGTTTGTATAAAACTCAAGTGCATCTGCTGCCTCCTCAACAGTTGAGTTGATGTCAAAAAGATTAACTCCGTTTTGTAAAAAAAGCATAGAAACTATATCTGGAGCATGGGAAATATTATCATAAGTTCCCATTGCTGCTCCTGCTTTTATTATTTTTCCGTTTTGGTCTATAATTGTTAACCTTCTGGCTATATTTATAAAGTCTTCCCAGGTTTTTGGATCTTCTTTAATACCCACATCATCAAATGATTCGGTATTTATATAAAGCGCTAAAGTATCTATTTCCAAAGGGATTCCATAAATTGCTCCATTTTTTATCAAATCATCACTGGCAACTGGATAATATGTTTTTTTAAAATCACCACTTGTAATTACGTCTTTGGGGATTGGCGCCAAAAGACTTGATAGCATTGGCTGCCAACTGTTATGAAACCTAAAAATATCAGGACCGGTATTGTTATTTGACCTGGTTACCAACCTTTCTCTGTATTGCTTTATATCTTGTTTTGAGTAATCAATTTTTATGTTTGGGTTTTCCTTTTCAAATTCAGCTATTACTGTTTGCATTACTTTTTTATCCTCCCATAAGCCCCAGTATGTAAGCGTAACGTTTTCCTCTTTTGCCCCACCAAACATAGGTAATAAAAATCTAATTATTAAAAATCCAATTACTACTAAAACAGCTAGTCCTAAAACTATTTTTAAAATTGTTTTTAGATTAAAAAATGATTTTGGCTTTTCTTCGCTACTGTTTTGATTATTATTTTCCAAAGGTGGCGTTGAAGGCGGGGGTGGTGGTGAAGGAGGAGCACTTGGAATATTTTGAGGTTGAGGTTGATTAACTTGCTGATTAGGAACTGCTCCTTGAACTGGATTATCAGGAAAATTAGAAGTTACTCCTTGATTAAGGTTTTGATTAGGATTTTGATTTTGAAAAACCACATTGTTTTCCATAAACGTATTCAAATATAGTATAATACCAAATACTAACTGTTATCAAATGAAAACTTCAAAAAAGAAAAAAATTACTAAAGCATCTACTAAAAAAATTATACTTTTAAAGTCATTTCGTACGACTTTTTGGTTTTTGTTCGGAATGCTTTTGGGGATATCATTTTTAATAAGTGCTGTTTATTTGTTCTTTAAAATTGCCTATAAAGACGTTGTTTATCCCGGCGTAACAATAAACAATGTAAACTTTGGCAAAAAAACTCAAGAAGAGGTAAAAAAATATTTTGATGAGAAAAATGAACTTATAAAAAATACCTCCTTTATTTTTACTCATGAAGAACTAGTTGCAACTGTTTCAGCTAAAGACATAGATTTTGGATATGATTCAAGTCTTTTAGCAACACAGGCAATAAGTGTGGGTAGAAGTAAAAACAGTTTGTCTAATATTAGTTTAATTGCCCAATCATATATTAACGGAATATATCTAAAACCCGCATATACCTATTCACACGAAAAGCTTAAAGTAATTCTTTATCCATTAATAAGTGTTATTGACAAAGACCCCATTGACGCACTGTTTAAGTTTGAAAATAACAGAGTTACAACTTTTCAAACCTCTAAAGAGGGTAAAAAAGTAGACATTGAAGAATTAGAAGAACAAATTGCCTTAAAAGGGTTTGCCGCCACCTCTTCTGAAAAACCAAAAACTTTTTATGTTCCCCTTCCCGTTAAGACCTTAGAACCTGAAATAACAACCGAGGAGGTAAACAACTTAGGCATTAAAGAACAAATTGGCATTGGTACCTCATTGTTTCAACACTCCATCCAAGGAAGAATATATAACATTACTTTAGCATCAACCAGATTAAACGGAGTGTTAATTAAACCTGATGAGGAATTTTCTTTTAATAAGGCACTGGGAGATGTTTCATCTTTTACAGGATATCAACAAGCGTATATCATAAAAGACGGAAGAACAGTACTTGGAGACGGCGGAGGCGTATGTCAGGTCTCAACAACTCTTTTCAGAGCAGCTTTAGATGCCGGACTTCCTATTACCCAAAGATCAGCACACGCCTATAGAGTCAATTATTATGAACAAGATTCAGGCCCAGGATTAGATGCAACAGTTTATAATCCCACTAATGATTTAAGATTTAAAAATGATACAGGACATCATATTTTAATTCAAACAGCAATTGATCCAACGATTTTAAAACTTACTTTCTTTTTGTATGGAACAAGCGACGGAAGAGAGGCAATTATTAACGATCCTGTAATTTTAAGCCAATCTCCCCCGCCTGAACCTTTATACCAAGATGACCCAAATCTTCCAAAAGGTGTTGTAAAACAAATTGACTACGCCGCTTGGGGCGCAAAAGTATACTTCACAAGAGAAGTTATAAGAGACGGTAAAATAATAATCTCAGACAAGTTTACTTCAAATTATAAACCATGGCAGGCCATTTATTTACGAGGAACCATGGAGTAAAATATTCTTCTAATGAAAAAAATAATCTCCTCAAAAGAAATAAAATCTTTAATTAATAAATTAAAAAAGAATAAGGAGAAAATAGTCTTAGCCGGTGGTTGTTTTGACATCTTGCATATTGGACATATTAAGTTTTTAAATGAAGCCAGAAAACAAGGAACAAAATTAATAATTCTTTTAGAAGACGATGCAAACGTTAAAAAACTTAAAGGTGAAAAAAGACCAATACATAATCAACTAGAAAGAGCTAAAATACTTTCTTCAATTAAAGAAGTAGATTATATAATTTTACTTTCAAATATGAAAAATAGTAGAAAATATGCTAAACTAATAAACCAAATTAAGCCATCTGTTATTGCAATAACAGATGATGATTTATACAAAAAAGAAAAGGGTAAACAGGCAAAAAGCACTGGGGCAAAACTTGTTTCTGTAATAAAAAGAATAAACGATGAGTCAACGACTAAATTTGTAAAAATAATTGAAGAGAATATATGAAAAAAATAATCATTCCAATTGTAATAATAATTTTAATTGCAGTTTTATTTTTTATTGGCAGAGCTTATTTTTCAAATAGTGGCTTTAACTTAACTCCTCAAGCAAAAGCAACAATTAATAATTCTTCTTTTAATTTAATTTTGGCTAAGACCCCAAAGGAAAAAGAAATTGGACTATCAGGCAAGGAATCACTTCCAAAAGACCAAGGAATGTTATTTAAATTTGAAAAGACGGGTTATTATTCCTTTTGGATGAAAAACATGAAGTTTCCAATTGATATTATTTTTATAAAAAACAATAAAATTGTCACAATCTATAATGAAGTTAAACCACCTGCCAATAACAAGGAGCTGGCAATTTATCAACCACTTGAACCGGCCGATACGGTTTTGGAGATAAATTCCGGTCTTTCCAAAAAATACGGATTTAAAAAAGATATGCAAGTAAATTATGAAAATCTTGGGAATTGAAACAAGCTGCGATGAAACATCTGCATCAATAGTAGAGGGGAAAAAAGAAAAAGTAAAACTACTTTCAAATATTACTCTTTCTTCTCTTGCTCTTCATAAAAAAACAGGGGGAATTATTCCAGAGGTTGCAGCTCGAGAACAATTAAAATATATCTTACCTGTTATAGATAAAGCCTTAAAAGAAGCAAAAACAAAAATTGAAAACATAGACTACCTAGCAGTTACTATTGGACCAGGGCTTATTGGCTCCCTTTTAGTTGGAATTGAAACTGCAAAAACAATTTCTCAAATTTATAAAAAACCAATAATTCCTGTTAATCATTTACTAGGACACATCTTTGCTAACTTTATTGATACAGGAAAAAATAAAAACATTGTTTTTCCTGCTATTGTTTTAATAGTTTCAGGAGGACATACGGATCTTATTCTTCTAAAAGATTATAAAAACTTTAAATGGCTTGGCGGAACAAGAGATGACGCAGCAGGAGAAGCTTTTGATAAGATCGCAAGACTTTTAAATCTTTCTTATCCGGGAGGAGTGGAAATTGAGAAAAGAGCAAAACTTGGAAATCCAAAAGCATATAAATTACCAAGGCCAATGTTAAATTCAAATGATTTTGATTTTAGTTTTAGTGGTTTAAAAACCGCTGTTTTAAATGAGGTTAAAAAAATTAATAACTTAAATGAAAAAGTGATTAATGATTTATCTGTTTCAACTCAACAGGCAATAATTGATGTTTTAATTAAAAAAACTTTAAATGCCAAAAAGAAACATAAAGCAAAATCAATTCTTCTATCGGGAGGCGTTTCTGCCAATCAAAAACTAAGAGATGAGTTTAATAAAAAAATAAAAATAATTGCACCTGAAAAATTTTTATGCACAGATAATGCAGCAATGATAGCAACTGCTGCGTTTTTTAATCAAAAAACTAAACCAATAGATAAAATTACAGCTAATCCGGAGCTTTATTTTTATTAAAAAATAACT
>CAZFYA010000001.1:109968-252136 GCA_964523705.1 uncultured Gammaproteobacteria bacterium
TAAAAGTTATGACTGACATTTTTTTACTCGGTATAATCGTTATCCTAGGCTTTCTTTTTATCCTTATCTTTATTAATAAGAAAATTAAAGAATTGAAAAAACCTGAAGACAACCAAGCGCTTCTTGAATGGCTTAAGACTATGCAAAAATCCCTGGATTCCTCAACCGGCAACATGGTAAAAACCCTCCAGGAAAATTCAAGACAATTAAATGAAAGATTAGATAAAGCAGCAAGCGCGGTAAAAGATGTAGAAAAAGAAGTTGGGCAAATGAATGAAATAGGGAGAAACATGCGAGAACTTCAAGAGTTTTTAAAAAGCCCAAAGCTTAGAGGAAATATCGGCGAACAAGTCTTAAAAGATTTAATTTCACAAATGTTTCCAAAAAATAATTTTTTCCTGCAATACGAATTTAAGTCAGGAGAAAAAGTTGACGCTGCGATAAAAACGGATGCCGGGATACTCCCAATTGATTCCAAGTTCCCAATGGAAAATTTCCAAAAAATGACAAAAACAGATATAAAAACAGAGAAGATAAGTTTTGAAAAAGAATTTATTAAGGATGTTAAAAAACATATTAATGATATTTCCAAAAAATACATTCTTCCATCTGAAGGAACAATGGATTTTGCCTTAATGTATGTCCCATCAGAATCTGTATATTATGAAGTTGTAAATCAAACAGAGTTATTGGACTTTGCCAGAAGACAAAGAGTATATGTAGTTTCACCATCAACTCTTTATGCGCATCTTCAAACAATTCTTTTAGCATTTGAGGGTAAGAAACTTGAGTCAAAATCAAAACAAATTTTTTCTCTTTTAAGAAGTATTCAAATTGATTATGAAAAAGTAAATGAAAACATGGGAGTTTTAGGAAAGCACATTAACAATGCCTCATCACAATTTAATAATGTTACAAGTGGATTTTTAAGTCTTGGTCAAAAAATAAAATCAACTCAAAATATTGAGGAAAAAAACATAAAAGAGATTAAGAAAAAAAATTAACTTTTCTAAAGCTAGATGAAAAACACGATTCAGCTTGATAAACAACAACTTCAGGCAGTTACACATGGAAACGGACCACTTTTAATTATTGCCGGGGCAGGAACAGGAAAAACCACAGTTATTACCGAGCGAATAAAACATTTAATTCTTGAAAAAAATGTTCACCCGGGGGAAGTTTTAGCATTAACCTTTACTGAAAAAGCAGCAGCTGAAATGGAAGAAAGAGTTGATATGGTAATGCCATATGGATATAACCAGATGTGGATTTCAACTTTTCATGCTTTTTGTGATCGAATTTTAAGGCAAGAAGCAATTCACATTGGTCTTAATCCTGGATACAAGTTATTATCAGAAGCTGAAAGCACCTTACTTTTAAGAAAAAACGTTTTTAGGTTTAATTTAAAATATTTTAGACCCCTTGGGAATCCGGATAAATTTTTAAATAGTTTACTTCAGCACTTCAGCCGTTTAAAAGATGAGGACGTTGATGAAGAGGAATATTTAAAATTTGCAAAAAAAAGCCTAAAAGATAAAAATCTGGAGAAAGAAGAAAAAGAAAAATTAATAGAGCTTGCTAATGCATACAAAACTTATCAAAAGATAAAAATTGAAGAAGGCGCAATGGATTTTTCAGACCTTATTTCAAATACTTTAAAGTTATTTAGATTAAGAAAAAATATTTTAAAAAATTATCAAGAAAAATTTAAATATATTTTAGTTGATGAGTTTCAAGACACAAACTTTGCCCAAAACGCCTTAGCAATACTTCTTTCAGGCACTAAAAAAAACATCACTGTTGTCGGAGATGATGACCAATCAATTTATCGGTTCAGAGGAAGTTCAGTTTCAAATATTATTCAATTTAGAAAACATTTCCCAAAAGTAAAAATTGTAACTTTGGTTAATAATTACCGCTCAACTGAAGAAATTTTAAATAAATCATATAAACTTATTCAATTTAATAATCCTGACAGACTTGAGATAAAAGAAAAAATTAATAAAAAACTAATCTCTGTTAGAAAGGTAAAAGGAGAAGAAGTTGATTTTCTTTTTGCAAAAAAAACAGAGGATGAAGCAGAGCTTACAGCTGAGAAAATTAAAGACATCTGCGAGAAAGAAAAAAAATATCAATACAAAGATGTTGCAATACTGGTCAGGGCAAACGATCATGCGCAAAATTTTACAAGAGCGCTTGAAAGAAAGAAAATCCCCTATCAGTTTTTAGGACCCGGGCGACTTTTTCATCAGGAAGAAATAAAAGATTTAATTAGCTACTTAAAGGTTTTATACAATTTTGAAGACACTGCATCGCTTTACAGAGTTATAAATATGGCAAGTTTTGATTTTGATGCTATTGAAATTGCTTCTCTTTTAAACTATTCAAAAAGAAAGAATTATTCACTTTTTGAAACCCTAGACAAGGTTGATGAAACATTTCTAAGACCTGAAACAAAAGAAAAAGTAAAAGGTTTAGTTAAAATGATAAAACACCACTTATCTTTTGTTCCTAAAAAAACTGCCGGAGAAATATTATATTACTTTTTAACAGACACTAATCTTTTAAAAAAAATTATTGAATATAAAACGGAAAAAGAGGAAAAAATAGCAAAAAATATTGCTAAGTTTTTTGATAAATTAAAAACCTATGAATTAGAACATGACAGCGCTTCTGTTTTTGATATTGTTGACTGGATTGATTTATCAATGCAAATGGGAGAAAGTCCGCTTGTATCTGATATTGATTGGACGGAAAATAATGCCGTTAATATTTTATCCGTTCACTCAAGTAAAGGCCTTGAGTTTGATGTGGTCTTTTTAGTAAATTTGGTATCAGATAGATTTCCAACCAGAGAAAGAAAAGAAACAATTCCAATCCCCACTCAATTAATAAAAGAAATTTTACCAACAGGAGATTATCACTTAGAAGAAGAAAGAAGACTCTTTTACGTTGGGGCAACCAGAGCAAAAAACAAGCTTTTTTTAACTGCAGCACTTTTTTATGGGGAGGGAAAAAGAAAGAAAAAAATATCCTCTTTTGTTTATGAAACACTGGGTGAAGAAACAGTAGATAAAAATTTAAAACAAAAAGAAGAGATAGATAATCAACTTAAACTTTTAGAATGGATAGAGCCAGAAGAAAAAGAAATGATAAAAAAACATGTAGCAGCCCCAATTACTTATCTTTCCTATTCGCAAATCCAAACTTTTCAGATTTGTCCTCTTCATTATAAATTAAAATATATTTTAAAAATTCCAACCCCTCCAACAGCTGCTCAAAGTTTTGGAATAAGTGTTCATAATACTTTAAGAGATTTTTATCAAGCACATAAACGAGGAGAGAAAATAAAAATTTCAAACATTGAAAAACTTCTAAACAATAACTGGATTAATGAAGGCTATTTAAGTAAAAAACATTTAAACGAAGCATTTTTAAAAGCAAAAAAAGAAATTACAAATTATCTTAAAAAGAACTTTGATAAAAAAAAACTTCCATTGCTAACTGAGTATTCTTTTAATTTTTTTATTAGAAAATTAAAAATCGGAGGAATTATGGATAGAGTTGATAGTTTGGAAAACGGAAAAATTGAAATTATTGATTATAAAACAGGAGGAAAACTACCCACTCAAAAAGAAATGGATAATAATTTACAATTAACAATTTATGCTTTGGCCGCAGTAGAGGTTAGAGAAAAACATCTAAATAAAAGCTTTGACCAGGTAAAATTATCTTTATGTTTTTTAGAAAAAGACAAAAAGCTTACTACAACCAGAACTAAAGAACAATTAGAAGAAGCGAAAAAAGAAATCTTAAAAATTGCAGATGAAATTGCAACAAGTGATTTTAAATGCAGTAACTCTCCTTTATGCAATAGCTGTGAATATAAAATACTTTGTAATGCTTCTAATAGCTACTAATTTTTGAAAAAAATGCCTAATTTTGCTATAATATCCCCTGTTCCGGGAAGAAGAGTTGCTACCCTTAAGTAATTAAGGGAGGAAAGTCCAGACAGGTGTAAAGCCGGGAACGGAGTGTAAGCTCCGACTAGCAATAGCTGGTGGTTAAGCTTTTTTCCTACAAATAAGGCTTAACACAGATTTTGAATTAACAGAATCTGAGAGTAACAGAGACGAGTAGGAGTGAAACGGACAATCCCACCTGCTGCAACCTACGAAAGACGCGTTATTACTTGCTTTACAGAAGCGTCAAGGTTTGGGCATCCGCCAGCTGGCGGACTGTGTGACTAAATATCACAATTGAGATAGATTGCAACTTTAAACAGAATCTGGCTTACTAACTTCCCGGAATTTTTTTTGTTAAAAAAAGACCTATTACTATTTCCAAGTATTACAGTAATAGGTCTTTATTTTTTATAACAAAATTATCTTACTGCCTTTTTTAAAGTTTTTCCAGGTGTAAATCCTGGAGCTTTTCTTGCAGCAATTGTAATTTTTTCTCCGGTTTTTGGATTTCTTCCAGGCCTTTCTGATCTTTTTCTAATACTAAATGTACCAAAACCTGTAATTACAACTTTTTCTCCTCTTTTAAGTGAATCTCTTATCCCACCTATAAACGCTCCGACTGCTTCTCTTGCTGCTTTATTTGTTAAATTTGCCTTCTTGGCAACCAATTCAATCAAATCTTTTTTTGTCATTTCTTTCACCCCCTTTCATTAAAAAAATTAACTATTATTCGATTAGATTAACAATACAGTTAAATCGAAGGCTTGTCAAGAGTTTAAATTGATTTGGCAATTAAAATGTGGATTCTGCAGCGGAAACTACTCTAAATTCTCTAATTGCAGTTACTTTTACTTCTCCTGGAACTGTTAATGATCTTGAAATATCATCTCTTATTTTACCAGCGGTAATTGTTGTTTGGTTATCATCTAATATCCCTGGATTTATAATAACTCTTATTTCTCTTCCTGCTTCAAACGCATAAGCATCTTCAACACCCTCATGTTTTTTAGCAATATCTTCCATTTCACGAAGTCTTTTTGCATATTCTTCAAAATCCTCATACCTTGCACCCGGTCTTGCACCGGATATTGCATCGGCAATATAAACAAGTACTGATTCAACAGATGAAAAAGGCTTATCTTCATGATGCTCTGCAACACAGTCTATAATTTTCTCGGGAAGATTATGTTTTTTAAGAAAATCTACTCCCAGTTTTACATGACTTCCATCTCCTTCTAAGACTTTTCCAATATCATGAAGTAAACAAGCGATTCGAACAATATTTACATCTGCTTTAATTTCATTTGCCAAATGCATTCCAATTTTTGTATTTTCTAGGGTATGTATTGCTAAATTTTGTCCGTATGAAGTTCTAAACTTAAACCTTCCAATTACTGAAAGTACTGCTGATGGTAAATTAAAAACACCTGCTTCATGAGCAATTTTTTCTCCTTCATCCAGAAGCACTTTTTCAAGCTCTTTTTTGGTTTGATTAACAATTTCTTCAATTCTAAAAGGTTGAACTCTTGTATCCTTAATTAATTTTTCAAGTGATCTTTTAGCAACCTCTCTTCTTATCGGATCAAAAGATGAAAGTCTAATTATTCCTTCTTCATCTAAGTCAACATCAACTCCTGTTGCCTGCTCAAATGCACGAATATTTCTTCCTTCTTTTCCAATAATTCTTCCTTTAATGTCCTCATCCTCTACCTTAATTGTAGATAAAGTGTATTCAGCAACATAGTTTAGTGCACCATGACGCATACTTTCGGCTAAAATTTCCTGCGCTTTTTTATCTCCTGTTCTTTTAGCCTCTTCTTCCCTTTCTCTAATTATTTTAGCCACTACTTCTGCTTCTTTCTCCTCAACTCTTTTTAAAAGCTCTTTTTTTGCCTCATCAGAAGATATATTTGTTACTTTTTGAAGTTTTTCCCTGTATTCATCCTTAAGCTTTACAAGCTCTTCTTTTATTTTTTCCAGTTTTTCTTTTTCACTATCTAGTCTTTCTTCTTTTTCAAGAAGTTTTTTTTCTAGAGCTACTAAATCTTGATTATTTTGTACCATAAGTTATTTGAAGACAATAGAAGGTCAAAGCCTTTTTAGGCCTTAGTTGAAAGTTTATTTGAAAAGTGAAAATCTATTCTTTTCATAGTTTTATGCTTTTTTAAGCAACTTCTAACGTCTTTTGACAATTATACTCTTTTTTTGAATAATTCGTCAATGCTCTCTTTAATTACATCATAGCTAAAACCCCTTGATGAAAGATATCTTACCAATTTTGGATAAACTTCCCATTTACCCATTTTTTTATATCTTTCAATTCTTTTTTCAACTAAGCCTTTAACAAGTTTTAAATCATTTCTATCTTTAAGGTTAATTTTTTCGATTAACTTATCATCTATTCCTTTTCTTTTAAGCTCAATTTTTATTAACCTTAAGCCTTTTGGGTTCATTTTTGTTCTTTGCTCAATCCACCATCTTACAAATTCTAAATCATCTAAGAATTTGTATTCCTTAAGTTTTTTAATTACTTTTTTAATAACCTCATCTGAAGCTTTCTTGCTTTTTAATTTATCAATAATTTCCTTTTCTGAACGAGGCCTGTAGGATAAAAACTTTAAGGCTTTATTATAGAATTTTTCAAAATCATCCATTAGGGGAATTATACACTAACTTTCTGCTTCTACTCCAACCTCAACCGGTGTTGGTTTAGTTTCGCTTTTCTTTTTTATCTCATCAATAATTTTTTTAGCAATGTCTTTCTTTTCTTTTAAAAACATAATTGTTGCTTGTTTTCCCTGCCCAAGCATTGTGTCGTTAAATTTATAAAATGCTCCGGATTTTTGAATAACTCCCATTTCCGCACCAACATCAATAATTCCACCTTCTCTTGAAATTCCCTCATCTCCTAAAACATCAAACTCTGCAATTCTAAAAGGAGCAGATACCTTGTTTTTTACTATTTTTACTCTGTGTCTTGAACCAATAACTTTATCTCCGTCTTTTAGTGTTTCAATTTTTCGAATATCCATTCTAACTGAAGAATAAAATTTTAAAGCAAGTCCTCCTGTTGTAGTTTCTGGATTTCCAAACATTATTCCAATTTTTTGTCTTAATTGATTTGTAAAAATTACAACTGTTTTAGACCTTGATATAACTGCAGTTAGTTTTCTTAAAGCCTGAGACATAAGCCTTGCCTGAAGACCAATCATCGCGTCTCCCATTTCTCCTTCAATTTCAGCTCTTGGCACCAAAGCTGCAACAGAATCAATTACCAAAACATCAATTCCACCTGATCTGATAAGGTTTTCAGCAATTTCTAAAGCTTGTTCTCCCGTATCAGGCTGAGAAATTAAAAGGTCATCTAGTTTTACGCCAACTCTTTCTGCCCAAAGCGGATCAAGTGCATGCTCTGCGTCAATAAAAGCAGCAACACCTCCGTGTTTTTGTGCTTGGGCAATAACCGATAAACAAACTGTGGTTTTCCCAGAAGCTTCAGGACCAAAGATTTCTATTATTCTTCCCCTTGGCAATCCACCTACCCCAAGTGCTAAATCAACAGGCAAACAGCCTGTTGAGACAACTGAAATGTCTAACTTTTGTCCTATTTCACCAAAGCGCATTATTGAACCCCTACCATACTGTTTTTCAATTTGCTCCATAGCAAGTTTTATTGCTTCCATTTTTTGAGAATCAGCTAAATTCTCACTTGGCATTGTTTTTTGAGTTTTTGGGGTCCTTGCCATACGAAAATTATTCTAACAGTTTTATGTTATAATTCAAGTACTAATTTTGCTTCTTTAACAGGCTAATCTTTGCTTTCGGGATGTAGTATAGTGGTAGTACGCCGCGCTGGGGGTGCGGTAGTCCGTGTTCGATTCACGGCATCCCGACAATATTTATCTCTTTGGAGATTGCTTTACTCTTCTTGCCCCACATATCTTACCATTCGCCTTTTCAATTTTGTTCAAATACGGCTCATGGAGCGATTGCTGAGGGACTTCGTCGGATGAATATTTATCGCTTTGGCGACTGCTTCACCCTCCTTGCTTTTCCACCCATTCCAACTTTTCTTCTTTCTCTTACTCTTGCATCTCTAGTTAAAAAACCTTTTTTCTTTAATATTTGTCTATTTTTTGTATCAATTAAAGCCAGCGCCTTTGCTATTCCATGAATTACTGCACTTAATTGTCCATTTTGTCCTCCGCCTTCTACTTTAACTGTAATAAGGTATTTATCCTGTTCATTAGTGATTCTAAAAGGTTCTAAATATGTTGCTTTAGCAATTTCTCCCTTAAAAACATTTTCAATTTTTTTGTTGTTTACAAAAATGTCTCCCTTTTTAGCAACTTCCTCTCCAACTTTAAAATCCTTTTTTACTATTTTGTATAACCTTATCCTTGCAACGGCTTCTCTTCTTTTTCCGGTTGTAAAAATATAGTCTTTTTTTTCTTCTTTTTTAACTTCTGTTGTATCTACTGCTTTTTTTGGCATAATTACTCCTTTTTAAACTTATCCTGATATTTATGTTCTTGGCCTTCAAAAACAAATAATCTCTTTAGCATTTTAGCTTTTAATTTATTTTGTGGCAACATCCCTGAAACTGCATAAATAATTATTCTTTCAGGGCTCTTTTTCCTAACCTCACTTAATACTTCTTCTTTAAAACCTCCAGGGTACCCTGAATGTCTGTAATATTTTTTCTGCTCTTCTTTTTTACCACTTACCTTAACTTCTTTTGCATTTACAACAACAACATAATCCCCACAATCAAGGCTTCTTGTAAAATTAGGTTTTGACTTACCTGCTAATAATAATGCTATTTCATTAGCAACTCTTCCTAAAATCTTACCCTTAACATCAATTAAATGCCATTCTCTTTTAATCTCTGAAATTTTAGTTGGTTTTGTTGTTTTCATAATTATTTTTTCTTAGGCTTGGTTGTTTTTTTTGTTGTTTTTTTTGTTTTTCCGCCGGAGGCGGATTTCGTTTTGCTCAACTTTTTTACTTTTTTATTTGCTTCTTTTGTCTTTACCTTCTTTGTCTTTTTCTCATTCTCCTTTATAGCTACCTCTTCTCCCTCAACCCACTGCATTAAAACTACTTGTGCATTATCTCCTAATCTTCTCTCAAGTTTTACTATCCTTGTATATCCTCCTTGCCTGTTAACAAATCTTGGCGCTACTTCTTTTATTAATTTGTCTATTGCCTTTGGACTTAGCTTTTTCTCTAAAAGTCTTCTAGCAAGTAATGTTTCCTTTCTTGCTTTAGTAATTAATTTATCAACTTCACCCTTTATGGCCTTTGCCTTAGCTTCTGTGGTTTTAATTTTACCTTCTAAAACCAATGAGGACATCAGACTTTTAATTAAAGCCTTTCTTTCATTTTTATCTCTTTTTAATCTTTTACCAAAAACGTTTTTTCTCATAAAAAAATCCTAAATCTCAAATTCAAAACTCATTAAGGTTTAGCATCTGAGATATAAGATTTGAGATTAATTTTGTAAATCAACACCTTTTTCTTTTAATTTTTCCTCTATTACTGATATTGATTTTCCACCCATATTCCTCATCGAGGCAAGTTCTTTTTTAGGCTTGTCTAAAATTTCACCAATTGTTTCAATTCCACCATTTCTTAAACTATTATATATTCTAGTCGGTAAATCAAGCTCATCAACAGTCATCTTTAATACCTGCTCTGGTATTCCTGATGATTCTGATTCATTATCCTCGTGTTTAATTTGCTTTGGTTCATAAATTTGGAAAAAATATGCTGCTAAAATTTTTGCCGCCTGCTTAAGCGCATCTTTTGGTGCTACAACACCGTTTGTCCATATTTTAAGAGTTAATTTATCTAAATTAGTTTGTCTTCCAACACGAGTTGGAGATACTTCATAGTTTACTCTTTGAACTGGGGTAAATACTGCATCTGTTGGAATTACTCCCAATGTACTTACTTTTCTTTCTTCAGCTAGAGAGTAACCAAATCCCTTTTCTAAAGTTAATTCCATATCCAGTTTTGCCTTTTTATCGCTTAAAGAACCTAAATAATGGTCTTTGTTTACTAATTCTACGTCTTCTGGAAGTTCTAAATCTTTTCCTGTTATTTCTTTTATTCCTTTTACTGATAGCTTTACCGTGCTTGACGTTTTTGAATCTAAAAGCTTAAAGTTTAATCCTTTAATATTAAGTAAGAAATCAATAATGTTTTCCTTAAGGCCTGGAATTGTTGAAAATTTATGCTTAACGCCAGAGATTTTAACCGATGTTACAGCTGCACCTGAAATTGATACTAAAAGAACTCTTCTTAATGCATTTCCCAAAGTATGCCCATAACCAGGTTCTAATGGCTCAATAATAAATTCACCATAGTCATCTGTTACTTTTTCGTCTTTTACTTTAAACATTGGATCAGTCATAAATTAGTATTTTACCATTATCTTGAATAATATTCAATGATTAACTGCAAATCAAAAGGAACTTCTAAATCTCCCTTTTGTGGCATTCTCACAAGTTTTCCACTTAATGCTTTTCTTTGTAAAAAGGGGATAATTTTTTCTTCTTCTTTTTCTTTTAAAAGCTCTAAAACCTTTGGGTTTTTTTGCATTTTAGTTGATAAAGTAACTACGTCATCTTTTCTTACCTGATACGAAGGAATTGTTAGTTTTTTGCCGTTAACTAAAACGTGGCCGTGAGAAACAAACTGCCTTGCCATTGTTCTACTTTTTGCAAAACCTAATCTATATACTACGTTATCAAGTCTTGTTTCAAGTTTTGCAATAATTAATTCTTTTGTGTCTCCCTTTTTCTTTCTTACTTCTTCAACAACTTTTTTAAATTGCCTTTCCAAGAGTCCGTAAACTACTTTTGCTTTTTGCTTTTCTCTTAACTGAAGTCCATACTCAGAAAGTCTTCTCCTTCTTACTTTTCCATGTGATCCAGGTGGAATATTTAATCTTCGTTGAAGACTCTTAGAAGTTTTATCTAAAAGATTTACCCCTTCTCTTCTTGCTAATTTGTGTTTTGGTCCTGTATATCTCGCCATTAAACTCTTCTCCTTTTCTCAGCTCTCGGACCATTGTGCGGAATTGGTGTTAAATCTGCTATTAAAGAAATTGAAAGACCAGCGCTTTTTATTGCTCTTAAAGCCGCATCTCTTCCTGATCCTGGTCCTTTTACATATACTTCAACCGTTTTTAAACCCTTATCCATGGCTTTTTTAGCAACTTTTTCCATAGCAGTTGTTGCTGCAAAAGGAGTTGATTTCCTGGTTCCTTTAAAACCACTTGCACCTGAAGAACCCCAAGCTATAGTATCACCCTTATCGTTAGTGATTGTTATTAAAGTATTGTTAAAAGTTGAAGAAATATAAACTTTTCCTAAAACTCCAACTTTAAGAGTCGACTTCTTTTTTACTTTTTTTATTTTTGTTTTTACTGCCATAATTATTTACTTTCTGTCCTTTCTTTAGCCTTTGCCGATGCCTCCATTTTTACGGCAATTTCTTTCTTTATCGCCCCGATTGTTACTCTTTTCCCTCTTTTAGTTCTGGCATTTGATCTTGTTCTCTGTCCCCTTGCAGGAAGATTTTTACTATGCCTTGTTCCTCTATATGCTCCAATATCCTTAAGTCTTCTGATATTTTCTGAAATTTCAACTCTTAAATCTCCTTCAAGTTTATATGTTTCTAGAACTTTTTGAAGCTTTTTTTGCTCATCTTCAGTTAAGCTTTTTACTTTTTTTGAACCGTCTACTTCTGCTTTTTTTAAAATTTCTCCTACGTTTCCTCTTCCCACACCATAAATATAGGTTAGGGAAACATCTAATCTTTTTTCATCCGGTATTGTAAGTCCTAAAATACGCATAAAATTATCCTTGTCTCTGTTTATGTCTTGGATTATCACAAGTAACCCTCAACACGCCTTTGCGCTTAATTATTTTGCATTTAACACATCTTTTTTTAACACTTGCTTGTACTTTCATATTATTTAATCCTATAAGTTATTCTTCCCTTGGTCCTGTCATATGGCGTCATCTCAACTCTTACCTTGTCTCCAGGCAGGATTTTTATAAAGTGCATGCGCATCTTACCTGATAAATGACAAAGCACAACTTCTCCATTTTCAAGTTCTACTCTAAAAAGAGTATTTGGTAAAGATTCCTTTACCACCCCTTCTATTTCAAATGATCCTTGATGAGCCATAAATAAAAATTTCCAATTCCAATAAAAACTAATCAGTTATTTTAACTGATTAGTAAATAGCTGGAATAGAAATTTACATCACCTATTATACAAGAAAATAGCCTTAAAAAGCAAGCTTTCTTAGGTTAAAATAATTCCACCTTTTTTACCAACTGTTATTGTTCTCTCAAAAGTTGCAGATAAGCTATTATCTTCTGTTTTAATTGTCCAATTATCTCCCTCTTCTCTAACAACATCATTGCTACCCATGTTATATATAACTTCAATGGCTAAAACCATCCCCTCTTTTAAAAGCGGTGTTTTTTCTATTTTTTCTGCTATAAACCCTGGAATTTCCGGCTCTTCATGAAGTTTTTTGCCAACACCATGCCCAACTAAAGTTCTAACAACAGAATAACCACTGCCCTCAACAGTATCTTGAATTGCTTTTGAAATATGTCCAATTCTATTTCCCACACTTGCCTGTTTTATAGCCTTATTTAAGGCTTTTTTGCCAACTTCTAAAAACTTACTAACTTCCTTATTGTTTTCTTTACCAACTAAAGCGGTTTCTGCCATGTCTGTAAAAAATCCTTGATAAAACACACCGCAATCCAATCCAACCAAGTCCCCTTCTTTTAAGACATAATTAGTTGGGATCCCGTGCACTACTTGATTATTAGTTGAAACACAAAGAGTATAATTATACCCCTCAACCTTTTTAAAACCAGGCCTAGCTCCCTTTTGAATTATTAATTTTTCTGCCATTTCCTCAAGATCAAGCTCACTTACACCTGGTTTTAAATTTCTTACTAATTCCCACATTACACTTGATAGGATTTTTCCACCTTTTTTAATTTTTTCTATATCTTTTTTACTCTTAATTTTAATCATAAAGAGGAATTAAAAGTGAATTCCCAAGCGGGTTAATAAAATATCAATTTTTTTGTGAAAATCTTCTAAGTTATCCCCATTATTCTCAATTAAATAATCGGCAATACTTATCGGACCGCCTTTATTTAATTTCTCAAGTTCTGCAACATCCCTTAGTCTTGATTCTTCTTTTGTAAATGGCCTAACTGGTCTTTTACTAAGTCTTTCATATCTTTTTTCAGGTTCTGCATAAATTAAAATAAGGATTAAGTTTGGAAATTTTTCTTTAAGATAAATATATTCTTCCCATGAATAAAGACCGTCAATTACAATAAGTTCATTTTTGTTAAGCATTTTTTTAATTTCTGGTTCTGCTTTAATTGCATAAGCACCCATTCCCAACTCTTTTCTTAATTTTTCCCTAAATGCTCTTTCGTTTTCCAGGTTAAGAGGAAGACCCATGTCCTTAACTCCCTTGTCAGTGATCTCACCAAATCTTACAAAAGGAATACCTTTTTCTTTTAAATACAAAGAGGCTTCACTTTTTCCGGCTCCCGGCATTCCAACAAAAGCTAAAATGTGATTTTCATGGCCGTTTCCATTTAGTTTTGCCCCTTTTGGCATAATTTTTTTAACCTCTTCCTTCATCTCCTTGTTAATCATACCAATTGAATTCTCTCCGTTTATTTCAGAAAGAAGTCCTTTTTCACTGTAATAATCAATTACCGGTTTTGAATTCTTATGAAAAAGCTCAATTCTTTTTCTAATTGCAGCTAATGTTTCATCTTCTCTTGAATCGTTTCCATTTCTGTAGGACAGTCTCCATAAAGCTTCTCTGTCTGAAACTTTAATATAAAATACTTTGTCAATTTCTTCTTTAAACTCTTTTGCCTGATTTAATGTTCTTGGAAAACCATCTAAAATATATCCTTTTTTGTATTCCGGTCTTGAAAGATAATCACTAACGATTTTTAAAGTTTTATCATCCGGCACTAAATATCCTGCGTTTACAATTTCTTTTATATATCTTCCAATACTACTTTTTTCTCTTGATAAAACTCTAAAAATATGTCCGGTTGATAAATATGGAACCCCAAGCTTTTTTGAGAGCAAGTTCCCTTGTGTTGATTTTCCTGATCCTTGAATTCCAATTAAAATTATTTTCATTTTTTAAACCCTTCGTAATTTCTCATTACTAATTGTGCTTCAATGGTTTTAATTGTCTCCAAAACTACTGAAACAACGATTAAGATTCCTGTTCCTCCAAGTGCCATGTTTTGAACATTAGTGAAATATTTGGCAATTGTTGGGAATATAGCAATTGTACCTAAAAATAGCGCTCCTGCCAAGGTAATCCTGGTTAAAATGTAATTTAAGTATCCTGCAGTTGGACTACCGGGCCTAATTCCCGGAATAAATCCGCCGTATTTTTGAATCTCCTCGGCAATCTTTTTAGGATTAAAAATAACAGCTGTATAAAAGTAGGTAAACCCAACTACTAAAAGAAAGTAAATTGTGTTGTAAAGCATTCCGTCCGGACTAAACCAGGTTGTAATTGTAGTTGCAATTGAGCTTAAAGTAGGATTTTCGGAAACTGATAAGAAATTACCAAGAAGAGATGGCATAAGAACAAGAGACACTGCAAAAATAATTGGAATTACACCTGCTTGATTTAATCTTAAAGGAAGATGAGTAGATTGCCCTCCATACATCTTATTTCCCCTTACTCTTTTTGCATAATAAACTGTAATTTGTCTTGTTGCTTCATTAATAAGTACAATTGATGCGATAACAAAAATACCTAAGAGAATAAAGGTAATAATATTAGTAACGTTTTGTGCATTTAAGGTTGAAGTTGTTTGACCAATAATAACCGGAATCCTACTGACAATACCGGCAAAAATTAAAAGCGAAATTCCATTCCCAACTCCCCGCTCGGAAATTAATTCTCCAAGCCAAACTAAAAACATTGTTCCTGCTGTCATTGTTAAAACAAAAGCAACTATACTTATTGGAGCTGTTGTGGCCATAATTCCCTGGCTTTTCAAAAGCGCATACATTCCAATTGCCTGAAGAATTGCCAAAGGGACTGTTAAAAATCTTGTGTATTGGTTTATTTTTTTTCTTCCACTTTCTCCTTCTTTTTGTAATTGCTCAAGTTTTGGAACTACCATTGTTAAAAGTTGGAAGATAATCGATGAGTTAATATACGGGTTAAGACCCAAAGCCATGATTGAGAAGTTGGCAAGTGTTCCTCCTGAAAAGATATCAAGTAGGCCTAAAAATTGGTTTTGAGAGAAAAGAACTTTAAGCTGGGCAATATTAACGCCTGAAACCGGTATATGTGCAAAAAGCCTAAAGATTATAAAGATTACAGCCGTAAATATAAGCTTTTTTTTTACATCAGGTGATTTAATACTGTTTTTAAAAACAGCTAAAACATTATTCATTTATTAATTAAGCTTCAACTTTGCCGCCTGCTTTTTCAACTTTTTTTAATGCTTGTTTTGAAATTGGCACTTTAATTGTTAAGGAATTATTAATCTTCCCCTGTCCTAATATTTTAACACCTTGTAATTTTATTTCTTTTTCAGAAATAAGTTTTGCATTGATTAATGCCTTTTCATCTATAACACTGTTGTTTTTAAAAACAGCTAATTTGTCGAGGTTAATTGAAATTGCTTTTTTATTAAAAGACTTATTTTTTCCTTTTCCCCTATGGAAAGGCAGTCTTTTAATAAGGGGAAGCGCTCCGCCTTCAAAGTGAAGAGGAATCTTATATCTTGATTTTTGCCCCTTACTTCCTCTACCAGCAGTTTTAACTCTTCCTGAACCATGACCCTGGCCTAGTCTTCTTTTTGTTTTTTTAGTAGTTTTTGCTACTTTATTTAGCTTCATT
Organism: uncultured Gammaproteobacteria bacterium; assembly: GCA_964523705.1. Taxonomy (GTDB): domain Bacteria; phylum Patescibacteriota; class Microgenomatia; order Levybacterales; family UBA12049; genus CAYWVK01. The sequence continues at coordinate 125,887 of CAZFYA010000001.1, forward strand.
TTTTCCTTTCCTTAAGGCATTTTCCCTATTATATCTTTGCGATAATCTTTCTAAAGCTTCAATTGTTGCGTAAACATTGCTTGCTTGATTTTTAGTTCCTAAGACTTTTGATGAGATATTTTCAATTCCTGCTAAAGATACAACGCTTCTAACTGCACCACCGGCAATTACTCCGCTTCCAAGCGGAGCCGGTTTTAAAAGCACTTTTGCTGCGCCAAGTTTAATAAATACTTCAAAAGGAATTGTGCTTTTGATAATTGGAACTTCAATTGCTTTTTTCTTAGCAATAGCTACTCCTTTTTTAATCGCAGATGAAACGTCCGGAGCTTTTCCAAGACCAACTCCTACTTTTCCGTTTTTATTTCCGGCTACAACTAAGACTGAAAACCCAATCTTGTTTCCACCCTTGGTTTTTTTAGAAACTCTGTTAACCTGAACAATTTCCTCTTTAAATTCATCAACTTTTTGATTTTTTTCCATTTCCGCAATACTTTTATCCATTAAAAAACTAAACCTCCTTCTCTTAACCCTTGAGCAAAAGCTTCTACTCTTCCATGATAAGCATAACTTCCTCTATCAAAAACTACTTCTTTAATTTTTTTAGCAATTGCCTTTTTGGCTAAAATATTTCCAAGACTTTTTGCCCTTTCTATTTTTGTTCCTTTATCTTTTAATTCTTTTTCAGTTACTGTAATTAATGTTTTTCCGCTTCCATCAACTACCTGTCCTGATATGTATTTATTAGATCTAAAAACAGTTACTTTTAATCTTTTTGTGTTTTCCTTAAGTTTTGCTCTTGTTCTTGTTTGTCTTTTATTCTTTTTCATATTTTTATTTCACTCCTCCAATTGCTTTTGCTGCTTTTCCGGCTTTTCTTCTTATTCTTTCTCCCTGATACTTTATTCCCTTACCCTTATATGGCTCAGGAGGCCTAATTCCTCTTATTTTTGCTGCCATATCACCAACTATTGTTTTATCGCTTCCTGAAACTGTAATTACGTTTTCCTCAACTGTAAAGACAATTCCTTCCGGTGCCTTAATTACAACCGGGTGAGAAAAACCAACCGATAAGGTAATTGAATTGCCAGCTGCTTGCGCCCTATATCCGACACCGACTAATTCTAATTTCTTTTGAAAATCTTTTGATGCACCGTTTACCATGTTTTTTATATTTGCCCAAGTTAAGCCACATAATGCCTTAAGCGTTCTGTTGTTTTTGTTTTTTGCTGAAACAAAAATACCCTCACTCTCAACTATTACTTTTATTCCTTGTGGAATTTTATATGTTTTTTCTCCTTTAGGACCACTAACTTTTATTATGTCTTTATCAAGAGCTACATTTATTCCTTCTTTTATTTGTATTGGTTTTTTTGCAATTTTTGACATATTACCAAATCGAAAACAGTATTTCGCCTCCTATTTTTTTCTTTATTGCTTCTTTTCCAGTCATTACTCCGCTACTTGTTGAAACAATTGCGGTTTTTTTACCTCGCTTTTCAATTTCAATAATTTTTTTAGCTGAACCATAAATTCTTAATGACGGTTTTGAAATTATTGCAACACCTGCAATTACCGGTAATCTTTTTTCATACCTTACTGTTGCGTTAATAATTTTTTTACCCTTTATGTTTTGTTCTTTTACGTTTTCAATGTATCCTTGTTTTGCTAAAACCTTAGCAATTTCTTTATTAACTTTTGAAAAAGGTAAAACAACCTCTTTTCTTCTGGCTAAGGCTGCATTTTTAATTCTAATAATAAGGTCTGAAATCTTGTGATTCATAATTTTTACCAACTTGCTTTAATTACGCCTGGCAATTGCCCTTTTGACGCTAATTCTCTAAAACAAATTCTACAAATTCCAAATTTTCTCATATAACCTCTGGACCTACCACATATATTACATCTGTTTTTGGATCTAACAGAATATTTTTGCTTTTTCTTAAACTTTACAATATCTGATGTTTTTGCCATATTATTTCTTTCTAAAAGGCATCCCTAGTGCTTCTAAAAGCGCTATGCCTTCTTCATTATTTTTTGCCGTTGTAACAATTGCAACCTCTAGTCCTTGAACTCTTTCTATTTTTGACGGGTCAATTTCAGGGAATACGCTACTTTCCGGAAAACCTAAATTATAGTTTCCAAGTCCGTCAAAATTTTCTTTTCTTACCCCATGAAAATCCCTAATTCTTGGAAGTACAATTTTAACTAATTTTTCGTAAAAATCATACATTCTTTTTCCTCTTAAAGTTACCATTGCCCCAATCTCATCTCCTTCTCTTAATTTAAAGGTGGCAATTGATTTTTTCGATTTATTTATCTTTGGTTTTTGTCCGGTAATTTGAGTTAGAGTTAAAACTGCTCTTTCAATATTTTTTTTATCTAAAACTGCATCTTTTATTCCCATATTAACCACAATTTTTAAAAGCTTTGGTACTGCGTTTACATTTTTTACCGAAAGCTTATCCTTTAAATCTTTTACTATTTCTTTTTTAAATTTTTCTTCTAAATTACTCATAGTTCAGCTTTGCATTTTTTACAAATTCTTTTTTTCTCATCTTTTTCCATCCTAAAACCAACTCTTGTTTTAAGATGACATTTAGGACAAATTAAGATTACGCTTGCAACCGGCAAGGGCTTTGTTATTGTAATAATTTCGGATGGTTGTTTTTGAGACCTTGCTTTTAAATGTCTTTTATATTGATTAACACCGGCAATTAAAACCTTATTTGTTTTAGAAAAAACCTTTTCAATTTTTCCCTTTTTACCACTATCTTTTCCTCTAACTATTTCAACCTCATCACCTTTTTTAAATTTTGTTAATTTTATTTTTTTCATATTAAACAACCTCTGTTGCCATACTGGCAATTTTTAAATAACCTCTGTCTCTTACCTCTCTTGCAATTGGGCCAAAAATTCTTGTTCCAATTGGGTTTTTATCCTTTACATTGTCAATTAAAACTCCTGCATTATCAGAAAATCTAATATATGAACCGTCCATTCTTTTATATTCTTTTCTTGATCTTACTAAAACTACTTTTACCATATCTCCTTCTTTTACCTGGCCATTTGGATCAGCTTCTTTTACAACACAGTTTAAAACATCACCTAAAAATCCAAACTTTCTTTTAAAACCTCCATAAGCTTGAATAACCATTAGTGATTTTGCTCCTGAATTATCTGCTACAACTAAAATTGATCTGTGTTGAATCATTATTTTATAACCTCCGTAATCTTAAAGTATTTCCCTTTTGAAACCGGTTTTACTTCACTGATTTTTACCCTATCTCCGATTTTTAATTCAAATTCTCCTTTTTCTACTTTAAAATTCTTGCTTCTTTTAAGTAGTTTCTTATACAGTTTATGAGGTACATATCTTACAATCTCAACCACTGCGGTTTTTTCCATTTTCAAAGATACAATTTTTCCTTCCATTGTTTTATGCTTCTTCATTTAATAACTCCTTTTCTCTTATAGCCGTTAAAATCCTGGCTATTTCTTTTTTCTTATTAAAAATTGATCTTTTATTTTTAAGTTTGTCTTGAGCCCTATCAAGATTTAGATTAAATAACGCTTCTTTTGCATCTCTTAAGGCTACTTTTAATTCTTTTAAGTTTTTGCTAAAAATTTCCTTTTTGTCTTTTGTTTTCATATTATTTCATCCTTTCAACTATTTTAGTTTTTATTGGCAATTTATGAGCTGCTAAGCGAAGCGCTGAATAAGCAGTCTCTTTTGTTACTCCACCCATTTCAAAAAGCATTCTTCCTATTCTAACCGGTGCTACAAACTCTGCTACATCGCCTTTTCCGCTTCCCATTCTTGTTTCTGCTGGTTTTTTAGTAACCGGTTTATCAGGAAAAATTCTAATCCAAATTCTTCCTCCTCTTTGTGTAAAATGAGTAATTGCTCTTCTGGCTGCTTCAATTTGCCTTGCGCTTATCCAGCCTGAACCTTCAGAAATAAGGCCATATTCACCAAAAGATACTCTTGAACCTCTACTGGCTACTCCTTTTATTACTCCTCTTTGTTGTTTTCTATATTTTGCTTTTCTTGGAACTAACATAATTATTTCTTAGGTTTATTTATCCAAACCTTTACTCCGATATATCCTTTTTTTGTTAAAGCCGGAACCGATGCAAAATCAATATCTTCTCTAATGGTTGATAAAGGAACAGTCCCTTTATGTAACTTTTCTCTCCTTGAGATTTCAGCTCCACCAATTCTTCCTGAAAGCATAATCCTAACCCCCTTAGCTCCTGCATTCATAACCCTATCAACTGTTTGTGCCATTATCTTTCGGTGTGGCATTCTTCTAATTAGTTGATCAGAGATATTTCTGGCAACTAAGTAAGCATTTAAATTAGGCTCTTTTATTGGTTCAACGTCAATTCTAATATCTAATTTTTGCCCCTTTTTGTTATTCTTGTCTTCAAGAATTAATTTATATAGAAATTCTTTTATCTCTTCAAGCCCTGAACCTGCTCGTCCGATAACCATACCGGGTCTTGAAACATAAATTATTACCCTAATGCTATTAATTGATCTTTCAATTTCAATATCTGAAACTCCTGCAATCTTTAATTTTTCCATTAAGGCTTTTCTAATATTAAAATCTTCTAAAACTATATCCTTATAGTTTTTATTATTAAACCAACGACTTCCCCAAGTGTGTAGGGGACCGACTCTAAGTAATTTTGGATTAATTTTTTGTCCCATTATTTATTCTCCTTTTCTTTTACTTCTTTTGTTTCCTTTGTCTTCACTGCTTCTTCTGTTTTTGCTTCTTTTATCTCTTCTTTTTGAGTTAAAACAACTGTAATATTACTGGTTCTTTTTTTATACGGATGAACCCTACCCCTGGTTGAAGGCCTATACCTTTTAAAGGCTGGTCCTTCTTGTATATTTATTTCTTTAATTAGTAAATTATCCTCACTTAACTTAGCATTGTTTTTAGCATTGGCAATTGCACTTTTTAAGGTCTTATTAATTGCAACCGCTCCTCTTTGTTTAATAATAGAAAGAGCGCTTAATGCATCCTCTATAGACATTTTTCCTATTGCTTTGGCAATAAGTCTTGTCTTTCTTGGACTAACCCTAATTGATTTACTAAATGCTTTAATTTCCATATTTTTAAGTCTTTGAAATTTCCCTTGCAACTACTCTTCCGTGACTTCTAAATGTTCTGGTTGGAGCAAATTCTCCAAGACGATGCCCAACCATGCCCTCCTGGATAAAAACACTGACAAAAATTCTTCCGTTATGAACTGCTATTGTATGGCCGACAAATTCAGGCGGAACCTGACTTGCCCTTGCCCATGTTTTTATAGGAGATTTATCTCCTGATTGTTTTTGTTTTAAAACCTTTTTTAATAATTTTTGGTCTATATATGGACCCTTTTTACTTGATCTACTCATTATTTTTTCCTTCTCTGTAATATATATTTATTTGAATATTTCTTTTTCTTTCTGGTTTTACCAAAAGCCGGTCTTCCGGCATAAGTCTTTGGTATTCTCATTCCAATACCGCTTCTTCCTTCTCCTCCACCGTGTGGATGAGACTTTGGGTTTTGAGCAACTCCTCTAACTGTTGGCCTAATCCCTAGGCGTCTTTTACTTCCTGCTTTTCCAAAAACCTTGTTTTTCCATTCAACATTACCTAGATTTCCAACAGTTGCAAAACAAACTTTTCTAATTTTTCTAATTTCTCCTGAAGGAAGTTTTAAATGAACAAAATTTCCCTCCTTTGCCTGAATAATTGCACCTGTCCCGCTGCCTCTGGCTATTTGTCCACCCTTACCAGGCGTTAATTCAATGTTATGAACTACTGTACCAACTGGAAAAGTACCAAGCGGGCCTGCATTTCCAAGCTTTGCATCAACTTTTTCTCCAGCAACTACACTTTTTCCAACTCTTAGCCCTTCAGGACACAAGATATATCTTTTATCGCCATCTGCATATTGTATCAAAGCAATCTCACAGGTTCTATTCGGGTCGTATTCAATCGCAATAACCTTACCCAAAATCTCTCTTTTTCCTCGTTTAAAATCTATTACTCTTAAGAAACGTTTATGCTCTCCTCCCTTGTGTCTTACGACTACTTTTCCTTTTGAGTTTCTGCCTCCCTTTTTCTTTCTGATAATTTTAAGTTTTTTCATATTCTTATTTTGACTTTCCTACCTCAAAGAGGTCAATTTTTTGTCCCTCTTTAAGCATCACTATTGCCTTTTTAAAACCAGATGTTTTAGATTCAATTCTTTTTTGACCAAATCTTTTTGTTTTTCCTTTCATGTTTAAGGTTTTAATCTCAATTACATCTACTTTAAATTTGTCCTGAACTGCTTTTTTAATCTGCCCTTTACTAGCTCCTTTATTTACTTTAAAAGTAAATCTCCTTTTTGAAACATCATCCATTGATTTTTCAGAAATTAAAGGTGAAATTATAATATTTGTGTAATTCATTATTTATCTTCTCCTTTACCTAAGAATACTTTTTCTAATACTTCAATTGCTGGTTTTGTTAAAAATATTATATTGTTATTTAAAACCTGATAGGTATTTAAAAGACTGGCATTTAAAATACTTAAGTCTTCAATGTTTTTAGCTGCTTTGTATAAATTTTCAAACTTGTTTTTTGTTTCAGGAACAACAAGTAATATTTTTTTATTTTCTTTATCATGCCCTAAATGTTTTATTAATTTTGCCATTTCTTTAGTTTTTGGTTCAATTTTTTCTAAACCATCAATTACTTTTATCTCCCCATCTCTTAGTTTTACTGAAAGAGCTGAAAACAGGGCATTTTTTTTCATTTTTTTAGTTAATTTTAAGGAATAATCTCTTGGTCTTGGACCAAAAACTAAGCCTCCACCAACCCAAATTGGAGCTGATTTTGCACCATGTCTTGCCCTGCCTAGTCCTTTTTGTCTCCAGGCTTTTTTAGTAGTTGCTACTACTTCAGACCTTGTTTTAGTTGAAACAGTTCCTCTTCTTTGGTTTGCCAAATACACTCTTATTGCCTGGGCAATAAGGCTATCGTTAATTTTTGCTCCAAAAATTTCCTTAGGTAACTTTATCGTTCCAGCTGCTCTTCCTGTTAGAGTGTACATACTTGCACTTAAACCACTAACTGGCTTCGAAACTGCTTTTACAGCAGCTTTTACCACTGGTCTTACTTTTCCTACTGTTTTTGTTTTTTTAGCTGGCATTTTTTACTACCTCCTCTTTTTTCTCTTCTTCATTTTTTTCTTCTTCTATTGGGGGAGTTGGTGTAGTTTCTTGAGGTTTTGCTTCTTCAGGTGCTTGTTCTTCTGCCTTTACTTCTTCTTCTTTGACCTCTTTAAAAAGCGGTACGAATTTTTTGTTTTCTCCTGTTTTTTTAACGGTGACAATTGTATTTACTCCTCCTGGAATTAAACCTTTAATTAATAAGGTTCCATCTTCTAATATTTCAATTACCTCAAGGTTTTTAATGGTTGCTGTTTGATTGCCCATTCTACCCGCCATTCTTTTACCTTTGTATACTCTTCCCGGTGTAGTTGACTGCCCAATTGAACCCGGTGCTCTTTCCCTATCTGATTGACCGTGAGTTCTTGGTCCGCCTCTGAAGTGATGTCTTTTTACAACTCCTGCATAACCTTTTCCTTTTGAAACTCCGGTAACATCAATAATATCTCCTGGTTTTAAAACATCTGCTAGTAAAACTTCCTTTCCTAATTCAGCTCCTTCCAAATCACTAACTCTTAATTCTCTTAAAAAGCGGGGTGTATGACCAACTCCCGCTTTCTTGATGTGATTTACTTCTCTTTTTAATGGCTTTTTTTTACTTTCAAAGCCAATTTGAACTGAATCATACCCCTCTTTATCTTTTGTCTTTGTTTGTGTAATATAATTTCCTTTAGTTGCCACAGCAGTTAACGGAACTCTTGTTCCGTCTTCTAAAAATCCTGATGTCTGATATATTTTTTTACCGATAATTCCTGATAAACTCATATGTTTTAAAACAACAAAAAAGCGACTACCTTCGAGTCGCCTCTATCTACATTTTTTAGCTTCTCGTCTAAGTAGGCAAATTCACCTCCATGTGCATTTTTTTACCTTTTTTGATGTTTTTAATTATATACTGACTTGTGGCTAAATGCAAGTGGAGGAAGTTTAGGTTTTTTAGGAGATCACATCCTGATTTCAATGTTTATTCCTGCGGGAAGCTCAAGATGAGTTAAGCTATCAATTGTTTTATCGGTTGGAGAAACAATATCAATAAGTCTTTTGTGAACCTTCATTTCAAAGTGATCTCTGGCGTTTTTATCAATAAAAGGGGATTGATTTACTGCATAAACTGTTCTTTTTGTGGGAAGGGGGATTGGACCAACAACCTTAGCACCGGTCCTGATGGCCGTATCTAATATTTGTTGGCAACAAAGGTCAATTACCCTTGCGTCATAACTTTTTAAACGTACTCTTATTCTTCCTTTTGGCATTTTATAAACTTAATTAAACACAAATTATACAATACTTGGTGTGTTTAAGCAAATAAAGAGGTATTAAGCAATAACTTTAGTAATTGCTCCTGCTCCGACTGTTTTTCCGCCCTCTCTGACTGCAAATCTTAGTCCTTCTTCAAGGGCAATTGGAGAAATTAACTTTGCAGTTATCTTAGTTGAGTCTCCAGGCATAACCATCTCTACTCCTTGTGGAAGGGCTACTTCTCCTGTAACATCAGTTGTTTGAATATAGAATTGTGGCCTATATCCTGTAAAGAATGGTGTGTGTCTACCGCCTTCTTCTTTACTTAAAATATAAATTTCAGCTTCAAATTCCTTATGAGGTGTTATACTTCCTGGTTTTGCAATAACCTGTCCTCTTTCAATGTCTGATTTTTCAACCCCTCTTAAAAGTAATCCAACATTGTCTCCTGCTTGACCTTCATCAAGTGATTTTCTAAACATCTCAACGCCTGTAACAACTGTTGATTTGGTTGGTTTAATTCCAACTATTTCAACTGTTTCATTTACCTTTACTTTTCCTCTGGTTACTCTTCCTGTTGCAACTGTTCCTCTTCCTTTAATTGAGAAAACATCCTCAACCGGCATTAAGAAAGGCTTATCAACATCTCTTGTTGGAGTTGGGATATATGTGTCAACTGCTTCCATTAAAGCTAGAATTTGTTTTTCCTGTTCTGCATCGCCTTCAAGTGCTTTAAGAGCTGATCCTTTAATAATTGGTACTTCATTTCCTGGATAATGGTATTTTGTTAAAAGTTCCCTTACTTCCATTTCAACTAAATCTAAAAGTTCAGCGTCTTGTACCATGTCAGTTTTGTTTAGAAAAACTACCATTGCCGGAACTCCAACCTGGTGAGCTAAAAGAATGTGCTCTCTGGTTTGTGGCATAGGACCATCAGCTGCTGAAACAACTAAAATTGCTCCGTCCATCTGAGCTGCACCTGTAATCATGTTTTTAATGTAATCTGCGTGTCCTGGGGCATCAATATGAGCATAATGTCTTTTGTCTGTTTCATATTCAATGTGAGCAATATTAATAGTTACTCCTCTTGCTTTTTCTTCAGGAGCATTATCAATATCTTCATATTTATGAGCCTTTGCCTTACCAGACTTTGCTAAAACAGATGTTATAGCTGAGGTTAATGTTGTTTTACCATGGTCTACGTGCCCAATGGTTCCAACATTTACGTGTGGTTTTGTTCTTTCAAATTTGTCTGCCATAATTAGTTCAAAAAAAATAAACCCGCTAAGGTTGAATACAATATACAATATATTTTAATAGTCGTCAAGGGGGAAAATATGTTTTCTAGATTTTTCTAAAGGTTTTTCCATAATACAAAACTATTAAGGCTATAATTGCCATTAATGAACCAAAATAAAAGGTTGATGACGGAGAAATCTTAGTCCACAAAATTCCACCGAAAAACGAGGCAAAAAACTGACAAATTGACATTCCGGTTTGATAAACTCCAAAATATGTTCCGGAATTCTTCTCAGTTATAAATCTTGCGATATAGGCTTTAGAAACTCCGTCTGTAAAGGCAATGTATATTCCATAAATTGGGAAAAGTATCCAGATCCAAAAAGGACTTGAAACAAAGCCAAAAACAAAATATACAGCTGCAAAAACAAAAAGTCCGATTGCAAAAACCTTTCTGGCTCCTATCTTATCTGCTAATTGCCCGGCAGGAGTTGCAAAAAGAGTTTGGGAAGCATTGTATAAAACATATGCTAAGGTAACAAAAATTATTGATAAGCCCAAATCCTTTGCTCTTAATAACAAAAATGCATCTGAGCTGTTTCCTAAAGCAAAAATAAAGCTGATAATTAAAAACAGTTTTAGTCTTGGACTAAGTAAACTCCATTTTAAATTTATCTTTACTTTTTTTGCTTTTTTGGCAAGTTTTTTCTCTTTAACAAAAAGAATAAGTAAAATTACTCCGATAACTGATGGGATAAAGGCTAAGAAAAAGACAGCTCTAATGTTATCTTGTAAAAGAAAAAGAAGTATCATTGCCAAAAGCGGTCCGATAACTGCACCAAAAGAATCCATGGCACGATGAACTCCAAAAATAAACCCTTTATTTCTTTTAGTAGTACTTTGTAAAAGCAGTGAGTCTCTTGCAGAAGTTCTAATTCCTTTACCAAGCCTGTCAATAAACCTTGCAAAAAGTACAAACCCCCAGGATGATGCAACTCCGATTAAAAGCTTTGACAGCGCGCCAAAGCCATATCCCCAGTTAACAAAAATTTTTCTTTTTCTAGTTTTATCTGAAATATAGCCTGAGACAAATTTCATTAAACTGGCGGTTGCTTCGGCAACTCCTTCAATAAATCCAACTAAAGAAACAGGTGCGCCCAAAACTGTGGTTAAAAATATTGGAACAATGGGGTAAATCATTTCCGAGGCAACATCATTGAAAAAGCTAACCAATCCTAATAAATATACATTCCCCGGAATTTTCTTAAACATACCTTACCAATCTTTTGTAATATTTATACCAAATTTTTTTAATTCTTGGTATAGGGAAAATATGGGAAGTCCTACAATATTGAAATAATCTCCTTTAACTTCCTTAATAAACACTCCTGCCTTATCTTGTATTGCATATGCCCCTGCCTTATCTAAAACCTTATATGAATAAACATATGCTTTTATCTCCTCTATTGTTAATTTTTTAAAAGCAACTTTAGTTTTAACGGTTTTGCTGACAAATTTATTTGTTTTTGTATCAAGAATTGTAAAACCGGTTATAACAAGATGTGTTTTATTACTTAATTTTTTTAAAATTCTTACTGCATCTTTTAAATCTTTTGGTTTTCCAATAATTTCGTTTCCCAAAACAACAATTGTGTCTGCGCCAATAATTACTTCTTCTTTTTTATTTTTGGAAACTGCTTTTGCCTTTTTAAAAGACAACTTTTTTACAAAATTTACTGGGGAAGAGTTATTGTTTTTTTCATCTACCTTACTTACTAAAACCTTAAAATTTAATCCCATTTGCTTCAAAAGCTCTTTTCTTCTTGGAGAATTTGAGGCTAAAATTATTTTTCTCATTAATTACCTTAGTACTGATTGCCTTTTATCTTAGCTTTAATTGAGTACAACAAACCTAATCCTGAAATACTACCAAGATCATTTACAATATCTCTATCAGGTGCAATAAAAGAATCTGGTTCCCCAGGATCTTTATAGAGCTCCTCCAATAACTCTTCATTTAGTTTTTGATTGCCTATTGATGATTTTCCAGAATTATATATTAAATCGCAATTTGTAGCACCTTCTTCCATAAATATGGAAATAGTAGAATTTACCCCTGGTTTTTCTTCTTCTGCTATGCTATCTGACTCCCCTATAATAGTTATTACTTTACGTGGGTATTTTTCAAAAAAAGGTTGAAGAGCTGATAGTACTTTTTCTCTTAATAAAGAGGTGTTTTTACTTGCTTGTCTAGGTTTAGAAGAATCTATGGTTCTTAACTCCTTTTCATTTTTACTACCCCATTTTATTAAGTCAATATTGTCTAAAGCCTCTTCCACAGCTGTTTTTGGCAGGCGTGGGTCTTTTTCAAAAACCTTGTCCATTGAATTGGATTATAATGAAAAAATCTTAATTTATCAACCCAAAGTGGTTAATTTCTCTCAACTCTTCCGGTAAAAGTGGACTTTGCAAGCATCTGTTCAACAATATTTTTTGGAACTTCTTCGTAATGAGAAGGCTCCATATAGTAATTTGCTCTTCCTTGAGACATTGATCTTAAAGCTGTTGCATAACCTGAAAGCTCTGCTAATGGAACCATTGCCAAAACAATTGTTGCCTTTCCTCTCTCTTCAGTTCCCATAATCTGAGCTCTTTTTGAAGATAAATCACCAATTACATCTCCCATAAATTCAGAAGGGGTAGTTACCTCAACTTTCATAATCGGTTCCAAAAGTGAAAGCTCTGCTTTTTTACAAGCTGCCTGAAGTGCTTGTGAAGCAGCAATTTTAAAGGCAACATCTGATGAGTCTACTTCGTGAAATGAACCATCATATACTGTTACTTTCATATCAACCATTGGATAGCCTAAAAGTATTCCGTTTTCCATGGTTTCTTTAACTCCTTTTCCAACTGAAATAACAAATTCTGCCGGAATTGCACCACCTTTTATTGCATCAACAAATTCATAACCCTCTCCTCTTGGCATTGGTTCAACCTTAAGCCAACAGTGACCATACTGACCTCTACCACCAGATTGTCTGATATATTTTCCTTCTCCTTCTGCTAATTGTTTAATAGTTTCCTTATAGGCAACTTGAGGTGCTCCAATGTTTGCCTCAACGTTAAATTCTCTTTTCATTCTGTCTACCATAATCTCAAGTTGAAGTTCTCCCATCCCAGAAATTATGGTCTGTCCTGTTTCATGATTTACTTTAATAGTAAAGGTCGGATCTTCTTCAGATAATCTTTTTAGAGCATAGCCTAATTTTTCCTGATCTGCTTTGGTTTTAGGTTCAATCGCCAAGGAAATAACCGGTTCTGGGAAGGTAATTTGCTCTAAAATAATTGGGTTTTTATCATCACATAAGGTATCTCCGGTAATTGTTTCTTTTAAACCAACCAAAGCTACTATTTCTCCGGCAAAAGCCTCTTTTATTTCCTCCCTGTGATTTGCATGCATTAAAAGAATTCTTCCAACTCTTTCGGTTTTGTTTTGGGTTGCATTATATATATATGAGCCGGCAGCAATTTTTCCTGAATAAACTCTAAAATAGGTTAGCTTTCCAACGTGTGGATCAATTTGGATCTTAAAGGCAAGCCCGGCAAACGGTTCATCATTAGCTGGCTTTCTTTTTTCATCTGCCTCGGTTTTTGGATTTTTACCAGTGATTTCCCCAACATCTAAGGGGGAAGGTAAATAATCAACTACTGCATCCAGTAATGGTTGAACACCTTTATTTCTTAAAGATGAACCTGCAAAAATAGGAACTAATTTATAAGCAATAACTGCTTTTCTTAAAGCATCTTTTAATTCTTGATTTGAAATTTCCTGATTGTTTAGATATTTTTCTAAAAGTGTATCATCGGTTTCAGCAATCTTCTCAACTAACTTATGCCTGTATTCATCAACTTTAGCTTTCATGTCTTGGGGGATTTCATCGATTATTTCATACTTTGCACCTAATTGATCTGAACCCCAAATATATGCTTTTTGTTCTAAAAGATGAACAATTCCCTTAAAAGAGCTTTCAGAGCCAATTGGTAAAACCATGATTAATGGATTTGCACCAAGTCTTTCCTCAATTGATTTTATAGTTGCAAAAAAATCAGCTCCTAATTTGTCCATTTTATTAACAAAGCAAAGTCTTGGTACTTTGTATTTATCAGCTTGTCTCCAAACAGTTTCAGATTGTGACTGAACCCCTTCTTCTGCATCCAAAACCGTTATTCCACCATCTAATACTCTTAAAGATCTTTCAACTTCGGCTGTAAAGTCAACGTGTCCCGGGGTATCAATAATATTGATTCTACAAGAGTCTTCTTGCCCTGAGGAGCGAAGCGACGAATGGGTCCAAAAAGCGGTTGTTGCAGCTGAAACAATGGTAATTCCTCTTTCTCTTTCCTGGGCCATCCAGTCCATTTGGGTTGTTCCCTCATCAATATCTCCGATCTTATATGTTCTTCCTGTATAGAAAAGAATACGCTCTGTAGTAGTGGTTTTACCAGCATCTATATGCGCAATTATTCCGATGTTTCTAATTTTATCTAATGTATAATCTCTTTTTGTTGCGGCCATATTTAAAATCTAAAGTGGGCAAAGGCCCTGTTTGCTTCGGCCATTCTGTGGACCGTATCACGTTTTTTAATTGCATTTCCTTCTTCATTTGCTGCATCCATTAACTCAACTGCTAATTTTTCAGCAAAGGTAGGAAATTCGTTATTTGCTCTTTTTTTAGCAGCTTCTAAAATCCAGCGAATTGATAAAGATACTTTTCTTTCTCCTCTAACCTCAACCGGTACCTGATATGATGCTCCACCAATTCTTCTTGGTCTTACCTCTTGTCTTGGACCAACGTTTTGAATAGCTCTTTCAAAAATCTCTAGGGGATTTTTATCTTTCTTAGAAATTAAATCAAAGGCGGTATAAACTACTTTTTGAGCGGTAGTTTTTTTACCATCCTTCATTAAAACATTAGTAAACTTAGCAACCAATTTATTTTTATAAATTTTGTCTGCCTCTGTTTGTCTTTTTTGAACTTTCTTGTGTCTCATATATTTTATTCAGCCGGTGCTGCCGGTGCCTCTGGCGCAGCTGGAGCAGCCGGAGCTTGAGCCTCGGTTGTTCCGGTAGCTACTCTTCTTGTATTCCCTGATTTTTTAGCTCCATATTTACTTCTTGAGCTTTTTCTTCCTTCAACTCCTAAAAGATCAAATTTTCCTCTAACAATATGGTATTTAACACCCGGTAAGTCTTTTACTCTTCCACCTCGAACAAGTACAATTCCGTGTTCTGATAATGAATGACCAATTCCTTGAATATATGCTGTTACTTCTGTTTTATTAGATAATTTAACCCTTGCTACTTTTCTTAAAGCAGAGTTTGGTTTTTTAGGAGTCATTGTTTTAACCAAAGTTACAACTCCTCTTTTTTGAGGAGCTGTAAGGTTTTTATATCTCCTATCCTTAGCATTAAAAAGGCGTCTTAAAGCCGTTGATCTTGTCTTTTTGGTCTTTCTTTTTCTTCCTTTTTTTGATAACTGTGATAATGTTGGCATATTAAAATTCGACTTTATATTATACTACTTCTTCGTCTTTTTTTTCTTCTTGAATCTCTTCCTCATGTTTTACGCCTTCAACCGGAATTAATCTTCCGATAATTACGTTTTCCTTAAGTCCGATTAGAGTATCTTCTGCACCTTCAAGTGAAGCTTCAGTTAGAACTTTAGTTGTTTCCTGAAATGAAGCTGCTGACAACCAAGAATCTGAGAAAAGTGCTGATTTTGTGATTCCAAGAATTGTTTGTCTGGCTGTTGCCGGTTCTCCTCCTTGAGACAAAACTTCTGCATTAATATCTTCAAAAGTTGTTCTGGTAATAAAGTCTCCAGGGATTAAAGCTGTGTCTCCAACTGTTTCAACAATTACCTTATCAGACATTTTTCGAACAATTGTTTCAAAGTGTTTATCATTAATACTAATTCCCTGGGATTCATAAACTCTTTGTGCTTCTTTAATTACGTATTGCTGTGCTTCAAGTAATCCTTTAATTTTTAAAACCTCTTTTGGATCAAGATAACCTTCAGCAAGTTGTGTTCCAATTCTTACTTCATCTCCGTCTTTTACTTTTAAAGTTGAAGCAAGTGGGATAAAGTATTCTCTTTCCTCAACCGGCTTTACTCTTCCACTTTTTATTCTTAATACATGACCATCTTCAGTTGGCTCAATCTTAACTTTTCCTGAAATATCTGAAATTGGAGAAAGATTTTTAGGTGTTCTCATTTCAAATAGCTCCTCAACTCTTGGAAGACCTTGGGTTACATCAGACATTACTACTCCTCCAAAATGTCTAACTCTCATTGTTAACTGGGTTCCCGGTTCTCCAATTGATTGAGCAGCAACTACTCCAACCGGAACACCTGGATTTACAACTTTTTTATTACTAAAGTCCCAACCATAACATTTTGCACAAACTCCATACTTTAATTTACAATTTAGAGGAGATCTAACAACCAATTCTTTAATACCGCTATCAACAATTTCCTTTACCTTTTCTTCGGTTATCTCCTCACCTGCTTTTAGAATTTCTTTTTTATTTTTTGGAGAAGTAACTCTACCAACTACAAATCTTCCTAAAATTCTATCTTTAAATAAAGCTGTTCTTCCTTGCTCCTCATCTTTAATTAAAATCCCCTCTGTTGCTCCACAATCTTCCTCTCTAACAATTACATCGTGAGAGACATCAACTAATCTTCTGGTTAAATATCCTGCATTAGCTGTTTTTAAAGCAGAGTCGGTTAGTCCTTTTCTTGAACCTCTGGCTGAAGCAACGTATTCAAAAATTGATAAACCTTCTCTAAAGTTTGATTTAATTGGAAGTTCAACAATTTTTCCAAGTGGATCTAGAATTAATCCTCTCATTGCTGAAAGCTGTTTTAGCTGTTCTTTTCCTGCTCTTGCTCCTTCAGAATCAATAATTATTTTAATAACATTCTCGCCTTTTAAGCTATTCCAAGTTAAATCAGCAATCTCATTGGTTGTTTTAAGCCAGATTTCATTTGATAAACGCTTTTTCTCATCATTTGTAATAAGACCTTCCTGATACTCTTTTTCAACTTCTGTAACTTTTCCTTCAGCTTCTTTAATTAACTTATCCTTTTCTAAAACTTCTTGATTATCAAATACTGAAACTGAAATCCCAGAAATTGTTGCACCGTAAAAACCAAGCGCTTTAACATTGTCAATTAGCTTTGCAACCTCATCGTGTGTACAATTAGCCGTTGCAGTTGTAATAATCTTTTTAATTCCTGATGCTTTAACAGGTGTATTAACAAAACCAATAATATCTGGAAGTTGTTCGTTAAACATTATTCTGCCTAATGTTGTTTCAATAACTTCTCCGTTAACTTTAACGTTTATTGGTTCTCTTAATTTAATCTTGTTTAATGATTGAGCAAGATAAGCTTCGTTATTATTCATAAAATTAAGTAGGTTTTCTTTTCTTAAAGAATTATCAATACTGGTTAAGTAGTAAACTCCAACTGCCATTTCCTTGTTTGGTAGTGTAATTGGGCTTCCATCTGCCGGTTTTAGTAAGTTGTGCCTTGGCATCATTAACTCAATTGCCTCTTCCTGTGCTTTTTTAGAAAGTGGGATATGAACTGCCATTTGGTCTCCGTCAAAATCAGCGTTATAGCCTGCGCAAACACAAGGATGAATACTAATTGCTGCTCCTTCAATTAAAACAGGGTAAAATGCCTGCATACCAAGCTTATGAAGGGTTGGTGCACGATTTAACAGAACCGGATGATCCTTGGTAATTTCTTCTAAAATATCAAAAACCTCTGGTGGTCTTTTTTCAATAAATCTTTTTGCACTCTTAATATTTGGAGCAAATCCCCTAACAATTACTTCTCTTAAAACAAACGGCTTAAACATCTCTAAAGCCATTTCTTTTGGTAATCCACATTCTGAAATCTTAAGTTCAGGTCCAACAACAATAACTGATCTTCCTGAATAGTCAACTCTTTTTCCAAGTAAGTTTTGTCTAAATCTTCCCTGTTTTCCTCTAAGCATGTCAGAAAGTGATCTTAAAGGAGATGAGACCATTTGTCCTGTTCTTTGTGATGCATCAATTAAAGAATCAACAGCTTCCTGAAGCATTCTTTTTTCATTTCTTAAGATAATTTCCGGTGCACCAAGAGAAATTAAGTGCTTAAGCCTGTTATTTCTGTTAATTACTCTTCTGTATAAATCGTTTAAATCAGAAGTTGCAAATCTTCCACCTGATAACTGAACCATTGGTCGAAGATCCGGTGGGATTACCGGAAGAACTGTAAAAATGATATCAGCAGGTGATACTCCTGCTTTTCGCATTACTTCTAAAAGCCTTAATCTTTTTATGATTTTTAAGTATTTTTGTCCTTTTGATTTTTCAGCTTCTTTTCTTAAATCAACAATTAGTTCATCCAGTTTAATTTTTCCGATTAAATCTGAAATCCCCTCAGCTCCGGTTTTAATGTCAAAAAAGATTGGCAAATTATATTCTAAAATCTTAAAGTATTCATCTTCTGATAAAACACTACCGACTTTTAAGCTTTTAATCAGTTTTCCTAAGGCGTCATATATTTCTTCGAGTTTTTTATTCTCAGCTGACAATTTTTCCATGAATGAGGCTATTTTTTGTTTTTTCTGAAGTTCAATCTCCTCGGCAATCAGTTCTTTTTGTTCTTTTCTAACTTTAATTTCTTTTGAATCTTTTTTCTTTTCACTTATTTCTTTTTCAATTCTCTTTTCTTCTTCTTTAAAAAGTTTTTCCTGATCAACTTTTCTTTCTTGAATACTTTTCTCCAATGTTTTTATAGCTTCTTTTTTCTCTTCTTCATCAATGTTAGTTACTAAGTAGGCTGCGTAATAAACTACTGACTCAAGGCTTTTTTGAGACATGTCCAAAATTAAAGGAAGCGCAGATGATGGACCTTTAAAAAACCAGACATGTCCAACCGGAGCCGCCAAATTAATGTGTCCCATTCGTTCTCTTCTAACTCTTGATAAAGTAACCTCAACTCCGCACTTATCACAAATTATGCCTCTGTTTCTGATTCTTTTGTATTTTCCACAATAACATTCCCAGTCCTTAGTTGGTCCAAAAATTCTCTCATCAAAAAGACCGGATTTTTCAGGTCTTAGTGTTCGATAGTTTATGGTTTCAGGTTTTGTGACCTCACCGTATGACCAGTTTAAAATATCTTCTTTTTTAGCCAGAAGTATTTTTAATGAATTAAAATCTAAAATGTTAATGTCTTTTTGTTTTTTAGTATTATTCATTTATTTTCCCTCTCCTTCACTGCCGGTTTTTAATCCTTCGGCAACCATTTCGCTTCCGCCAAGCTCTTTTACCATTTCTTCTGCTTCTTTTTCTACTTCTTCCTCAACTTTTTCTTCTTTCTCTTTTTCAGCTAATGGCTCTTCTTTTTCTTCTTCCTCAACTTGAGCACCAACCGGAGTAACGTTTAAGCCAAGAGCTGCTAATTCTTTAATTAATACTTTAAAGCTCTCAGGAATCTTAGGAGTTGGAATATCTGTTCCTTTAACAATTGCCTCAAAGGCTTTTGCTCTTCCAACTACGTCATCTGATTTTATAGTTAACATTTCCTGAAGAGTATACCTTGCCCGATGTGATTCAAGAGCCCAAACCTCCATTTCTCCTAGACGCTGTCCTCCCATTTGGGCTTTTCCACCAAGTGGCTGCTGTGTTACTAAAGAATATGGACCAGTACTTCTTGCGTGAGTTTTATCCTCAACCATGTGAATTAACTTCATCATGTATTCAAGCCCAACTACAACCGGTTTTTCATAAGGCTCACCTGTTCTTCCGTCAAAAAGAATCGCTTTTCCATCAACTGGAAGCCCTGCTTTTTTTAAGTCATCAACAATTCTATCTTCCTCAATTTTTTCAAAAGCCGGAATACCCACCTTTCCTTTTAATCCTTTTTCTGCCCAGCCTAAATGAGCTTCTAATAGCTGTCCTAAATTCATACGGGCCAGTACTGAAATTGGAGAAATGATAATATCAACCGGTGTTCCATCAGCAAGTCGTGGCATGTCAACTTCAGGTAAGATTCTTGAAATTACACCTTTATTTCCGTGTCTTCCGGCTAATTTATCTCCAATTACAACGTGTCGAAGTTGTGCAACCTCAACAATTATTTTTCTAATTGTTCCGGGTTCTAATTCATCGCCTTTTTTCCTATCTAAAATTTGAACATTAATAACAGTACCCCTCTCTCCATGAGGCATCCTCAAAGATGTATCCCTTACATCTCTTGCCTGTTCTCCAAAGATAGCTCTTAATAGTCTTTCCTCTGCTGTTAATTCAGTTTCACCCTTTGGTGCAATTTTTCCAACTAAAATATCTCCTGATGAAACATCTGAGCCGACAACTACAATTCCTTCTTCATCTAAGTTTGCCAAGTCCTCCTCTGAAACATTTGGAATATCTCTGGTTGTTTCTTCAGGTCCTAGTTTTGTTTCAACTACTGCTGCTTCGTGTTTTTCAATGTGAATTGAAGTTAAAACATCTTCTTTTACCAATTTTTCAGAAATGACAATTGCGTCTTCATAGCCTAGTCCGTCAAATGAGGTATAGGCAATTAAAAGATTTCTACCTAAAGCCAATTCTCCCTCATCTGATGCCGGTCCATCAATTAATAAATCACCTTTTTTAACTTTTTGTCCGGTTTTAACAACTGTTCTTTGAGTATAGGCAGTTGCTTGAGAAGTTCTTCTAAATGAATCAACTAAATATGTTTCTTCTTCTTTCCCTTTTCCCTTAATTATTACTTTTGTTGCATCGGCATATGTAATTGTGCCATCAAATGGAGCAAGAACTACTCTTCCCATAACTTGGGAGATTTCTTTTTCCATACCTGTTCCAACCACCGGGCTTTCAGGTTTAACAAGTGGTACTGCCTGGCACTGCATGTGGGTTCCCATTAGGGCTCTATTGGCCTCATCATGGCTTACAAATGGAATTAAAGAAGCTGCTGCTCCAACAACTTGTCTTGGAACAATATCAACATATTCAATTCTCTCTTTTTCAGCCTCTAAAAACTCTCCTCTGTATCTTGCCGGAACACGCTCGCTTTTAATTGTTCCGTCTTCTCCTAATACTTCAGCATGAGAAATATAGTGTTTTCGCTCATCATCGGCTGTCATGTAGACGATTTCATTGGTTGCTTTAGAAGTAGTCTTTTTACCCTTTTTAGTATGAACCACTTTTCTATATGGTGTCTCTAAAAAACCAAATGGATTAACCCTTGAATAAAGTGACATGTAAGTTACAAGGCCAATATTTGGTCCTTCAGGACTTCTAATAGGACAAATTCTTCCGTATTGGGAAGAATTAATGTCTCTGATTGAAAAGGCTGCTCTTTCTCTTGAAATTCCACCTGTTCCCATAACAGTTAATCTGTTTAAATTGTCAACTTCTGATAAGGGATTTGTTTGGTCTAAAATTGTGGATAACTGTGAGGTTCTGAAGAATTCATTAATTGAAGCCATAATTGGTCTGGCATTAATAAGGTTGGCAATTGAAATTGGCGCATCTGCCTGAATTAAACTCATTCTCTCTTTAATGCTTCGCTCAAGTCTTAAAACTCCGATTCTAAAAGCAGTTGTAGCAACTAATTCTCCAACACATCTAACTCTTCTATTGGCAAGACTGTCAATATCATCAACTCCGTCTCCGCCTTTGGCAAGCTCAATTAAGGTTGCAATTGTACCAACAATATCATCAATGGTTAAAATCCTGGTATTTTCATCTGCTTGATTAAAACCTGAAGCATCTTTTAGTTTTTTATTTATCTTATATCTTCCAACAGTTCCTAAATCATACCTTCTGTTATTAAAAAACATGCCGTTAAAGTTTTCTTTTACCTTATCAATAACAATTGGTTCTCCTGGGTGCATTTTCTTAAAGATTTCAACAACTGCTTCATCTGAATCAACTGTGTCGTCTTTTTGTAAAGTATTATCAATAAAGGAGGTTTTTCCATCTGCTTCTAATTCCTTAAATCTCTCCTTAATATCTTCATTTGAGGATAAACCAACTGCTCTTAAAAAGGTTGATGCTAAAAACTTTCTTCTTCTGTCAATCTTAACCATAATGGTTTCATGCCTGGTGGTTGTAAACTCAAGCCATGAACCATGAACCGGTCTGATTTCTCCCATGTATAAGTTTTTTCCGGTTACATTATCCTGAACTGCTGTAAAGTATACTCCTGGAGATCTGACCAATTGATTTACAACTGCTCTTTCAATTCCATTAACAATAAATGTTCCTCTTTTTGTCATTTGTGGAATATCACCTAGGAATACTTCCTGGCTTATTTCTCCGTTGGTTTTTTTGTTAATTAGGGTTGCGTTTACGTAAAGTGGGGCGTCAAAGGTTAGTCCTTTAAGAAGACAAGTCTCAGGGGTATTAGAAGGCTTTCCAAACCTGTAGTCCTTAAGAATAAGTGTCCAGT
Organism: uncultured Gammaproteobacteria bacterium; assembly: GCA_964523705.1. Classification (GTDB taxonomy): domain Bacteria; phylum Patescibacteriota; class Microgenomatia; order Levybacterales; family UBA12049; genus CAYWVK01. Next base: position 148,105 of record CAZFYA010000001.1, read on the forward strand.
TTTTCTCTGTAAAATCTTCAATTGGGGATATTTCACCTAATACATCTTTAATGCCTTTTTCTATAAACAACTTATATGATTCTTTCTGGATTGAAAGAAGATCTAATTTTGGTAATGAGGAATATGTTTTGCCCCAATTCTTTCTGACAAGAGTTTTACTCTCTTTGTTGTTTTTATTACTCTTCTTTGGCATTTGAAAAATCTTTAGATAAATTCTTTAGAAATACAAAAAAAATCAACCAGACTTTCGTCCGTTAATTTTCTAATGAAAGTATTAGGTTTATATCACAGCCTATTATAGCTGTCAAGAGGTAAATTGATATGTGAAAATTATTGCAGTATAATTACCTTTTAGCATTTATGCCATCACAAGCAGAAATGAAACCGCTGCCTTCTTATCCATCTAAGGAAGGGATTATTTTAAACTTCAGCGACCCTGACGTACAAGCAGATTTTTTAACAAGACCAAAAGAAGAACGACAAAAATTTATTAATGAGCAGCAAGAGTTTCAAGACAAAGCAAGAAGTGTTTCAGAAGCTGTTTTTAAAAGAACATTGCCGTTTTTTACCCATGTTTATGAGTTTTTGGAAGATGATTTAATTGATAGAAGACAGCAATTATTTGAAGATAGACTTCTTCATAAAGAAGACTTAGCTATTTTCGAAGAAGAAAACCCAATCTACTCTTTGACAATTTCACTTGTACAAAAAGCGCTTGAAGCAATTCCTCCTGAATACAGAAAGGGCTTTGATATCAGGGACTACCTGGTTCCTGTCGGAGATAAAGATGAAGCCTTCTTAAGAACAGGAAAAACTAAAAAAGATGATTTAAAAGCTTTTCTTTCTAGGGATAATCTAGAAATAATTTGGAATGTTGATACAGAAGACCACGATACAAATAATCATGTAAACCCCTCTAGCCCTGAATACGAATATATCTTACCTCACACATTTTCATTGCTTTGCGCATCTTTGGATTTAATAACCAGCCAGGAAATTAGAATAAGAAATTATGGTAAAACTGTTGAAGAAAGACAAGGTTTTTCAATTATTTATACTGATACTAAAACAGGAGAACAGGATATTGTAAATGAGAAACTAAACGAAGCTACAAAATTAACACTGGTTTACTCAATGCTTTTAAAATATAGTCCACTTGGAAGATTTATTGATCAAGAAAAAGTTAACAATAGTGAAATGAAAAATCTTTGCTTGGATATCTCCGAGCTTGTTGATTTTCTCCCGCCTTATCAATTTCAACACTGCTACTTAACCGGTAATTTTGAATTACTACGTGAAAAAATGAAAGAAACCCAAAAACAAGAAGGAAAACCAGGAGAAAAAGTAATAGCAATTTTTAATAGATATAGCGGTATAAAGATATAGGATAATTAAGTTTTCTTATGATACACCTTTTCCCCAAGATGCCTATATTTACACCATGAACAATTAGGATTTTCCACTGGTGGTTTACCTTCTAATAATTTATTTATTTCTCCAATAAATTCTAAAAAGGAATCTTTTTTAATATCAACCTCTAACCATTGAGGTGGAAAATCAATAATTGCTTTTCCGTTTTCAAATTTTGTTTTATCAGGATACATAATAACAAGACCAAGTTTTGTTATCTCTTTTGGTATCCCCCTTGCTGGATTTTCAAAAGCATAATGATATGCTTGAAGCTGTGTTTGGTACTTAGCAATCTTCTCCTCTGTTGGCTGACTTATTTTAAAATCAATAATTAAATACGTACCGTTCTTTTGTTTTACTAATAAATCATATTTTCCTTTAATATATATTTTTGTTTGGGGAATTATCTTTGATTCAACAAAGCCTTCTTGGCTTTCAACAGTTCCCTCTGGTAAAAACTTAGATAATAATCTTAAATCCTGCCCTATTAATGCATTTTGAAGTCTTGTATTTAAAGCTGTAAAAACTCCTGGGAAAGGAGATGAAGGACGATAAATACCATGTTTTACCTTTAAATAATAACAACATTTACATTCTTCATAAAGATAAGCAAAATCTGATGGGGATAGTTTATACATAGAAAGATTATACGACTTTAATAGGAAAATTTATATAGTAATTTTACGTGGTTATGCCTTGAGAATGCGGGAATATCCTGTGTGCTCCTAATTCCTAACCTCTAAAAGACTAAAAACACCTAATTGAAATATAGACTTTTTTAAAACAAGGAATCAAGAAGTTTTAGTTTTGAGTATATTATTAATTAAATCATTTCTATCCCAAAGAGTAATATTGTTTTTTTTAGCTAGATACATAGCTTCATTTGTATAGTTACTATTAGTCACAACCATACCTAGATCACAGTTCCTAGGCTTAATAACCGTATTAACCTCTCTTATGGCATCTGGTCCTACTTTATTTTTATATCTTTTTGCTTGAACTGCTATTTTTAGGTCATTCATTTCAATAATTAAATCTGAGCCTAAATCTCCTGTTCTCCCAACTTGTTTTACACTATATCCTAATTTAGTAAATAAACTTGTAAGAAATACCTCAAAATCCACTCCCGACATTTTATCCACCTCAGAGATCCCTGCTTTTCTTATTCTTTGATAGTTATAAATTTTAATAGCTATTATAGTGATCATCATGACTAAAAGTAAAACAAATAACCACCAATTTTTAATAATTATTTGAGAATAAAGATTGAGTACTAAAGGAAATGATTGAAGCATCGGTTGAATTAGTATCTTTTCATAGTCCATTTGAAATGGTGTTGGTGTAGGCATAAATTAATAGAACTACAAATATATTAAGAAGTCAAGCTTAAAATCCAAATATTTCGAGGGCTTTGTAGATAAAAGGGCTGGCCAGACTATTGCTTTAAGAGTTCTCTTTTATAAAATCTTTTAATAAAAATGCACTAAAAATCAGTTTATTTGATGTCTTAATTGTTCTATGCATTTCTGTATTGCTTTCAAACCAAGGAATACCATCTATAATGGTAATTCCTTCTGTTTTTTTAGAATTAATATTTGCTATGCTAACAGCGCTTCTAAATTGACCTAACTGGGTTCCTCCGTCGTCTGTGATAAACTTTGCTTCAATTATAAAAAAATGCTTATCTGTTTTAAAAAGTGCATCAATTCCTTTTTCAAGATAATTTATGCCTAGTTCTTCTTTTGCATATTCCGATAACTTTCTGTCTGAACCTTCTAAAAATCCGTATTTTGTTTTTTTAAAGTCTCTTTTATTGTAAAAGGGATATTTTTCTTTTTTTAACCAAGCACGAAAACAGGGTCCATATCTCCTGGAATCAGATTTTGGAGTAGAAGAAAGTTTAATTATTCCTTTTTCTCCGATTTCAAAAAGCTTTTTAGCAATAATGTTCACAATCTTAGGATTTTTATCCACTAAATGCTTATGCTTTCTCAGTGATGCAACATACGAATTATTAAACGGAAATCTTTTAAGAAGAAGCACTTTACTGAGTAATTCGTTTTTATCTTTTTTAAGATAAGCCTTTTTGATCTCATCCCTAAGTGTTTGATCAATTTTTCTTTCGAGCCCCTCGCCTATTGGGTAAATTTCCAACAATTTGTCTAAATATCCGTTTGAATTTGCTAACTCAAGGCTTTTTTTAGTCCATTTATTCATTGCAATTGCGTATTATACAACAAGTTATAAGTTTATTCTTGTTTGCTCGGAGTTAAAATAAGAATTTTTTTTATATACCTTATTAAAATAAACGTAATTAATTAATTTATACGAAAAGTCAAAGCTTATTCTTTTTCTATTATTGTCTCTAAAATTAGTCAAGAAAAAAGATAAATGTTCACTTCTTGCCTTGTTTAATTCATTATTAAAATAGTCAATAATCTTTCGTTGTGTTTGTATATCTAAATCTTTTTTGAACAGCAAATAGGCCATGTTTCGTGAAGTTTGTTTTCCTACTAATCCTGAAACTTCATATTTTCTGATGTCCTCAAGCATAATCTTATCTTTATTTTTTGTATCAATGGCCTTTAACAGAATTATATTCTTGCTTATTCTTTTAAATAAACTATCGTCTATTGTGTATTCATTAACCTCTTTTACGTGATTATAGGCTAATTTTATTTTATATTTTCCTTTTTTAAGCATGTCTTCTGTTAGTCTATAAATTCCAAGTATGTTTTTAACTTTTGAGATCTTATTATCAAACTCGCCACCCATTCTCCATCCATATTTTTTTTCTAGTTTTAATTTAATTTCCTTTTTTTCTGGAAAAATCAATGCATCTATTTCATTTGTCTCGCTATCATCTTTTTTCAATTTATAATAAAAAGATATTACATTATATGTTGTATCCTCAAAAACTTTTTCATAAAAAATATTTAATTTTTCTATTTTAAATTTTTTAAAAAATAAATCTCTAATTTTCTTCGAATTTTTAGCAGACAAAAAATTTAGTGGCACTATCATAATTCCCTCTTCTGAATCAAGAACTGAATTTATAGAAACTTGGTATAAATCTTCAAAGCTACTGTTTAAGCCGGAAAAATAATCAATTTTTGTTTTTTGGGAAGCTTTATTTTTGTGAAGATATGGCGGATTAGTTAATAAAAATTTGTATTTCTTAGGATATTTAATTCCATCATTTAAAAATACCTCTTTGTTATCAACTAAATTTTTAGCTATTTCGTATCCAACTATTGAAGAAGCACCATGTTTTTTTGCCCATTTTATTAGATCTCTATTTCCAGCAAAAGGATCTACTACTATTTTTCCCTTAATAAACTTACCTAAGCCAAATAAAACATAATCTGATTTTTTTGTAAAAAACTGACCTAATTGTCTTTTTTCATCTTTTTTAAAATATGATTCTTTTAAGGCCTGTTTTTTCATCTTAATTTCAAATTTATAATACCACTTTAATTAAATCTCGTAAAGAAATTTATTAAATAATATAAAGAGGTTTTTGTACTTAAAATCCAAATACTTCGAGGGCCTTGTAGATAAGAAAGGCGGGCCAGACTATTGCTTTAAGAATTCCTAGGACTCCTGCTCCAAAGGTTTCTGCATGTTGAATAAAGTAAATTGCTGCTCCGACAAATCCCAAACCATATACTGCACTTCCACCACCATGATTGTGGTTTTTGCAAACATACTTTTTATAATCCTTTTTCTCTTTTTCTGCCATCAAAATGAATATATCACCTGTTTTTAGGCAATGCAAATAGTAAGCTTAATCGTGATATAATTTAGCTAATGACAGCAAGAGAATTAATTGATATCTACATTTCTTTTTTTGAAAAAAGAGGACATAAAAGAATTCCTAACTCCCCTTTAGTTCCTGAAAACGACCCAACTACCCTTTTTACCTCATCCGGAATGCAACCCTTAGTAAACTACCTTTTAGGAGAAGCTCATCCTTTAGGAAAAAGATTAGTTAATGTACAAAATTGCTTTAGAGCACAAGACATTGATGAAGTTGGTGACAGCTCTCATACAACCTTTTTTAGAATGCTTGGAACTTGGTCTTTAGGAGATTATTTTAAAAAAGAAGAAATCCCCTGGTTTTGGGAATTTTTAACTAAAGAATTAAAACTACCAAAAGAAAAGCTATATATCTCAATTTTTAAAGGCTTTGAAAACATTCAAAGAGATACCTTGTCTGAAGAGATTTGGACAGAGATATTAAACATCGAAGGATTAAATCCAAAGGATAGAATTCTTGTTTATGGAACAGATAAGAATTGGTGGTCAAGATCCGGAGAACCAAAGAATATGCCAATTGGAGAAATTGGCGGACCGGACACTGAAGTATTTTATGATTTTGGAAATAACAATCTATTAGAAATTGGAAACGCTGTCTTTATTCAATACCAAAAGACAGATAGTGGTTTTAAAGAATTGCCACAAAAAAACGTCGACTTTGGTGGAGGAGTTGAAAGACTACTTGCCTCAATTGAGGGAAAAGATGATATTTTTCAAACCTCTTTATTTTCTCCAATAATTTTAGCAATTGAAAAGGAAACTAGTAAAAAATATGAGGAACATAAAAAAGAAATGAGAATAATTACAGATCATTTAGTAGCCTCTTGTTTTATCATTTCATCAAATATTAAACCTTCAAAAACAGAACACGGATATATTTTAAGAAGATTATTAAGACGCTCTTTTGATAATTTTAAAACTTTAGGTGGAAAAGATATAACTAAACTTTTAGAAGCAATAATTGAGCAATACAAAGAGACTGACCCCTTCTTGATCGAAAAATGGGGAGAAATAAAATTAACGGTTTTAGAAGAAGAAGGAGGATATAAAAAGACAATTGATGAAGCAGTAAAACTACTTCATAAAACAAAAGATGACTCAACTTCTGAAGTTAGAGAAATATCAGCTAGTGAGGCATTTAAAATGTATTCAACCCATGGCCTATCCCCAACTCAAATTAGAAGCTTAGGCTTTGTCTTTGATGAAAAGGAATTCTCAAAGAAAATGGAAGAACACCAAAAGCTTTCTAAAAAAGGCGCTGAGAAAAGATTTAAGGGAGGACTTGCCGACTCCTCAAAAAAAACAATTGCCGGACATACAGCAACTCATTTGCTTCATATTGCTTTAAGAAATGTTTTAGGAGAAGAGGTATCACAGAAGGGCTCAAACATAACCGATGAAAGAGTTAGATTTGATTTTAACTATTCTGATAAATTAACAGATGAAGAGATTAAAGCGGTTGAAGATGAGGTAAATAAGATTATTAAACAAAACTTAAAAGTAACCTATGAGGTTTTAGCATTAGAAGAAGCAAAAAAAATAGGGGCTTTGGGTAGTTTTAGCAAGAAATATGAGGACAGGGTAAAAGTATATTCAGTTGGAGACTATTCTAAAGAAATCTGTGGTGGACCTCATGTTGATTTTACAGGAAAGTTAAAAAGCTTTAAGATAATAAAGCAGGAGAATATTGGCAAGGGCCTTAGAAGAATTTACGCAAAAGTCGATTAAAAAATTATGAAACTTCCGTTTTCAAAAATGTTTGAAAAAAAAGAAAAGCCAGAGTTTTATTTAGCGTTTTTACTTCGCCATGAAAAAGCAATTGCTGTAATCTTTGAACAGACAGGAACAGCAGCTAAAGTTGTTGGTGAGGGGGAAGCATCTTTTGAAAAAAATATTGAAGAGGCTACTTTTGAAGAACTACTTAGTGTTTCAGATAAAGCAATTTCAAAAGCAGAGGAGAATGTTCCGGAAGACAGTAGTACTTTAAAAACACTCTTTGGTTTAAAAGAAGGTTGGATAGCAGAAGATAAGATAAAAAAAGAGTATCTTGAAAGACTTAAAAAAATTAGTGACGAATTAGGCCTTTCTCCAATTGGCTTTATAACTATAACTGAGGCAATTACTGACTTTTTAAAAAAAGAAGAAGGAATTCCCCTATCTGCAATTTTAGCTGAAGTTGGAAAAGCTTATGTTTCAGTATCTTTGGTTAAGGCCGGGAAAATTTTAGAGACAAAATCATCTGAAATTCATGAAAACCCTGCCTTTACCACTGATGTACTTCTTAAACATTTAGAAATACCAGATGTACTCCCATCAAAAGTAATTTTATACAACGGAGAAGATGAAGACTTATCGCAAAAATTTATCCATCATAAATGGAGCAAAGCTCTTCCCTTTTTACATCTCCCACAAATTATTTCTCTTCCTAAAGGCTTTGATGCCAAAGCAATCTTGCAGGGTGCAGCAAGCAAGATGGGTTTTGAAATAATATCTGAAGGTCCTCTTAAAAGTACAGAAGAAAAAGAGGAACTTCCCTCTTTTGAAAAAATGGAATATAAAGATGAAGCATCTCCTAAAAAAGACGAAGAAGAAAAAAAAGAAGAGAGTGAGGAAAAAGAAGAGGAGAAAGAAGGAGAAGAGAAAGAGGAAGAAATAAACTTTGTTGAAAATGAAGATTCAATTGAAAAATTCGGCTTTATTGAAAATGAAGACGTAGTAAACATACCTCCTGCTAAAAAGGGACTTGAAAAAGAGGAAGAAGAAAAAGAAAAGGAAGAATTAAAAGAAGAAGACAAGGATAAAAAAGAAGAACAAAAAGAAAGTAAAGAAGAATTAAAAATCCACCAAGCTCCCCTAACCGCAGTTGAGCAACATGATGAAGAAGATGAAGAAGAATATGGTATTGAAAGAAAAAGAGGAAAAAATATTTTTACAAAAATACTTACTGTTATTCCTCTTTTCTTTTCCTCTATTTTTAAAAAATTAAGACTTCCCGGAAATAAAGGAGCACTACTTTTGTTAAGAAATAAATTTATTGCAATTCCCCTTTTAGTAATCCTTGCCATTATTGCAGTTTATGTAATTTCTTTCTTCACTTTAAAAACAGAAGTAGTTTTAACGTTAAATCCAAAACTTGAGGAGGAAAAACAAGATGTTACTTTTTCAGCAGAAACAACAGACGTTGATGAAAAAATAATTTTTGGTAAGTTTATTGAAGCCTCTCTTAAAGATTCAGTCTCAACCTCAACAACCGGTAAAAAAGAAACCGGAGAAAAAGCAAAAGGAGAAGTAACTTTTTTCAGTCGTTTTACTTCTAAAAAAACAATTGCTAAGGGAACTGTACTTACTTCATCAAATGATATTGATTTTACTCTTGATGAAGATGTTTCAGTTGCATCTTCATCTGCTGATGCCAGTGAAGACCCGGCAACTGCTAAGGGAAAAGTAACTGCTAAAAATATTGGTAAGGAAAGTAATCTTCCATCAGGTGCTAAATTTTCAGTTGGCAATTTATCCCCGGGAGATATTATTGCCAAAAACGAAAGTGCATTTTCAGGCGGAACTAAAAAAGAAATAACCGTAGTAGCAGAAGAAGACAGTGAAAAACTACTAACAGAAATTGTTGAAAAACTGAAAGAAGAGGCATTAGAAGAATTAACTAAAAAAATTAATAGCGAAAAAGAGGTTTTACTTCCGGTTGTAATTTCATCTGAAGTTGATGAAGAAAACTTTGATAAGGAAGTTGGAGATGAGTCTTCAAAGCTTAATCTTGAAGCAACGGTTCTTTTTCAGGGACTATCCTATTCAAAAGAAGATTTATTATCTTTTACCAAATCTCTTCTTGATAAAGAGCTTTTAGGAAAAATGGAAATAGATGAAAAAAACATTAAAGTGGATGTTGAAGACATTAAAGAAAAAGATGAAGATAGCGACACTGTTTCTGCAACTTTAAAGATTAAAGCTCCTCTTTTACCAAGTCTTAAAAAAGAAGAACTTGCTAAAAACATCAGCGGTAAATCAAAAGAAGAAGCAAAAAATATGCTTTTAGACATTTCTCAAGTTGTTGATGTAGATATTAATCCTTCTCTTCCTCTTCCGTTTCTAACCAACTATCTGCCCAAGTTTTCCAATAATATAGAAATTGTCACCAAAGTTAATGAGTAAAAAATACTACCGAAAGCAAAGGTTTTTTAAAAAAGGTATTAATGTTTTTAAAACATTAAGTGTTTTAATAGTACTTCTTGGCATTTTTATTTTAATTTATGTATTTTTCCCTTTTATTTCCTGGCAAATATATTTTGCCCCTGTTTTTGCAAGCCAAAACATTGCCTCACCAATTCCTAAGGTAAATATTGTGAGCAATCAAACAATTAACAGTTTATTAACTGAAGCATCACATAATTTAACCGGCGTTAATTATCAAAATGCTCAAAACTGGTTTCCAACCTATAATCCAAATATTAAAGATGATGAGCGAAAAATTGATAGTTATACAATTTCTATTCCAAAGCTTAATTTAAAAGATTTAGTAGTTTCAACTAATGATTATGACTTAAGTAAGCACTTGGTAAATTATCAGGGAACAGCAATTCCACCAAGTAAAGGGAATGCCGTTATTTTTGGACATTCAACTCTTCCCCAGTTATATAATCCAAAAGATTATAAAACAGTTTTTGCCAATGCCTATAAATTAGAAGTTGGAGATGAAATTAAAGTAACAGTTGAAAACATAACCTACAGTTATAAAATTATTAATACCATTGTTACAGACCCTGAGGATACTTCAATTTTTGAGCAAAACTATTCTGATAGTTATTTAAGCTTAGTTACCTGTACGCCACCCGGAACAACCTGGAAAAGATTAATTATTAAAGCAATGATACAAAAATTATGAGAGAAGAAAATAAATTCATAACTTTTTTAAAACAAATCGCACCGTTTGTCTATCGGGCAATTTACACTGTTTTGTATTTTCTTTTAAAATCAATAAAATCAATTATAAAAATGATAATTGAGCAAGTAAAAGGAGGATATTAAATGACCCAAGAAGCTTTAGCGCTAAGCGCAATTAGAAAAAAATTAATTGGTAAAAGACTAAATTATAAGGAAATTTTTGCCATTATGGATGAAATGGCACATGAAAGGCTTAGTCCTGTTTTAACTACCTATTTTGCAGCTTCAGGTTATTCAAAAGGCTTTACCAGTAAAGAACTATACTATTTAACTAAAGCCATGGTTGAAACAGGAGAAAAACTTGATTTTAAAGGAATTGTTGCTGATAAACATTCAATTGGCGGAGTCCCAGGAACCAGAACAACTCTAATTGTAGTTCCAATTGTTGCCGCTGCCGGATTTAAAATTCCTAAAAGTTCATCAAGAGCAATTACAACACCAGGTGGAACAGCTGATGACATGGAGGTTTTAGCACCGGTTGAATTAACAATTGAAAAAATCTACAAAATTGTTAGAAAAACCAATGGCTGTATTGTCTGGGGAGGAAGTTTTAATTTAGCTCCGGCAGATGATATTTTAATCAGGGTTGAAAAACCGCTTCTTTTTGAAAGCTATGATAAGATTTTAGTTTCAATAATGGCAAAAAAAATTGCCTTTGGTTCAAACCATGTAGTAATTGATCTTCCCTATGGAGACATGGTAAAGGTAGAAAATTTAAAAGACGCTGAAATCTTAAAAGATAGATTTATGGATCTTGCCAAAAGATTTAAGATAAAAATAAAAGTATTAATCCACAAAACCGATCAGCCGGCAGGACGAGGAATTGGACCGATTTTAGAAGTAAAAGAATCACTTAAGGTTTTACAGCAGAAAAAAGATAGGCCCCTAGATTTAGAAATTAGAAGCATTAATCTTGCCGGATCACTTTTAGACCTTTGCTTAAAAGACGCTCCTAAAAAAACCCAAGTTGATGTTAAGAAAAAATACGGAAATGGTTTTGGTTTTGCAACCGAACTTTTAAAAAGCGGTAAGGCTTTTAAAAAATTTGAAGAGATTGTTAAAGCCCAGGGAGGAAAAAAAGCGGTTGATGCTGAAAAATTAAAACCTGGGAAACACCTTTTTCATATTAAAGCACAAAAAAAAGGAATAATAAAAAGAATTAATAGTAAAAACATTACCTATATTGTTAAAATCTTAGGTGCTCCTACTCAAAAAGGGGCAGGAATTTACTTAAATAAAAAAATTGGTGAAAAAGTTGAAAAAGGAGAAATAGTCTATACAATATACAGTGAAAGCATGTATAATCTTAAAGAAGGAAAAGAGTCTGTCAAAAACTTTCCTGTTGAGACAATAGAATGAAGAGAATTTTAATTTTAATTGTATTAATAGCAGTTATTGCCGGAGGACTTGCTTCTTGGTGGAGAAACGGATTAGCTTCTGTTAATAAACAAGATAATACCGCAAAAATCTTTGTCATCGAAAAAGGAGCAGGTTTAAGGGAAATTGCTAATAATTTAAAAACAGAGGGTTTAATAAGAGATGCCACTGTTTTTTTTCTTCTTACCAAGCAATTAAATTACGATAAAAAAATTGAAGCCGGCTCATTTAGGCTTAATCCCTCTATGACAACTGAAGAGATTATAAAAGCTCTAACTCATGGAACTTTAGATATTTGGGTTACAATTCCTGAGGGTAAAAGAGCAGATGAAATTGCTGATATATTTAAAGAAACTCTTCCTACCTTTGATGAATCATGGAGAACATCTCTTAAGGCAAAAGAGGGTTATTTATTTCCGGACACTTACCTTTTTGCCAGGGAATCAACTATTGATCAAATAATTGAAAAAATGACAGAAAACTTTGAAGTAAAATACCAGGAGCTTTCAGGACCAAGCCTTAAAAGCTTTACCAAAGATGAAATAGTTACTATTGCCTCTATGGTTGAGCGGGAGGCAAGACATGATAGCGATAGAGCTTTAGTTGCTTCAGTTATCTTAAACCGCTTAGAAATTGGCATGGCTCTTCAAATAGATGCTACTGTTCAATATGCACTTGGATTTCAGGAAGATGAAAACAGATGGTGGAAAAAAAGCTTAACCTCAACTGATTTAAAACTTAATTCCCCATATAATACATATAAAAATGCCGGGCTTCCTCCAACACCAATTGCAAATCCCGGGTTTTTAGCGCTTGAAGCGGTTGTAAATCCAGCAAACACTAATTACCTCTATTATCTTTCAGATAAAGATGGTAATAATCATTACGCAGAAACTCTTGAGGAACATAACGCCAACAGGCAAAAATACGGAATTTAACCCTTAAAAAATATTCTTGCTTCTCCAATATAAGCTGAATTTTCTCTTGATCCAATAATCAATTGCTCATCTTTCTCTTCTACTCTAACAAGGGCATCTAATTCCGGTAAGCAAAAACTTGCTTTATCAACCTTTATTATTATTTCTCCGTTTTCTAAGCCTATTTCTTCCAGTTTTCCCATGTGGTAATTTCCTAAAGGAGATACGGTTTCAACCCAATTTCCCCTTAGTATACCTTGATGCTCCATTATAAACCCAATAACTCCATTACAAGCAGCTCCTTTTTCTTTGCTTTCTAGGCTCTCTTTATCACTTGTTATATCCGCTAATTCTCTTAATGGTCCGTATTTTTGACAAGTATGATTATTGCCTTCTTTTTGAAGATACATACAGCTTTTACCATTGCTAAGCTTGCATTGTTTATTTACATATCGTTCCGATGGAAAAATAGAAAAAATAAATTGCTCTGCGCTTTTTGGCATAAATTAAATATATTAGAGGCAGTTGCAATATTATATTCCCTAAGGTTTTTTTGTCAAGCTATTTAACTCTTCTGAAGAATCTTTTTTTACTTTTTTTTACCGGGGCTTCTTTCTCTTGTTTTATATTTTTAGGTTCCTCAACAACCTCTTCAACCGGCTCTACTTCTTCTAAAACTTCATCTGATAAATCGTCTTCTTCAATATATTCTGTAATATTTCTTAATCCCTCATCTGCAATTAGTTTTAAAACCTTTTTTCCCTTTTCTGTTCCTACCAAAAAAACCACAGCAGCACCAATAATTGCACCTAACAAAAAACCGCTTGAAAAATGACTACTCTTGTGTTCCATAAGCTTATTCTTTTTTATCTTTGTCTTTCTTTTTCTTAAAAAGACTGGCAACTGATGCCCCTGTTTTTATTCCCATCATAATACTTGAGAGTGAGGAAACAGGACCTGAAACACTTTCAGTTATTACGCCTGTATCATCTAAGACTTTATTTGCCTTAGATACTGTATTTCTTAGTTCTCTTAAGATAAAGAAGACCTGAACTCCTAAAATCACCAGAAGAATTGCTAAAACAATGATGATTATAAATAAGGCTAATTGGGCAGGATCTGTCATATGTATAAATTACCTTAATTACCAATTTAAGTCAAGGACTTTCTTTTACTTCAACCTCTCTTTTAATAATTGTCTCCTTTCCAAAGCTATTAACTGCCTTTATTTCAATGGTTGTTTTTCCTGAAAGCACAACTACGTTTTTCTTAAAAGCACCGTCTTTATCAACGCTTACGGCTGTATCATCAACAAAAACCGTAACATCAGGATCTGTTTTTCCACTTACTAAAATTACAGATGATTGAAAAACAGTTTTTTCCTGAGGTGAAAAGATGTCTAACGAGGGATTAAAAATTGCATTTTTGTATTGGTAAAATAAAAAGGAGAAAAGAGATACAAAAATTAAAATAATAATTATTAAAGACTGTTTCATTCTAATTTTTGAAAGAGAAAACTTATTGTTCTTACCAAAACCTGAAGGCAAAACCTTATAACTTTTATTAGTATCAAACTCTCTTCTAAATAAGGCTAGGGTTTCTTTTTCAGGAAGGCCTAAAAACTTTATGTAGTTTCTAACAAATCCTTGTGCGTAGGCAGCTGATGGAAGTTTATCGTATTCACCATTTTCTATTGCCGATAAAAAGACAGCTTTAATTTTGGTGATCTCTGAAATCTGATCAATTGTTAATCCTTTTTCTAAGCGAGCATCTTTTATTCTTTGGCCTATCTTTATCATAAACTTTATTCATTAGTTGTATTTTCTGTATTTATAGAATTGAAGTAATCATCGGGGTTTTTTATCATTACATCTCTTGGTTTTGAACCCTCTGCCGGCCCAACTAAACCGTCAGCCTCCAATTGATCTAAAATCCTGGCAGCTCTTGAATAACCAATAGACAATCTTCTTTGAAGAAGAGATGCTGATGCTTTATCAAATTGACAAATAAGTCTGACTACATCTTGATAAAGTGGGTCTTTACCATCACTTCCTGTTGCCAAATTTCCTTTTTTCAAAAGCATTGGTTCTGCTGTAACTTCTGATGTGTATTGAACAGCCGGGGCTTTTTGCTTTAGAAAATCAACTAATCTTTTTACTTCTTTTTCCGAAACAAAAGCTCCTTGAATACGGGTTGGCTTTGCCTGATCCGGTGGAGTATATAACATATCTCCTCTTCCTAGAAGTTTTTCTGCTCCAGGAGTATCTAAAATTACTCTTGAATCAATCATTGATGATACGTTAAAGGCAATTCTACAAGGAATATTTGCTTTAATAAGACCGGTTATAACATCAACTGATGGTCTTTGGGTTGAAACAACTAAATGAATTCCGGTTGCTCTGGCCATTTGAGCAAGGCGTGCAATTGCATCTTCAACCTGAACAGGAGCAAAAGCCATAAGATCAGCTAATTCATCAATTAAGATAACAATATATGGCATTGCCTGAAATCCGGATAATTCATTATATGAATCAATGTTTCTTACTCCGCTTTCAGCAAAAGTCTTATACCTTCTGTCCATCTCATCCATTGCCCACTTTAAGGATGCTAAGATTTTTTCAACATCAACAATTACCTCTGTCATTAAGTGCGGAATACCGTTATACATTGTCAGCTCAACTCTTTTTGGATCAATTAAAATTAATTTTAATTCTTCAGGTGAGGTTCTAAAAAGAAGCGATGAAATAAAAGAGTTGATAAGAACTGATTTTCCAGAACCGGTTGTTCCGGCAACTAAAACATGGGGCATTTTGGCAATATCTGCAACTAATGGATTTCCTGAAACATCAAGACCTAAAGATACCGCAAGCTTAGACTTATGTTTTCGCATACTTTCTGAGCCAAGCATTGTTTTTAAAGTAACAATCTCTAAACTTCTGTTTGGAATTTCAATACCAATTAAATTTCTTCCCGGTATTGGTGCTTCAATTCTGATTTGTCCGGTTGGGGCTTCTGTTGCCAAGGCTAAATTGTTTGAAAGGGAAGTAATTTTTGAAATTTTTGTTCCTTGGGCAATTTCCAAGGCATATTGAGTAACAGCCGGACCCAAGTTTACTTCAGCAACCTTAGCATTAATTCCAAAACTGCCCAACGTCTTCTCAATCGTATTTGCTATTTTTTTAACATCTCCTCTATCAGCCTTATGTCCTGATGAATCTGATAAAAGACTAAGTGGGGGGTATTCCCAAATCCCCTCTTTCATTGGTGCATTAGTAACTAATTTATCTGAAATAAAGGGAACTTCTTTTTTACTGATTTGAATTTTCCCTGAATCTTTTCCTGATAATTGGTCAAAATCTTTTTCTCCTCCTTTAATTTTCATTTGAGTGTCTTTAAAAGGAGATTTTTTAACTTTAAAGTAATTAACTACAAAATTTGGAATAAGTCTTCTTATGTTTTTACCCAAAACAGAAAACATGTGTGCCAGCTCATCAATTGAAGTATCAAAAAAGACAACAAGACCGACAAAAACTCCAACTACATAAACAATATTTGCTCCAAGACTGGCAATTATGTCTTCTAAAATCCCAAAAAGGTATTTCCCAATTATTCCTCCCTTTAAAAGAGCTAGAAAAGAAATAAAAAAGATTAAAAAACCAACAGAAACATTTGGTCTTGATAAAAAGAATTTAAGGCGTAAAAACAAAAAGCCAAGAAAGATTAAAAGAAAGGGGAAAAGATACGATGCTACTCCAAAATATGT
This sequence comes from uncultured Gammaproteobacteria bacterium, assembly GCA_964523705.1. GTDB lineage: Bacteria > Patescibacteriota > Microgenomatia > Levybacterales > UBA12049 > CAYWVK01. The sequence goes on from CAZFYA010000001.1 coordinate 164,344, forward strand.
TTCCTGAAAATTGCTAATTGATATAAAGGTAGGTTCACTTTTACTAAAGGAAAGTAAAAGTATAACACCTGCCAAAAGAAGCCCAAAAGAAAAAATTGAATAAACCGTACTATTTCTAAGTTTTAGGTTAAATTTAACTTTTCTTTTTCGATAATGTCTTTTTCTGGGCATGAAACAATTATATACACTACTCAAAAATACTACAAGTTGACAAGAGCAAAAAAAATCTTATAATATGCAAACATGTCAAAAGAAGCACCAAGACCAATGCCTGAAGCAACAACTATCCATCCTAAGTTTGAAGATGGGATTGAAGCATTAAGAGGACATAAACCTCATAAAGCAATTGCTGAAAGAGGTAGTAGACTATTTACTCACAAAAAACCAACAAAAATATGGATAGATGAAGAATCAACAAACAATATTTTTAAAAACGAGTATTTTGAAAAAGACTTTAAAACTGATAGCATTGCTTATGCAATAACTTTTACCAGTGAACCTTCATATAATAAAGACGGAGGCGTTGAAGCTTTTGACGGAATTGCAGAATTTAATGGAAAAAAGTTACCCACTAGAGTAATATCTGTTTATGGAAGACTCTTCGTATTAAGTCCCAGTTCAGCTGCGCCTAAACTTCAATAACTACCGGTAAAACAAGTGGGTTTTTACCAATATTTTTATTAATAAATTCTTCTGTTAAGCTTCCAATTTTCTTTCTAATATAAAACCTATCTGTAACCTTATCTTTTTTAACTAACCCTCTTTTTAGTTCTTCTGTTAATCTTTGTGAAATAAGACCGCTATCCTCTGCTCCCATTCCTCGTATAACAATTGTTGGATTATTAACTATCTGTCCGTTAGTTGAATCAATTTCTGTTAAAACTATAACTACTCCGTCTTTGGCAATTTTTTGCCTGTCTCTTAAAACAAAATGCTCAACTTCTTCACCTGAAATTTGATCAACATAAATATTTTTCGCTTCAATTTTTTTACCAAAATTAACATTTTCTTTAGTAAAAATTACTTCTTGTCCATCATCTGGTAAAAGTATTTGATTATCCTGATATCCTTGTCTTTTGGCTAAGTGTTTATAGGCAACCATCTGTTTATACGTTCCGCCAATTGGTAATACTCTTTTTGGTTTTAAAAGAGCCATCATTAACATCAACTCCATTGAGGCTCCGTGTCCTGAAACATGAAAATCATCACTAATTTCTGAATAAACAACTCTTGCTCCTCTTTTTGAAATCGTATCAATTAAAGCATTAATTGTTACTTCATTTCCAGGAATTGGATCTGATGAAAAGACAACTACATCTGCTGGGTTTAATTTTATTTCCCTAAATTCTCCTTGAGCAATTCTTGATAATGCTGAATTTTCCTGCCCCTGACTTCCGGCAACAAATAATACCAGTTGATTGTCTTTAAATCTTTTTAGTTGACTAACCGGTACTTCGATGTTTTTATCAAGCTTCATATAACCTAAATTGCAGGCAACTTCTTTTGCCTTAAGTAAAGAGCGTCCAACAAAACAAACTTTTCTACCTAATTTTTTAGCAACCTCAATTGCCTGATTAAGCCTTGAAATATTTGAAGAATAAGTAGTTAGAAGAAACTTTCCCTGGCATTTCCTCATTTCAGTTTCAAAACTATCAAAAAGAGTCATTTCCGATGGGGTATACCCATCTTTTTCAGCCCTTAAACAATCAGACATTAAACATAAAACGCCTTGTTTTGAAGCTTCTGAAATTTTATTAAACTCTACTTTTTTACCATCAACCGGAGTTAAATCAAACTTATAATCACTGCCGTGGTAAAAATTACCAATCGGTGTTTTTATAAAAATATTTGCCGTATCAGGTACAGAATGAGTAATTCTAATAAATGAAGCCTTAAAAGAACCAAGACTAATTTCTCCTCCATCAAAAGTAACTGTTTTAACTCTTGAATTTACGTTAAATTCCTTTAATTTCTCATTGGCAAAAGCAGCGGCTAAGGGGCTTGCGTAAATTGGAAATGAGGGGAGTTGAGGCAAAATATACGGAAGAGCACCTAAGTGATCTTCATGTCCATGGGTAATTATCATACCGACAATTTTTTTATTTGTTTTTAAAAGATAGGAAATATCAGGTAAAAGTAAATCAACGCCAAGCATTGTTTCATCGGCAAAGCCTAATCCACAATCAACAATAAGAATTTCATCTTTATATTCATAAAGATACATATTTTTGGTAACTCCTGTAATTCCACCTAGGGGAATAAATTTAATTTGACTATTATCCATATTTAACTTGGCAAAAACTGTTTATAATTTTCCGCCGTTATCTTATATACTTGTTCTTTTTGTATTTTTCCCTCAACTATTAGCCTTGCTACTTTTCGACAAATCCCCTCAATTGTTCGCTCCAAGCTTCTAATTCCCGAGTCAAAACCTAAAGGTCTTATGATATTTGGCCATAAACTATCATCAATTGCTAATTGATTATCCAAAAGGCCTGTATTTTTTCTAATTTTTGGGAATAGATAACTTTTGGCAATAACAATTTTTTCATCATCTGTATAGGATGGCATCTGAACAATTTCCAATCTATCTAAAACTGCTGTTGAGATATTGGTAGTATTATTAGCGGTTGCAATAAAAAGGGTGTGTGACAAATCAAATGGATAATCTATATAATGATCCATAAAAGTTCTGTTTTGCTCAGGATCTAAAAGTTCAACTAAAACACCCATAATATCTGCTCTTGCCGACTCTGTAACTCTATCTAGTTCATCAAGAAGAATTACTGAGTTTTTGCTTTGTGTATTTACTAGTTTTTTAACAATTAACCCCGGCTCTGCATCGGCAAAGGCACGAGATTGTCCCCTTAGTGCTCTGGCATCTCCCATTCCACCAAAGGGGATACGCTCAAATTTTCTTCCCAAACTTTCAGCAATTGAATAGGCAAGTGTTGTTTTACCTGTTCCTACAAGTCCAATTAAACAAAGTATTGGGGCTCTAATAACCTTGTCTTGTGCTCCGTTTTGCATACTAAGCATAATTGCTGCTAAGTATTCCAAAATTCTGTTTTTTACACTTTCTAAGCCATAATGATTTTTATCTAAAATTTGTTTGGCTTTGTTTAAATCCAGTAAATCATTAGTTTCCTTATTAAAAGGAAGAGATGAAACCCAATCAATGTACCTTGAAACACTTTCATAGCTTATAAAAGTGCCGGAGTTATTTTTTAAGCTTATTTTAAGAATGGAGAGCATTCCGTTTATTTTTTCAAGCAAATCCGAGGGGAAATTAGCTGCTTTTATTTTTTCTTCAAGCTTTTGAACTTGCGTGTCAGATGATTGGGCAGTATCCATGACTTTAGTATACTAAATACTAAATACTAGATGCTAGATACTAAATACTAATTTAATAGCGATCTTTTCTAAAGCCAGAGCGGTTTCGAAAATCTCTTTTATTTTTATCTCTCCAGCTACCGCTACCAATTGATCTTTCTCTTCTTAATTGCATTGATAAGGGATGAATTTTTTTTTCTTTGAAGTTTCTTCCTCCGCCTTGCTCATCCTGCCCTCGCCTGTCAGGCAGGCGACCTCGTCCTTCGGACTCCGGTCCAAACTTCATGGTTAAATTAATTCTTCCCTGCTCATCAATTTCAATTACTTTTACTTTTACTTTTTGACCAATAGTCAAAACATCACCCGGGTCTTTTATAAAGTCACCTGAAATTTTTGAAACATGAACCATTCCTTCTTTTCCGGGAAGAAGCTCAACAAATGCACCAAACGGTAAAATTCTTTTTACCTCTCCCTCAAAAACCTCACCAGACATAATTTCTCTGGTTAATCCTTTTACCCAGTCAACTGCTTTTTGAACTATTTCTTCAGAGCTTGAAGAAATTGCAACTGTTCCATCATCATCAACATCAACTGTTGCTCCTGTTTGAGCAATAATGTTTTTAATGGTTTTTCCACCAGGACCGATTAATTCTCCGATTTTATCAACCGGAATTTGAATAAGTTCAATTTTTGGTGCAAATTCTGAAACTTCTTCTCTTGAAGATGGAATTACAGATAATATTTTATCCAAAACAAAAAGTCTGGCTGTTTTTGCTTTTATTAAGGTTTCCTCAATTTGTTTTATGGTTAAACCCTGGTTTTTAACATCTAATTGAATTGCAGTTACTCCATCTGTTGTTCCGGCAACTTTAAAGTCCATATCTCCTGAAAAATCTTCAAGGCCTAAAATATCAGTTAGGATTACATAATTTTGATCATCACTCATCATTCCCATGGCAATTCCCGTAACCGGCTTTTTAATAGGAACTCCTGCATCCATTAAAGCAAGAGTTGAACCACAGGTTGCTGCCATTGAAGTTGAACCATTAGATGATAAAATTTCAGAAACTACCCTTATTGTATATGGAAAAACATTTTGCTTTGGAATTACTGCTAAAAGTGCTCTTTCAGCTAATGCACCATGTCCGATTTCTCTTCTTGATGGTGTTCCTATTCTTCCTGTTTCACCAACGGAATAAGGAGGCATTGAATAATGATGAATATATTTTTTAACCTCTTCTCCTTCTGCTGACTCAATTAATTGCTCAAGCTTTGGTGAGCCAAGTGTAACAACAGTTAAGGCTTGTGTATCTCCTCTTTGAAAAACTGCAGAACCATGAGTTCTTGGCAGAACTGAAACCTTTCCTGAAATTTCTCTTACTTCATCAATTTTTCTTCCGTCAGGTCTTTTGCTTTTCTTTAAGACATCTTCTCTTATGCTTTTAAATAATACTGTCTCTAAAGCCTTGGCTATTGTTTTTTTATCTATTTCTTCTTCCGGGTTTTTAATTTTTTCATCTTCAAAAATTTTATCAACCAAAGCTTCTTCATCCTTGTATCCGGATTCCTTATTTACTCTTTTTAAAATTAAAGCTATTACTTCTTCATTGTAATTTTTCTCGATTTTTTGAATTTGTTCATAAAGCTTTGTGTTTTGAGTAACGCCTTCTTTTTTCTCTCCTACTTCTTTGGTGAATTTTTCAATAAAATCAATTATTTTTTTGTTTTCCTCATGTGCTCTTTTAATACTTTCTAAGACTACTTCTTCCGGTGCTTCAAGTCCGTCAGCTTCAATCATTAAGGATTTTTCTTTTGTTTGAGAAACTACTAAATCCAGTTCTGAAAATTCAGACTCTGCCATTCCGGGATTAATTACATATTCTGCATTTCCATTTCCTTGTTCCTTAACAAAACCAACTCTTACTGCTGCAATTGGCCCATTCCAGGGAATCTTTGAAATTGCCAAAGCTGCACTTACTGCATTAAGAGATAAAATATCCGGTTCGTTTTCTCCATCAACTGAGAGTACGGTAATTACTATTTGAACTTCCTTTTTGTATTCCTTTGGAAACAATGGCCTTATTGATCTATCAATTAATCTTCCAATTAAGATTGAATCATCAGATGGTCTTCCTTCTCTTTTTACCCAGCGGCTTCCTTTAATTCTTCCACCTGCATAAAGTCTTTCAACATATTCAACAGTTAAAGGAAAGTAGTCAATATCTTCTCTTTCTTTTCCTTCTGTCACAGCAACCAAAACCATAGTATCTCCAAGTCTTGCTAAAACGGATGACGTTGCCTGCTTGGCAAGTTCTCCAACTTGAAGCGATAAGGTTTTACCTGCTAATTCTAATTCTGTTTGTGAGGTTTTCTTCATTTATATTTAACTTTTAAGTCCTACTTTTTTTGTAATTCCGAAGGAGCGTTCTTTACTTACTTTTCCTAAGAAATTAACTAATCTTCTTCTTTTTGCAATCATTGATAAAAGACCACGTCTTGAATGATTATCATGCTGATGATCTTTTAGATGATCAGTTAATCTTTCAATTCTTCTTGTTAAAAGCGCAATTTGAACTTCAGGACTTCCTGTGTCGCCCTTAACTGTTTGAAATTCTTCAATAATCTTTTGTTTTTGCGAAGAACTAAGTGGCATATATATTATTTCTTTCTTATTTAGTTATTTTGGTATTATACCAGATTTATTTATGGTTTACAATCCTTGTTATAGCCCTACCTATTTTTTGACCATTGCTTCCTTGATGGATATCTTCTAAGGCTTTTTCCACGGCTACACATTTACGTAAAGGAGCATCTAATTTACCGCCTATTCTAGGGGAAACACACATACCGCCATCTCGAAAAAACTTACACTTAACAATTATTTTTCCATCTTTCACTTCTACTTCATTTGCTACCCCGCTTGATAAATCGCATTCATATCCTTCTTTGAGGTTTTTCATGTTTAAAAATTAGTTGATCCTTTATAGATTTTTGGCATTAGCCATTCATCTGGAGGATTTTCATCTGATTTTTTTGTATCTTCTTTTTTTTCAACTTCCTCTATTTTTCTTATTGGCTCCTCCATTCCTGCTTCTTGAAAGGATGGTTTCTCGCTTTTTGCAAATGCGCTGGTTAAGCTTTGATCATAGGCTTTTCTTGATGCGCCGTTTCTGATTAAAAAACCGGCCATTTCAAAAGCTAAAGGACTGGTGTTTGGATTTTGAAAATTTCCGGTTCCGTTTTGAATTCCCTGCATTAAGTTTTGAGCAATATCATTATCAATTTTTAAATTTAATCCTAAAATTAAGTTAGCTATCATTTCTGAAACAGATGAGAATTTTTCTGATACTAAAACCATATCTCCAAATTTTTGATTTTCTCTGCTGTTATCTATATTTACAACCGCTGTGTTTTTAAATGCTTGAGGGTTGAAAAGATTTCCTAAATCAGAAAGTCTTGGTGTCCCAATTATAAAGATAAGCTCTGGAAAACTTCCTGATCTTGTGAATTTAACGTCTTTTTCGCTAAAAGATAACCCTTGTTCACTTGCTTTTACAATAATGTTTAAGTAACCGTTTTCTAAAGTATATGAAGCTTTTTCAATTTCTCCTTCTTTATATGGAAAAGATACTGTTAAATCTCCGCCTTCGCCTGAAAAATTTGTTTTTATCTTGTTAATTCCAACTAAATGAGAAAACTCAACAATCGGATTTGTACTTGCTACAATTGAAACGCTTTTACCAAGATTTACTAAAGAAAGATAAAAACTTAAAGCAGAAGCCATACTATCAAGGCTGGGGTTTTGACCAACAACAATACCTATATTATTATATTTACTAAGGGCATCTTTGACCTGTCTTAAGGCTAAATTATCCATATTATTAATTATGAGTGGGATATTAACATATCGCCTATAGTAAAGTCAAGGAAAGGCGAGAGTAGAATTCCGCCCTCTTCACCTTTTTCAATTTTTGAGGTCTGTTCCTTTCCTTTTCGAACAGAAGTAATTGAACTTTCACCTAAAACATTGTCATCCCTTAATAGTCTTATCTTATCCCCTTTGGCAATTCTTCCCTCAAGCACTCCTATTCCTAAAACTTCTGTTTTTTCAAAAGGAAACCTGGCTAAAATTTTTGCTTTACCAAAGATTTTCTCCTGCATTGCTAAAGCTTTTCCCTCAATTAAATCATTTACCTCATCAATCATTTCGTAAATTACAGTGTAGTTTTTAAACAAGACTTTTTCTGCCTCCGCAAGTTTTACTACCTCCGGTTTTACTTTAATATTAAAACCTAAAACTACAGAATTGGCTGATTTTGCCGTTAAAATATCAGAAGACTCAATGTGTCCTGTTTTTTGAAGAATTATTCTTATCTTATCCTTTGGCAAGCTATTACTGATTGCCTCTAGCGACCCTAGGGTATCTGCACAAAGAACAATTGATAATATTTTTTCATCTTTACTCATGTTCAAAAAGTCTTCTTTGGAAAATGAAGATTCAACTTGTTTTATTTCTTCTTTTTCAACTAAGGGCTTACTTCCTTTTGGTCTTACTACTTCTCCTACCTTTGGTGCTTTTTCAAAACCTAAAACCTCAACTGCATCTCCAACGGTTGCTGATTTTAATTGTTTTCCACTTGAGCTTAAAATACTTCTTACTCTGGCATCAGTATCATGACAGGTAAGTTCATCTTTTAAGTTTATTACTCCGTTTTTGATAACAATAGTTGCTTTGGGTCCTGCTTTTGGATCAAGTTTTGATTCAATAACAACTGCTTCTAAAGGGTTATCTTTAGTATATGAATAGAAATTTGCTTGTCTTTTTAAGTCATAAACCAAAAGAATTAAGTCTAATAATTCTTTAACATTGGTGTTTGTTTTAGCAGATACTTCAATTAGAGGAACTTCTCCGCCGTATTCTTCTAAGAGTACTTCTTCTTTTTCTAACTGCTTTTTTACCTTCTCAATTTGTTTTTCTACAAGATCTACTTTTGTTATGGCAACAATAAAGGGGATTTTTGAAGTCTTTAAAAGACTAATACTTTCCTTTGTTTGAGGCATTACTCCATCAGTTGCTGAAATTACTAAAATTCCAATATCTGCTGCCTGAACACCTCTTCCTCGCATTAAGGAAAATGCCTCATGTCCAGGAGTGTCAATAAAAGTAATTCTTCTTATCTTTCCATCATGCATTATTTCAATTTCCGAAGCACCGATTTTTTGGGTAATTCCACCATGTTCACCTTGAGCAATATCAGTTTTTCTAATTGCGTCCAAAAGAGTAGTTTTTCCATGATCAACATGACCCAAAACCGTAACAACGGGTGGAAAAATATTCTCGTTTATATTCTTATCTTTGTTTTTCATAAAATAATATTTCAGAAGAGGTTTAAAGAAGATTTATGAAGATTTAGGTTAATTAAACAAAAATTCTCATAGTAAATTTAGCTATTGGCATTATCTTCTTTTTTCTCTTCCTTTTTTTCTTCTACTGTTTCTTCTTTTACTTCTTCCTTTGGTTCTTCTTTTCCTTCTATTTCAATTCTATAACCGGTTAGTTTTGAAGCAAGTCTTACATTTTGCCCATCTTTTCCAATTGCTAAAGATAATTCACTTTCAGGAACTAAAACATGAGCACTTTTTTCCTCTTCATTTAAATCAACTTTTAATTCCTTAGCCGGAGATAGGGCTTGGGTAATATAGCTTTTGGGATCTTCTTGCCATTGAATAACATCTATTTTTTCAAGACCATTAAATTCTTGAATAATTGATTGGATTCTAACTCCTTTTTGTCCAACACAGCTTCCAACCGGATCAATCCCTGATTGATTTGAAAAAACTGCAATTTTACTTCTGTTTCCAGCTTCTCTAACAATTGCTTTTACTTCAACTGACCCTTGTGCAACCTCTGGGACTTCTCTTTTTAAAAGTCCTTCTAAAAGCCCTGTACTGGCTCTTGAAACAATTATTTCTTCTCCCTTTAAGCCTTCTTTAATTTCAGTAATATATACTGAAAGTTTTTGATTTAAGAAATATTTTTCGTTTTGAATTTGTTCCTGTGGTGGCATTATTCCCTCGGTTTTACCAATATCAACAATAATGTTTGGACCTGCAAATCTTAAAATCATTCCATTAACAACTGTTCCAATTCTGTGTTTGTAATCTGACATTATTGCCTCTTTTTCTTTTTCTCTAATTTTTTGAAGGATTACCTGTTTTGCTGTTTGAGCAGCAATTCTTCCAAATCCGGGCGGAGTTATATCTTTTCCTTTATCTAAAATTCTTGCTTCACCGGTATTTGCATCTAGTGATACTTCGTATTCCTCAACTTCTTCTTCCGGGTGATCTTTTCTGTAGGCTGCAAGGATAGCATTTTTAACTGTATCTAAGATAATAGAAACATCAATCCCCCTTTCGGCGGCTACTTGATTTAATGCTAATGCGAATTCACTTCTTTGTATTGCCGGCATATTTTTTTAATAAAAAGGTGGGCTTACCCCACCAAACAAATTACTCTTAAGTTTTAGTAATTCTAGCAGAAAATTAGCTATTCGTCAATTAAGCTTAGGGGAATTTAAGCTTCTTTATTTTTATCTTTTTTCCTTCTGAAGAAAAGTAAATATAACAAAGCTACTACAACAATTGCGATAATTATTATTAACCATCTATAAAATGTATTTTGCCAAATAGATGAGTCTGTATCCGTAGCTTCACCTAAAACATCTTTTCCTGCTTCATTAATTGTTTCATTATTTATTTCATTTTCTTCTGTTTCAGATTCTAAATCCTTATCTTCCTCTTGCGTTTCAACTCCTAATACTTCTCCGCCGCCAAGTCCTCCATATGCTAAGGTTGAAACTCCAAGCACAGCTGGTGAGACAGCTGAAGGACCTCCTGTTGACCCACCATCAGATTTACCATCACTTCCTCCATCTGATAAACCATCTCCCGGAAGACCAAAAATATAATGCGGAGTAAATGACAGTTCTTTTCCTATTGCTTCAGGAGAACCATGAGAAATTGGTCTGAAATAATATGTTGTTCCAACAGTTAAACCCGTAACAGTAACACTGTGTGAAGTTACTTTTGCAGAATCCTCACTCGTTGAATAGGCATAACCAAAGTTTGGAGAAGTTCCAAGAGTAGGATGAGACACAGTGTCATAAACTACTCTACTTGTAGATGGATCATCTGTGCTCCAGGTAATTATTGCAATAGTATCATCAACCCTTGATTGTGTTTCTCCAAAAATAACCGGAGGAACTCCATAATGAGCACTTAAAACAGTGCTTGCATTTCCAAGCTTATCATAAGCAATGGCTTTAAGCGTTAAATCATGATCAATAGTAATAGCGCCTGTATGTTCTGTTTTTGTATTATCTGGTTCTGTTCCATCAAGAGTATAATAGATTTTATCCAAACCACTTCCAGCATCTGAACTTGATAAAGTAACTATTTGATCACTATCGTAATCTCCTGCGCCAGGACTTGCAGTCGGCTCAACCGGCTCAGTGTTATCAACTTCAACTGTTTTTGTTTCTAAGGATCTAATCCAATTTCCGCCCGTTTTATCTCTTGCTGCAACTTTAATATACATTATTCCATCATTCCATGATGAAGGAACAGTATAACTTACCTCATAAATATCTCCTGTTGTATGAGACATGCTGACAGATGTTGGGCTTGGTCTGTTTGTATAAGAAGCATTATATGAGAAATCAGCTGAAACAGCAGTTATTCCTGATGCATCTGTTACGTCTGCGTTAATTACAATTACATCTCCTGCTTTTACAAAAGCTTTATCTACGTTTAAATTAGTAATTGTCGGCGATGTCCAATCAGAAGTATATTTACAACTATTATTAAAGCCTTGAGCTCCTCCGCTCCATTCTGATTTATTTCCTGCTTTATCAACAGCTCTTACTTGAACACCATAGGTTCCTTCTATTGGCACTGTCCACCATGATGCATTAAAATATGCTGTAGTAAACTCCCTAATAGGACCTGTGCTTCCATCAGCGTTATAAGAAATATACTCATAATGATGAAAATCGGGCTCCGTGTTTTCATCCCAGTAAACATCAAAATTCCTAGCAGATGTTAAACCGCCGCAATAGATATTCTTATTATTTTTTGTATCCTTAAAATAAATGCCTGTTGGTGTGCTCGGAGGAGTATTATTAATTGTAACTTTAATAACATGTTGAGAATCATCTCCTCCTGTGTATTCTTTTCCAGCTACTAAATCTCTATTTCCAGCCTTATCTCTTGCAGCTAAACGAATTAGATATTTTCCATCCTCTTCTGTAGTTGAATCCCAGTTAAATATTAACTCATTATTAATATTTGAAGTGAGGTAAACAGTAGATTGGGCTATTCTTTTACTGAAATCATTAAAATCAGCATCGCCTGGATATACAGAGATATTATAATGACTTAAAAGATAGTCATCTAATACGGTGCCATATATTTTAACCTCACCAGATACAACATCATCTTTGTTTGGACTTTCAATAGTTACTAATGGAGCTTTTGTATCATTTAGAGTAAACTCACTAGTTTCTCTAATAGGCGTATCTTCTGCGCTTTCTGTTGGATTAAAAATGAAACAATAATCACCAGGAATCCAAGAAGAAGTATCTGCTGAAGCATGGAAAGCATATCCATCCCAATCATAAGCATCATGCTTACCATCTACATTTCCAAATACAGTATTTGTACCAGCAGTACATGTTCCTTTTCTAACTGCCCATTGAATATTATCATCGCCATCTTTATCAACTAATGTAGCATCAAAAGAAACAGTTCCTGAAACATTGGTTCCTGCTAAAGGAGAAGTTATTGTAGCGCTCCTTTCAAATGGTGCAGGTAAAACATCAAATCTTGTCCAATCAAATCTTTCGTCTCTTTCAGCACCAAATACCATACGAACTTCAACATACTCATTAGCAGGAATAGTTAATATCTCATTGCTATTATTTTCGCAAACATAAGGATATAAACCGTCAGTTATATCAGTATTATAATTGACGCCTCCATTTTCGCTAAGCACCTGACTTGTATCTCCATCAGTCCTATATTCGAAACAACTATAAAAACCTCTTGTACTTATAAACTGTAAATCGGTTGTTCCTACTCCTTGACTAAGTTGGTCAACATGAGCCCAGCTATTTGTTCTGTTTATATCATTTGTACTTGGTGTAACTGCATTAACACCTGTTGATGAACTAGTTACAACATTGTCAGTAATAATAAATATAGTAAGATGGTCAAGGTTTGATACGGAAACTGAAGTGTCTGTTTTCGTAAGATTATTTTCTACTTTTTTAGCTTCTTCTATTTTTGAAAGTTCTTCTGCAAATTTTACTTCAACTTCTTTTCCTCTTGAGGATTCAGGAATAGGAAGAGACAAGGCGTAGTTAAACTCTCCATCTTTCATGTCCGAAGTTATATCATACGCCTTATCTGATAAAGCACCTGTTTTTTCTATTTGTTCTTCTGTAAGCGTTATTTCTTCAATCTTTATATTTCCAGCAGGATCTGGAAGTTTTGTAAAAATTATTTTTACGCCGCTATTTTGAGGTGCCACATATTCTTTGTTTAATTCTACTTTTTCAAAAGTCCATTGTGAAAGAGGCTGAGATGATTGAGGCTCTAAACTAATTGTTGGTTCTACAATTTCATTGTTTACAATTTCCGGTGTTGGGGTAATTGTTAACTCCGGAATTGTAGTTGTGGTACTTGTAGTTGTTTCTTCTAAAATAGGGGTTTCTGTTGGTGTTAAATCTTCTGCATAAGCAAGGTTTTTAGACAAAAAAGAAAAAGGGGAAAGCGATTGGACAAGAATCGCTCCTATGGAAAAATATGTAAATAATTTCTTTAGTATTTTTTTCTTCACAAAGTACTTACAAATACAATAATATTTGTATAGCTAAATACACTTGGCTGGATAGTAGCACTCGTCCTATAAAAAGTCAATATACCTCTTCTATATAAAACTGGCAAGTAAAAAAACAATTATAGAAGAAACATTTTTAGCGCTGTTAACCTAGCCATTAAAGGTATTCCACGAGTGAAAATTTGTCTAATTTTTTCCTTTTGTCTTAAAATTCTAAGCAAGATATAAAGTTCAAGAAGAATTAAAAAGGCAAAAAACGCTGCCATACTATTTGCTCCTCCTGTTATTCCTCTTGTATTTGTTGATGCACCCAAAACCGGTGGAATATCCTTAGTTTTTTCTCCTAAAACCTCCTCAATTGGTGCGTAGACACCAAATACTTTAAATGTACTGTCAGCAAAGGATGAAACATCATCCTCTTCTTCTCCGGCTTTTCCTATGGCATAAGCTCTGGCTATATATTGTCCACCTGGAGTATTAGGTGATAGGACAAGTCCTGTTGATACTTTTACCATTTTCCCTGGTTCTATTACTCCTAAATCAAACTCTGTTCCACCAACATTTACACCATCTTTAATTAAAAACAATGCTAATTTTGATTCATAAACTTTACCAGTTCCTGTATTTTTAATTTTTACAAAGAAAGTTACCGTATCGCCTGGTAACACATATTCTCCAACATTGTTTGTCTGTTCAACCTCAAGTTTTCCACCATTTTCTCTTAAATATGAATTATCCAAGCTATTACCAGCTAGAATATTTTCATCTTTCTTTGTTTGATTATCTTCATTATTATTATCAGTGTTATCTTCAACCGCAAGTGCTTCAAATTCTGCTTTTCCACCAATGTCTCCGTTTAATCTTCCAAAAATATTAATAAAGCCAAAAAAACCAATTGAATTAATAATATTGGTGTTTATAAAATTAAGTATAGAAACCGTACTATACGCATTACCTGTTTTAATATTTGAATCATCCCCATTAATTAAATTTCCACCAGTGTTTGCCGAAGATAAAATGTTGTTTGAGACAATTGCATTGTTCTTAAGATACATGTCTCCAGTGCACAAATCACAATCTTCATTTCCTGATCCCGCTGTTACATAATTTATGTCTAATGATCCTCCTCCTAATTGAGGACCAATTGCTCCCCAGCCAATAAAGTCTCCGTTCCACTCACCATAAGTATTAATGTATAAAGTTTGTATCCCAACTCCTAAATAATTTGAATTAACTATGTTTAAATTATCAACTAAACTTCCTGCATCTCCTGTTTCAATACTTGCGCTTCCTGAAGCAGTGACAATTGTGTTTTCCCCAGTATTAGCTTCTGATTTAACATTATTCTCAACTACTGCGTTATTGTCAGCGAGGATTGAAACGCCACATGTATCACAAGTGGTATCTTCTGTTTGAATATTAGGTAAAATTATGTCTCCATTAATATCTCCGTAGATATTTATCATTACTACGTGAACCACTGAATTAATAGTAATAAAATTAACTTTATTTAAAAGAAGTGTTGTGGCGTAAGCATCTCCTGTATCAATACTGGCACTTCCTGAAGCAGTGGTAATACTGTTTTCTCCGCTTTGAGCTGTTGTAATAATGTCATTTGAAACATAAGCAAAATTACTAATCCCGGTTGCCTTAACTGTAATTATTTCTTCATTTGGTTTTTCGCTTAATGCTTTAGTTGCAATTGCGATTGGATCTGATAAGTCAACATCTCCTTCTTGATCGTAAATGATATTAATTATCTGATATTCAACCTCTGAATTTATAGATGTTGAATTAACATCGTTTTCAACAACAGTAGTAGAAACAGCGTCTCCTGTTTCAATGGAATTTGAATCTTCATCTTCATTGTTTTCTTCATTCTCTTCTTCTTGTTGACAAGTTGAATTAACGCTTGCAGATTCCGTTGCCGTAGCTGTATCTAATTCTGGTGTTGGAGTTGGGGAAGCTGAAGTAGAACTTAAATCAGCTACTTTATCTGCTTCAGTTGTTGGAGTTGGTGTTGGTTCAGTAATTTCATTTTCTCCTGTGTTTGAATCTGTAACAACAGTTGTTTCTACTACTGTAGAATTATCAATTTCTGTTTGTGTCTCAACCGGGGTTGGGGTTGGATCAACAATTTCTTCTTCATCAGCAAAAATAGCTACAGGTTGTAAAACGTAGACTAATAAAAGACTTGTTATTAACAACTTTGCCAATGTTTTTTTAGTTTTTTCAATCATACCTACATCCTTTCTTCTGCCCCAGGGAGAGTCCTGAAATTAGAAACCCTCCCCAGGACAAAAAGAAAAAAACAGACTTATTAGTCTGCTGTTCCACCTAAAATATTTGTGTTAACAACACTTGTTACATATGAACCAGCTGTTGCTGCTCCTGTTGTAAGAGCGCTGCCACCAACACATTTACCGGAAACTTTGTTAATACCGGTGTTTGCTAAACTACCTGTTAAGTTTAGAACTGTTCCAGAGTTTTTAATAGTTTCTCTTGATCCTCCAAAACAGGTATTACATTGTATATTTGTGTAGTTAGCCTGTGTTGTAACCTCAGATGTTGCTCTTGCTGCTCCTGTTGTAAGAGCTCCGCCGCTAACATATTTACCAGAAACTTTGTTAACACCGGTATTTGCAACTGTTAAGGTTAAATTACCAACAAATGCATGGTTATCAATATATGTTGACCCACTTTGTTGTGGCATAGGAGGCATAAAACAACCACCGCCAATACATTGAGCGTTTGCTGGTAGGGCAAATGCCAATGCTAAAGCTAATGTTATTCCTCCAAATAAAAGTTTTTTCATTTATTTTTCACCTCCTCTCGTTATAAGCTTATAACTAAAAAAACCGACGCGCGTCTAGTTTACACATCGGTTTTCTAAAAGAAATATAAAAAAATATATTTTTCTCCATATGCCTAAGGAACAAAAAAAGCGCTCCGCCTTATTTGGCGAGCGCCTCCGTTAACGGCCAGCGTTAATTTATGATACATTTTTAAACTTTTTAACTTAACCTGTCAATAAGTCAAACTATATCTTTCTTACGCTGTTTGGTTTTTTAATATTTTTCTCTGTAATTTGAGTTACACAATGGTTTTGAATAAAAACCTCAATACTTCCCCAACCGTCAATTTTTTTTATCGATTCTGAAAGTTCTTTTAGAAGACCGTCTGAAATATTTTTAGTAGAGTATTTATTCATTTTTAGAGGCAGGTTTTAGAGGCAGGTTTTAGAGGCAGCTGTTTCTTACACCGCTATATATAGTACAAACAAAATACTTTGTCAATACTGGTTAAAAAAATTAAGACTATCTAATAAGTTTATAATCCAGTTTTTAAAATTTTCCACTATTAAATTTATCCCTTGTTTTTCTTTTTTAACATCTTCCTCTTCTTTTTTTGGGGTTATTGTTGCAGAAGGGGTAACTTCTTTATTCGAGTTAACTTCAACCTTATGCACTCCCGGTTCTGTAGTTTCTAAAATCTCCTTTTCTCCATTTGCTTCTACTTCAATTTTTGTATATACATCTCCCCCTGAAACATTTGTTTCAACTATTGCTTCTGCTTTTGCATCTCCTGTTTGAATAGTTTGAGCAAAAGCAGGATTAGCTAAAAAAAGAAAAGCAAAAAGGACTAAAAATTTTTTTATCATTATTTATTAATAGGTATTGCAGTTACTATTAATCGTTTTTCATCAAAAAAACCTGTACAAGTATAAAGAGTTAATGTTTCGGTCTTTGTTGGCTGAATTACTTCTTTTTGATTAGGGAAAACCTCTGTTATTTTATTTACTCTATATTGATACCATTTATCTTTTGTTAAAACATAAATTAAATCTTTTTCTTTTACATCTTTTAAATTATGAAAAAATCCTTCTTTTGCATGAGCAAAAATAACAATGTTTCCATTCTCCCCTGGATATCCACTACCAAGTCCATAGGACGCAGTTTTTTCGGAAAGTTCCCAATAACCATTTACTATTTTTGATTCAGTAATTGGTAAATCAATATCTACTTTTGGAATAATAATTCTAATTGGGGTATTTTCACTTTTTTTATTTGAATAAAGGCTTGAATCAACTTGAATTGGGCTTTTGCTTTCTTTTTCAGGGGAAAATTTTGGATAACCTGTTAGAAGTGTAAAAGCAAGAACAATGAAAATAAGGGCAATAACTTTATTAAGAATATTTTTTCTTTCTTTGGAGATTTTTTTCTTTTTGCGGGGCATGATTTATTATTTTAAGCGCTTTTTTTATAAAACGCTAATCCAAACATACTTAAAACAAATGAACCAAATATTTGAGCAAGTTTTACTAATTCATTTTCACCACTGGTTGTTGAAAGACCTAAAACTGCTTTAGTTGGACCAGTTGATGCACCTAAAACTTGCCCTCCTCCAATACCTGATGCTTGTGTACATTCCGGGCAACTTGATCCTCCATCACTTCTACCATCTGATAACCCATCTCCATGACCAGCCGGTGGAACAATGGGAGTTGGAGTTAAAGTAACAGTTGGACAAGCTTGTTCATTGCAAGTTTGTGGTTCAGTCGGACAACTTAATCCTCCATTCTCTGCAGGAACATCAACTATTACTGGCTGAGTGCCACCGCCACAAGCTACAGAACAATCACCATAGTGATATACGCAGTCTATTGGAGTCGGTGGAGTATCTTTGCAATCTGTTGGACAACTCCATTCACCACAATCTCTTACATCGCATCCATCAGTTTCAAAATCGCAGCTATATTCTTTTTTACAATAATCCCATTTTGTAACAAAACATTTATCATCCTTTGGGTCTGGTCCTTTTAAGCAGGATTCGCAACTCCAGGTAGTAGTTTCGCAGCATTCCCCATTGCAAGGTGTTGTCGTTGTAGTAGTTGATGTGCTTCTCTCACATTTTCCATTTTCTGAAGATGGATTATATGGAACGCAAGTTAGACCTGGACAACATGGCTTATCACTTTCATTTACAGTACATTCTGCGTTTTCGTGTTTACAATCGTCGTCAGCCGTAGCAGTATTGTGAAAATTAAATAAATCGCTTCCGCCAATTAGAAGAACTGTCAATAATAGTGTGGATAAAAATAATGTAATTTTTGTCTTCATTATACTTAAACAAAAAAACTGCCTTTTCGGGCAGTTTCTAGTTTTGTGTCGAGGATTGTATCCTATAAATATTTAGTTGTCAAGCCCCAATAATTAATTGATTATTTTGATCTATAGAAACATTTATCTTATCTCCTCGCTTTAATTGATCCTCAATAATCTTTTTGGCGATCTTGTCTTCAATATTATCCTGTATAAATCTTCTTAAGGGCCTTGCTCCAAAATCTTTATCAAATCCTTCTTTAGCAATTTTTTCAATAATTTCTTGTCCAAAGTTTATTGAAATCCCTTGTTCATCAAGTTTTTTATATACATCGTTTAACATTAGTTTTACAATTTCTATCACTTCTTTTTCTCCTAAAGGTTTAAAAACAATTACCTCATCAAACCTATTTAAAAGCTCTGGTTTTAAAATTCCTTTTGTTTGTAAAAATTCATATAGGGTTTCTTGAAACTTTTTATCAACTACTTCACCTTTATTTATTTTCTCTCTAATAAATTCCGATGCCGCATTTGAAGTGGCAATGATAATTGCGTTTGAGAATGAAACTGTTTTTCCTTTATTATCAGTTAATCTTCCATCATCTAAGACTTGTAAAAATAAATCCATTATTCTTGGATTTGCTTTTTCAAACTCATCTAATAAAACTAAAGAAAAAGGATTGTCATATATTTTTTCGGTTAATTCTCCTTTTTCATCTCCCTCTCCCGGAGTTGAACCAAGTAGTCTTTTAACGCCCTGACTATCTTGATACTCACTCATATCAAGCCTAATCATCCTGTCTTCACTTTTAAAATAACAAAACGCTAAAGCTTTTGCAGTTTCTGTTTTACCTACTCCTGTTGGTCCTAAGAAAAGAAAGGAAATCGGTTTCTCTTTATTTGCCAAGCCACTTCTTATTCTTCTAATGCTTTCTGCTATTGCTGAAACTGCTTCATCTTGATCAATTACTCTTTTATGAATTTCTTTTTCCATGTTTAAAAGTAGTTCTTTCTCCGCCTTTTTTGGCTGCCCTACAGCAATTGCAGTTTTTCTCTCTACCTGATTAATAACGTCTTCTTCCTCAAGAATTTTCTTTCCAGACATCACAACGGCCCCTATAGAATCTTCTAAAAGATTAACTGCAGAGCCTGGTAGAACCTTACCTTTAGAATATTTATCAGCATAAGTTAAAGCGGCTAGTATTGCTCTATAACTTAAAGAAATATTATTGTATTTTTCTATTTCTGCTGCTTTTTCAAAAAGCATTTCTAGGGCTAAGGCAGGAAGCGGAGTTTCAAGTTTTACTGTTTCAAAAGATTTTAGAAGCACTGCTTTTGGTTCAACAAATTTCTTATACGCTCCATTGGTAACTGTTGCAACAATTCGAATTACTCCTTTTTCAATATATGGAATTAAAGCTCCTGATAAATCAAGCTTAAAACTGGAGCTACCTAAAACATTTTCAAAATTTGGAATATATAAGATTACATCCTTTGCATGAGCAATTTCTGTTACTATCGCGTTTAATCTTTTTTCAAGTTCTCCTTGATCGTTTGCTCCTGCTAAAAGTGAATCAACTAATAATTGTAAAAATCTTTGGTGATATAAATTACCACTTAGATTTCCTGAATAACTTTCAAACGCTAAGGAATCAATCAGTGTTTTTTTACCACTTCCCGGATCACCAACTAAAATTATACTTTGATTTCTAACTAAACCCTCTATTGTTTGCTTAAGCTCATTTTCTCTTCCTAAAAGCATTGGTTCTTTTAAAACCACTTCAGATGTTATATCTATGGTGTATTTTTTAGTTTCTAAAGTCCAACCTGAAACCCAATCCTCTGCAAGTCCTTTTCCAAAGAATTTAACTCTTATCGGGTCTATCTTTTCAAATTGAGGATAGTGAACATGAGACCAGTAAACAATATGCAAAAACTCTTCTTTTTTAATCTTTTTATTAAATAAAAACTTTGTCTTATCTTCAGTTAATAAAAGATAGGCGGCAAAAATATCAGATGTTGTTATATAATTTACCTTTATTTCCCTTGCAATATCATAGGCTTTTTTTAAAACATCCTCTTTTGGTATTTCAATTATTTTTATTT
This sequence comes from uncultured Gammaproteobacteria bacterium, assembly GCA_964523705.1. Lineage (GTDB taxonomy): Bacteria > Patescibacteriota > Microgenomatia > Levybacterales > UBA12049 > CAYWVK01. Next base: position 184,783 of record CAZFYA010000001.1, read on the forward strand.
CATTAGCTTTAGCATCTATTTTCCCTAAAATGAACTTAACTGATTTTGTATTTAATGTCTTTTTTAAAACATTAGCTATTTTTTTATTTGCCCAAATACCAAGACACCTAATTGTTAAGGATTCTAAAATATCTTTTGTTTTTTTTGCCTGATTTTCTAAAACCGTAATTCTTGGCAGTGTTCTTCCTATCTTAAAGGTAATAAATATTTCAAGAATTAAATAAAGACAAAGTAAAAATAAGGGAAGATTTGAAAAGACATTATGGATATATGAGTCATAACTCATAAAAAGAACTATTAATAAAAACAGAATCCTAACAATTCTTAATGGTATTGAGTTATAAAAATGAAATATTTTTGAATAATGATACATATTAAATATATAAAACCCAAATAGTTAAAATTGGCCAGATAACAAAACCTAAAATTACCATAAATTCAATTACTAAAAGCAAGAAAAACAATAAAAGATCAGCTAGGATTACAAATGTTTTAACAAACATTCCCATACCAATTGAAAAACCAACCAATCCTTCTCTATATTCGCTTTTCCAGGGTTTAAAGTATGTCTTTACAACAAGGGGTAGTGAAAAGGCATTTAAAAACGCATCATTTAAAGAGGAAAAAAACAAAATCAGTCCTCTTGGCGCTTCAATAAACCAATATTTTAAAAATACAAAAGGAAGTAATAAATAAAAACTAACCATAATAAAACGGCTACCAATTCTAGTGTAGAAAGTTTTAAACTAAATTGCAATCTTAATTATCTTTTATTTTGGGGTGCAAATAAGAGGGCAAAAATGAATTGATTCTTGATCAGGTGTGCAATTTGGGTCTACTCTACAATCAAAAAAGGCCATTGGCGTTGGAGTTGGAGTATTTGTTGGTGTTGGCTTTCCTCCTTCAATTGGTGCTGTTGTTGGCGTTGGAGTTGGAGTAAAGGTTGGGGTCGGAGTTTGCGTATCTACAATAGGACCAGTTCCTGAAAGCAACATCCTTACTGTTATTGCCGGATATGATGGCGAAGGACCTATTGATAAAACTTTACTAAATGGGTAGTTAACTCCATTTATTAGCCAGCTTAAATTATATTCTCCCGCAGTAAGGTTATTAAATTTAAAATATCCACTTGAATTTGTTTGAGTTTTTAAAGCTTGTTGTCCGGTAATTGAAGTTTCCACGTTTGAATAACCTTGATCAATTCCGTCATCAATTTTACCGTTATTGTTTGTGTCTAGATATACTTTTCCGTCAATATAATAATTTTGAGAGGGTAAATTAGGATCTGAAGGATTTGATGGATCTAATGGGTTATCACCTATTGGCTCTGGTTCAATCGGTGTAAGCCCAGAACATGCATTGAGAGTTTTAAATACATTTAATCTTTTACCAATTGGCCTATCTGTTGAGATAGGGTCTGCATTATCAACTAAACATGATTTTACCTGACTTGGCGAAAGCCCTGGATTAATTGATAAAAGAAGCGCTGCTGCTCCAACTACGTGAGGCGTTGCCATACTTGTTCCCTGTAATAATCTATATGAACCACCAGGGGACGTAGAAAGAATTACATTTGCAGGTGTTTTTGTTGCAGCACTATTTCCACCGGGTGCTGCAATATCAACAACAGAACCATAATTTGAATAATATGCTCGTTCATCGTTTGGGCCTGTTGCGCCAACTGCAATGACTCCATTACATGATGCAGGACTAAAATAAGAAGCATCTGTTTTACTGTTTCCGGCTGCAACAATTACACTTGCTCCTTTGTTTAAAGCGTAATTTACTACATCTTGTTGAGTTGCCGAACAAGGACTATTTGAACCTAGACTTAAATTGATAGCTTTTGCTCCATTATCTACCGCATAAATTATTCCTGAATTTATCGCAGTTGTTGTACCTCTTCCTTGAGAATTCATTACCCTTACAGCAATAATACTAATATTCCAATTAATACCAGGGATTCCAATACTATCGTTTCCTGCTGCTCCTATTGTTCCTGCAACATGGGTTCCGTGATATTGATTATCCACCGCGCTTGAGGAGACACAATTTCCTGAAAGACAATCCGCTGCTAAAACCACCCTTCCATTAAATTCAGGATGACTCCCATCAACTCCGGTATCAACTACTGCAATTTTTGTTTGAGAAGTTCCGGTACCAAGATTCCAGGCGTTTTGCATATCAATTTTTTTAAATGCCCATAATAATGAATAATCCGGATCGCTTGGAATAGCTTGAGTAGTAAAAATGTAATTTGGCTCTGCTACTTCAATTTCTTCAAACTCTAATAATTGATTAATCAAACCTTTAACATCTGTTCCCTTTTTTAGACTTAATAAGTAATATCTTGAAAGAACTGGATTATTTGATGTTTCATATACTTTTTCTTGAGAACTTATGCCTAAATCTTTAAGTTTGTTTTGAAATTCTAAATTATCATTAAAACCGGTTTTGTATTTTACAATTACCTGATCTTCAACAAATTGAGCTGTAAAATTTTCTGCTTTTTTAGTTCCTTTAGGAAGAAAAATAACTAGAAATATTAAAACAACGAGAACAAAAAAGCCAATTGAAAATAATATTTTTTTTCTTTTACTTAGGTTTTTAATCTTCTCAATCAACTTGATTGATGTAATTTTTTTCCACATTTTCTATTTCCGGTAATTTTTTTATCTCATCTATCATACTATCTAAATTTACATCTTTTTCAAAATTAATTATATAATAATTTTTAAGTGCAGAGCTTGACGATTCATACATTTTTTCTTCAGATATCATTCCTAAATCTGCAAGAATTTTATCAATTTCTGTTTTTCTATTAATTGATACCTCATCCGGACCCATCCCCTGTTTATACTTAACTATTAATTCTCCTTCTACAACTTCCGGCGTTGGTAAAAGCCCATCAGCAGGGGTTGGTGAATTTGTTAAATTAGTAGTCGTGGTTGTAGTTGAAATATTAATTTTAATAGATTCCCCTTTTTCTTGATATTTAAAGTATGCAAAAGCAGTAATAGCTACAGTTATTAATAAAAATAAAATAATTATGGCAAGAAACAAAAGCTTTCGTTTTTTTGGTAAAGGATTTTCCTTATTAACCACTTCTTCATTGGGCCCTTGACTTGGAACTTGTGGTTGTTGGTTTTCAATTATTGGTGGAACTTGCTGATTATCTTCCATAGTTTAATTATTACTTGGTGACATTTGTGTTCCATCATTTCCCATTACCGGTGGCGAAGTTTGTGGTTCATCTTGAACTACTTGACCGTTAAATGGCTGATTTACATTCTGCTGTCCTGTTTGCTGATTAGGGTTTTCCTCCTGCCCTTGATTTTGCTGTTGTTGATTTTGTGGTTGCGCTACTTTTGTAAAAGTAAATTGCTCTTTTTGTTTATCATAATCAATTTTTATCTTATCCCCTGAAACAAATGTTTTATTGATTATTAAAATTGCAATAGGGTTTTCAATTGATGTTTGGATAAGTCTTCTTAAAGGCCTTGCTCCATAAATTGGATCATAACCATCTTTAGCAAGTATTGCTAATGCTTCAGGTGTTACTTCAATATCAAACCCTTGAGTTTTTAAAAGCTTGCCGGTTGCACTAATTCCTAATTTTGCAACCTCTACCATATTTTTTTGAGTTAATGGCTCAAAAACAACTACGCCATCAAATCTATTTAAAAGTTCCGGTTTAAAGAATTTCCTAAGTTCCTCAACTAATAACTTATTTAATTCTTTAAACTTTTTAGCAACCTTATCTTCTGTTGTTTCTTCAGGCTTTACTTCCTGTGCAGGCTTTGTTTTATCACTCTTTTTATCATCTTTTCCAACTCCTAGTAATTCTTGCTGAATTAAAGCGCTTCCAATATTTGAAGTGGCAATGATAATAGTATTTTTAAAAGAAATTGTATTTCCCTTGTTATCAGTTAGTCTTCCATCCTCAAGGAGCTGAAGCATTATGTTAAAAACATCCGGATGAGCTTTTTCTATTTCATCAAGAAGCACTATTGAATATGGTTTTGTTCTAACTGCTTCTGTTAATTGTCCTCCCTCTTCATAACCAACATAACCGGGTGGTGCACCAATAAGTTTTGCAACCTCATGTTTTTCCATGTATTCACTCATATCCAGTCTTACCATGACATCTTCTCTGCCAAATAAAATCTCTGCTATGGTTTTAGCAAGTTCGGTTTTACCTACCCCCGTTGGACCAAGAAAAATAAAGGAGGAGATTGGTCGATTCATACTTGATAAACCTATTCTTCCTCTTCTGACTGCTTCTGAAACAACTGAAACAGCATTTTCCTGATTTATCAGTCTTTTATGAATTGTGTCTTCTAAGTGAAGCAGTTTTTCGCTTTCATTTTCAGTCAGTTTGGTAATTGGAATTCCGGTCCAACTGCTAACCACTTTTTCTATGTCTTCTCTTTTAATTTGATTATCTTGTCTTTTCCCCTCGTTTAATTGAAGCCGTACTTCAGCTGCAGCCTCATCTAAAAGGTCTACTGCTTTATCCGGAAGATACCTTTCTCCTATATATCTTTTAGAAAGCTTAACAGATTGCTTAATTGCTTCAGGAGTCATTACAACCTTATGAAAAGCTTCATATTTTGGTTTTAAAACATTTAACATTTCTATTGCATCTTCTTCCGATGGTTCTTCAACTAAAACAGGCTGAAACCGTCTTTCAAACGCCTTATCTTTTTCAAAGTGTTTTCTATATTCAGTAGTTGTAGTTGTACCAATTATTTGAAGCTGACCCCTGGCTAGAAACGGCTTTATAATATTTGAGGCATCCATTGCACCATCTGTATCACCTGCTCCAATTAAAGTGTGCACTTCGTCTATAAATAGTATGATTACTCCGCTTGAGGCTTGAGTTTCTTTAATAACACTTCTTAATCTTTCTTCAAATTCACCTCTATGAGAGGCACCGGCAACCAAAGAGGATAAATCAAGCTGAATTATTCTTTTATTAGCTAAGTCTTTTGGTGCTTTTCCAGAAACTATATCCATTGCTAAACCCTCTACAATAGCTGTTTTCCCAACTCCTGCTTCCCCAATGATAATCGGGTTATTCTTGGTTCTTCTAAGTAAAATGTGGATAAGTCTTTGAACTTCTCTATCTCTTTTGGTAATTGGATCTAATTTTCCATCCTTTGCCTGTTGAGTTAAGTCAATCCCGAATTGCTCAAGTGATGATTTTTTCCCGTGCATAAAACCTGATGATTTAGAAAGCTTTTCTTCAATCTTATCCTTACTTAAACCCTGGGACTGAAGCTGACTTGAAATTTGTGAGTTAGCTGAAAAAAGAATAATTAAAACATCTTCAGGGGAGATAAACTCAACTCCTCTTTTTTTAACCTGTTGATAGGCTTTTTCAAAAATTTGTTTTGAATCTTGACCTAGAGTTGGTTGTCCTGTAAAACTTCCCATTACTTCTTTTGCTTGAATTTCTTTTGAAAGCTTTGAAACATCAACTGAAAAATCCGAAAGTAATTTATATACTTCACTGTCAAAAAGAAGAGCAAGTAATAATTGCTCAGGCTCAATTGTTGCTTGTTGAATTCTTTTTGTCTCTGCTTGCGCTTGAGTTAAAACTTGAGACATTCTTGTATCCAAGTGGGACATAACTGACATGTCTTGTCTTGTTTCAGGATTTATATTTGAGCCAACAATATTTGCCTGTTGAGGTTGCTGGGGTTGTTGCGGTTGTTGAACAGCTGATGGTTGGTATTGTGGACCAACATTAGGAATAGGCTGTTGGGGAACACCAAAGCTATTAACTGGCATATTAGTAGCTGTATTTTCAGCCACTTTTTCGTCTTGTTTTTTACTTGAAAATAAATTTCCAAACATATTTATTAGCGTACCAGTTTTTTTATAAAAATACTAATTTTTTACTGTCTCTTTTTTATCCTCTTTTGGTATCTCCGCCTTTGCTTCAGCGTGCATTTTTTTAGGCTCCTCATGTTTCCTTCGAGTTGCATCAACCATGGTTTCTTCCTCTTCTTCTTTTTTGCCAAGTTCCGCAAATACTGTTTTTGCTGCTTCAAGTTTTGCTTTAAGATAAGCAATTACCTCGGTTTGAGAAAATCCTCCGATAAGAAGGAATGGCAAGATTGTTCCAACCTCCTCCATGCCTTTATTAACATTTTTATTATCAGATGAGGCTAAAAGATTAATTGTTTCATCAATTTTATCCATGTCTTCTTTTACCCATTCTTCTCTACTTCTTACTTTCCCCTCAAGAGCCTTTGGCACTTCTAGCTCATGATAATTTTCAGTCCAAATCTTTTTAACTGATTCATAGTCATCAATATTTACAGACTGTACTCTGTTTACCACCGGGAAGGTTTCATGAGTTTCGCCAAGCTCTGTAATTCCTGCTTGTTGTAAAACCTGACTGGCAATACTACTTCCTCTTTCTTTTGCTTCTTTAAGTTTTTGCCTTAAATCCTCACTTATTTCTCCATCTCCCTTATCAACTGTTGCCAAAATGGATGTAGCCAGCGTATCCCCATTTGCTTTTGCTTTTAATAACTCCTCTTTAAGCTCGGTTGCTTTTTGCTTATCATAAGCTGAAGCGATTTTGTCCGGTTTTGCCAACTGGTTAATAACTTCTGTTAGCTTTGCATTTTCAGCTGCCTGACCAAGAACCTTTGAGGGCGAAGCACCTGAAGCAATGTTTGACGCTGTAATAACTGAATTTGCAAGATTATTTCCCTTAAGTTTTTCTGCAACCAATTGATTTTTAACCGATGAATATTTCTCTCGCTCGCTACTTGAGCTAATTCCCTTAGGATTAGCTATTTTTTCTAAAGTTTCATGCATCTTAGCAACATTTTGTCTCCTGCTAAGGTCATGGGACATTAAAGAAGTTTCATATCTTGCAATATCTGACATTGTTGGAATACTAAGGTTTGATAAATTGGCAATACGGGCATTTGCCTGGTTTATGTTCATATTAGCTGCTTGAGACATAAAGCTTGCGGCATCTGCCTTAACTTCTGGGATCTCAATTTTTGCACCAAACGGAAGTCTTTTAGCAAGCCCTGCACCAAACGGCTTAACTGGCAGTGGCTGCTGCGGAGGAGGAGATGAAGGATTTACTTTTGCCATTAAATTAGAGCCTCTGGCTGCTAATTGCTTAAACCAATTATCCTCTCCTTCGCTTAAGGAATTAATATAATCGAGAAATATCTGTAAAAGTAAAAAGGGAAGAATTATAACTACCCAAAGCATAAGAAGAGCAACAATATATAGAGCAAAAGTATCTTTATTGTTAACACTATTTGTTAAAGATAAGATTTGCTGTGGTCCGCCAAGTAAGATATTTATAGCTGTTGGGTAAATAACTTCTGTATTTTTAGGAAAGTTTAGAGGTATATTTGTGTCTGATCGCCATATTTGAACAAGACCGGCTAAAAATATTGCAAATAATGGACCGTATAATAACCAGCGGAAAAATTCACCAACCCAAATTTTAGCTGTGTTTCGAATCGGCGAATAAAACAAAAGAAGCGGGAAAATCGGCGAGATGATAATAAAGAACCATAAGATTATTTTTCTTAAAATTAAAATTCCAGACATTACATAATACGTTAAAGCAGTTAGTTTTACCAAAAGAAGTGAGATAAAAACAGATTCATCAAATTCCGGTCCGTAAATTCTAAAACCTTGAAAATCCTTGTAATTAAAGCCGATATTTAAAAGGTTTTTTTGAGAAATACAACTACTAACATTAGTAGTACTACAAGTTTGACTAGCTCCAGGCACTGTTAAGAAAAAGCCCTGAATAATATCCATTACTTGGTAAATAAACTGAATTAGAGCAAAGGAAAAAGTAATTAAAAGTACAATTAAAATAAATCTTGGAATAAAACGCATTACCGTAATGTTTTTACCTCTGGTAACAATCAGCACAAATGCTGTTCCTAGAATGAATAGAATTAAAAAGGCATAAGTAATATTTCTAATATTTGCCCAAAAGGCAGCAATTGGATTTTGTTGTCCTTCTCCTACATAAGACCAGTTATATCGCTGTAGTGTCCAATCCAAAAACTCTCCTGATCTGGCCCCTGCTTTTCCAACAAAAGTAACATCAGCATCTCTTATCCATTGTCCTTCAGGACTTGTTTCATCAGCTAAAACTTCTTTTACAGGTTCTTGTTCTTCTGATAAAACAGGGGATTCAACTAAATCATAAGATTCTTCCTGTTGCTGTATATCTTGTTGAGGCATTGGTGTTTGAGCAGAAACAGAAAATGAACTAAACAGAAAGATTGTTAAAAATAAAAATGTAGTAAAAACCAGGGCAGTTAGTTTTTTCATAAATTTTAGCTAAATCCGGGAATTTGCAGTACATCAACTGCAATTACTTCAATAAAAACATAACCAAAAACCGCTAATAATAAGCCAATGATTGCATATATAATATAGCTTTTTCCCTCTTTTAATCTATCGGGATTTCCTCTTGAGGTGGTAATTATATAACCACCATAAATAATAAAAATTAAAGCAACTCCACCAATTAAGCCTAAGCCAATACCGTAAAACTTGGACACAAAGCCGGGAACTGTGTTTGGAATACAACCAAGCTCTGTCCAAGTCTCATTTACTTGACAGTTCATAAATAAATCGTAGCATATTTTAGGGGTTAAAACCAGCTTCTTTTTTTGGTGTTTTCTTTGTCAAACTCCTCTAAAATTGACTTTTGTTTTGAGGTTAAATGTTTTGGAACAGTAACTTTAATTTTTACATAGTGGTCTCCCTTACCAGAACCTCTTACATGTTTTATGCCTTTTTGAGCAAGTCTGATAATGGTTTGCGGTTGAGTACCCGAGGGGATTCTAATTTTTACAATTCCATCAACTGTTTCAATTTCTTCCTGTCCGCCTAGAGCTGCTTTAGAAAATGGAATTTCTTTTTCCGAAACTACATCATATCCTTGTCTTTGAAATTTTTTATCCGGTCTAACCCTAACTATTACATCGTAATCTCCAAAACTTATCCTTGAACCATTATCAATGCCTTGGGGAATTTTTACAGTTTGCTCTCTCCCATCAATTGAAATTCTTTTCTGTACTCCTTTAACCGCTTCCATAAAATCAATAGTTAAAGAATAGGTTGGTTTTCTTTGTCGTCTGCCAAAAGGTGATGCTCCGCCAAAAAATTGCTCAAAAATCTCAAAAGGATCTGTAAATCCACCAAAATCAAAATCTCCGCCCTGATTAGAAGTTGTATAGGTATAAGTAAAAGGACCATATTGTCCACCAAACGGACCGCCACCCCCAAATGGACCTTGTCCTCCTGGCCCTCCCTGTTCAAAAGCTTGATGCCCAAACTGATCGTAAGTTTGTCTTTTTTGAGGATCTGATAAAACTTCGTATGCTTTAGTTACTTCTTTAAATTTTTGCTCTGCTTCTTTTCCCTTATTTCTATCCGGATGGTACTGCAAAGCTAATTTTCGATAAGCTTTTTTTATTTCATCAGCCGTTGCTGATTTTGTAAGACCAAGTGTTTGATAATAATCTTTTGTAGCTGCCATAAACTCTATTATATTATAAAAGGCGCATACTCCTTGCGCCTTTATTAACTCAATTTTTTAATTTTTTCTTTAGTTAACTACTTCTCCTTCAATTGGCTCGTCTTTATCTTTTTTTGAAGTATCTTCTTTTTTCTCACCGTTTGTTTTATCATCACTTGGTGCTTCTTGTCCTTCTTGTCCTTGAGCCTGTCCTTGTTTTTGATACATTGCCTGTCCTACTTTTTGCAAAGAATCTGATAATTCTTTAGTTTTTGTTTCAATCTCTTCCTTGCTTCCCGTATCCAAAATCTATTTTAGCTCCTCTATCTTTTCTTCGACTTCTTTTTTAAGGTTTTCATCGACTTTTCCTTCTCCTTCTCTTAGGGTTTTTTCAGCGGTAAAAATAAGTGAGTCTGCCTGGTTTCTTATCTCTACTTTTTCCTTTTTCTCTAAGTCCTCTGTAGCATGAGCTTCAGCTTCCTTAGTCATTCGGTCAATCTCATCCTTATTTAAACCTGTTGAGCCGGTAATTTTAATACTTTGTTCTTTTCCGGTTGCCTTATCCTGTGCTTTAACATTTAAAATACCATTAGCATCAATATCAAAAGTAACTTCAATTTGAGGAACTCCTCTTGGTGCCGGTGGAATTCCGTCTAAAACAAATCTTCCCAAAGACTTATTATCATTTGCCATTGGTCTTTCTCCTTGTAATACGTTTATTTCAACTTGGGTTTGATTATCCGCAGCTGTTGAAAATACTTGGGATTTTGAAGTAGGAATAGTTGTATTTCTGTTAATTAAAGGTGTTGAAACACCACCTAGGGTTTCAAGTCCTAAAGTTAGAGGAGTTACATCTAAAAGCAATACGTCTTTTACTTCTCCGCCTAAAACTCCTGCCTGAACTGCTGCGCCAATTGCTACTACTTCATCAGGATTAACTGACTTATTAGGTTCTTTGCCAAAAAACTTAGTGACTGCTTCAATTACTTTTGGCATTCTGGTCATTCCACCGACTAAAATTACCTCATCAATGTCTGAATTTTTCTTTTTTGCGTCTTTTAGAGCAAGTTCAACCGGTTTTAAGGTTTTTTGAATTAAAGGATCAACAATTTTTTCAAGATTAGCTCTTGTCATCGTCATGGTTAAATGAAGCGGGCCGTCTTTTCCTTGAGTTATAAAAGGCTGATTAATCTGAGCTTCCTGGGCAGTTGAAAGCTCAATTTTTGCCTTTTCCGCTGCTTCTCTAAGTCTTTGCAAAGCTTGTGGGTCTTTTCTTAAATCAACATTGTTTTCTTTTTTAAACTCTTCAGCAAGGTAGTCAATTATTTCCTGGTCAAAATCATCTCCTCCTAAGTGTGTATCTCCATTGGTTGATTTTACTTCATAAACTCCCTCACCTAATTCAAGAATTGAAATATCAAAGGTTCCACCACCTAAATCATAAACTGCAATTGTGTGGGCGTTTTTTTTGTCTAAACCATAGGCAAGTGCTGCTGCTGTTGGTTCGTTAATAATTCTTAATACTTCAAGTCCGGCAATTTCTCCTGCTTGTTTAGTTGCTTGTCTTTGTGAGTCATCAAAATATGCAGGAACTGTAATAACAGCCTGAGTTACTTTTCCACCTAAATAGCTCTCCGCATCGCTTTTAATTTTTTGTAAAATTTTAGCCGATAATTCTTGTGGAGTAAAAGTTCTTCCCTCAACTTCAACAATTGCCATACCGTCTCTTCCGGATTTAATTGCATAAGGAAGCCACTTAGCATCTCTTTGTACTGATTCATCAGTAAACTTTTTACCCATTAGTCTTTTTATTGAAAAGATTGTAGTTTTTGGTTTTAAAACCATTTGTCTTTTAGCAACTTCTCCTACAACGTGAGTAATCGGATCAACAACCGATGGAATTACATTTCTACCTTCTCTTGAGTGAATAACCTTAGGATTACCACCCTCCATTACGGCAACACATGAATTTGTTGTACCTAAATCAATTCCTATTATTTTTCCCATATTTTTATTTCTCCTTTTTTAACTTTTAATTAGTTAATAATAAAAAATTAGTCATCTAATTTCAAGTTATTAACAAATTACATTGCTTTTCCAACTATAACTTGTGCAACTCTTAAAACTCTATCGTTTAACATATATCCTGCTTTTACTTCCTCAACTACTTTTCCGTCTTCTCCCTCAACCGTTTGGACACATTCCATTGTTTCAGGGTTAAAATCTTTTCCTAAAACATCCATTTTTTTAACTCCTTCATTTTCAAATGATAGTAAAAGCTGGTTTATACTCATAATTACTCCTTCGTCTTGAGTATGTTTTTCAGCCAGCATTAAATTATCAAGAGCAGGTAAGATTCGAAGGAGAAGCTGCTTATTTGCAAGTCTTATCCATTCATTTTTATCTTTTGCTACTCTTTTTTCTAAATTTTGATAATCTGCCAATGTACGTTTTAATTGATGTCTTAATTTATTTAACTCTTCTTCTGTTTTTTCTGTTTCTTTTTTTGTTTCTCTTGTCTCTTTTGATTTATCCTTTTTCATTTGTTTTTTTATTTACCAACCCCTGGCAATTTCTGAAATTAAATTTTTAAAATACCTGACTGTTGGTATAACGTAATTATAATTTAACCTGTTTGGTCCTAAAACTCCAATCTCCCCTGATAAATGCATTGGTGTTTCATAATGTGTAAACACAAATCCATATGGTCCTTGAAGTTTTGGCCCCAGTTCTTCTCCTAAAAGAACATGGACATCTCCATCATCTATTTGACTATTAAATATACTGTTAAAGTACTCAAACTCGTCTAAAACTGATAATAAGTTTTTTGTTATATCTATGTCAAAAAACTCCGGTAAATCTAAAATATTTGCGTATCCTGAGCAGAAAAAATCTCCTTCATTAGTCGTTGCAATTGCTAACGATCTGGTTTTTTCTGCCAAAGATCTTGTTAATTGTTTTAAAAACTTATCTTCTCTGTCTCTTAAGTCCCAAACTTTTTCTTTTAGTAAAACTTCTTCTGCTGTTGAAAGTTCTTTTTCCTTCATCAGCTGGTTTACGTAAAACTTCATCCCCTCTGGCGTTGGAACTCTTCCGGCTGAAATGTGTGGTTTTTTTAAATATCCAAGTTTAGTTAACTTAACCATCTCATTTCGAATTGTTGCCGGAGAAGCCGACAAATTATGTTTTTTCTCTAAAGTCTCTGAACCAACTGCTTCTGCAGTTGCAATATATTCCTCAATAAGACTTTTTAAAATTTCTACCTGCCTTTGTGTTAAATCATGCATGATTTAAGTCAAATAAATCACAAAATAGTTTAAATTTTGGATTAGCAGTACTATACCACGACTGCCAATTTCTTGTCAAGGGGGTAATTTTATGCTTTTTTTATTTAAAAAAATTCTCTACAATAGGGAAAGATAAATATGCAAGCTAAGTTTAAAAAAATTAATCTTTTTCTAAAAGAATATCAAGAATTTATTATAACTGCCCTTTGTTTTATTTTTTCTTATGTTTTTATTTTTACAACTCTTGATACAAGCTTTTTAATAACAAATACCACTGTTACCGGTGGCGATACAGGCTCTCATGTTTATATTCCCTATTACTTAAAAGAGATTTTCCCACTAATAAAATGGTGGTCACCGGATTGGTACAGCGGGTTTCCCTTTTTCTACTTTTATCCTCCCTTATTTTACGTATTAACAGTTATTTTAAGTTTTGTAATTTCACTTAATATTTCTTTTAAGCTTGTTATCTTTTCTGTTATCCTCCTATACCCTCTTTCTTTTTATTTAACCTTAAAATGGCTAGGTTTAAAAACACCAATTCCTCAATTAGGAATGCTTTTTAGTCTATTTATAATTTTTCTTGAAAAGTTTTCAATTTACGGAGGAAATCTTCCAAGTCTTTTATCAGGGCAGTTTTCGCACACCGCAAGTATTGCTTTTCTGTTTATGTTTTTAGGATTAATGTATAAAGGTTTAAAAGAGAAAAAATATCTTATTCTAAATATTCTTTTAGGGTCGGCCATTATTCTTTCTCACCCAACTTCAGGTCTTCTTTTAATTATCCTCTCACCCTTTTTTATTTTTCAAAAAAGAAATTTTAAAGAAAATCTATTTTTTGTTTTTTATGTTTATTTGGGGATATTTTTAATTACATCTTTTTGGACATTAAGTCTTGTCTATTATCAAGGATATGCCGGTGTAATGAGGTGGACAAAAGAAATCCGCTTAGATTATTTATTCCCAAATCATTGGCTTTTGCTAAATGCTTCAGCTTTGTTTGGATTCTTACTGGCAATTATTAAAAAAGAGACAAGGTTTTTAGTAGCAATTGCACTTACTGCTATTTGTCTACTTGCTTACTTTTTTCTTGATAATTTTGGGGTTTGGAATACACGCTTTTTACCCTACATTTTGTTTGCTAATCTTTTATTTGCCGCTTATTTTATCGGGTATCTAATTTTATTTTTTAAAAAGGGCTTTATTATATTTTCCTATTTAATTGTGCTTTTGATTATTTTCTTTTCTCTTTTTTCCTTAAAGGAGAATATAAACTACAGTCCTTATTGGTTTAAGTGGAATTTTGAAGGTTATCAGGCAAAGTCAGTATATAAGGAGTTGGATAATTTATTTTCATATTTAAAAACTTTACCTCAAGGAAGAGTAATGTGGGAATATCATCCTGATTTTAATAAATATGGCACCCCAAGGGTTTTAGAAACATTAACAGTGTTTACAAACCATCCAACTTTTGAAGGACTATTAATTGAATCAGGCCTAAGCGGTTCTTTTCACTTTATTAATCAAACCGAAACTTCAGAAAACCCAACTGCTGCAATTGCCGGTTTTTCTTATCCTCCTTTTAATTTTGAAAGGGGCATTACTCATCTTCAAATGTCTGGGGCAAAATATTTTATTGCTTATTCTCAAAAAATTAAAACTGAGGCAGATAAAACCCAAAAAATTATTAAGCTAAAAACAATTACTCCATTTAGCATTTATGAAATACCTAACTCTGAACTTGTTGAGAAAATAAATAATTTCTCTATTCAGAAAAAAGGAAAAGATTGGCTAAGTAAATCAATTGAGTGGTATAAGGGGAATGACTTAGAGCAACCAATTGTTTTTGTAGAAAACGAAGAACAAAAAGAAGAGCTTACAAAAATTCAAAATAGTATAACTAATACAGTAGTTAAAAACATAAAAACAACTAATGATTCTATTGAATTTGATGTAGATAAGATTAATCAACCATACATTGTAAAGATTTCCTACTTTCCAACCTGGAAGGCAGAAGGTGCTAAAGGGCCATTTTTAATTTCTCCTGCTTACATGATGGTTATCCCAAATCAAAATCATGTAAAACTATATTTTTCTTATGGTTTTATTGATTACTTGGGAATAATATTAACTATTTTTGGAGTCGGATATTTGTTTTTAATTAAGCGGATTTACAAGGAAAAACAATAATCATGAGGAAGAAAAAAACATATTATTGGTTTTTATTACCAAGTATCTTATCTTTAATAGGAATCGCCTATTTAATTATTTTTACTTCTCCTGAAAAAGGTTTTGATTTTCTAAGCTTTACAATTCCAAGCTTAATTAGTTTTTTTGCTTTAGTTTTTCTTTTTTTCTTTTCCTTAGTTTCATTTTTGTTTAAGAAAATAAAACATGGAATTTTTACTGGTCTTTTAATAACTTCAATTTTACTTTTATTTTTATACAAACTGGCTCATGTTTATTTTATTCTTCTTCTGATTGCCCTTTTTATACTCTTGGAGTTTTTGTTCAAAAAAGATGTTTAAAATGTTTAACTAAAAACAGTTGCTATCCAACTACCTACAAAACGGGTAATTAACACAACGACTAGAGCTATTAGCAAATGTTCTCCTACTACTTTCCAGGCTTTTTCTTTGTTTTGCTTAGCAATAAAATAGCTAAAAATACCCAGTATTAAAAATCCCCAGACAACACTTACTAAAATTGCTTCTTGTAATTCAAGAAGTAAAATAGGGACTATAAAAGTTGAAGCAAAAATTAATTTTGAGAGAAAAGTTGATATTGTTGATTCCCAAATTGATTTAGCAGAGTGTTTACTTTGCGATTCTTGAGAAATATGAATACCTAAGGCATCTGAAAAACTATCAGCAATGGCAATTGTTAAAATTCCACCTATAATTACAAGCTTTGAATGAGTACTGGCATCAAGTCCTACAATTAAACCAAGAGTAGTAATTATTCCCGAGGTTAATCCAAAACTAAAACCGGTTATTACTGAAAGCTTCATAAATAAATTATAACAAATACACTATTGCTCTAAGGAATAAATGATATTAGAACTTATTTTATAAATTTATTTCACTAATTAATTGTTGCTTCAGAGCTTTCAATTCTTTTCCCCTAGACTTACTATCTTTTCCAAATATAATTTTTTCATCCATCGCCCAAATAGGTTTAGTTGGATTTGGATCATTAAAGTATCTCGGAATTATCCACCAGTGCAAATGACAATCCTTATTCCCTAATAATTCATAATTTATTTTTTGAGGCTTAAATGCCTTAAAAACAGACTCTGCTACATCAGCCATTTCTGTTAAAAAAACATCACGAAATTTTTTATCTAATTCACAAAGCTCCCTTTTGTGAACTTTTGACAAAAAAAGAGTTAATCCTTTATAAAACTGGTTATCTGCAAGTACAACATAACCCGTAGAAAGCTCTTTAATAAAGTAAGGGTTAGCGTTTTTTTTAATCAGCTGAATACGCTCACAAATGAGACAATTATTTCCCATGCCACCTAATTATATCAGACTTTTGAACCTAAATACCGTGTTTCGGGGAGTGTTGAGCGCTAGCGAAATCCTGAAGTTTTTTGAAGGGGATGCTCGAGTCTACTTTAGGAAAAATTATTAGATATGTTATTATTATTTAATGAGACCTAATCCTATTTATTATGTTTACATCGTTGAATGTTCGGACGGAAGCTATTACATTGGTCAAACTAATAATTTAAAATTAAGACTACAAGAACATAATACAGACACCCCAAAAGATGGAGCAAAATATACAAGAGCTAAAAGACCGGTAACCCTTCAACATTTTGAAACCTTTCAAACCAGAAGTGAAGCAATGAAAAGAGAATATGAGCTAAAACAATTAAAACATATTGAGAAAAAAGTTATTTGCGCTAATGGAAATAAAATTGGTTATTAAACTATCTTAAACAAGTTATTTTTTAATTTTCCGATGTTTTCCGGGGTTTTATCTGCATATTCCCTGCCGACCACTTGGCAGAACCCAAAATAAAAATCTATATTTCCATCCTTTTTGAGTAAATTAACAAATCTTTCGTTAAATTTCTTTTCCTTAATTGTCTTTTGTATGAAACGATTTTTGATCTTTGGCATTATTTCTAAATTATTGTTTAGCTTTGCAATATAAGTTTCTTTTGCAATATTTAAGCCGATATTTAAAATTTCATAAATATCTTCTTTAAGAATTTTATCTCTAGAGGCTTCTAATAAGTAAGTTAAATCTTCTACCTCTTTATTTATGCTTGTTTGAATATTCGCATTTATCTTCTTGTCAAATTTATTAGCAAATTTCTTAAGTAAATTATTATTCATAAAGAGATTATAACAAACTTACTCTTATTAGTTACTTTATAATAGTCTGGGAGATGGCTTGAAGCTTAAGGGAGTTGCGAGAAACTACCGAGGATTTTCCCGCCCCTCGGTTTTTGTGTTTATAATGTAATTATGAAGTTATATAACTTTGAAAAACATTATCTTTACCTTGCAAGATATAAAGGTTTTATGTTTTTGAAAAAAGTTTTAAGCACTGATGCTGGAGTATTTATTTTTGCAATCGTATTATTCTTCATATTACTATTCATTATCTGTTTTATCTTAGATTATTTTCTAATAGGCGTGGATGTATTTTTAATAAAAACCCACTTAAAAGAACCGTTGATGCAAAAAGTTTCTCTTATAAAACCCTATATAGATTCTTTTATCGCTGAATAATTTTTGTTACCCAATATGACTGTTTTTTTTCGTCAATAAGTTTTAATTTAAAATTGTAATTTGCCTTATCACCCTTATATTTCAAACTAATTACACCAAAACCTATAACTTTTTGCTTGAAATTTCCATAATTCTCTTTTTTATATCCCTTAAGCGAAAATGTCTTCTCGTCTTTAGAAAATTTAAGAGAATACTGTATGAAATTTAATCATAAATACAATTACCAAAGACTACATAAAGCGCTTGATTACAAGACACCCAAAGAAGCTATATTAGAATACCTTAAAGAGAAAGGAGAAACTGTACGGTATCTATAGGTCCCACACAATGTTTGACAAATTATTAAGGTAGACTTATAATCACCCAAAGTACGGAGGGAGGTGAATAAGAATGTCAAATTTAGAAATTCAAAGAAACGCAAGGAACTTAATGGCTGACTCTAAAGAGTTTACAGCTTATTCCAGAAACAAGAAAGACAAGACTGATTTAACTCCGAATTGTTCAGTTCCGAATTGCGCATTGCCTTGTAAACCACCACCATCACCACCTGGTTGTAAGGCATGTAGAAAATCATAGGTTACAAATCTAGATAAGTAATAATTTTTATTACTTAGTATTCAATTGATGTTTGTTACATATGAAAAACTCTAAATTAGAGAAAGATATGTTGGCAAATTCTCTAGAAAGAGCTGCTAAATTTGCAAACAATAGTAATTTTATTACAAATATTTATAAGGTTCCCCTATATAATGATGACCCTAAAATATTCGCCTATTCAGCAACGTACAAACTTAAGTATAAAAATAACGAAGATGTAGCGAATGGATTTTCTTTCTTTAAAAATATTGCCTTGATGAGAGTACTGGGAGAAGGAGTAGAACGCTATTGCCTAGATCATTTTTCTCCTAAAAACACCTGTTTTTGTAAGGAAAGTGAAGTTAAAACCTATCATTTAAACCCACTTAAAATAATTGCTTTTTCATCTAAGCAACTTAAGAACAATAATTTTAATAAGTTTAGAATAGATGATACGTCTCTGTTTGGATGGACTAAAGGAGTATCTCTTACTAAGAAAAAAGATGTCCTTGTACCTTCTCAACTAGTTATCTTTAACTATGTAACGTTAAAAAATGAACCAAGAATCTTATCCTCAATCTCTACAGGCGCTGCATCTGGATTATCGCTAGAAGATGCTTTATATAGGGCAATCTGTGAAATCGTTGAAAGGGATGCATTTATGATAAGCTACCTCAATAAACTTAATTCTCCACGATTAGATCTGTTATCAATTGGTGATCCTGCAATCAATAAAATTCTTAATACCTATGCTCGGTATAAACTAGAACTGGCTGTAATTGACATTACAACTAATTTACAAATTCCAGCATTTGTCGCCATCACTTTGGACAGAACCGGTATAGGACCTGCTACATCCGTAGGACTTAAAGCAGGATTTAATATTAAAGATGCTATAATTGGAGCAATTGAAGAATCTCTAATGACTAGGTCTTGGCAACGAGACAACCATACATATAATAATCTTAGGGAACGAAAGCAAAAAAAAGAGATCCTTCAAGAATTAACAGAAAAAGCTTGTTTCTGGTTTTCTATAGATAAAATCAAGCACCTTGATTTTTGGCTAAATAATAAAAATGTTAAAAAAATTAATATCAAAAAATATAAATACTCGAATAGCAATCTAAAAAAAGCGGTTCAAAAATTAACAGCAAAAAAAATGGAAATTATATATGTAGATATAACAACTGATAAGATTAAACAGTATGGCTTTACTACGGTAAAGGTAATTATCCCTGGATTACATCCTCTACATTTGGACGAAAAACATCCTTATTGGGGAGGAGAACGATTATATAATGCTCCTATTGAGATGGGCTTGTTAAAAACAACTAAACATGAAAATGAATTAAATAAAATTCCTCACCCATTCTTATGAAAACAAATAACACTAAGATATTATTGGAAAAAATTGAAGGCAAACAATCTGTTTCAGACAAATTTCATTCTTTTACAAATAACAAAATTTTAGGTGTTAAAATAAACAGAAAATACGCTCCCCCTCAATCATGGATAAAAATTCATTTTAAGACTTATCCCCGTCTAAACAGAATTAAACTTAATAGTAAGATAGAAAAAAATAAAACAGGTAAATTATCCAACATAATTGAGCAAAGAAAATCTTTTAGAAAGTTTTCAGGTCTATCTATCACAAAAAACGATCTTTCTTATCTATTACTTTATTCATGCGGATTGATAAGGTTGGGAAAATCATTCGATGATTCCAGAAGGCCTTATCCATCTGCAGGGGCGAGATACCCTTTGGAAATATACCCACTTATACTAAAGTGTGAAGAAATAGAAAATGGTCTATATCATTACAATGTTAAGGAACATTCATTAGAATTATTGTTAAAAGAAAACTTAAGCAATTGGCTTCTCAAAACTACTGGCGGAGAAAATTGGATGACAAAAGCTTCTGTGATATTTATAATTACAGGCGTTCTAGATAGAACAAGAGTAAAATATGGAGACCGAGGATATAGATATGTTTTAATTGAAGCAGGTCATGTGGGACAAAATATTTGTCTTTTATCAACAGACTTGGGATTAGGAAGTTGCGCCATAGGAGGATATATAGATCAGGAGGTAAATAAACTATTAGATATTAATTTACAAAAAGAAAATACGTTATATATGTTTGCTGTTGGTAAATTATGAAAATTTCTTATAATAAATACAATCTTCCAAACGGACTTACTGTGATTCTTCAGCCCATGCCCTTTGTAAATTCAGTAGTTGTAAATGTTGTAGTGGGAGCAGGTCCACGTTTTGAAACTAAAAAATCTGCTGGTCTTGCTCATTTTCTCGAACACATGCTTTTTGAAGGGACAAAAAGGTTTCCTACAGCAAAGGACGTTGCCAGAAGAATAGAAAAAATCGGAGGCACTAGCAGGGCTTTTACTGAAAAGGAATACGTCTCCTATTATACAAAAATCCCAAAACAACATCTTAATGTAGCATTTGATTATTTGTCTGATATTCTATTCAATTCCTTATTAGAAAGCGACGTAATTGAAAAGGAAAAAAGAATTGTAATAGAGGAGTTGAGAAGATCTGAAGATAATCCAGAAGTAAATATATGGAATTTATGGCTAGAGTGGATATGGGGCAAGAATCAATCACTTGGTCGTTCTACTATGGGCGACGAAGTAACAATAAAAAAAATAACTAAACAAAAACTGCAAGATTATCTAGATATGCTTTATCATCCCTCAAATATGGCAATCGTAGTTACAGGAAACTTTTCCATAAAAGAAGCAAAAGAATATATTTTGAAATACTTTGGGAAAACTCGATCAAAAAGTGTTCCACTCTTTAAAAGAGTAAGGTTTAATCACAAAAAAATACATACTAAAATTGTCCAATCAGATACAAAACAGGCACAACTGATTCTTGGATTTGTAACAGATATTTCTTATCATCACAAAGATCGTTTCTCAATACGGGCTATTGCAGATGTTTTAAGTGGAGGAATAAGCTCGCGACTTTCCAATAAGCTTATTTATGAATTGGGAATCGCATATTCAGCGTGGGCATACACGTGGATTTTTTCTGATAACGGATTATTCTGTATTTCTGGTGGGTTTTCTCCTCGAAACTTAAAAAATGCAATAAAAGTGATCTTGGAAGAATTAAATAAATTAAAAAAGCGAAAGGTTGCAGAAACAGAATTAAAAGAAGCAAAAGAAAAAAACATAGCAGAACTCTTTTTTTCTTTGGAAACACCAGATGCAATGGCAAGTTTATATTCATCACAACAAATTACAGAAAAACAAATCATGACTCCAGAAAAAATTTCAACAAAAATAGATAAGGTAACAACAGAAGATATGTTGAGAGTGGCTAGAAAATATTTTAATCTTGAAAATTTAAGATTAATAATACATGGTCCTTTAAAAGAAAAGGAGATAATTTCTATAGAAAAGTTATTAAAACAAATGTCTTAAGTCGTGGTTTTTTTGAAAATAATCTTAAATTACAATGGCGTCTTACTAGACATTTGACCATTATGCAAAGACTAAACTGGGCTCCCCCGCGAGGACTCGAGCTAATTATTGTCCTATTTATCCAGCTTTGGTAAAATTGCCTTAGCTTTATGAATAAATTCTATATTACTACTGCGATTGATTATGTAAACGACACTATTCACCTTGGACATGCATTCCAAAAAATAGCGGCGGATGTTCTAACGCGTTTTAAAAGAGAAAACTTGGGAAAAGAAAATGTTTTTTTTCTAACCGGAACTGATGAATATGGACAAAAAGCAGAGAAAGCTGCCAAAGAAGCAAAAATATTCCCTTTAGAATTTGTTGAAAAAATATCTAAATCTGACCAAAAAGAACAGGATAGTTTAAATATTTCATATAACCGTTTTATTAGAACAACCGATAAAGACCATGCAAAAACAGTTTTTGAAATCTGGCAAAGAGTTAATAAATCAGGAGATATTTATAAAAGTAATTATTCCGGTCTTTATTGTGAAGGATGTGAAGCATACTATACTGAAAACGATTTAGAAAACGGCAAGTGTCCCCTTCATCCAAATTTAGAAATTAAAAAAATAACCGAAGAAAATTATTTTTTCAAATGGAGCAAATATAAAGATTTTTTAATTGATCACATTAAAAACAATCCTGATTTTATTTTTCCAAAACACCGTAGTCATGAAATGCTTGAATTTGCAAAAAACATAAAAGATATTCCAATCTCAAGAACTAATTTTTCCTGGGGAATTCCTGTGCCAAATGACAAAAACCAAGTGATTTATGTCTGGTTTGATGCATTAATTAATTACTTAACCGGAATTGGTTTTTCAAACGATAAAAAACTTTTTGAAAAATTCTGGCCAGCTGATGTACATATTTTAGGAAAAGATAATCTTCGTTGGCATGCTCTTTTATGGCCGGCAATATTAAAATCCGCGGGAATTCCCTTACCAAAAACAATTTTAGTTAATGGATTTTTAACAATAAACGGAGAAAAAATAAGTAAGTCCCAAGGAAATATTATTAGACCAACTGACTGGGTTGAAAAATATGGAGCAGATGCCGTTAGATATTATTTACTTCGCTATGCCGGTTTAACCGAAGATTCTGATATTTCCGAAGAGAAACTAAAACAAGCATATAATTCAGATTTAGCAAATGGACTTGGAAACTTAATTTCAAGAGTTGCAAAACTTTGCGAGAGGGTATCGTTAGGAAAAATTAATTCTCCAAATAATTTTTCAGAAAAGTTTTCTAATCTTGTTAATAAATATTATTTCGATGAAGCGTTAATCAACGTATGGACAAGAATTTATCATTTAAATCAACAAATAAATAAAGTTGAACCATGGAAAATTGAAGATAAAGATAAACTTGAGAAATTTTTAAAAAATATTGCTCAAGAAATTCTAAAAATAGCATTTGACTTAAAACCTTTTCTGCCGAAAACTGCGGAAAAAATTCTTAATCAATTTTCAAAACCGGAAATTAAAAGTGAGCCACCATTATTCCCAAGAATTTAATTTATGGTAGATGTACATTGTCACTTAAATTTTAAAGCTTTTGAAGAAGACTTAGATGAAGTTATAAAACGGGCTTTAAAAAATGGTGTTGAAAAAATATTAAATGTTGGATCAAGTATTGAAACAAGTATTGCTGCTGTTAAACTTTCTGAAAAATATAATAATCTTTTTGCAACTGTTGGAATTCATCCTCATCATGCGGATAAACTTGAAAAAAACTGGGATGAAAAATTAGAAAATTTAGCAAAGAGTAAAAAAGTAGTTGCAATTGGTGAAACGGGAATGGATTTTTATCCTTATGAATCAAATGGAATAACAGATGAAAAATTACAAAAAGAACTTTTTATAAAACAAATTGAAATTGCCAACAAATTAAAACTTCCACTTCAAATACACAACAGACAAGCAGGAGAAAAAATATTAGATATTTTAAAAGCAAATAAAAATTTATTAAAAAACCCTCCTGGTCTTTTTCATTGTTTTTCAGGCGATATTGATTTTTTAAAAAAAGTTTTAGAACTTAATTTTTATGTAGGCTTTGACGGAAACATTTCATATAAAGGAATTGCTAAAGGAGAAAATACATTGCTTTCTGATTTAGTAAACTATGCTCCGCTTGACAGAATTATCACCGAAACTGATGCTCCTTATCTAACTCCTGTTCCTCACAGAGGTAGCAGAAATGAACCCTCTTATGTTATAATTGTGGCTGAATTTATTGCTAAAATTAAGAAAGAAAAATTAGAAACAGTTATTAAAAAAACTACTAAGAATGCTCATACTGTTTTTAACTTCTAATTCTTGATTTTATTTTTTTATTAAGAGCATTATGCAAAAATTTTTAGATAAAATTTTTACACGCTATCCTGTTAAGACCAAAAGGGCTTTAGAAATCTTACCGGGTTTTTTCTCGTGGTCTTTAATTACATTTCCCGTCTGGGGTTCTTTTATCGTTCCTTATCAACTTGCCTACTTTATTTTATTTTTTGATATTTACTGGTTCTATAAATCTTTTTCCCTAGCAATAACTTCATATATTTCCTCAAGAAAAATTAATAAAACTGAAAAAATAGATTGGAATAAAAAAGCTAAAGAGCTTAAAAACTATGAAAAAATGACTCATATCGCCATAATCCCAAACTATACAGAAAGAGTGGATAAACTAAGAATAACCGTTGATTCTATCGCTAAGCAAACTTTTCCAACTAAAAGAATTTTTGTAGTTTTAGCAATGGAAAAAAGAGAAAAAGATGCTAAGAAAAAAGCAAATGAATTAATAAATGAGTTTAAAAATGTCTTTGGAGGAATCTTTGCTGCCTATCATCCGGATATTGAAGGAGAAGTAAAAGGAAAATCATCTAATGAAGCGTTTGCCGGAAAATTAGCTTATAAAAAATTAGTGGGTGAAGGAATTATTGATCCTAATTTTGCAACAATTTCATCTGTTGATGCTGATTCAATTTTTGATAAACAATATTTTGCTTATCTTACCAACAGTTTTTTATCTGATGAGAAAAAATATAATAAGTTTTGGCAATCAGCAAATGTTTATTATTCAAACATTTGGAAAGTTCCTGCACCAACCAGAGTTGTTTCTTTTTTTGGGAGCCTTTGGAATACTGCGGTTTTAATTCATAAAAATAGACTGATTACAAATGCAACATATTCTACCTCTTTAAAATTAATGAAAGAAATTGGATTTTGGGATACAGATGTAATTCCTGAAGACTACAGAATTTTCTTTAAAGCATTTTATAAAAAAAGCGGTAATGTCTGGGCAGATCCGATCTTTTTAAGAACATCCATGGATGCTGCACAATCTCCAGGTTATATAAACAGTTTAAAAAATAAATATGAGCAGGAAAAACGCTGGGCATGGGGAGCAAGTGATGATTATTTGTTTATCAAGTGGTGGTTAACAGTTCCAAATGTTCCATTTATTAGAAAAACTTTAATGCTTTTTCCGGTTGTAAGAGATCATTTTCTTTGGCCGACAAATTGGTTTATAATAACAATAGCAGCAAACATTATGCCTTTAATTAATCCGGTTTTCTCAAGAACAACACTTGGCTACAACTTACCTAAATTAGCAGGATTTATTTTAACTTCATGCATGCTTTCTCTTTTAGCAATGCTTATTGTTGACATTAAAAATAGACCAAAAAATCTTCCGGGTCCAAGCAAAAAAACTCAGGCTCTTTTCCCAATTGAGTTTGTTTTGCTTCCAATTGTAGGCTTTTTCTTCTCTTCCTTACCTGCTCTTGTTTCACATACTCAACTTTTACTCGGAAAAAGGTTAGAATATAAAGTAACGGAAAAAATATGAAGACCTTAAAGGTTCTTGAAAAAAGCAAGAGTTTTTGGCTTCTCTTAAGTAGTCTTGTCTTATTCTTCTTTTTAAGACTTCCTTCTCTTTTTGAACCCTATTGGTATGGAGATGAGGGTATATATCAAACACTTGGAATGGGAATAAATAAAGGAAGAATTTTATATCAGGGAATTTTTGATAACAAACCTCCTCTTTTATATGTTTTTTATAGTCTTTTTAACGGTGATCAATTTTATTTAAGACTTTTCTCCTTAATTTTTGGTCTTTTAGCAATTGCTACTTTTTTCTATCTTGCAAAAAAGCTTTTTAAAAAAAACACGGCTATTTATGTCTCTACTTTTATTTTTGCAATTATTTTTGGCCTGCCAATAATTGAGGGAAACATAGCTAATGCTGAAAACTTTATGCTCTTTTTTATTCTTTCGGCGTTTTACTTAGCAATTGATCATTTTAAAACAAAATGGGAAAACAAAATGTTTTTTTGGGCCGGAATAGTTTTGGGGATTGCTTTTCTTTTTAAAATTGTAGCAATTTTTGATTTTGCAGCATTAGTGGCATTTCTTTTTGTTGTTAAAACTCCAAAAGATTTTTCAGGAAATCTTTATAAAAAACTAACAAGTGGGCTTAAAGATTTATATTGGCTTATTGTTGGTTTTATAATTCCTATTTTAGCAACTGCCACTTTTTTCTTTACTCAAGGAGCGTTTCAGGAATTTATAACAGCAACTTTTTACTCAAACGTTGGCTACGTTGGCTATCATAATAAATTAATAATTCCGCAAGGATTTTTAATTCTAAAACTAGTTTTACTTTTTCTTTTTATTGCTTTTATTTATCTAAGAAGACATAAATTAACTACGCAAACTATTTTAATCTGGGTTTGGCTTTCCTTTTCGGTTTTTAACGCTCTTTTTTCGCAGCGCCCCTATACTCACTACCTTCTTGTTTTACTTCCAAGCTTTTGTCTTTTAATTGGTCTTTTCTTTGAAGAGAAAAAGCTTAGAATAATTAATCTTTTATTTATTGTACTTTTATTAATTATGTCATTTAAGTGTTTTTGGATTTATACAAAAGTTATTCCTTACTACGAAAACTTTATTAATTTTGCAACAAATAACAAAAGCGTTGCTGATTACCAAAGATTTTTTGATAAAAAGACACCAATTGATTATCAAATTGCTCAATATATAAATAAAAATACGACTGAAGAGGATAATATTTTTATCTGGGGAAATAATTCTCAACTTTATAAACTAACAGGCAAACTTCCCCCCGGTAGATATACTGTTGCTTATCATATGAATAATTATAAAAATGGGCTTAAGGAAACTGCTGAAGCAATTGAAAAAACAAAACCTAAGTATATTATTATGATGTCTTATATGAATAACTATCCGTTTCCGCTTTTACACTACAAGCCCACGGTAGTAATTGATAAGATTTCAATTTATGAAAGAGTTCTTTAAGGATTTAAAAAATGACCGTATTATTTCAAGAGGGTATCTACTTTCTTTTCTGTTTTTAATAATAACTGTTGTTTATATATTTTTATATTATTCAAGCTTACCCCCGTTTATTCCTCTTTTTAATCAACTACCATGGGGAGAAATGCGCTTAGTTGAAACTATTGGAATTTTTTTACCAATTAGTATTGCTATTGCTATTACGATTTTTAACTTTTTCCTTTCCGCATCAATTTACAAAAGAAATCCCTTGGTACCAAGAATTTTAACTTTAACTAATTTATTAATTTCACTTTTAACACTTCTTTTTATAATAAGAACTATTCAAATTGTTTTATAAATGTTAAATATTTTAAATTCCATATTTTTTCCTTTTTTAACTGCTTTTTTAGCAACTATTGTTTTTGTTCCCCTATCTTTAATTCTTATTAAAAAATACAAATTAATCGATGATCCTAAAAAAAGAAAACACCCGGCAATACTGCATAAAAAACCTATTCCAAGAGGCGGAGGAATTCCTTTATTTTTAGGTTGTCTTTTAGCCGGAATTTTTTTTCTTCCTTTAACTAAAATAACAATTGTTTTGTTTCTAGCTTCTTTTGTCTCTCTTGTTATAGGAGTAATGGATGATAAATTTGACATCTCTCCTTACTTTAGATTTTTAATAAACATCGTTGTTGCAGTTGCTGTTGTTTATGCAGGAGTAAACATTGCCTTTATTACTAATCCCTTAGGAGGAATTCTGCACTTAGATAAAATCGCAATTCCTTTTTTAGATACTTCTCTTTCCTATATTATTGCTGTTATCTGGATTGTTTGGATTATGAACATGCTTAATTGGAGTAAAGGCGTTGATGGACAAATGCCGGGTATTGTTGCAATTTCTGCCATTATAATCGGCCTTTTAAGTCTTCGCTTTAATGCAACTGATCCATCAACAATGATTAGCACCACTCTTTCTTTTATTGTTGCCGGGGCGTCGCTAGGATTTTTAATTTTTAATTTTTATCCTGCAAAAATATTTCCAGGATATGGAGCAACATCAATTTATCTTTTGCTTGCTGTTGCTTCAATTCTGTCTTCTGCAAAATTAGCAACTGCAATTTTGGTTATGGGAATTCCAATGATTGATGGTTTATTTACCATTTTTAGAAGAATAATAAGTGGAAAATCTCCTTTTAGACATGATAACAAACACCTTCATCACCTACTTTTGAAAAGGCACTGGGGACAGCGAAGAATTGCGTTGTTTTATTGGTTAATTTCTGCTATGCTTGGAGCAATTTCTTTGCTTCTGTCTAGCAAGGGTAAAATATTTGCCATAATAATGCTAGCAATTATTGTAGGAGGAGGAATTTTATTTCTTCAGCTTACAATAAAGCATAATGAAGATGAAAATGGCGTTTAATATTTTAAGGCTCTTAAGACCAAGACAATGGATTAAAAACTTGGCAATTTTTACAGCAATTATTTTTGCCGGTGTACTTTTTGAAAAATCCATATTTGATAAAGTTTTTTTAGGCTTTATTGCCTTTTGTGGTTTATCTTCAGCAACCTATGTAATTAATGATTTATTTGATATTAAAAAAGATAGACTTCACCCTTTTAAAAAATTTCGACCTTTAGCAAAAGGCGATGTTCCAATTCCGCTTGCAGTTATTATTGCAGTAATTTTAATTGTTGGCTCATTTTTATTAAGTCTTTCCATTACCCCAACATTTACCATAGTTGCTGTTGTTTATCTTGCACTTCAATTTCTTTATTCGCTTAAGTTTAAAATGGTTGCGGCCTTAGATATTTTAATAATTGCTCTAGGTTATATTTTAAGAGTATACGCAGGAGAGTTTGCCAGCGGATACCATATTTCCGTATGGATGTTATTAACTACTGTTTCTTTTTCTCTGTTTTTAGCTGTTGGTAAAAGAAGATCTGAGCTTACTCTTCTTTCCAATAGTAAAGTCTCAAATATTACAACTGTTAGACAATCGCTTTCTCGTTATTCAGAAAAGCTTTTAGATATTTATGCTTCTATGTTTGCTACATCAACTTTTATTACTTATTCTCTTTTTACTTTCTTAGAAAATCCAAAAGGAATAAAATTAGCACTTGGCGTTTTTATGCCGGATTTCCTACCTGTTTTTTTCCAGCGAAAATGGTTAATGATAACCATAATTCCTGTTATTTATGGAATAATGCGTTATCTTCAAGATATTTATGAAAAAAATGAAGGAGAAAGTCCAGATAGAGTTTTGCTTTCCGATAAACCACTTTTAACAACAGTTATTATTTGGTTATTGCTGGTTATTTTTATAATCTACCTTATCGGCCCTTAGTTTTTTATTCCGAGGGAGTGGAGGAATTTCAAATTTATTTTCTTTAAAAAAGACTACTTATATACAGCTTGCCGATGGGCAATCTTAAGAACCTCTACTCGCTTTTCCTTCTCATTTATTTCATAAAGAATTCTATATGGCCATACACGAAGTGAATAGATGCCTTTTAACTCTCCTGTGAGTTTTTTTCCAGAATATGGAAACTTTTCTAAAGCATAGAGTTTTTTGCGAAGCTTTATTTGTTCATTTTTTGGAATTCTTTTATATTGCCTCTGAGAATCTTTAGAAAGAATAACATGCATAGATTATTTAAGATCAGCAAGAGGAACGAATTCTCCTTTTTTAATTTGTCTTTTGCTTTTTATGATATCTTTTTTAATTCCAGAAATAGTAAGCACCTCTGCGGTTTCTTCTAAAGACTCTAGTTCCTCCATGCTTACCATTACTACTTTTGGCTTCCCATTAACAGTGATAACCACCCTTTCGAGGTTTTCGTTTACTTGATCAACTAAATCTGGTAGAGTTGCTCTGACATCTGATATAGAAATAAGATTACTCATAATGTAAATATTGTACAATAACTTGTACATCTTGTCAATATTTTGAGGCTAAGAATGGAGCTTCGAGGGGTAGACGATACTAGAACCTATTCTTTAGTAGTGTATTGTCCGCTAACCCAACCTTCTTCACTATCATTTAGCTTAATTTTATACCAACCGTTTTTCTCATCTAAAAACTCATATTCTTCTCCAGGATTAACCCTTGTAATTTCAGTTGATGCTGTAGTTGCATCTTCTCTTACCCTTAGAAAACCTGTTGGAGTTTGAAGTATAGTTACTTTAGCAGATGGACTTGCCTCCTCAACTGGTGTTTCAGTTGGGGAAATTTCAGGAAAGGCAGAGCTTGATGAAACATCAGGGAGTACTGAAAGAGTAACTGTTGCTTCAAGCCTATATCCTTTAATAGTTCTAATTCTTAAAACCTTATCAATATATCCCTCTTTTGAAACTTTTAATTCATGATCTGACTCTGTTAAGTCTTTTAATAAAAGCGGACTAACTCCGGATGGGGATTGACTGTTATCCAAAGTTAAAATTGCTTTATCAGGAAAAGTAACTACGGAAAGCTCTGTTTCATCTTTTTCATTTAATTTAACTAAGCTAATAATGCTTCCTGAAGAAAATGCTCCTTCACCAAAAGTTCTATCAACTACTGTTAAAACAGATGAAGAAATAGTAATTTTTTCCTCAAAGCTCCTAAAGTTTCCCTGTACTGGAATTAGTTTTATTGTATAAGACCCTGCTTGAATTGTCTGATCCGCATCACACTTACAAAGAGGAGTTTCTCCGATTAATTTACCGTCTAAATATACCTTGCTTTTTGGATTTGAAGTAACCTGAAGCGCACCTCTTCCCGCATCTTTACTGAAAAAATAGACTATTAAAATAAAAATGCCAATTGTTGTTATTAATAGACCTAAAATAAAAAGAAATCTTTTCATAAAACTTATTGCGATTATACATTATACTTTAAAATTAATTATTTTGACACAAAAAAACCGTTTTTTAAGTAGATTAATAATAAATTCTTTTAATAACCCATTCCACCCATTGGGTTAGCAGGCATTTGAGGTTCTTTTTTCTCTTCAGGAATATCTGTAATCAATGCTTCTGTTGTTAAAATCATAGTTGCAATTGAAATTGCGTTTTGTACTGCACTTCTAACAACTTTTACCGGATCAATTATTCCCTCCTTATACATATCAACCGGCTCTGCTGTTTCAACTGCATCAAGTTTTAAAATATTAAAACCAAGGCCTTGAGCGCTAACTTCTCTTGCTTTTGCAATTAACTGCCCTGCATCTAGTCCTGCATTTTTCATTAATTGATTAAATGGAGCTTCAAGTGAGTTTTTAACAATTTCAAAACCGATTATTTCATCTTTTGCAGCTTTTGAATTTTCTAAGTTCTTAACATTCATTCTTTTACTGATATCTAAAAGTGCAATTGCTCCTCCCGGAACAATACCTTCCTCTAAAGCTGCTTTAGTTGCCGAAACCGCATCATTTACTCTTTCCTTTTTATCTTTTAGTTCAACTTCTGTTGCTGCACCAACATTTATAACAGCTACTCCTCCTGAAAGCTTTGCTAATCTTTCTTGAAGTTTTTCCCTGTCAAATTCTGACGTTGTTCTTTCAATTGCCCCTTTTATTTGAGCAACTCTTGCTTTAAGAGCTTGATGACTTCCCTTGCCACCAATTATTCTACAATTATCTTTATCTGCCCAAATCTTATCTGCTCTTCCACAATCTTCTAAAATTACGCTGTCAAATTTTCTACCTGTATCTTCTGAAATTACTGTTCCACCGGTTAGAATTGCAATATCTTCAAGCATTTCTTTTCTTCGATCGCCAAAGCCCGGAGCTTTTATAGCAACTGCATTAAATGTTCCTCTTAATTTATTTACAACTAGAGTTGCTAATGCTTCTCCTTCTATTTCATCTGCAATAATTACCAAATTTTTAGAAGTCTTAACCAAATTTTCCAAAAACGGAAGAAGTTCATTTAAAGCAGTAATTTTTTTATCGGTTATTAAAATATATGGATCTTCAATTTCAGCTTCCATTTTGTCAGGGTTAGTTACAAAGTAGGCTGATGCAAATCCTTTATCAAACTCCATTCCTTCTTTGTATTCAATTTCAGTTGATAAACCTCTTCCCTCTTCAACTGTTATGATTCCGTCTTTTCCAACTTTTTTTAAAGCTTCAGCGATTAAATTTCCAAGCTCTGAGTCTCCTGCTGATATTGTTGCAACATTTGCCCAGTCGGTTGACTTAACTTCTTTTTTCATTTTTTTAAGCTCTTCAACTACGTGTTTACTTGCCTTCTCAAGCCCTCTTCTCATAATCATTGGGTTTGCGTTTGCAGTAATCATTTTTATCCCTTCAGATACAATTGCTCTTGCTAAAACAGTTGCTGTAGTTGTTCCATCTCCTGCAACATCTGAAGTTTTTGAAGCAGCTTCTTTAACTAATTGTGCTCCCATGTTTTGAAAAGAATCTTCAAGTTCAATTTCCTTAGCAACAGATACTCCATCATGAATTACACTTGGAGCTCCCCATTTTTTATCTAAGGCTACATTTCTTCCCTTTGGTCCAAGAGTTGTTGCAACTGCATCAGCTAGTTGATTTACTCCTTCTAAAAGTTTTTGCCTTGCTTTTTCTTTGTACTCTATTTGTTTTGCCATATTAATTTACAACTGCGAGTATATCTTTTTGTTCAACTATTGTCCATTCTTCATTTCCAACCTTAACTTCGTTTCCGCCCCATTTTTTATACATTACTTTTTGACCAACCTTAACTGACATTGGAATTAATTTCCCTAATTTATCTTTTACACCTTCACCAACTGCCATAATTTCTCCGATTTGTGGTTTTTCTTTTGCGCTGTCAGGAAGGATTATACCGCTGGCTGTTTTTTCTTCAGCATCAAGCGGTTTTACTAAAACGTTATCAAAAAGTGGCTTAATATTATTTTTACTTTTCATAAAATTAGTCAAAAAATATCACTTGACATAAGTGATTGCTAAATTTATACACCAAAAGTATTTTTCTGTCAAGTAGTTTTTTACGAAAAAATATAGGATTAATACTTGACACACGCCTATTTATTCTCTACGATTAAACTTAGATTTCATTTATGTTTTCTGGTAAAAAACTCTTACTGCTTGGCTTTATTATTGTACTTTTGGTTGCTATTCCAATAACTGTTTATTTAGTGCAACAGCAACAAAAAACTGAAATTAAAGCAGCTCCCTCAACTATTCTTTCTGTTGTTGATGCTGATACCGGAAATTCCTCAAAAACAATGTCTGTTGGAGAAAGTGCAACTTTTAAAGTAATGGTAAATCCTGGAAGTAATCAGATTTCTTTTGTTAAATTTACCCTAACTTATGACTCAACCAAATTAGACGTACAGGCAAACGGCTTTACTCCAAATGAGTCAACTTTTCCCTCAATCCTTCAGGGGCCAACCTATGCTGCGGGAACCGTATCAGTGACAATGTCTATTGGCGGAAGTTTAGATAAGGTTATTCAAACACCTAAAGAAGCAGGAACAATAACCGTAACTGCAATTGCCTCAACAAACGGAGCAACCACAAAAATAGATTTTGGAACACCTCAAGTCTTATCAGTTGGAGCAACAGATACTTTTAATGAAAACGTTTTCTCCTCATCTGTCCCGGCCATAATTACAATTGGCGGAGAAGAAACAACAACTACTACAACAACCGTTCCGCCAACAGCAACACCAACACCAGGGCCAACAGCAACCCCAACGGTTACCCCAGGACCAACCGGAACACCATCTGCTAATCAATTACCAACCTGTGAAAGCTTAGCGCTTGATAATTCTTCAACTGGGACAGCACCATATGCCTTAATGTTTACTGCAAACGGAAGCGATAGTGATGGAACAATTACTAAAGTTACTTTTAATTTTGGTGATGGACAAGTTCAGGATGTTACTGATGGATTAAATACCGGAAGTGTTAGTGCACAAACATCTCACACCTATGCCAGTGCCGGAACATTTACAGCAACTGCTGCTATGACTGATAATAGTGGTGGAGTAAGTAGTACCGAATCCTGTACACAAGTAATAAATATTAGTGGAGCAGCAGTAACAGCTGCACCAACAAATACTCCAACTCCAACCTTAGCGCCAACCGGTCCCGGAAGCACAATAATGACTTTTGGAGCAATAGGAGCTATTCTTTCGGTTGTTGGAATCTTACTTTTCCTCGCTCTTTAATTCTTTGAAATCAAAGAGATTAATGAATCTTCAGGAAGAATTATTTTAGCTTTAACTAAAAGCTTACCTTTTCCCTTTTTTTGTTTTTCCAAAAGCTTATCTTTTCTAGTTCTGTCTCCTCCTGACATTTTTTGCAATACGTCTTTTCTAAAGGGTGGAATCTCTGTTCTGGCCAAAACCCGTTGATTGATTTTTGCCTGAATTATTTGCCTGAATTGCTGACGAGGAAGCACTTCTTTAAGCTTATTAGTTTTTTCTCTTGCAACATAATCTGCCTCTTCCTTGTATACCAGTTCCGATAAGACATCTACTTCATAATCATTAATAACTATGTCTAGTTTCTCAAGGTCTGCTTTTTTGTATTCGGTTAATTCATAATCAAGACTGGCAAAACCTGAAGAAATAGATTTAACCTCTGAAGCAAGTCCTCTAATAAACATGCTGTAAGGCATTTCATATTTTAAAACTGCGTTATTTTCATGATAAGAAACATCTACCATTTTTCCTTTTCTTTTTTGACACAAAGTCATAATCCCTCCGACGTAATTTGAGGGAGTATATATTGTTAAATTCATATATGGTTCAAGAAAAAAACCGTCTTTATCTTTTTTGTATAAAACCTTTGGCATGGTTAGAATCGGACTTACTTTTTCTTCTTGCTTTAGTTTTTCTTTAATAATTTCAGCGTGTAAAAGGCCTAAAAAACCGACCCTAAAACCACTGCCAAGATAGGCTGAATATTCTTCCTCAATACTTAATGATGAATCATTCAAGCTTATCTTGTTTAAGGCTTCTTTTAGATGTATTAATTCATTTTTATTGTGTGGATATATTCCAAAAAAGACCATTGGTTTGGGCGGATTGTATCCTGAAAGCGGAGTAATTTTTTTATTTACATTTGTAATCGTATCACCAACTCGACAATCCTTAATATTTTTAATTCCGGTAACTACATAGCCGATTTCCCCTGCTTCTAAACTATCAAGTGGAGTTAAAAACGGAGAGAAAAAACCAACCTCTCCAGCTTCAGATTCAACAGAGCTTTGAAAAAGCTTTATTTTATCTCCCTTTTTAATTTTTCCATCAATTATTCTTACAAAAGCAATAACGCCCCTGTGCTGATCATAAACTGCATCAAAAATTAAAGCTTTAAGTGCTAAGTTTAAATCTCCTTTTGGAGGAGGAATTTTTTTTATAACTTCATCTAAAAGTTCTTTTACGTTTTCTCCGTTTTTAGCAGAAATATATATTATTTCTTCTTTTGAAAAACCAAAAAAATCATAAAGTTCGCTTACTACTGAATCCACTTTTGCGGTTTGTAAATCAATTTTGTTGATAACCGGTATTATTTTAAGATTTTGTTTCTTAGCAACGTTTAAATGAGCAACTGTTTGTGCCTGAACACCTTGAGTTGCATCAACTAATAATATTGCGCCTTCACAAGCAGCCAGCGTTCTTGATACTTCGTAGGAAAAATCAATATGCCCAGGAGTATCAATGAGGTTTAAAATATGTGAATTATTATCTAATTCATATTTCATCCTAACCGGCGCAAGCTTAATGGTTATCCCTCTTTCCCTGCTGATTGGACTTTGATCTAAAAATTGCTCTTTTAACTTATCCTTTGGAATAGTTTTTGTTATTTCCAAAAACCTATCCGCTAAGGTTGATTTTCCGTGGTCAATATGGGCAATAATTGCAAAGTTTCGAATGTTTTTATTTTGCATAACACTTACGAAGTATACGTGGAATCAAGGCTAAAAGCAACTTACCTTTATAATACTGGTTCTAATCTTCTTTTACCGGAAGCAATAAAAATAGTTTCTTCTCCTGTTAAGCCTTTAAAAGGAACCCCTAGCTCTTCATCTTTCCCTTTAACTATGGCTACGGGAATTTCTTCTGAATTTCTTCCTTTAATAACTCCTTCACAAACTACATGATAAATCACTGCATCTCTTTTTCTAAGAGGTCTTTCCGAGGCTAGCGAACATGACTTGGGCAGAGGGTATCCTATTTTATTTTGTATATCACAGCTTGCTCCTGGTGCTAATCTTCCTATTGCTTCAACTATACTCCCAGCCATAGTAAATTACTATATAACTCTATATAAAACCTTTTTTCTTTTTTTGTCAAATTTAATAAAATTTAAACTTTTGTTGTTGTTCCGTCAATTGTCTCTTCACTGGTTTTAAGTATTTGTCTCCAGTCACCTACTTTTTTGAAAAGCATAATAAACATTGATGCTTCTTTAACATTAAAAAGCCAGGTAAGAAAAATATAAAGCGATAATCCTGCAAAGGATGAAATTCCGGTTAAGAATAAAAGGTTTATTGTTCTGGTAGTATCAAAAACCAACTGGTCTAATAATTTAATTGGAACATATAAGGCAAAACCGGTAAAAACTGTAGCCACTACAATTTTTAATAACGAATAACTTAGATGAAGTTTTTCAAAACCACCAACTTTTCTATCCAAACAGATAAATAAAATAAAGATATTAACAATGCTGGCAATGGAAAACGAGGCGGCAATTGCCCAGATTTTTAAATCTAATACAAAAATTGCAACTACTCCTAAAGCAACCATTAAGGCAGTAGTTAAAATACCAACAACAAGTGGTGTTTTAGTATCGTGAAGTGCATAAAACCCTCTTGAAAGTAAATAGTTTAATGCTTGAGAGAAAATTGAAATACTAAAAAAAGCTAGAGTTGTTCCGGTTAAAACTGTTGCCTGCCAGTCAAATTGCGCTGCTCCATAAATTAAACGTACGATTGGAATTCGAAGCACTATAAATAAAACAGAAAATGGTAAAACTAAATAAATCATCTGTTTTAAGCTTGTAATTATGGTTATTTTAAAATCATTTAATCTATCCTTTTCTCTTGCTAGAACAGGAAACGCTGCTTGGGCAATTGCTTGTCCAAAAAGAACAACCGGCGCAAAAAATAATGTTTGTGCATAGTCAAAAATTACGTAATTTCTACCAGGGGATGGCAAAAAGGAAATAAGCGTAATTGTAATTATCCCGCCAAGTTGAAAAACAGCAATTGAAATAGTTCTTGGCCACATTAATTTTAAAACCTGAATAACACCACTGTTTTTTATCGCAACCGAGGGCCTAAAATTAAAGCCAAGTTTTTTAGTAAGCGGGAGTTGTGCAATTATAAAAATAAAAGCGCCCATAATTACTCCATAAGCAGCTGAGTAAATGCCAAAATAAGGAGAAAGGAAGAAAATTCCGGCAATAATCCCCAAGTTATATAAGGCTGCGGCAAAACCGGGGACAAAAAAATGATTGTAAGATTGAAGAACTGATGATAAAAAGCTTCCGATTATAAAAAGAATTTCGCCAAAAACAATTATTCTCATTAAGCTTGCCATTAAAACAATTTGTTGCTGTGAAAATCCCGGGGCGATTAAGCTTGAAGCTTGCTCTGCAAAAATAAATAGAAAAACAGAAAGACCACAAAAAATAATTAAGCTAACTGTAAGAAGCGTTGAGCCTAAAAAGTGCGCTTCTTTTTCCTTATTTTTACCTAAGTAATCGGAAAAAATAGGAATAAAAGCAGAAGATAAAGCTCCGGCAATAATTAATTGAAATAAAAAGTCAGGCAGCTTTGAAGAGGCAAGATACACTCCAAGGGTATCTGATGCTCCAAATATTGACACTAAAAGTCTTTGTCTTACCAAGCCTAAGACTTGAGAAAAAATTACTGTTCCCATGATTACGAAGGCTGCGGACAAGATGTTTGTTTGGCGCTTTAGCAAAAGACTAAGCCCCCTTTGAAAAAGCTTCTTGGGCATATGTTGTTTTTTACAGTATAGCATGCTAAAATAGCCAGATGCCAGTAATAAAATCAGCCAAGAAAAAACTAAGAAAAGATAAAAAACGAACTGCCCAAAATGACAGTCTAAAAAAGGAGTTTAAAAAACTTTTAAAAGAGGCTTCTAAAAAACCATCTGTTGATAATATAAAAAAAGCTACCAAAGCTATTGATAAAGCTGCTAAAAAAGGTATTCTTCATAAAAATAAAGCTGCAAGATTAAAATCAAAATTAGCAAAAATAGCTTTAGGAAAATTAAAAGTTGTAAAAGTAAAAAAAGCCACAAAAAAGGCAAAGGCAAAGACCTCAAAAAGAAAAACAAAAAAATAAAATTTGCCTCAAATATCCTTTGACAAAAATACCAAAAAACCCTAGACTAAGTTTAGTATGGCAAAGAAAACGCCTGATATAAATTTATTGAAAACAGGTAAGGTTAATGTTGTTGATGAAGTTATTAAATGGTCTATAACTATTGGCAGGGTACTTATTATAGCAGTTGAGGTTATTGCCCTATCTGCCTTTTTATATAGATTTACTCTAGACAGACAACTTATTGACTTACATTCAAAAATTAAACAAGAACAGGCAATTGTAGATTTTTTCAAAGAAAATGAGCAAATGTATCTTAATCTTCAAGACCGCCTAGACGTTGCTTCAACTTACTCTAATCAATCCAGTGAAAAATTTAAAATATTTAACGACATTATTGGCTTTGCGCCCTCTGGAATTATCTTTAATAATTTCTCTCTTTACGAAGATAAAATCAGAATTAATGCCACTACGGATTCCATAAGCGCATTAAGCACTTTTGTTAATGAGCTTAAAAACTATTCTTTAATTAGTACTTTAAGCGTAGATAAAATAGAAAATAAACCATCAACTTCGCTTATTACTTTTGGAATTTCAGCAGGCATAAAACAAGAAAAAACTAAAAAGAAATAATATGCAATTACTTAAAAAAGATTGGCTTAAAAACTTACAGAAAAATAAATACTTACAGCTTTTACCTGATTTTAAAGAAGAAAAAAATAAAAGATTTATTACCCTTGCCTTAACGTTGTTTGCTCTTTGTTTCTTTGGGCTTTTTGCAATAGGTCCTACTTTATCAACTATTTCTAAGCTTCAAAAGGAATTAAAAGATAATCAAAAAATAGAAGATCAATTAAAACAAAAAATTAATAATCTTTCTATACTTCAGGATAAATATGCCAATCTTCAAGGAGATTTACCTGATGTTTACGCTGCTGTTCCTAAAACCCCTGAAACCGCAGTACTTATGGGTCAAATTGAAGCACTTGCAAGAAATAGCGGTGTAAATATAACCAGCGCACAGACTCTTCAAGTTGAGGCGGTATCTGAAAGCAAAACTACTAAGAAAAATTCAAGCTTTAATTTTAGTATAGCTATTGAAGGAGATTATGCTAATATTGCTAAATTTATAAACTCTTTAACTAATATGCAAAGAATTGTCTCGCTTGATGTAATAACAATTAATAATGTTACCAGTCGTCAAAAAGGAAACATTTTAAAATTAAGTATAAAAGGGACAGCGTATTTTAAAAGTTAATATGAAACAAAAGGATATTATTTTTATTTTAGGTTCATCGTTTTTTGTAATTTTTGCCTGGATTGTTTTTAATATTTATCATGGTTCAGTACAGTCAACTATTCCTGAAAAAACAATTCGAAAAATTACTCCAATAAAAGCGGAGTTTGATTTAAAAACTGTTGAGAATATAAAAGGAAGAAATAAGATAGAACCCTTGTATAATATAACGAGTGAACCATCTAGCCCTTCAACAACCCCAAGTGCTATTCCTACTCCAACAATTGGGCAACAAACAGAAGAAGGTCAAGCTTCAGCGGGAGGAGCGCTATCGCTGTGAAAAAAGGTTTTTGGAATAAAAGAATACCAACTATTTTAGGGCTGCTTCTTATAACAATTGGAATTGGAGTAACATCGTACTTTGTTAATCAGGGAGTTTTTTACATTATAAAAGCAACTCCAACTGACAATCCTCAAGAGGTTAGAATCACCAATATTACCGACTCAACTGCAACTGTTTCTTTTTCAACAAACGGAGAAGCAATTGGCTCTATAAATCTTGGTGAAAACAAGGAGGCTTTGCAAAAAATTCTTGATGATAAAGACCAAGCTTCAGGAGAAATTAATC
This sequence comes from uncultured Gammaproteobacteria bacterium, assembly GCA_964523705.1. Taxonomy (GTDB): domain Bacteria; phylum Patescibacteriota; class Microgenomatia; order Levybacterales; family UBA12049; genus CAYWVK01. The sequence goes on from CAZFYA010000001.1 coordinate 224,875, forward strand.
CAAAAAAAATTCATAGTATTACAGCTAGAAACTTAAAACCTCAAACAAAATATTATTTTTCAATTACCAGCGGTGAGGAAACTTATTTAAATGAAGAGTCTTTTTATGAACTAACCACAGGAGCAGAAATTATTAGTGAACCACCAAAACAAGAACCAATTACCGGAAAAATTCTTTTACCAGATGGTGAGAAACCAAATGAAGCAATTATTTATGCAACCATAAATGACGCACAAATAATTTCAACCGTTGTAAAAGAGGACGGAACATATATTCTTCCTCTTAATTCATTAAGAAACAAAGATTTGTCTTCATATTTTGAATTTAAAGAAAATACAAATATAAAAATGACTATTACAGGAGACGGTTACTCATCAAATGTTTTACTTTCTATTGGACAAATTAATCCTGTTCCGCCAATTACTCTTTCAAAAGATTATGATTTCACAACCAGTCTTGAACCTGAAGCATCTTCTTCTGCAAAACTTGAAAAACTCCCTTCATTTCCAGCAAGCTCTACTGGTAAAAGTGTCACTTCTTCTCTTTCAATAACCTCGCCTGAAGATGATCAAACTTTTTCCGATTTAAAACCTGAATTTAAAGGAAAAGCACTGCCTGATGAAAAAGTTAAAATAATTATAAATTCTGAAAATCAAATCGAAACAGAAGTAACTACTGATAAATATGGAAATTGGTCTTATCGACCGGATATTGAATTATCACCCGGAGAACATACGATTACTATAATTTCAACAGATACTCAAGGAATCCTTAGAACAATTACAAAATCTTTTACTGTTTATGCTTCAGGAAGTTTGTTTTCTGATACCTTATCCCCCACACCAACAATAACTTCTTCAATTACACCAACTATTACCCAATCACCAACTATTACACCAACTCCAACAACAGAGCCGGAAACTACTATTAGCCCAACTATTACCATTACTCCAACAATTGCTCTTTCGCCTACAATTACTCCCGCGCCCACTCAAATTGTTATTCAAACTCCTACTCCAACTGTAATAAACGCTACTCCTTCTGCAATTCCGGCTCCGCCTGATGTAGGAAGCTCTTCCTTGCTAAATCTTTTAATTATTGGTATAACAACAACAATTCTGGGCGTAATTTTACTTCTATTAAGCCGCGGAAGCATGTCATTCTTATGAGAATTGCAGTTTTAGGCGCAGGTTTTACAGGACTTTCAGCTGCTTATGAACTTACTAAAAGCGGTCATGAAGTTGTGCTTTTTGAAAAAAAATCTTTCCTGGGTGGACTTGCTTCAGGTTTTAAAGAAAGCAATTGGCAATGGCCATTAGAAAAATACTATCACCATTGTTTTGCAAATGATGACTCAATTCTTAAATTAGCAAAAGAGATTAACTTTCAGTTTTTAAAAACTAGACCAAAAACCTCAACGTATATAAAGGGGAAGTCATACCAGTTAGACTCTCCCTTAACGCTTTTATTTTTCCCACTACTTTCAATTTCACAAAGGCTTCGAATGGGCTTTGTAATTTTATACTTAAAATTAAATTCTAATTGGAAAAATTTAGAAAAAACAAAAGCCTCTGAATTTTTACCAAAGTTTATGGGCAAAAAAGCTTATAAAATGGTATGGGAACCTCTTTTTAAAAATAAATTTGGTGTTTATGCAAAAGAGATATCTTTAACCTGGTTTTGGGCCAGAATAAAAAAAAGAACTTCCTTTTTAACTTATCCTAAGGGAGGATTTCAAAACTTTATTAATCACCTTTCTTCTGAAATTAAAAAAAACAAAGGTATTGTTTTTTTAGAAAATGAAGTCATTGAAATAAAGGAAAATAAAAAAGTATTGATTAAAGTAAAAGATAAATCTAGAAGGCAAAAAAATTATGAATTTGACAAGGTAATTTGCACAATTCCCTCAAGATCTTTTCTTAAAATTTCTACCTCATTACCAAAAGCTTATAAAGAGAAAATTTTAAAATTTAAGTATTTATGCGTACATAATCTCATTTTAAGACTAAAAAAACCATTATTAAAAAATGGTGTTTATTGGTTAAATATTTGTGATTCAAAATCTCCAATTACTGGAATTGTTGAGCACACAAATTTTATAGATAAGAAGCACTATAATAATGAGCATATTGTCTACTTATTAAACTATCTTAAAAAAGATGATAAAAAATATCAGATGGATGAAGAATTACTTCTTAAATTTTATGATCCATATTTAAAAAAAATAAAAAAAGACTATAAAAATGATTTAATTAATACAAAATTATTTAAAGATGAGTTTGTGCAAACGATAATTTCTACAAATTATTCAAAAAATATCTTGCCATTCAAAACTCCTTTTAAGAATGTTTTTTTGGCAAACATGGATCAAGTTTATCCTTGGGATAGAGGTACAAATTACGCAGTTGAGTTAGGAAAAAAAGTTGCAAAAATTTGCTGTGAATAATTTATTTAAAAAATTATTAAAAATTATTAAAAAAAATAAAGTTGAAACTGTTCTTTTATTATTCTCATTAATTTTTAGCTCCTGGTTAATGTTTTCTTCTTTTTCCTATAAAGATGGCTCAATGTTGATATCAACTAAATCCTGGAGTGATTTTGCAAGTCATATTCCGCTTATTCGCTCTTTTTCTTTTGGCTGTAATTTCTTACTACCTGAGTACCCACTTTTTTCAGGGGAACCAATTAGATATCATTTTCTTTTTTATTTATTTTCCGGACTCTTAGAAAAAATGGGTCTTAGAATTGATTATGCTTTAAATATCCCCTCAATTATTGGTTTTTTAGGATTAATAATAGCTATCTATTTACTTGCTAAGCTTATTTTTAAATCAAAAGCTGTTGGAGTTTTAAGCGCTTTATTTTTTCTTTTTAATGGAAGCTTAAGTTTTATTTATTTTTTTAAAAACCATCTTCCTTTTTCAAATAATATTTTACTTGATATTATTTCTAATAAAAACTTCTCCTCTTTTGCTCCCTACTATGGAGATGGCATAGTTTCTGCTTTTTGGAATTTAAACATTTATACAAACCAAAGACATTTAGCGTTTTCTTACGCCCTGTCGTTATTTTTAATTTATGTCTTGCTTAAAAAAATCTTAAATAATAAAAAGATTTCACTAAAACTTAGCATTACTCTTGGATTTGTTTTGGGAATTTCTTTCCTTTTGAATATGGCCGTATACGCCATGACATTGCTAATAGCAATTATCTTTTTAGTGTTGTTTAAAAAAAATCGAAGCTCATTATTAACTTTTATTATTACCGGAGGAGTTATCGCCCTACCTTTTTATTTATATTTACAATCAAACTCTTTTTCCTCAAGCTTTATATTTAATCCTGGTTATTTAATCTCTGATAATTTAAGCTTTTATTCAATTTTTCATTATTGGTTTTATAATCTAGGCTTCCATATTATTTTAATTCCACTTGGATTCTTAATTGCTTCAAAACCACAAAGAAAAATATTTTTATCTTTTTTTATCTTATTTATACTCGCTAATTTTTTTCAATTTTCAGTTGAAATGGCTGCTAATCATAAATTTATTAATTTTTTTATGATTATCGGCGCTATGTTTTCATCATATTTTTTAGTATGGCTTTGGAAAAAAAGAAAAGCTTTAAAACCAATTGTCTTAATTTTTGTTTTTCTTTTAATCTTTTCAGGAATAATTGACTTTTTCCCAATTTATAATGATGGGAAAATTAAATTGGCTGATTATCCAATTAACAAAGATATAAATTGGATTATGAAAAATACCAAAAGTAAAGATGTTTTTCTTAATTCTTCCTATTTATATAATCCTGCCTCTCTTGCCGGAAGAAAAATATTTTTAGGCTGGCCCTACTTTGCTTGGTCACAGGGTTATGACACAACTAAAAGAGATGGAATTAGAAAAGAAATTTTAGAAGGTTCAAATCTTAATGATGTGTGTACAAAATTAAAAAAGTATAATTTAAAATACATTGAATTTATTAAAGATAACGATAGTAAAAATTTTAATTTTGGCTTTTTTGACTCAAACTTTGAAAAGGTTTATGAAAATAATTTAAATCAATATTATATTTATGAAATTAGTAGCTCTTGTAAATAAAGTGTTTAAAAAGTAATATAATGCAGTTTATGTTATCTGATTTATCTTATATTTTTCTTTGGTGGATAATAATTTTTATTAGCGGTATTATTTTTTTACCCCTAACTACTTCTATTTTTAAAAGTTTTTTTGATAAGGGTTATGTTTTTTCTAAAATTTTAAGCATAATAATAATTTCCTACGCTTTATTGGTCCTTGGAACAATAAAAATTCTACTATTTACACAAATTGGTATTATTTTTCTTTTAATTGTTGCTTTTGTTGCAAATTATTTTTTTGTTATAAAAAATAAAAAAGCTCTTACAGTAAAAATAATTGGGAAGTTTTTTAAGACTTTTTTAAAACCAAATTGGAAAATTTATTTAATCGAAGAGGTTCTTTTTTTAGCTACATTTGTTTTTTGGTCATACGTAAAAATGTTTCAGCCAAGTATTAATGGGCTTGAGAAGTTCATGGATTTTGGCATAATAAATTCTATTTTAAGAACTGATTATTTTCCTGCAAAAGATATTTGGTTTACTCCGTTAAATATTAACTACTATTACTTTGGCCATTTAACAACTGCCATGTTAACAAAACTCTCATCAATTCCCTCAAGTATTACTTTTAACTTAATGCAAGCATTGATCTTTGCTTTTTGTTTTGTATCTTCTTTTTCTATCGGGTCAAATTTATATTTTTTAACCAAAGATAAGCTTAAAAAGAAAATAAGTTATCTTCGCTTAATAATTGCAGGTTTATTAACTTCTTTTCTGGTAACTCTTTCGGGAAACTTACATATTCTTTATTCATTTTTTAAAGCTTATCCAAACGAAAGCCCAGTTCCCTTATGGCAACTTGCCTTTTTACCTTTTTCTTTTCCTAATTCATATTGGTACCCAAATGCAACCAGATTTATCTACAACACTATTCATGAATTTCCAATGTACTCTTGGGTAGTATCTGATTTACATGGTCATGTTTTAGATATTCCTTTTGTGCTTTTAACAATTGCAGTTTTACTACTAATTACTGTAAGCAAAAAATTAAATATCATAAAAATTATTTTACTTTCGTTTTTAACTTCTGTCCTTTATATGACAAATGCCTGGGATGGAATAATCTATTTAATTCTTTCAATAATTTTAATTTTTTATATTACTTTTTCCAACAAAAAAACTAAAGAAAATAGATTTTATAAAGCTGGGTTTTTCTCTATAATACTTTTTCTTGGTTATTTTATTTTTTCCCTTCCTTTTAATTTGTTTTTTAAGCCCTTTGTTTCAGGAATTGGTCTTATCTGCTCACCAAAAGTCTTAGTAAATATTGAAAAAATTGGGCCTTTTTTATTTGAGGAGAATCATTGTCAAAGATCACCTTTCTGGCAACTTTTAGTTCTGCATGGCTTTTTTTATTTTTGGGTAATTTCTTTTTTTATATTTTTATTTAGAAAAATTAAACAAAAAGTTTTTAACTTTTTAGAGGTAGATAAATTTATCATTATTTTAATAATATTTTCCACCATTTTAATTATTGTTCCCGAGTTTTTATACATGAAAGATATTTATCCGGCGCATTACAGAGCAAATACAATGTTTAAACTTGTTTACCAAGCATTTATTATGCTTTCAATTTGTTCTTCTTATATTGTTATTCGTGTCTTTTCAGGGCTTAGAAAAAGCCTGGATAGTTTTATAAAGCGAATTTTATTTATATTTTATTTTATTGTTTCCTTGTGCTTAATATCTGTTGTTTTAATCTATCCCTATCTTTCAATCACCTCATATTATGGCAATTTTACAAACATACAGGAACTTAACGGAATTAAATACTTAAAAAGTTCTTATCCAGATGACTATAATGCAATTCTCTATTTAAACAAAAATATAAAAAACCAAATTGTGATTTTGGAAGCACAAGGAGATTCCTATACAGATTATGCTCGGGTTTCTTCAAACACCGGTCTTTCAACAATTTTAGGTTGGACTGTTCATGAGTGGCTTTGGAGAGGAACTTATGATATACCGGCTCCAAGAATTAATGAAGTTAAAACGCTTTATGAAACAAATGATTTAACAAAAACAAAAGAATTGATAAAAAAATATGATATAGAACTGGTTTTTATTGGAAGCTTGGAAAGGGAGAAATATAAAGAAATCAATGAGGAAAAATTTGAAACAATTGGAGAAATTATTTACCAAAGTAATGACACAAAAATATATAAAATAAATTAAGGATTTTTGGGAATCTTACAATCTCCTTTGGTAAGCTCACAGTTTATATAATTTTTAATTTCTTCGTAATTACCATTTCCTGCTTTTGGAATAACTACCCATTTAAAATCGTATTCCTCACTTATTTCAGGATTTATTAAAAGTCCTTCTCTTTCTTTTGTTTCATCTCCTACATCAATTGCTATACTTATTATTTCTGCTTTTTGAAGTTTTTGCATAAGCCTTATAAAATCATCAAACTCATCCTCTTTTATATTTGTATCTATGCTTTCTTTCAAAACATCATAAAGGTCTAAAAACTTTCCAGGGTTTAAAAACATCTGAAGAGAAAAAGCTTTATCTTTAAACGCTTTTATTACTTTTTCCTGTCTTTTACTTCTGGCAAAATCAGAACCTTCATCTCCCTTAGCATGTCTTGACCTAACAAACTTTAAGGCTGTTGAACCATCCATATGTTGAATACCTTTATCAAAATGAATGTGTTCGTACCTACAAGGAAATGCTTCAAGTTGTGATGAAGCAGTAGCTAAGGCTTCTAATTCTTCTTCCTCATGTCCACATGGATCGTTTTCCATGCCGTCAATGGGGTATTCATAATCATCAAAGGCTTTTTCAACATCTACATCAAGCCCCCCTAATAAATCAACTGCCTGAACAAATCCTGAAAAATCAATTTTTAAAGTATAATCAATTGGTAAACCGGTAATTTTTTTTATAACTGCTTGAATAAGAGTTATTCCTCCTCCTTCTTTTTTCTCTTCACCATAAGTGTAGGCGGTGTTTATTCTTGCTCTTAAGTCAGGAACCCAAAAATCCCTTGGTAGAGAAATTAAAGTTACTTTATCGTTTTGAGGACTTATACTGGCAACAATAATTGTATCTGTTAAGTTTGGTCCATCATGGTTTTCACCACCAACGCCTAAAAGAAGGATATTTAATCTTTTATTTTCCGTTTTAACTTTTATATCTTTTTTAAAAGTAAGTTCATATAAAAAGGGGATAAAATTTGCGATTCTTAAGGCATTTCTACCAACAAAAATAACAACTATTAATAAGATGATAACTGGAATTATTTTTTTATACATTGTTTATTATTTTAATAAATTCCCGGGGATCAAGACTTGCTCCTCCAACTAACACTCCGCTTATCATATCTTTTTTTGTAAAACTATTAACATTTTCCGAGTTAACACTTCCACCATAAATTACTTTTTCTACATTACTATTCTTTTCCATTATTTTTTCTGCTACTTCATTAGCGTTTTTAGGAGTATCGGGTTTCCCGCTTCCGATTGCAAAAACAGGTTCATAAGCAACTATCTTTACCTCTTTTGGAACAAAATCCTGTGCATCTTGAACGCAAAATATTGGTTTAAGACTATTTTTAATCGCCTTTTCTACTTTTTGCAAAAGAGCATCATCTTCTTCACCAAAGTTTTCTCTTCTTTCCGAATGACCAATAATGACAAATTCTGCAAATTCTCTAATTTGCTCCGCATTAATTTCTCCCGTATATGCTCCTTTATCAAACTGGGAAACATTTTGTGCCCCTAGTTTAAATGGAAAATTATTTTTCTCCAAAGATGATTTAAAGCATGACAAAAGCGTAAAAGAGGGACAAATAATTATTTCTTTGTCTTTTAAACCCTCAAGCTCTTTCTTAAAATCAAAAACGTCTTTAAGCCAGTTATTGGCTTCTTTTTTTGTTTTGTTTGATTTCCAATTAGCTATAATTAATAATTGCCCCATGTGATATCATTATACGGTATGAATAAAGACTTTCTCAACAACCTAAATCAAGAGCAAAAACAAGCAGTTTTAAATACAACCGGCCCAATGATTATACTCGCAGGAGCCGGATCCGGAAAAACAAGAGTTTTAACTTATAAAGTTGTTTGGTTAATTTCTCAAAACATCACCAACCCTGAAAACATTCTTATGATAACTTTTACCAATAAAGCTGCTAATGAAATGAAAGAAAGAGTTGAAAAATTTCTTAATAAAAACAGTTTAAGCGTAAGATCAAAGCCACTAATCTCAACCTTTCATTCCCTTTGTGCAAAGTTGCTTAGAATTGAAGGAAAATATGTTGGTCTTGATTCAAATTATTTAATTTATGATGAGCAAGATCAAAAAGAAGCAATAAAAGAAGTACTAAATTTATTAAACATTTCAAATAAAGAATTTAAGCCTGCTTCAATTTTAGCAACAATTTCACAAGCTAAAAATGAGCTGATTTCAGAAAACGAGTATCCAAATTATGCCAGAGGACATTTTCAACAAATAGTTGCTAAGGTTTATCATGCTTATCAAAACCTTTTAAAAGAAAACAATGCTTTAGATTTTGACGATTTACTTTTAAAAACAATTGAGCTTTTTAAAAATAACCCTGATGTTTTGGAAAAATATCAAAATAAATTTAAGTATATTTTAGTTGATGAATACCAAGATACTAATCATGCTCAATACGTGCTAACAAAAATGCTGTCTTTGAAATGGAACAATCTTTGTGTTGTCGGTGATTTTTCTCAAAGCATATATAGCTGGAGAGGGGCTGATTTTCAAAACTTAGTAAAATTTAATAAAGATTTTAAAAACGTTAAAACTTTTAACCTATCACAAAACTATCGCTCCACACAAAAAATACTGGATGCATCTTTTTCAGTAATTTCTAAAAACAGCAGTCACCCGATTCTAAAGCTTTGGACCGAAAACAAAAGCGGAGATGAAATTATGCTTTTTGAAGCAAGAAATGAACATAATGAAGCAGAATTTATTATTGAACAAGTTGCTTACTTAAAATATCAGCAAAAAGAACTTAAGTTTTCAGATATCGCAATTCTTTACAGAACAAATGCTCAATCAAGAGTTATTGAGGAGGTTTTTTTGCATCATGGAATTCCTTACGTTTTAATTGGAGGAACAAGATTTTATGAAAGAAAGGAAATTAAAGATATACTTGCTTATTTAAGATTAATAGCAAATCCAAAAGATTCAGTTTCAAAAAAAAGAATTGAAAAACTAGGTAAAAAAAGATTTGATAAATTCTTAGAATTTAAAGATAAAAATTATGAAATGGATGAAACTATAAAAATTATGGATAAAGTAATTAAAGCAACTGATTATTTATCTTTTTATGACGAAAAAGATGAGGAAGACTTACAAAGATTGGAAAATATTAAAGAATTAAGATCAGTAGCAATTGAATTTCCCAAAATTAATGAATTTTTAGAAAACGTTTCACTAGTTGAACAAGAACAACTTCCAGATCATCCTCAAAAAGATAAAAAGAAAAAAAATGCCGTAAATTTAATGACACTTCACGCGGCAAAAGGATTAGAGTTTTCAATTGTTTTTATAATCGGAATGGAAGAAGGACTTTTTCCGCACAGTAGATCCTTAATGAATAAGGACGAACTTGAAGAAGAAAGAAGACTTTGTTATGTTGGAATGACAAGAGCAAAACAAAAACTCTATTTAACTTATTCTAAAAAGAGATTGTTTTTTGGACAAAGAACAAATAATATGGTTTCAAGGTTTATTTTTGACTTACCGGAAGAAATTCTATCAAATAATCTTTCCTTTTCGCAAAAGGAAGATGTTCCTGAATTTTTATGAAGAAGAATAATTTAAATAATTTTGCCACTCACCCACTTCAGTCATTTGAATGGGGAGAATTTAGAGAAAAAAGCGGTATTAGAGTAATAAGAGAAGACGGTTTTCAACTAACAATTCATAAAATTCCAAAAACTAATTGGACAATAGGATATTTGCCAAAAGGCGAAATGCCCAATGAAAAACTTCTTAAAAATTTAAAAACAATTGCTAAAAAAGAAAAATGCGTATTTATCCAACTGGAGCCAAATGTTGAAAAAAATGAACAAAGCGAGAAAAAACTAAAAAATTTAGGACTTATTCCATCAACACATCCGCTTTTTACCCGTTTTACTTTTCAGCTTGATCTCACTAAAAACGAAGACGAACTTTTAAAAAACATGCATCATAAAACAAGATACAACATAAGAGTTGCTCAAAAACATAATGTTAAAGTTGTTGAGGATAATTCAGATAAGGCTTTTGAAAAATATTTAAAATTAACAAGAGAAACAACAACTAGGCAAAAGTTTTATGCGCATACTGAAAAATACCATCGTTTAATGTGGCAGTGTTTAAAAGATAAAAAAGATCAAAAAGATGGTTTATCCTTGCACTTGCTGTTAGCAAAACACAATAATGATGTTTTGGCTACCTGGGTGCTGTTTGTTTTTAAAGACACTCTTTATTATCCATATGGGGCTTCAAGCACTAAAAACCGTGAGTTAATGGCCTCTAATTTAATGATGTGGGAAGCAATTCGTTTAGGTAAAAAATTAGGTCTTAAAAAATTTGACATGTGGGGTGCGCTTGGTCCAAACCCCAACCCAAAAGACCCCTGGTTTGGTTTTCATCGTTTTAAACAAGGCTATGGAGCAAGACTGGTAGAATTTGTAGGAAGTTATGATTTAGTTACTAATCCTTTTCTTTATAAGCTTTACGTTTTAGCCGATAAGGTTCGCTGGGCATATTTAAAGCTTAAATTTTTTTAAACTTTTATTGTATTCATAAGCTTATTCTGCTAATATCGAACTTAAGATGAACAATTCTTTTTTGAAGTATTTTTGGCAAAACCATTTTTTAGCCACAATAATTTTCTTATTTGCTGTGTATTTTATTTTTCTTGTCAAAGACGTACTTATCTTAGTTTTTATTTCGTTCATAATTATGGCCACACTCTCTCCGGCAGTAAATTTTTTGCAAAAGAGAAAAATCCCTAAAGTAATAGCAGCTTTAATTTCGTATCTTGTTGTTTTATTAATTTTGTTTTCTTTAATTTTCCCAATTGTCCCATTCTTTGTTTCACAAATACAAGCTCTTTTTAGTAGTTTCCCTAAATACTTAGATCAAGTAGCCAGAATTTTATATTTACCAACTGATATTAATCAAATTAATCAATTCTTAGGAAATGAATTAAGTTCAATTGGGGAAAATGCTTACTCTTTAACAAGCAAACTGTTTGGTGGGCTTTTTTCAACACTTACTGTTTTTGTTGTTAGTTTTTACATGTTAATTGATAAAGAAAGAATAAAAAGAGGTTTTGTTTCTCTTTTTCCAAAAAATAATCAAGAAAAAGCAAAAGAAACCCTAACACTTGTTGAAGAAAAATTAGGAGCATGGTTTAGAGGACAAGTTTTACTTTGTTTTTCAATTGGTCTTTTAACCTGGATTGTTCTAACAATTTTAGGCTTAAAGTTTGCCCTACCTTTAGCTGTAGTTGCAGGACTTTTAGAAATTATCCCAACTATTGGACCAATAATCTCTGCTATTCCTGCTATTATTGTTGCTCTGGCTATTTCCCCGACAATGGCAATTATTGTTGCTCTTTCCTATGTTGTAATTCAGGCCTTAGAGAATAATCTTTTGGTTCCAAAAATTATGCAAAAAGCAGTTGGACTAAATCCGATTATAATTATTCTAGCTGTTGTAACCGGCGCAAGATTAATTGGAATAATTGGAGCACTTTTGGCAATTCCTTTTATTTCTATGTTGATAATAATTTTTAGAAGCCTTAAAACACAAAATTAAAATGTATAAATATATTTTACCGTTAATTATTGTTGTTGGCTTAGTAGTAATTATTATTTATCCTAAAATAACTGAAAATCAAAGCGAAAACAAAAATTTAACCTCAACTACTACCACTTCCTCTACTCCCTTACCAAAAGAGGAAGATCTTATTAATACTTTTTTTAATTTAATTAATGAAAAAAGAATTCCTGATGCAATTAACATGATGACTTTGGAAATGATTGGCAGCGAATCTGAAAAACAAACTTGGGGTGTCCATTTTAATAATATTGATAAAATTATTGTTAAAAATATTGAGCCTTCTTTAGAAAAAGATTGGACAAAGTCTAAGAAGAGCTATAAAGTTCTCCTAGATGTTAAAATGAACCCTAGTTCCTTAAACGCTCCTATTCCTTATTATGGATGGGATAATGGAGAAAACTTACGCTTTGTAGAAATCAGAAAGATAAATGAGGTTTGGCAAATAGCCTCGTTAAACACCGGTCCTTAATTTATTTAAAAATAAGCCTTTGCTTAAAATCGCCAATAATGTTTTGATGATTTCTAAAATATTCTTCTAAAACATCTTGTCCTGAAGTTGATATCACTTTATGCTCTCCGCTTTTTTTAAGTTCTTTATCAGTTAAACTAAGATATGCTTTAGCGTTATTTGCATGATATCCCTGCATACAAACTCTGTATAATTTTTCATCTGAAACTTCTTCTTCTCTTATCTTCAAAGAGGTTAATTTTTTATTTTTCTCACTATATATAACCTCAACTTCTTTATTAATTTGATAACATTCTCCTTCCCCTGTTCTGTTTTCTTTTCTTAGAATATAAGAAAAAACTTTTCTTAAATCTTTTCCTGTTATTTGGTATCTAACCAAAATATCATCATATGGAAAACAGGCCATTAAGTCTCCTAGAGTTACTTTTGGGCCAATTTCTTTTACTCTTATTGATCCTGAACCAACCAGCATCACATCACATTCTGAAGCTTCTGCAAAAATATCTGCAATTAAGTTTCCAAGCGGTGTTGATATTTCTCTTTTTGGATGAATTAATTTTTTATTAATTTTTGTAATTTGAGTATTATACTTTTGATCAATTATTTTTTTGTAATCATCTATATATTTTAAAAGTTCTATATCCGGCTTTGCTATTTTTTCGTTAATATCAACAGTTTTCCATTTGTATTCAATAATCGAATTTGTGTCATCGTCAACAACAATATCAAATCTTCCAATTTGATCTGTTCCTACTCCTGCTTGAGCAATTAAAATATTATTTTCTTTAACTGGTTTTTTTAAATATGAATGAGAGTGACCACCGATTATTAAATCCACTCCCCATTCAGGCTTTAACATTTTGGCAAGCTTAATATCTGAATCAAGACCAATGTGAGTTAAAAGAATTGTTAAATCGATATCATCCTTTTTATATGCATTAGTTATTTTCCCAACTTCTTTGCTTGCCTCCTCAAGAGTTACAAAACTTCCGATTAATTTATCTTGAGATAGGGCATCCATTATCTTTTCTGTAATTATTCCCGTAAACAAAATATCCATTCCTGCCATTTTTTTAATATAAAAGGGTCGCATTAGTCTTTTATAATATTTTTTAATATATAAATTAGCATTTACAATTGGAAAGTTAGCCATTTTTTCTAAAAATAAAAGGTGTGGAAGTCCGTAATCAAATTCATGGTTTCCTAAAGCCACAACATCAGGAGCTAAATAATTAATTATCTCAATTGTTGAAATCCCTTTATATTCTGAATCTATTAATGAACCCTGAAGCATGTCTCCTGCAATAATAAATAAAACATTTTCCTCTTCTTTTCTTACTTTGTTTATATATCCTGATAAAAGCGCAAGTCCTCCAATTAATTCTTTTTTTCCTTCTCTAACTTCTGCTAGAAAATCTCCGTGCATGTCATTTGAATGAAGAATTGTAAATTTTTTCGTTTTTTTTGAAGTAGTCATTTAAGAGGTAACAAAATTTTTTATTTTTATTCTTCCTCAACAGGCATTTCAGGAAGACCGGTAATACCGTCTAATCCTTTCATCATTTCTTCTTGAAGATTGTTTAGGTTTCTAAAACTAACATCTGAAGGTGGATTAAACATTGAGTCTTGTACAACCGCTGCTGAACATTTATCTTTGTATTGCTCTAGTTCATCAATTACCTCTTCTTTATTTGCTTGATTGGGCATTTCTTCTTGCTCACTTGCACTTTGCTCATCTATTTCAAATATGTATCCTTCTTTTTCTCCGTTGTTCCAAATCCACATTTTATTATCTTTAAAGATTAAGTTTGCAATTGTGGCTTCTGTTCCTGTTGTTTCGGTTATTACCCTAACCTTTTCTCCTTTAACATAAGTTATAGTTTTACCCTCAACACTTTGATATTCACACTTTAGACTTAAAGACTTTGACATTGCATCTTTAATTGAGGAGAAAACATTGTTACCCCCTGTTTTCACCTGTTCTGTTGAACCACCTTGTTTACTCGAATTATTAAAATAAACAAAGGCTCCAATAACAACTAATACTATGATTACTATAATTATGGATAAATATTTCTTCATAAACTATTTCTTTATATAAGTATACTACTTTTTATTAATATTACAAGTTTTTGTTGTTGACAGATTAAACATATCCTTTTACCATAAAAATAGCAAGGGTTTATGAGTACAGTAAAGAGAGTAAACATTAATGAAAAAACATCCACTAAAATAAAGAGAGTAAGAATTCCGCCCCCAATATACGCAGGAATAAAATTTGAAAAAAATAAGCTAACAATTGCTGAAATTTGTAAAAACATCTCATTAACAAACAAAGAGGTATTTAATGAATTAGATATTAATAAAGATCTAATTAAATATTTAAAAGATAAAAGCGTTGATAAAAAATGTAAATTTATTGCCCTGTCCCTTGCCGGTAAAATCAAAAACACTTGGGAGATTACTTCAAGAGCCTGGCTTGAAGAAGACATTGTTTGTTTTGCTAATCAACAGGAAAACTTAAATGCTCAAACATTAGCCCAAAATACATTTAAGAAATTTGATGACAACAACATTGCCATTGAAAGCTTGTCAAAAAAAAACGAAGTTATAACACCTCATTTGGTTACTTTAGATGATTATAAAAAAATCACTCCTCCAGAAGACTTTTCCACCCTTTTAAAGCTTGTTAAAAAGTTTAGGAGAAAAAAGATAGTCTTTATTAATGCAACTTCTAAAGGCGGGGGCGTTGCCTTAATGAGACATGCACTATTAAGATTTTTTAAGCTTTTAAATGTTAATGCTCACTGGTTTGTAATGAAACCAAGAGATGATATTTTTCAAATAACAAAAACGAAATTTCATAATGTCTTACAAGACGTAGTTGGAAAAGATACAAAACTAACTACAAAAGACAAGAAACTTTATAACGCCTGGATAAAAAATAATTTTGAAAGCTTAAGAGATGAATTAAAAGATGCCAGTATTGTTGTTATTGACGATCCTCAACCATCCGGATTAATTCCTCATATTAAAAAACTAAATCCTGAAATTAAAATTGTCTTTAGATCTCATATTCATCTTTGCAAAAATTTATTAGAAAAAAAGGGCTCTTCGCAAAAAGAAACCTGGGATTTTATTTGGGAAAACATAAAACTAGCTGATAAATTTGTCAGTCATCCAACAATGGAATTTGTTCCTGATTGCCTAAATCAGGAAAAATTGGTTTTCATGCCTGCTTCAACTGATTTACTTGATGGCTTAAATAAAAACTTAACAAAACAGCAAACAAATTATTATTTTAAACTTTTTAATAGCTTTTTAGCTGAGACTAAGCAAACGCCCCTAGATTTAAAAAGGCCTTATTTAATTCAAGTCTCAAGATTTGACCCATCTAAAGGCATACCTGATTTAATTGAAGCATTTTGTCTTTTAAGAGAAAAATTAGGCAAAAAAGTCCGGCCGCAATTAGTTATTGTTGGTAATGGATCTATTGATGATCCGGATGGATTGCCTGTATTAAGTCTTATTGTAGAAATGCTTAAAAAAGAAAAATATAAAAAATATAAAGATGATATAAAAACAATTAGAATCCCACATGTTGATCAACTTTTAAATACGCTTTTAAGAAAAAGCAAGATTTGTCTTCAGCTTTCAATAAAAGAGGGATTTGAAATAAAAGTTACAGAAGCTCTGCTTAAAGGAATTCCTGTAATTGCCTATAACACGGGTGGTATTCCACTTCAAATAAAACATGGACTAACCGGTTATCTGGTAAAAACAGGAGACATTAAAAAAGTTTCGGATTATCTTTATTATCTTTTCAACAAAAAAGAGGCATATAAAGGCTTAAGCAGTAACGCCTTATTTCATGCGGATAAAAGATATACCACTTTTTACAATGCTTTAAATTGGCTTTCTTTAGGAATTGAAATTACTTAATCTTTTCTCTCAAATAACAAAACCTCGTCTTCTCTTATTTTAATTGGCGGAAATTGTCTGTTGAAAATATCGATATCGTTTACTACTCTGGTATCTTCTTTAAAATTTAGTTTTACTAATTTATAATTTTTTTCTAAATCTTTTAGGTTTTTAAAGCCTATGCAGGGAAAATTATAATTTTTATCGCCAAATGGAAAAATTAATATCCAACGGATTTTATCTTTATTGGTAATTTCCCTTGGCCCTAAAAATTTATTATTCTTGCTATCACAAATCCTTGAAATTGATGGCACGTTTGAGTAAAGGTAAATAGTCCAGGGATAACCGTTACTTAAAAATAAATCTCCTTTTTTGTATCGATTATTTAAATATTGGCCAAGTTGGGGCATTATAGTGTCATATTTTTTAGTTAATTCTAAATAATATTTTTGCGGATAAAAATCAAAAACTACTTTTTCTTTAGAAATTAAAGAATAAGGTAATACATTTAATATGTTTGTAAAACAAATAAAGAAAAACAAAAGAAAAAAGCAAATTACATTTTTCTTTGTTAAAAGATAATCATAAAAATAACCTATGATTAAAATGAAAACTGCAAATAAATCAATTAAATACCTTCCGTGTGGAATAAGAAAAATTGAATAAATACAAACTTTTATTGCAATTAAAAGAAAAAAAATTAAAAGAAATTTTTTGTTTATTTTTTTGAATAAAAACAAAAAAGGTATAAGAATTAAAGGAAAAATAAAAGCATTAAGATAAGATAAATTTTTTAAGATATTAATTGGTAAATTTTGCAATTGATTAAAAAATAAAACGTTTTGGGAGTACGGTTTAAAAATCAAAAACCATATAAGCGCTATAAATATTTGAAAAATTGAAATATAAAAAATAAACTTGTTTTTCTTAAAAAGAAGCGTAATTAAAACAAAGATTGTACTTGTTAACCAAACAAGATAATTACTGAAAAATAATAATAAATTAATAAAGAAAAAAACCACACTATGGTTTTTGGTCCATTTATTTTTAAGATTTAAGATTATTAGATAAAGTATAAAAATAGAAAAAAACGAAGAAGGAGAATAATATCTGGCGGTTCTTGCATAAAGAAAAAATGGTAATAAAAAAATTAACTGAAAAGAAATAATAAATGGAATAAACTTACTTTTAAATAATTCTTTGCTTGTAAAAAAACAAAGTAATATTGTTCCAATTCCTAATAAGGCAAAGAAAAACCTTTGGCCAAAAATATTATCACCAAAAATATTTATTCCAAAAAACACTAAGTAATGCTGAAGCCATGGTTGCCATTGCCAAAAATAATTACCGTTTAAAAGAATAACATCTTTTCCATTGTTTGTAGTTACTAAATTTTGCCCATCAAAGGGGGATGGAAAACCATATTTAAAAATTGATTTTGATAAAACTATAGTTTCCGGTTCGTCTAAAGAATAATCTTGTCCAGAAAGATTGGTGAAAAAAACTATTGAGGAAATAAGTATTATAAGGATTAATAAAAAATGTTTTTTTATAAAAAAACTAAACTTTTTCATCTTAGAAGAAATTATAATAAATTATTAATTAAAAAAGAAGTTTTTTAAAAAATTAATTTAATAAGACGATAGATAGGTTTAAAATCGTGGCAAAACTTACCCATAATATATATGGAATCAAAAGATAACCTGCTGTTTTTGATATTTTCAAAAACCTAAGAATTGTTATCAGCAAAACTACCCAAAGAGCAACCAGCTCTAAAAAGGCAAGGCTGGGGTTTTTAAATCCGAAAAATATAAAAGACCAAAGAAAATTTAAGCCTAATTGAATTAAAAATAAATTTATTGCTTCTTTATTTTTCTTAATTTTTGTTCCTTTTGTCCAAACTAAATACAAAGAAATTCCCATTAATATATAAAGAGTTGTCCAAACAGGTGCAAAAAGCCAATTAGGAGGACTAAAGGGAGGCTTATTTAAAGTTGCATACCAGGTTGGAATCGCAGGAGTAGTGGCAAAAGAGCCAATATAACCAACCATTAAACAAAGAATAACTGCTACTATTAATTTCCACCAATCTTTCACTTCCTTAATAATGACAATTTTAAAATTAATTGTCAATTATATAAATCATCGCTTCTCCAAAAAACACCAGTTATGTTTGTTCCTCCTTCACAGAGAGCTATTGCTTTTTTAAGTTCATATTGGCTAATCATTTTATTAAGCGGTTCTCTTTCAGGAATATTGCCTGTATAGTATTTTTTCAAAACTGGTAGTGCTTTTCTATCTCCAAGTTCACCAAGTGCCCAAATTGCTGAATTTCTTTCCCTAAAAGAATTATTTTCATCATCTAAAAGAGCACTTAATGCATAAACGCAATTCCCGCCATATTTAGCTGTTGCATCTTTGCATTGTGCTTTTACATCATGTCCTATCCAAGTTACACCAATAAGAAATAAAAAAACAATAATACTTATTCCGATAACAACAACATAAAATATTTTGTTTTTAATTTTATTAACTTTCATTTACAAGTCTTCACCCCCGTTTTCTTCGTAAATAAAGATTTTATCTATGTCCTCCTTAAAAAGCTTAGCAATTTTAAAAGCTAATCCTAATGATGGAAGGTATTTATTGCTCTCAATGGCAATAACAGTTTGCCTTGTGACTCCGATTTTATCTGCTAATTCTTCTTGTGTTAAATCATGCATGGCTCGATAAACTTTTAATTTATTCTTCATTATTACCGCCCCCAAGCTCTCTATTGAAAAAATGATAGGAGATGGCATAAACAACAATTAAAAATAAAGCGAAATAGGCCAATATCATTCCCAAGGCTTCGGTAAACAACCATTCGCCGTTTCTAAATACAAAAAATCCGCTCTTAGAAGGAAGAAGTAGAAAAAAAGCCGTAATTCCGATGGTCGGAGCAAAAATTGCATATGCCATCCTGGCTGCTTTTTCCTGAATTGTTGATTCTCGCTCATCTGTTCTTATCTTAGCTTTTGAACGAACAAATATCATAAAAATCATTCCTGTTAAAACAGCAACTGTTGCTAAGACAAAACTGCCAATTTCAACTGAAACACCAACAATTGCAGCAATAAAAAGAGCTATAACTATTCTTATCTTCCTATAACTTTTCCTGTTCATAAAAAGACTGTATCATATACTTTACAAAATGTCAAGTTTTATATACTTTTTGTGGGTAAGGTTTTGTCTCATAAACTTATTTTAGATATGCTAAAATAAACTAAAGGAGGTATTATGGCAAAATCCAAAAGAAAAAGACTTGGTAAAGGAAACGTTGCAAAAAGAAAAAAGGGCTTAAGACGCGGAACCCAACATAATTAATTTTCTTTTTAAACTTATCGACATAAAGCTTATTTATATGCTATAACTTGCATGATATGGCTTTAGAAACTAGTTTTTATTCAAGAAGAAAAGAAAAAAGAAACAGAAAAACAAAATTATTTCTTTTTATTGTTTTTCTGTTAATTATTATTTATTTTTTACTTTCCAATTTTGTTTTTAAATCTTTAAAAAATAACGATATTATTCTTAGTCCCCTTTCAAACAGCATTGACATGATAAAAGAAAGTATGAAAAGCCCACTTTATGAAATATCGGAAAAAGAATTATTTATGGATAATACTACTTATGGAATTTATATTAAAAACTTAAAAACAGGAGAAGCTTTCTCTTATAATGGAAATCAAAAATTTCCAACAGCAAGTCTATATAAACTCTGGGCAATGGTAGCTGCTTTTGAAAAAATTGAAGAAGGAAAACTAAAAGAAAATGAAGTTTTAGAAGAAGAAATTGCTGTTCTTAATGAAAAATTTGAAATCGCATCAGAAGAGGCTGAACTAACAGAAGGGGTGGCTAAAAAAACAGTAAAAGAAGCAATTGAGAAAATGATTACTATTTCAGATAATTACTCCGCCTATCTTCTTATTTCAAGAATCGGCATTTCCAGTTTAAACAATTTCCTAAAAGAATATGGCTTAAGTGATTCAAAAACAGGTTCTCCTCCTCAAACAACCGCTAAAGATACTGCACTTTTTTTTGAAAAATTATATAACAAGGAATTTATTAATGAAAAATATTCTGATGAAATGCTTGCTTTGTTAAAATTACAAACTTTAAATGATAGAATTCCTAAATTCCTGCCGGAAAACACTCAAGTAGCACATAAAACAGGAGAACTGGAAGGAGTAAAACACGACGTCGGAATTGTCTTTGGGAAAAACCAAGATTACATAATTGTTATTTTATCTGAAGGACAAAACCCCGCTATTACAGCTGAGAAAATCGCTAGCTTCTCAAAAGCAGTTTTTGATTATTTTAATAAATAAGCTATTTTTGAGGAAGAGCTTCGCAGGCTATGCCATCTTTATCGCCATCAAGTCTATATAAATCGTTTTCTACTCCACCAACTTTTGTAAAAAAGTTTTGTGCCTCTGTCTGGGTTTTAAAATCATCACAATTATAATCTCCTGCTTTTTTACCCTCTGTAGAATTAGTTACAATATTTCCCAATTTATCGTAAAGCACATTACCCTTTTCATCTCTTAAAACTTTAGATTCCTGAAGCGAAGAACCGCTGAACAATTTACCAAGATCAAAATCATTATTTGATGCTTCAAGGCCGAACGCTCCAAGTAAAATAACAATTATTCCGATTAAAACGGGTTTTAAAACCTTTTTTGTACCGCTACTTGCTTCTGCTAATGGTTTAAGTTTTGGAATTGCCATAATTTACCAAATAGAATAAAGTAAATAAACTGCTATTAAAATAAGGACGATAATAATAACCAAACGAAATATTTTATTTCCTCTTAATTTCATTATATATTTAGTATAGCATTTAGTTATTTAAAGACAAGTAATTTAATTAGATTGTTTTTACCCATAAAGAAATCAAATAAATAGATACTATTATTGAAATTATCAATATACACTGCCATAAAACCTGATACATAAACCAAATAGAATCTTTTTTAATATATCTATACCCTACTAGTTTTTCCGCAGGATTTCTAATAATTAGTGAAAACTGCTGATTAAACCAGTAAGTTGCTTCTCCATAACTTCTTACAGTCCAAAAAACAGCTATTATTAATAAAAATAATAAAAAATCATTAAGTAATAAGGAAATAATTGACGAGATTGTCCAAAATGCTCCGATAATTATTCCGTCTCCCCAAACAAAAATTCCCAAAGGGTATAAAAAATGAGTATCGCCGTATGAATTTTTATTATTTTTAATTGACTCAAAAAGACTTCTTAAAAAAACAATAAAAGAAACAACAGCGTATATTATAATTATAATTAGTTGAATAAAAGTCATAATTTAATTTTTATGCTTTCTTTTTATCCAGTTTATCAAGTTTTAACCACTTAACTCCAAAATATACCACTAGAGCAACAATTAGAAAATCAATTAATACGCTTATAAAATCTCCCCACATAAATTTAGTCCCGGAAACTTCTAGATAAGCTTTTTTAAGATTTAATCCTCCGATTAATATTCCAATAAAAGGATTAATAATATCAGTAACTAAAGCTGCTACTGTTTTTGAAACAGCACCTCCTAAAATAAAACCGACTGCTAAACCGACTACCCCTTGTTCTCTTACAAAATTAATAAAACCTTTCATGCTATCACCTCCTTTTTTTATTTAATAAAAGTGATTGTATTTTCTCTTCGTGATTTTCGCTCTCTTAAGCCAGTTTTATCTTCATATCCAATTGCTAAAGCATAAAGAGGCGTATAATTTTTGGGAATTTTTAATTCATCTAAAAGATAATGACCTGATGGATCATCTAAAAAAACCTTGAAAGAGGCAAGATAACAACTGCCAAGTCCTAAAGAATATGCGGCAATTGCCATGTTTTCAACCGCATTTGCACAATCTGCTAAAGCGTATTTTGCGTTATTTTCTCCTGAAACTATAATTGCCATTGGCGCTCCCCTGAAGTTATCAAAATCTTTTTCGCTAGCAATTTTTTTCTCTTTTTCACTTTCTGATTTAAGTAGTATTCTTTTATTTTCAGCTGAAATCTTATCCAATACTTTTCTATTTGTAACAACTGTAAAATGCCAAGGCTGACAATTCATGCCTGATGGAGCATATTGACCACACTTTAAAATTAAATCAATTTTTTTCCTCTCAATTGGTGTTTTTTTATAACACCTAACACTTCTTCTTTTTAAAATGCTTTTTATTGTTTCGTTCATACAGTAATTAAATTATAAATAAAATATTTAAACAAATCCTCTCCAAAGTTCATATACTACGAAAAGAAAGTAAAGAAATAAAAGAGTATAACCTTCTTTTACAGAAATATCTTTTTTTGATTGAGAAAAATAAAAGAATAATCCAAGACCTAAAACAACAAAGATAAACATCGGAAGAAAATTATTTATAGTTAAAACTTCTCCTCCATTTGTTAGAGTTAGTAAACCAAACAGCAACACATTGGCTGCTCCTGAACCTAAATAATCACCAAAAGCAACGTCTTTTTTATTTGACAAAACTGCTCTTATCGCAATTGACATTTCAGGTAAATTTGTTCCAAGTCCTAAAGCAAGAAGACTGATATAAAAAGGTGGCATATTTAAAAGATTTGAGAAGACAAGTGTTTGTTCAAAAATAAAATTGCTGGATATAAAAACAACCACAAGCCCAAAGATTACTTTTAGTAAATCTATAAAAGAATATGCCTTAAGCTGCATCAGCTCGACATTTTCCTTGTCAAATATACCGTGTTTTTTTTGAATAACGTAGAACAACACGAGATAAAAAAATATTAAAAGTAATCCTTCTATATTTGTAATCCTATGATCAATTACCAATAAACTTGGAAGAGTTATAATACTTAAGGCAAGTAAAAGTGTTTTTTTATCTAAATCGTGGTTTATTTTTATTCCTTTTCCCAAAATTGCTAAGATAGGAATAATAAAAAGAAAAATAACCACAATTCCTCCTAATAAATTTCCTACAAAAATAGACGGTTTGTTTTCAGATATTGCTCTTATACCAACTGCCATTTCAGGAATGGTAGTTAAAATTCCAAGCACAAAAAAAGACATTGCAAAAGAGGATAACTTTAGTCTTCTTGCTGCTTTATCAATTGCTTTAACAATTAATCCGGCTCCCCACCAAATTGCAATAAAAGAGGCAATGTATAGTAATATGTTTGCAATAATTCCCATTTTTTCCCTTTAAAAGATACTTTTATAATATCGGCTTTCAGCCTGATAAGCAATTTTTAGCCCAAAGCAAAGAATCTATCGTAAACAACGTAGGCACTAAACCCTCCGTAGAAAAGAAAGGCCAAAAGCATAATCCCAATTCTTAAAAAAGAAGGCCTGATTTTTTTATCAAGAGAGGATAAATTAAGATAAAGAGTAAGACCGGTATGCACAAACATTGCAACTGCATTTAATACCGCTGCTATGATTACTAATTGTAAAGGTTCTGTAAAACCCAAAAGCATTATTAAAATACCAGCCAGTATTTGAAGCCATAAGACAAGATAATAAAACAAGCGGATGTTTTTTTCTTTTAGCTTCCCAAAAGAACTTAAAATAACGTTTTCAGATAAAATTCTACTGGTTGCATCAAAAACACCAAGTTGTGTTCCAAATAAGGTAAGACTGACTATTATTAAAAAAAGCGTACCAACAAATGGAAAAATCATTTGTCCAATGTGTTTTGCTTCTTTAATAACAAAAATTACCCCCTGTTCATTTCCGCTCTGACCAAAAATCGAAGAATAAGAAAGAAGAGATAAAAGAAGTATTGTAATGGAGCCTGTTAACCAAAAAACAATAAAATGCTCAAGGTTAATGTTTTTCCACCATTTTTTAAAAATAAAAACATTTTCATCGGTTGGCAAAAACTTACTTCCTGTAATTGAAACATTCTCTGCTTTTCCTGTTAAAAGACTTGTAATTTTTCCGGCATATTTTCCCATCCCATAACCTTTTTCTTTAATATAAAAAGATTGAGCTAAATTAAGGTTTCCTCCTGCACCTGCATATGCTAAAGCGGCTAAGAATGAAGCAATAGCAATCCCCTCGGGAAGAAACATAAATCCTTCTCCAATTCCAACAGTTCCTTTAAAAAGAGCTGTCCAGTCATTCTGCTTTGCTAATAAAATACTTAGAAGAAAAATAACCGGTACGCCAATTGAAATGATTGTTTTTTGAAACCTCTCAACTGTTTTATAAAGAATAGGGCCTAACGAAAGAATAGCTCCG
Organism: uncultured Gammaproteobacteria bacterium; assembly: GCA_964523705.1. Taxonomy (GTDB): domain Bacteria; phylum Patescibacteriota; class Microgenomatia; order Levybacterales; family UBA12049; genus CAYWVK01. Next base: position 249,502 of record CAZFYA010000001.1, read on the forward strand.
ATTATAAGCAAAAGGATTATGGCTAAATAATGAGTGTTTTCAAGTCCTAAAATCGTACCTAAAAAGGTAGCTGATGCAGCAATTATTCCAGGCCACATCCAAGGAATAAAAGTTGAAATTAAAAACCAAATAGGAATAAACCTAAATTTTCTAGCAAGTCCTACAAAAACACTTTCTCCATGAGCTAGCGCATATCTTTCAATTTCCATGTTCATAAAAAACTGAAAAGATAATCCAAGAAGTGCTGCCCAGATAATTCCAAGTCCGTAGTTTGCACTTAAGTATGGCCATAAGATTACTTCTCCTGAACCAAGTCCTAATGCAAGAATAATAAAACTTGGGCCAATTAATTTTTTAAAGGGAGGGGATTTGGGCAAAGGATTTGTTGATAAAGGAGTTAAAGACACAATACTTTATTATATTAACTTTTTAAAAATTTTTGCAAACTAAAAAATTTAAAAATTAACTATTTTGCTTTATGAATAACTCTTTGCGGATATGGTATTTCTATTCCTTCCTTGTCAAAGGCAATTTTTAATCTCTTTTTTAATTCTCCAGCTACTTCCCATTGCATAATCGGCATTGTTTCTCCTAAAATTTTAATCATAATTGCCGAATCCCCAAAATCATTAACACGCAAAAACTGCGGAGGCTTGATTATTTTTTCTTTCCACTTCTTATCTTTTGCTAAATCACTCCCAACTTTATTTACTACTTTAATTACTTTTTCCAAATTACTATCATATGAAACCCCAATATCTATATTTACCCTTGAATAATGCTTTGATAAATTGGAAGCAATTTTAATTTCACCGTTTGGAATATGATGAACAACTCCGTCTAAGTCTCTTAAAATTGTAGTTCTAAGATTAATTTTCTCAACTGAACCACAAGTATCCCCAAAGCAAACAACATCTCCAACTCTGTATTGATTTTCCAAAAGTATAAAAAAACCGGTAATTAAATCCTTAACTAAATATTGTCCACCAAACCCAACAGCAACTCCGATAATTCCGGCTCACCGTGTAGGTCTAGACCCGTTTAGGGTTATAGTCCTACTTGGCTCCGCGAATGGGATTCTACTCGGATAAGAAAATTAGTTGAAAAGTTTCTAAATGATGATGTGAATATATTAGCTGGAGTTTTTTAATGATCGAAAAATGGAACGGATTTGGAACAAAATATGCTAGTTGTGATAGCCATACGGTACAACTGGTGTAGGAGTATTGTCCATATGGATACTCCCATCAATTGGTGAAGCTTGTGGGTAATTAATTGTTGGATGTGCAATCTCATTCATATTATTGATGGCTTCATATGTTGAACATGTACTTTTGGCACCTGATTGCATAAAATCACATGTATTTTGATCTACTTGGTAAGTGTAAGACTTGCCAGTACAAGGGTAATTAACAACACATGTAATTGTCGAACTGGTATTTGGCGATGATGAATTAACTTTGTTTTTTTCTTCGATGCATTTTTCAGGAGAGAGATGGTAATATGTTTCGGTTTTTTTTAACCCTGGATAATAGACTGCACACGCAGGATATTGTGTTGTGGTATTCACTATATTTGTGTTTGTTTGATTATTAGTGTAAGGATGTCCTTCTAATGTTCCAGCATAATACTTTTGTTGATCTTCTTTACATTTGTTAACCGAGTAATATAAATACCATTTACCTTTTTCAATTTCACAATCTGTAGCATTACTACAGACACTTCTTTTTAATTGTTTTGTTCCGACATAAGTAAATTTGCAGTCAATAATTGGATCTGGATCGATTGTTGGAGTAGGTAATACTTCCCCATTATAAAAATGAGATTCTTGGATTAAAGTAGTCCACCAAGGATCTTTTTTTGTTGTTTTATAATTTTCAGAAAAATTAATAGACTGATTAGGATCGATTTTATAAGGAACAATAAATTCATGTGTTTCGTCTATCTCCCAAGCTGTTCTATCTTTTGAAATTTTTAAAACAACTTTACTGTTAAAAATAGGTTTGTCACTTTTATTAACTACTGCCCCTGAAATAACTTTGCCATTGTATTTAACATTTTGTAATTCAGTTTTTGGAGTTGGTTCTTGATAAGTTAAATAATCTGATTTTCTTTTTTGTTCTTTGAAAGATGTATCTAAAGATAAAATAATACCAGCATGACAAATTAAATAAATTAAACAAAGTATAAAAGAATATTTAACAACTGAAAAAACTTTTTTCTTGTCTTTATTTTTAGAAAATACTGTCCCTAAAAAAGCTACTATACCTAAAATAATATTTCCAAAAAATAAATTTAAAAACCATTTTTTATTGAAAAGGTTAAATCCTAGAGATAATAATTTTGAATTTACATAAACAGTAATACCAAAAACTACCATTGTTGTTATCCATAAAATTAACCAAGATTTTTTTGTATTTCTAATTAATGGGAAACTAACACTATCAGGATTTTTATCACAAACTAGTTCGTGTTTATCTGATTCGTTTTTAGTTTTAAATTCTTTACCACAAAAATCACAAGTCCAAACTGTTTTATATCCTTTCAGATTCTTTTTATTTTTCATTTATTAATTTGAATAGTAAGTTCTAAAACGAATCCGAACACCTGATATACAATCAGGCATGAAAAAAAT
>CAZFYA010000002.1:0-166730 GCA_964523705.1 uncultured Gammaproteobacteria bacterium
TTAGTAATTTTAGCAAAGCCTATATGACCATAGTTTTTTTTACAAGATATTTTTATCCGCATCTAGGAGGGGTTGAGAAACATTGCTTAGAATTAGGCAAGCGATTGGTAAAAAATGGAAATAAGCTAATTGTTATTACATCTAATTTAAGTTTAAATAAAAATAAGCCTTCTAAGAAAATCCAAACCAGAGAAATAAACGGTATAAAGGTTTACTATTTAAATACAGGTGAAATTAATAAATTAGAAAAGATTAAAGCATGGAAAGAAGTCGCTAGGCTTAAAGATATTTTAGAAAAAGCTGATGTAATTCATTGCCACGATATTTTCTATTGGTATTTCCCATTTAGGTTTTTATATCCAAATAAAAAAGTTTTCGTTACTTTTCATGGTTATGAAGGAAATAATATACCTGGACTAAAAGCAGTCCTTATGGAAATATTTGTATTGGAGATTTTTTTAAAAAATGGTATAAAACTAAGCCAACATTTGTAAGCTACGGAGCAACTGATATTAAAAACATTAATAGTAGAGTATCTTTTGGAAAAAAGGCGATGTTTATAGGAAGACTTGAGGAAGAAACTGGCATTATGGAATATCTAAACGCAATAAATATTTTAAAAAAGAAAAAAATAAATATAAAATTAGATGTCTATGGAGATGGATCTCTTGCTAAAAATGCTAAAAATTACGTAAGAAAAAACAATCTTAATGTAAAATTTAAGGGCTTTGTAAAAAACATTGAAAAATATATTAAGGATTATGATTTTGTTTTTGTTTCACGATATCTTGGAATACTTGAAGCACTAGCTTTTAAAAAATACATTTTTGCGGTATATAACAATGAGATAAAAAAAGATTATTTAAAAATGGCCCCTTTTTCTAAATTTATTTCAATTTCTCATGATTCAAAATCTATTGCTTTAGAAATTGAAAAATATTTTAAAAATAAAAAAGAAATAGAGAAAAAGATTGAGCTTGGATTTAAATTGGTAGAAAATAAAAACTGGGAAGCTTTAGCTAATTTATATCTTAAGCTTTGGAAAAAGTAAGCTTTTTATAAAGAAAAGCACGATAAAAAGTAATGTTATTAAAGAAATAATTTTGGAGAATTTAACTATGTTTGTATTTTTATAACAAACCTCAATTAAATTTTCTCCCTTGGGTATTCTAAATGTAATAATGCCTGGATATTTTCTATTTTGGTAACTAATAGGAATTATTATATTGTTATTTCTTACCTCCCAGCCCGGAAAATACAATGTGTTCTCCTTTAGCAACAAGCTATCATTTGCAATAACTTTATATACATGATTTGTATTATTTATCATAATTTCCGTTACTTTTCCTTCTCCTTCTAGTATTTCAAGCTTTTTTTTAGGAACTTTATTCATCCATACGTTTTTTAAGTCAGTCCATTTAGGAGCAGCAGGTCCAAGACCTTCTCCTGCGGCTGTACTTAAAGGAAGTTGCTGTTTTAATACCTGATCGGTAATTTCAGGGATTACTCTTCTGTTTCCCCAGTTTAAAACTGTAGTAGAGATTACAAGTACACAAATGATTATCGTAAAGGTCTTTTTATTTATTTTCCAAACAACTATTCCTGCTAGAATAGCTGTAAAAAACGCTTCAATTGATAAAAGCCTTGAGGTAAACTGAATATTTTTTAAGAATGGAAGCACGTCCCAAAAAAATTTAGAAAAAGACTGCATAATTAAAAAGATAATAAAAAAAGTAATAATTGAAAATTTAATTAAATAACTTATTTCTTTTTCAAATTTTATTTTTTTAAAAATAAAAACAATGGATATTACAATAACTATCCATTGGATATAGCCAACTATTGGTGAAAGTTGTCCAATTGGTCCTTGAAATAATAGTCCGTATCTCCACGAAGAAAAGAAAAATTCCCAAAATACTGGATATGAAATATCACTGCTTACAGATGGATGAGTATACTTGAGTAAATAAATTACTGGTAGCCAATAAAACATGGATAATAATAATCCCAAAATTAAGCTTTCTAAACTTAAGAAAAGTGCTTTAATATTTTTTTGTCTTAGATAATAAAATAATATGTAAAAACAAAGGATAATAAAAACGAAAAGCGATATGGCTTGATGAGATAAAATTAAAAAACAAATACTTACTGCACTTAAAAATATCCATTGTATTTTTTTATCAATAAATATTTTGTCAATTAATAAGAAGACTAGCGGTATAAAGACAAATGCAAGAGTTTCACCAATATCTACTCTAAAATGCACATCAATTAGATGATAGGGGGCAAATAAGTAGAATAACGAAGAAACAAAAGCTGGTAATTTACCAATTTTTTGCTTAATCCATAAGTACATTGTGATTCCAGATAAAACAAAAGAGAAGAAAAGCAATGCTTTAATACTATTGATAAAACTTAAACCCAGGAAGTAAAAAAATGAAGCAATGTAGTAGGGTAGAGGGTAGGCAAAAATAAACATTGGATACCCATATGTAGCATTTAAGTTTCCTGCCCATTGAGGAAAAAAATTCCCTTCAAGAAAGGAGTTATACATTTCCATGGTTTTTATTGCATTTATTGATAAATCTCCGCTTTCATATGTGCCAGCGCGAAAAATCCTTACAAGAGCTAAAAAAGAAATTATAATTAATAAGAAGAATAAAGTTATTTTTTTCTTTGGAAAAACATATTTGTAAACATAGACACAAATACAAATTAATACAGATAGAATTAAATTTATTAAAACCATTTTATACGGACCAATCATATTAGTTGAGGCAGTAAATTCTAGAATTCGTATTGTTTAACTCAATTTTAGTTTTGTTTTTAAAAAATGGAGAATATTTTATAATTTCCATTTTTCTATCCTCCATATTTAAAAAATAATAACTATTAAAATCTATTCCATTTTTAAAAAGATTAGCCATTGCCTTTGCATTGTTAAATTCATCAAAGAAAATATATTTTTCATATCTTTCAATCTTTGGAATTCTAATATTTTTTAAAAAATACATTGAATTCTTAAATAAACTTGAAGAATCTTTAATGTTTGATAAAAACTCTATTTCATAAAGACTACATATTTTATTATTTATATTTCTTACATTTCTATTTTCTTTATGCTTAAGAATTAAATATTTATTTTCCTCTAATTCCAATGAATAATTTTTAAGCACCCATTTAAAAAACAATGTGTTTCGAGTTAAATTAGGAATATTATCTAAATCTAAAGCTCCTTTTTGATCAATCATAAACAAAATGTATTCTGGAGGATTGCTGCTCATTTTCTCAATTGCTTTTTTTTCTGTTTTACTTTTTGAATATTGATAAAAAAGCAGCGGAAACGAGTTATATGTAGTATTGTTTATATCCAATAAATAACTATCATAAGGATAAATAAATACATTACCTTTATTTTTTTGCACAAAGGATGATATTTTATTTATTTCATTATTGTTTAAATAATAATCATTTGAGAATTTATAAATATCTAAAAACTGAGGTTTTGTTTTTAGAACTGAAGCAACATTTCTTATTCCGCTAAAACTTAAAACATAATCAGCTTTATAGGGAATAAATAAAAATAATATTAACATCAGAATAATTAACTGTTTTTTTATCTTTATAAAATAATAAAGAAAAATAAAAACAGAAATAATGCTTGGATAAATAGATCTTGTGATATGGGCGTGATCAGATCTTGTTAACCCTGTATATAGAAGAAGCAGCGAGGTAAGGCCTAATATCAGCAAATTTGTTCTTAGTGTTTTATCAAATTTTTTATTCTTCAGGAGTAAATACAAAAAGGCAATTAATATTAGGGGAAAAATATATAAAAAATTACTTCTATCAAAAGTCCAGAAACTATTTAGTATTTCAGAATAATTTCTTATTGTATCGAGTGAATAAATAATATAGTCTAGATTTTTAGTTAATAAAATACTAAAAAGTAGCTGGTAGGCAAAGATTATAAATAATGGAATAGCAGGATATATACTTTTCTTTCTTATAGATTTTGTTATAGAAAAAACAATGGCAATAAAAAAACAATAAATAAATAAATCGTAAGAAAAAGCGCCAGAAATAGTTGGGAGAACAGGGATTAAAAAAACTACCAGTATTTTTTTGCCTTTTATTAAGTATTGATACCAAATAAGTGCAAAAACAAGCGGAATTAACATTTTTATTAAATCCAAAGAAGCGTATGAGATTAATCCTGCGAAAAATAATAAGTATAAAAAAAGAACGAGCTGATTATTTTTCGTTTTCTCAATTAATTTAACAAGTAATAAAAGCAAAAGAAAAATAATAGTTGCTGAGATAACAGGGCTAAATAAGCTACTAATGTAAGATGGTAAATTAAAAATAATTGAAGGCATCGAATAAATTAACTGGAATAAAGGACCATATGTAAATATAAAATCTTTTCCAAGAATAAAGCCTTGCCTAAATCGTTGAATTGAATCAATTAACCAGGAATAATCAAGCGATGAATTAATTATTATTTTTTCTTTAATTTCAATTCCTAATTTATTTAATTCAAAAAAGAGAATAAAAAGATACAAAAGTAAAAAGCGAATCTTAAATATAAAATCTGTTTTTTTTCTTTTAGCCATTTTTAATTTTGTTATGCAGATTTTATCATAAAAATATACTCTATTTACAAAAACCGTTCTTTGGCATAAAATCATAGGCATATTTAGATGATGAAAACATTAATAATTACCGGAGGGTGTGGATTTATTGGAACCAATATCTCACTACTGGCAAGGAAAAAAGGATATAAAGTAATTGCATTCGATTCCCTCATCAGACCTCATACAGAAGAAAATGCCCTGCTTTTAAAAAATAATAAAGTTAAAGTGATAAGAGGAGATGTTAGAAATAAAAATGATTTTGAAAGATTACCAAGAAAAGCAAGCGGAATTATTCATTTAGCTGCAAATCCTGGGATACCCTGGTCAATAAAATGGCCAATGTATGATTTCAGCGTTAATGCACAAGGTACGTTAAATGTTTTAGATTTTGCAAGAAAAAACCTAATTCCTGTTATTTATGCATCTACAAATAAGATATATTCAGAAGAGATAAATTTAATTCCTGTAAAAGAAGAAAAAACAAGGTATGTTTGGGATTTTAAAAAAATTAACAAGAAAAAAATAAGAAGTGCAGTACTTGACGGTATAAATAAAAATGGTGTTAATGAAAATTTTCCAATGGATAGCTCAGGATTATTTCCTCATAGTCCATACGGAACATCAAAGGCAACAGGTGATTTGTATTGCCAGGAGTATTTTCATATTTACAAATTACCAACCGTAATAAATAGGATGTCATGCGTATATGGACTAAACCAAAAAGGAGTTGAGGATCAGGGTTGGGTTGATTGGTTTGTTAGGGCAAAAATTAATAATTTACCTCTTAATATTTATGGGGATGGTAAGCAAGTAAGGGATAGTGTTTTTGGAACCGATTTAGCCGAGTTATACCTTTTGGAGCTTGAAAAGATAAATAGGGTTAAAGGACAGGTTTTTAATGTTGGTGGGGGATTAAAAAATACAATTAGTTTAATAGAGCTAATTAATTTCTTAGATAAAAAAGGAGGAAAGAAGTTGGTATTAAAACGAAAGCCTTGGAGAGCAGCCGATCAAAAGATTTATATTACTGATGTGTCTAAGGTTGAAAAAACTTTAGGATGGAAGCCTAAAACCTCTGTATTTGATGGACTTGAGCAAATTTGGAGACAATACGCAAGTAATTTATCGAAGTAGGCTTTCTTTAACTGCGTAAATATACCATCTTAAATAATATTTTAAGTTTCCAAGAGTATTAAATTTTGACTCTCCTTTTTTTCGATCATTCCAAATAGTTGGGACTTCAGTAATTCTAAAACCCTTTGCATAGGCCTTAACAGTTATTTCTAATGGCATTTCAAAACCTTGCCTGCTTTGAATATGGATTTTTTCAATAACTTTTCTTTTAAAGCATTTAAATGCATTTGTTGAATCATTTGTTGGAATATTTGTTAGTAGTTTTAAACTAACGCAGGCAAAATTTGATAAAAAGCCTTTTAGTTTTGGTCCGCCTATTCTTTTCCCCTTTTTAATGTAGCGGGATGCACAAACTAAGTCGTATCCCTTATTAATCATATTAACCATTTTGTCTATGTCTTTTGGATCATCGGATAAATCAGCCATCATAACTACAATAATTTTATTCTTGGTAACACGAAAACCGTGTCTTAATGCTTTTAACATCCCAACACCATCTTTTGTATATGTAATTTTAACGTTTTTATTTTTTAATTGAATTTTTTTTACAACATCAATCGTTGGGTCTTTTTTATCTTGTATAACTATACTAATGACATGAGGAGTTTTAACATGTTTTTTAATTCCTGAAATTACTTTTTTAATATTTTCCTGTTCAAAATATGTTGGCAATATAATGTCAATATGTTTTTGCACGTCATCAATTATATGAGAGGATTAATAATTATTCAATTATTGTTTAAAAATCAGGCTAAAAGTTATATAATCAATCAACAATGATCTCCTTTGTTGCAACCGTATTAAACGAAGAAAAAACAATTAAAAATTTTTTAAAATCGATATCTTTGCAGACAAATCTTCCTGATGAGGTAATTATTGTTGATGGGGGATCTACTGATAATACTAAAAAAGCTATTACTAAATTTATTTCCAAGTCAAAATTAAACATTAAGTTTTTAAAAAAAAGAGGAAATATTGCAAAAGGAAGAAACGAGGGAATAAGTGCGGCAAAAGGAGGTATAATTGTTGTTTCTGACTCCGGTTGTATATTAGATAAAAATTTTGTTAAAGAAATTGTAAAACCATTAAAAAGTAAAAAAATTAGTGTTTCTTCAGGTTTTTATTATCCAAAAACAACTAATATTTTTGAAAAATGTTTGTCAACGTATACATCAACAATGAAAGATAAGTTAGATGAAGATAATTTTTTACCATCATCCAGATCAATTGCTTTTAGAAAAAATGCCTGGAAAAAAGTGTCAGGATATCCTGAAAACCTTGATACATGCGAAGATTTAGTATTTGCAAGAAAACTTAAAAGTGAAGGATTAAATTTTAAGTTTACAAAAAAGGCATTTGTTTATTGGCCACAAAGAAAAAATTTTCTTCAGGCATTTAAGCAATTTTTTAATTATGCAGTAGGGGATGGACAGGCACATTATTTTAGAAAGCAAACTCCATTTTTATTTATTAGGTATTTCATTGGATTAATACTTTTATTAAATTTTATTATCTGGAATAGTTTTTTATCATTAATAATATTAATTTTGCTACTTTTTTCATACATATTGTGGTCAATTCTGAAAAACTATAAATACGTAAAGAAAAAACAGGCATTATACTTGCTTCCCTTACTTCAACTTCTGTCTGATATTGCTGTAATTTTTGGAATGACATACGGTTACCTGAAAAGCTTAAGATTTCTTTCTAAAAAAAACATAGGATTAACCTTAATCATAGCTGTCTATTCAGTGCTAATGTTGTTAATTATTAAATGGGGAATACCTGGAGTTAATCATCCATTTAATTACCATATGGATGAATGGCATCAGCTTCAAGCAGTAAGATCTGTATATATACATGGAACAAACAATATTGAAGGAGCAGCTAATGGACCAATGTTTCAGTTTCTATTATCAGGAGTATATCTTGCTCCCTTTTACTTTTTAAAATTAATTGATCCTTTTTCTATTTCATCATTTATTTCAAATTTAGATGTACAGGAAAATCTTTTTATAATTCTTAGAATAAATACTTTAATTTTTGGAATTTTATCCATTGTTTGTTTATGGAAGATAATAAAAAAACATATAAAGATAAATCCTGTTATTCCGGTTTTGTTTTTTACATTTTCCCCGATTTGGTTATCGTTGAGCAATTATTTCAAATATGATATTGCTTTAATTTTTTGGCTTATTTTATCTTTGTACTTAATTACTAATTTTATAAATAAACCAACACTTAAAATGTTTGTATTTTCCTCAATAGTTTCAGCGCTTGCTGTTTCAACAAAAATCAGCGCAATTACACTTTTTCCCATATTGATACTTTCCTATCTTTTAATTACTAAAAAAATTAGAAATAAAATTAAATTTTTATTAGCTGGATTATTAGCCTTTTTTATTGCGTTTGTAATTTTTGGTATTCCTGATATTGTTTTTTTAAACAAAGGTGGTTATTTTGAATATTTTCACTCCAATTTAGTTAGAGGACCTAGTTTAACAAGCGATTATATATTAGGTTATCCGTGGTATATATATCTTGCTTTTATTCAATATCCTATTATTTTTGGAATTGGCTTATATATCGGGTTTGTATTGTCACTTTTTTATTTAGTAGCTAAACAAATTTGTCAAAAAATAAACAAAAAAAAGATTAATAAAATAATTGTCTTTTTAATTTTGTCGTTTCTATTGTTCTTATTAAGTCTAGCTGTATTAAAAATTGATGCTAGGGGTAACAGGTCGTTGGTGCTTCTTCCATTTATGGCAATAATTACAGCCTTTGCTATAAAAGACTGGTTAAGAATAAACAAAAAAATAACTTATTTATTAATAGGAGTGCTAATGCTTATTCAATTTTTTCAATCAATTGACCCAATTTATATTAAGATAAAAGAAGATACAAGACAATTATCATCCAAGTGGATAGAAAAAAATATCAAGCAAAAAAGCTTAATAGGTCTTGAAAGTGTTCCGATATATCAGCAAGTTCCTGATTTTATTCTCAAGGATTATTACTTAGAAGAAAGAGTTGGGGGGTCCTATTATAATTATGAAATTATTGATTACAGGTTAAGTAAAATACCTGATAATTTAATAATTACAAATAAAGATTTTGGTATGCAGTTAGCGAATAATAACGAAAAGACAAATCTATTATTAAAAATTAAAAATGATAATTATTTAAGGATTAAAGAGTTTAAGCCAAATTTTTTAATAATTGATAAAATTTTTAATTATAATGATATATATTTTTCAGGATTAATGCCGATATCTACAATAGAAATATATCAAAAATAAAGTATGGGATATAAAAAAGATACAATTAAAGGAATTTCCTGGGTTGGTTTATTCAGGCTGTTTACAAGGATAATTGCTCTTGGGAGAACTGCTATATTAGCCAGGATTTTTAATCCTGTTCAATTTGGTCTTTTTGGCATTGCTTCTCTTGCGCTGGCGTTAATTGAAATTTTAACTGATACAGGAATAAATGTGTTTTTAGTTCAAACGAAGGGAAATGTAAAAAAATATCTGAATACTGCCTGGATAGTGTCAATTATCAGAGGGATAACTATTGGAATAATAATATTTTCATCCTCATTTTTCATTGTTGGTTTTTTTGAAAATAAAAATGCACTTGGATTGGTAATGTTAATAAGTATTGTTCCTATTATAAGGGGATTTATTAACCCTTCTGTAGCTTTTTTTCAAAAAGAACTAAAATTTAATAAAGAGTTTTATTATAAATCACTTGTTTTTTTAATAGACTCGATTGTTTCGGTTGCGTTTGCCGTTATTACAAAAAATATTTATAGCTTAGTGATTGGGCTTATTTTTTCTGCTGTGTTTGAAGTCATTTTTTCTTTTATTTATGCATCTCCTTGTCCGAAGTTTAAACTTAATTTTAAACAATTAGGTTTAATATTTCATAAAGGAAAATGGATAACGGCAGCAGGTATATTTAATTACGCTTTCTCAAACCTCGATAGTATAATTGTTGGAAAAATGCTTGGGACATATTCACTTGGTGTTTATCAAATGGCTTATAAGACTTCAGTCAATCCATTAATGGAGTTATCTGATGTTATTTCAAGAGTTACTTTTCCTGTATATGTAAAAATAGCAGGAGATAATCAAAGAATTAGAAAAGCTTTTTTTAAATCATTAACAATAATTAGCCTTATTGCAATACCAGTTGGTTTTATTGCGTTTGGTTTTACAGATTTAATTATAAACCTCTTGCTTGGTGAAAAATGGAAAAGCGCAATTCCCGTATTTAAAATATTGATAATATTTGGGGTTGTGAGAACAGTTTCAGGATATACATCATCATTGTTTTTAGGACTTCATAAACAAAAATACGTAACAGCAGTAACGTTTGTTAGTCTTTTAGGAATGGCTATATTTATTTACCCGTTGATAGCAAAAATGGGAATAACAGGGGCAGCATATTCAGCTCTTATCGGATCAATTTTTGCAATACCGTTTTTCGTAATATTTATATTAAGGCTATTAAAGATAAATAAAAAATGAATATTGCAGTATTTCACGAATTAAACAAAGGTGGGGCAAGAAGAGCAGTTAACGAATTTTCTAGTTATTTAAAAAAGAAAAATATTGTAGATTTATACTTTATTGACGATAAAAGAAACATAAAAGAGGAAAAAAACTTTAATAAAGTATTTTTTTATAAATTTATTCCAAAAAAGTGGAGTGGTAAAAACTGGAAATTAAAATTATATAAAGACTCAATTGAGTTGGTTAAGCTTTATATACTCCATAAAAAGATTGCAAAAAAAATAAACTCAAAGGGATACGACTTGGTATTTATTCATGGGTCAAAGTTCACCCAGGCTCCGTTTCTTTTAAGATTAGTTAAGCAAAAAAAAGTATATTATTGCCAGGAGCCATTAAGAATAGCTTATGAAAATATTTTAGATACAACAAAAAATCTTGATTTGGTAAGAAAAATTTATGAAAGATTAAATAGATTAATTAGAAAAAAAATCGATAAATCAAACGCATTAAAAGCAGATGTGATACTGGCAAATTCAAAATATACAAAAAAGTTTATATATAATGCTTTTAAAGCTAATGCAAAAGTCTGTTACATGGGCGTAGACACTAAAAAGTTTTATCCTCAGAATTGTAAAAAAACATCAGACATATTATTTATTGGTGCATATGAATTTGTTGATGGATATGACTTACTCAAGAATGCATTAAAGTTATTTAATAAAAAACCAATTGTAAAAGTGCTTGCATCGGAAATTAAATGGATTGATAATGATAACGATTTAAGAAAATTATACTCTTCCTCAAAAATTGCCCTTTGTTTAGCTCATAATGAACCCTTTGGATTAATTCCTCTAGAGGCTATGGCTTGTGGGACACCTGTAATTGCTATTAATGAAGGAGGATACAAAGAGTCAGTTGTTAATAATGTTTCAGGCTTTTTGATAAAAAGAGATCCTAGTGTATTAAAAGAAAAAATTGATGGTTTGTTAACTAATGATGACCTTTTACGTAAAATGAAATTAAATACTAGAAAATACATTAGTGATAATTGGACGTGGGAAGAAAGATCAAAGTTTTTAGAGAAAACCTTAAAAGAGTTTTTGCAGAAATGAAAAAAAAATACATCTCAATAATAATTGTAAATTATAAGTCTAAAAGTGAGCTTTTTAATTGTATAAAATCAATTAAAAAAAACAAAACAAGCTTTTCCTATGAGATTATTGTGGTTGATAACGATGAAAAAGAGATAATAAAAAAAGAATTATTAGCTACCTCTAAAAATATAAAGTATATAAAGACTAAAAAAAACATTGGATTTGGAGGAGCAAATAACATCGGTGCAAAAAAAGCAAAAGGAAAATATTTGTTTTTTCTAAATCCAGATACATTGGTTTTTAAAGATACAATAAAGAATTTAGCAAATTATTTAGAAACAAACGAAAATACAGCCGGAGTATCTCCTGTAATGCTTCATGAAAACAATAAAGTGTTTAATTATCAAGGAACAAGAAAACTTGGGATTTTGGAAGGAATATTTTCTTTATCCTTTATTGATAAATTGTTTCCTAAAAATTTTATTTCTAAAAGGTATTATTATTTAGATTGGAATAAAAAAAACAAAAAAGAAGTTGGTGTATTACCCGGTTCTGCGATATTTATAAGACAGGATGTGTTTGAAAAAGTAAAAGGATTTGACGAAAAGTTTTTCTTGTATTTTGAAGAAAACGATTTATGCAATAGGATTAAAGATTTGGGTTATAAACTTTTTATAATTCCTGAAGCAAAAATAATTCATATTCATGAAGTAAGTACAAAACAAATAAAAAATAAAAATGACATTTTTTATAAAAGTAGATATTTGTATTTTAAAAAGCATTACGGTTTAATCTGGGCGCTGATAATAAATCACTGGTTAAATCTTAAAAAAAGTGATATTTTACTTCTTGGTATATTAGTAATTGGGATCTTCTTAAGATTTTACAAACTCAATGAACTGATGATTTTTATTGCAGATCAGGGGTGGTTTTATCTTTCTGCAAAAGATTTAATTATAAATAAAGACATTCCCCTTGTTGGAATCCCTTCTTCTGTTGTCTGGTTAAAGCAAGGGCCGCTTGCAACATATTTTATTGCGCTTTCACTTTTGATTGGTAAGTATAACCCTGTAAGTCCTGCAGTATTATTTTCAATATTTGAAATATTTACAATATATTTAATATACGTTATTGGAAATAGATTTTTGGGAAAAACTGCAGGATTGTTTTCTGCTCTTTTTTATGCAACTTCACCACTAGCTGTATTAATGTCAAGAATGCCTTATCACACAAGCTTAGTGCCATTTTTTGCATGTATTTTTTTCCTTATCTTATCTTTACGTAAAAAAAATTCTATAAATTACTTTTTTCTTTTTTTAATCCTAGGTTTTTTAATACAGCTTGAGTTATCAAACTTTGTGTTATTTGCAATTATAATTTTATATTTTTATTTAAAAAAGTTTAAAATAAACTTCAAAATTTTTTATTCCTCAATAGCAGGATTTGTAATTGGTACCCTACCTTTTATTATTTATGATGTTTCGAATAAATTTGTTCAAACATTAGGACTTCCCGTATGGATAATAAATAGAATAAGGCTTTTTTTCGGACTTACGCTATCTGGCAATTCAACAACTGCTAATTTTTCAAATGCGCTATTAACTACTAAAACACAGCTTATGGAGATTATTTTTCCGCATTCAAAAATAATATTTTATATATTTATAATTATTTCACTAATTGGATATTTGTTTTTATTAAAAAAGAATACAAAAAATGAATTAAAGATAATTTTGCTTTGGTTTTTTGTACCTATTTTTGGTTTTTTGATTCATGCAGGTCCGGGCAGCGCATATTTCCCGTTAATTTTTCCAGCGGTAGCACTACTGATTGGATTTGGATTAAGTTACATCTTTAATGTAAATAAATATTTAACAACAGGATTATTAATAATTATTATTACTATTAATTCAGCTTTTTTAATCACAAACAATTTTTACATATCAACAAACGAGGTACAAAAAACTATGCCGCCATATAACTATAGCTATGGACCAACATGGACTGTGTATGATGATATAGCTAAAAAAATTGCTATTGATTCCAAAGGCTTACCAATTCAAGTAGTTGGTAAAAAAAGTCTTGGAAATTATTCGTCCGGAATAGACAATTTTAAATATTTAATTTGGCTAAGAGGGGGTAATTATTTATCAACGTCAAGTAATAAATATTTCATATATTACAATAGCGAAGTTAGCTTAAAAGAAAACGGATTACCGCTTTACAGAAATAATTATTTCTCAATATATAAAAATGAAGATAAATAAAAAATACTCATTTATTATTAATATTTTCTTTATTTCTGTTTTAATTATTTGGATTGTTATCTCTCTTTTTAGAACAGTATATAACTTTTCAAAAATATACACAGAGGAAATAGACTGGCTTAAGTTATCGGATTATGAGCAAAGGGAAAAAATATTCGGGAAAAAATTTGTGCTTCTCCAGGATGTAAAAACTTTATCAAATGAAGAATCAAAAATCCTTTTTATTTTTGACGATAAAGAATTAATGCATGGGTTTAATTATTTAGCAAATTACAATTTGTACCCAAGAGTAGTTGATACCTGTCTATATAAGGATAGCAGTAACTATAATTTTAATAACTATAACGTTATTACTGTTTTATTTAAAAATGAAAACCCAATTGATTTAAAAAATTATAACAGCTTGTATCAAGCTATTAACTTTAGAGGAGATAATTTTAACGCAGTAATTTTAAAAAGATGAGTATTTTGCTAACAGTTATTGGAATATTTTTATATATTATAATAGGCTATTCGTTTATAAAGCTGACTAACTTATTTGAAAAAGAGAAGGTATTAGAAGTTGTGCCATATAGTTTTGCAATAGGCCTTGGTTTTGTTTCTATTCAAATGTTTCTGTACTCATTATTAAAAATACCTTGGTCGTCTTTTAATATTATTGTGCCATGGATTTTTGTAATTGCATACTCAATTTATAAAACTCCACTTGATTTTAAATTTTTAAATGTAAAAAATACTTTAAATAAAAAAAATTTTTTATGGAAATTGTTTACAGTTCTAAGTATTTTGCTTTTAATTTTTGTTTTTTTTGAGGCAATATTAAGACCGTTATCAGCCTGGGACGGTTGGGCAATTTGGCTTTTGAAGGGAAAAATGTTTTATCTCGATGGATATGTAAATCCAAACGTTTATTTAATGCTAAAAGATAATTATGCATATACTATAAATTTGTCTGTATCTTTTATATACACTTTAATTGGTTATCCGAATGACAGAGCAGTACTTTTGGTATTTTATTGTTTTTATTTAATGACTGGAATATCGCTATATTTCTCAATTAAAAAAAATTCCAGTAAAACAATAGCTGCTCTGTTTACTTTTTTATTTTTATCTACGCAAAACATATTAAGACATGGTGGAAGATGGGAAGCCGGTTATGCAGACTTAGCACTGGGTTTTTATATTTTTTTAACAGTTATGTCTTTTTTTAATTATTTAAGTAAGAAAAATAACAGTTCATTGATTTTAGTAATTATTCTTATGTCAATTACCTCACTTGTTAAGGAAGAGGGTATGTTTTTTTCTTTTATAATCTTTTTAACTTTGTTATATGCTGAAATAAAACACAAGAAAACAAAACATATTTTAACTTCGTTTATTTATCTTATCCCTTTATTAATATGGCAAGTGTTTAAATATGTAAATGGAATATCATTTCATTATTTATACACACAATTTAGTTTTCAACTAAGTAGAGTCTTGGATGCTCTTAAATATATGATTTATGAATTGTTTAATTTTAAGAACTGGAATATATTATGGATATTGTTTATTGTAAGTATTTTTAAACTGAATTTTAAAAAGAAAGAAAGTATTATCTTTTTTATAATTTTAATTCAGTTATTTATGTATTTTATGGTATTTTTAATTTCCCCTCATGCTCCACAGCAGCATATTTTAAATGTTATGAATAGGCTTTTATTACACCTAGCTCCGTTAGCTGTATATTTATCAGCAGCTGCAACTTATTCAATACTGAAAAGATAGCTGTGCTTTGTTAAAATAAGTTTATGGATGAGAATAAAATATCAGTAATTGTTTTAGCCAGAAACGAAGAAAAAAACATAAAGGAATGTCTTGAGTCAGTAAGGTGGGCAGACGAGCTAATTATTATTGATGATTATTCAATAGATAACACCATAAAGATAGCAGAAAAATATACTAAAAAAATATATCAGCGAAAACTAGCTGGTAATTTTAGCAGTCAAAGAAATTTTGCAATCTCTAAAGCAAATACAAAATGGGTATTTTTCGTGGACGCTGATGAGCGGATCCCAGAAGAGTTAAAAAACGAAATAATCGGAATTCTAAGCTTTAACAATGCTTACGATGCTTATAAGATCAGACGAATTGATAATATGTGGAGTAAAAAAATTAAACATGGGGAGCAGGGAAGTACTAAAATTTTAAGGCTTTTTAAAAAAGAAAAAGGAAAAAGTGTTGGAAAGGTACATGAAGTAATAAAAATTAACGGGAAAGTTGGAGAATTAAATAATTATATTATTCATTATCCTCATCAATCTATAGCGCAATTTTTAAAAGAGATTAATATTTATTCAACGATTAGGGCAAATGAACTGTATGATCAAAAAATTAAGACAAATGCAGTACTAATTCTAGCTTATACTGTTGGAAAATTTATTAAAAATTACTTTTTTATGCTTGGGTTTTTAGATGGTGTACGTGGATTATTACTTGCTTTATTAATGAGTCTTCATTCATTTTTAAGCAGAGGTAAACTTTGGTTATTATGGAAACAAAAATAAAAAGAAATATATTTTTAGTTTGGTTAATTATAATTGTTTTAATTTATCTTTTTAATTTATACCAAAGAGGTATAAATAAACTTTTTTAACTATGTTTTCTCTAGTAGTTATTATTGGTATTTATTCATATATAATTTTCTTTTTAGGACTTGCCGGTATTTTACATAAAAACGTAATTTTTGGAATCACAATTGTTTTTGCTTTAATTCTTTTCTATTTTAAATTAAAAAACAGAAGTACTAATTTTAAAAAAAGAAGATTCAGATTAGAAAAAATAGAATATATTTTAATATTTATAGTTTTACTGCAGGCAAGCGTAAACTTAATTGGGGTTTTTGGTCCTGAAATATCTTTTGATAGTCTTTGGTATCATTTAACATTGCCAAAAATATATTTGATTAATCACTCAATTAATTTTATTCCGGGAAATCTTTTATATTATTCAGCAATGCCAAAGCTAATTGAGATGCTTTACGTTCCTGCCTTATCACTTGGGTCATCTATTTATCCAAAATTAATAAGTTTTAGTTTTGGAATATTATCTCTTTTGGCAATATTTTGTATTTCAAAAAAATTTCTGAACAAAAAATATGCCTTGCTGGCAGTAGTAATTTTTTACTCAAATTTAGTAGTTGGTTGGGAATCAATTACTTCTTATGTTGATCTTGGAAGAGTTTTTTTTGAATTAATGGCGCTTTGGGCAATCATTAACTGGATTGAAGAAAGAAAAAGAAAGTGGTTTTACGAATCTGCTGTAATGCTTGGTCTTGCCATAGCTACTAAGTTAATTGCTTTTTTTAGTCTTTTTATTTTCCTACTGATAATTATTTATTATTTATACATAAACAAAAAAAATTGTTTTGAAATTATTAAGTACGTAATAACATTTCTAATAGTTACACTTTTTATTCCTCTTCCTTGGTTTATTTTTTCATTTTTAGCAACCGGTAATCCATTTTTTCCTTATTTTTCAAAAATTAATTTTTTCTCAATTAATTACTTGTTAAATATTATAAACCCGATTAACTATATAAAAAGCTTTTTTGAGCTGTTTCTATATTCAAGTGATCCAATTTCGCCAATCTATTTAATATTAATTCCGCTTTTGTTTGTATATTATAAAAAAACAAGATTAAACGAAAAAATACTTTTAATATATTTTATTTTGGGAATATTTTTGTCACTGATATTGAATACATTGGGAAGCTATATAGTTGAAATTAAAGGCGGAACAAGGTTTATACTTTCTTATTTAGCCGCATATTCCATTTTGATATCAGCAATAATCTATCAACAAAAAGACAGGGTGTTAAAAATAGTATTTTTATGTATAGTATTGATAATAAGTTTAGTATCAATTGCTTACAGGGGAGTTGCTAATGCCAAGTTTATACCTGTAATTTTTAATAATCAATCAGAAGGGGAGTTTTTATCAAAAAATCTAAATTTTAATTATGGAGATTTTTATGATACAGACGGATACTTTAAAAGGAATATAGGGCAAGAGGACACTGTATTATTATATGGATTTCATAATTTATATTACATAAATTTTCCTTTTATTGATTCTTCTTGGGTTAAGAAAGGCGATTCTTTTAATTATATTGCTACACAAAATACTAATCTTCCGGATAGATTTAAAAATTGGAAGTTAGTTTACCAAAATTTGAAAACTAATGTTAAGTTGTATAGTCTATATGGACTAAAATGGCACTATTAAGAAAAATAATTTACATTTTAATCATATTTTTTCCTCTATTGGAATTGGGGAAAATTAATTTAATTAAAGGCGTTTTAATAAGTATAAACGATTTTTTTGCAGGTTTAATCTTTGTATTATTTATTGCTCTTTTAATTTTTCAAAAGATTAAAATTAGGGATAAGCTGTGGGTGCCTATAATTTCATTTTTTGGCATAGCGCTTTTTTCATTAATAATAAATTTATTTAATTATTCGTATAACCACATTTTAATTTCTTCATTATACTTAATAAGGTGGCTAAGCTACGCTTCTTTGTATTTAATAGTTGCAAATTATTCAAATGACATAAAAAGAAAAATTCAAAAATTAATGTTTTTTTCAGGAGTAACAATACTTGTTATTGGTTTTTTGCAGTTCTTATTTTATAAAAACTTGGTAAATTTATATTATTTGCAATGGGACGAACACCTTTATAGATTGTTTGGGACATTTTTTGATCCTAATTTTGCAGGTGCATTTTTTGCTCTTTTTACAATTTATTTATTCGGCTTTATAATTTCTGAAAAAAGCAAAAATAAAAGAATTTTTTTTGGAATTATTGCACTATTATCAATACTTGCTGTTAGCTTGACTTATTCAAGAAGCGCAATGCTGATGTTATTCTTCTCAATAATTGCATTTCTAATTTTAATTAAAAAAAATAAATATATTTTGGTTTTTATCCTATTTTTATTAATATCTGTAGTCTTGTCTCCTAAGGCTTTTCAAACAGAGGGAACAAATTTTTTTAGAACATATTCAAGCATGGAAAGAGTAAAAAGCGCAAAGACAGCAATTGATATTTTTTCAAAAAATCCAATTTTTGGAGTTGGTTTTAATACCTACAGGTACGCACAGTATAAATACGGATATTTAACTGATCAAAAATGGGAAATTACACATTCTGGGGCCGGAACAGATAACAGCTTTTTATTTTTACTGGCAACAACCGGAATTGCTGGATTTACTGTTTTTATAAATTTACTTAGAAAAATATTTTTACTTCTTTTTAGTAAAAGCAAGAAAAATACCATTATGGATAGAAAATGGAAAATTGTTGCTGCATCATCGCTTATTGGTTTAATAATTAACTCTTTTTTTATTAATAGCTTTTTTTATCCGCCGATAATGCTTTGGATGTGGCTTATTATTTCATTTACGAAGAATAATTAACCTTAATTGATTTTTCTGATTTGTTTCCAGCCTTGTCTACTGCAACGACGTTAATTTCATTTTCTCCTTCTTTAAGATTTAGCGAATATGAATAAATATTGTTTTCATCAACAATAGCCCAAAAACCATTAACAGTAACATCGGCATCTAAACTGGTTTTACCGCTAATATTTATTTTGTTATTGTCCTTTTCAAAATTTTGACCGTCCTCTGGGTAATCAATTGTGAGATCAGGAGATTTATCCTTAAAAATTACAGTTGAAGCATAAGAAAAATCGCTTTCATTATTATCCTGTTTGGCTTTTACTTTTATTTCATTTTCACCTTTATCAAGTAATTCAGTAAAAGAAAATTCACCCTTATCATCAGTAGCATCTTTTGAAATGAGATCATCATTTATGTAAAGAGAAATTGTTTGATCCTTAAATGCCTTTCCGCTAATTACAATTTTAGCGCTGTTTGTTGCTTCAGGCAGGGGATTTAATACCGGGGGAGAAACGTAGGTTTTTTGAACATTTACCGTTTGCTCACTGTTTTTACCAATTTGTGAAACAAATAAGCTTAAATTTACAAGAAGTGGTAATCCAAACTTAAAAAATATGTACAATATTATTATAATCCCGATTATTGTTAAATAAAAATTCTTTTTAGATTTTTTGTCTTGTCTTCTTGAAAGTCTTGTTCTTGCCATGTTTTCCCCTTGAGCCGTTTCTCGGACTTGAACCGAGGACCTACTCTTTACGAAAGAGTTGCTCTACCACTGAGCTAAAACGGCACAAAATGATTTTATGAAATTTTGTTTATTTAATCAACTTATGAAGGATTTCTATTGGAGAATTTCGGTTTATATTTTTTAGCAATTTTTAACTCTAACAACGACCTTCTTAATTCAGCTTCAGCAACTACATAGTCTTCTTTTCCTTTTTTCTCTTCCATTAGTTTTTTTGCTCTTTCGCTTGCCTGTTGTGCTTTAGCAACTTCAATATCTTCTGCTCTTACTGCATAATCTGCCAATACGTTTACATTATTATTGGATACCTCTAAAAAGCCCCCTGCAATAGCAAAAGAAAAAAATTTTTTATCTTTTTTTATTTGAAGTTCGCCGTGGTCGAGTCTGGTTAAAATAGACACGTGATTGGGAAGTATTGCAATTTCACCATTATGGGTAGGTGCGATTACTTCTTCTACCTCTTCCTTTAAAACTACTTTTGTAGGGGTAATTATTTCAAGCATGAGGTTCATAAGCTTATTTTCCTCTCTTTTTAACTTCGTCAATTATTCCTACCATGTAGAATGATTGCTCTGGCACGTCATCATATTTCCCCTCAAGTATCTCCTTAAAACCCTTAACTGTATCTGATACTTTAACGTATTTTCCCGGATGCCCCGTAAATATTTCAGCAACATACATTGGTTGGCTTAAAAACTTTTGAATTTTTCTTGCCCTGCTGACGGTTATTTTATCCTCGTCAGAAAGCTCATCAACTCCTAGAATAGCAATAATGTCCTGAAGGTCTTTATATCGCTGTAGAACCGCTTGTACGCCTCTTGCGACGCTATAATGTTCCTCTCCTACAATGTTTGGATCTAAAATCCTAGAATTTGACTGTAAGGGATCAACTGCAGGATAAATTCCCTGTTCTGCAATTGCTCTTTCAAGTGCAATAGTTGCATCTAAATGTGAAAATATCGTAACCGGAGCTGGATCTGTATAGTCATCTGCCGGTACATATACTGCCTGAACAGAGGTAATAGAGCCTTTTTTAGTTGATGTAATTCTTTCCTGAAGTTCTCCCATTTCCGATGAAAGAGTTGGTTGATAGCCAACTGCTGAAGGCATTCTTCCAAGGAGAGCTGACACTTCACTTCCTGCTTGAGCAAATCTAAAAATATTGTCTATAAACAATAAAACGTCTTCTCCCTTTTTGTCCCTAAAGTATTCAGCCATTGTAAGACCAGTTAAGCCAACCCTCATTCTATTTGCTGGTGGTTCATTCATCTGGCCGAATACCATTACTGTTTTATCCATTACCTTGGCTTCTTTCATTTCAAGCCATAAATCGTTTCCTTCTCTTGTTCGTTCTCCAACTCCGGCAAAAACAGAATGACCCTTATGTTCCATGGCAATGTTTCTGATTAACTCTTTTACAATAACTGTTTTTCCAACTCCGGCTCCTCCAAATACTGCAATTTTTCCTCCCTTTGTAAACGGAGCAATTAAATCAATTACTTTTATGCCGGTTTCTAAAATTTCCGGTTTTATTTCCTGCTCGTCAAGTTTTGGGGCTTCTTTATGAATTGGCTCAAAACTAATTTCTTTATCCTTAATGTTTAGTTCCTTGTTGTCGATTGGTTCTCCTAAGACATTAAATATTCTACCCAGGGTTTTTAAACCAACCGGTACTTTTATAGGGGCATGTGTTCTTCTTACTTTTTCGCCTCTTCTGATTCCGTCTGTTGAACCAAGTGCAAGAGCTTTTACTTCCTTGTCTCCGGTTAAAAAGGCTACTTCAAAAATTAAATCTTTTTCTTTTTGTCTTTTCAAAACCAAAGCTTCATATACATTTGGCGGCTGATGTTCAAACCTTATATCAACAACCGGGCCTTGTACTCTTATAATCTCACCCTCGTCTTTTCTTATAGTTTTTTTTGTTGTTTTACTCATATTTAAAAGCTATACTTGATCCTGATATGTCTAAAATTTCACTGGTAATTTTTTCCTGTCTTGTTTTATTATATTCAAGTTTTAGATCTGAAATTACGCTAATTGCGTTGTCCGTTGCATTTTTCATTGCTATGGCACGTGCTGCTTGTTCTGATGCAAATGTTTCAAGCAGGTTTTGATATATTATCATTTCCAAGTATTGTTTTAAAAGAGTTGGTAAAATCTCTGAGATATTTGGTTCAAATAAAGTAAACGGATTTTTATCATTTTCAGATTCCTCAAGTATTTTAAGGGGTAATACATTTGTAATGTTTGCTGTTTGAGTAAATAAGTTTATAAATTTTGTTGAAAGTATCTTAACCTCCGAAACCTTGTCGCTTAAAAAATATTCATCAACAATTCTTGTGATAGGGTAGACCATGTCAAATGGCGGTAGGGAAGTGGTAAAAGGAAAAGAAGCAATGGCTTCGTTTGAAATTTTTGAAACAATTGCTTCTGCTTTTTTTCCAATAGTAATGTAATAAGGCTTGTGCTTACTATCAAAATCAATTGTTTCTTTTATTAAATTGTGCAGAAGACCTCCGCATAAGCCCTTATCAGGTGTTAATAATATTAACAGCGTTTTATTGCTTTTATTGTTTTCCTGCATGTATTTATGAGCATTCTCAAGCGTAGTTTTTGATGTTAACTCCTTTGAAATGGCGGAAATTTTTTCAACATAAGGTCTTGACTGTAAGGCTGCATCTTGAGCACGTTTAAGCTTTGATGTTGCAATCATTTGCATTGCTCTTGTTGTTTTTGAAACATTCTGAGCTGTTTGAATTCTTTTTTTTAATGTTAAAAGGTTTGCCATAAAGTTAAATAACAAATATTTTTTTAAAACTAAGTACGCTTTTTTCAATTTGTTTTAATAAATTTTCGTTTGCTTTTTCTCCTTTTGAAATTTCATTTAAAATTTTTTGATTATTTGTTTTCATATATGAATGGTATTCTTTTTCAAACTTTTGTACTGATTCAACTGGTATATCATCCAAGTGACCGTTTGTTACAAGCAAAATACTTAAGTATTCATAAGACTCTGAAAGCGGCTGGTATTGAGGCTGTTTTAGAATTTCAATTAATCTTTTTCCTCTTTCAAGTTGCTTTGAAGTGGATTCATCAAGATCGCTTCCAAATTGTGCAAAAACAGCCAGTTCTCGATATTGTGCAAGTTCAAGTCTCATTTTTCCTGACAAAGACTTCATAGATGCAGTTTGGGCAGATCCTCCTACTCTTGAAACGGAATTTCCTGCATCAATTGCCGGTCTAACTCCGCTGTTAAATAAATCTGCCTGTAAATATATTTGTCCATCGGTAATAGAAATTACATTTGTTGGAATATATGCTGATATGTCATTTGCCTGCGTTTCAATAATTGGTAAAGCTGTTATTGAGCCTCCACCATGTTCTTTGTTTAATTTAACAGCTCTTTCTAAAAGCCTACTGTGAAGATAGAATATATCTCCGGGGTATGCCTCTCGTCCTGCAGGACGTTTTAAAACAAGTGAAATTTGCCTGTATGCCCATGCATGTTTTGATAAGTCGTCATAAATAACCAAAGCATCCTGGCCCTTTTCCATAAAATATTCTGCTATTGCTGAACCAGCATAGGGAGCAAGGTATTGAAGTGCAACCGGATCAGATGCCGATGCATTTACGACTACAGTATAGCTTAATACATCCTCTTCTCTTAATTTCTCAACCATTTGTGCAATTCTACTTTTCTTTTGCCCAATAGCAACATATACGCAAATTACCGGAGGTAATTTTTCAGACTTTACACTTTGTTTTTGATTAATAATTGTATCAACTGCAATTGCTGTTTTTCCAAGACCTCTGTCTCCAATGATTAACTCTCTTTGGCCTCTTCCGATTGGAATCATAGTGTCAATTGCTTTTATTCCTGTTTTTAGGGGAACATTTACAGGTTCTCTTTCAACTACTCCCTCTGCTATTTTCTCAAGTGGCATGTTTTTTCCCTTTTTTATCCTGCTTTTATTATCTAAGGGATCTCCAACCGGGTTAATTACTCTTCCAAGAAGCTCTTCAGACACCTTAATACCTAAAACCTCTTCAGTCCTCTTAACAGTTGAGCCTTCCTTTATGTGTTCTCCATTTCCTAAAAGAATTATTGACACGCTATCTTCATCAAGATTTAGAATCATCCCTGCAGTATTATCATCAAATAATACTTTTTCACCCATAAATGCTTTTGATAGGCCAGAGGCGATAATTACTCCGTCATTATTTTTTTCAACTATTCCAACGTTTTCAACCTTAGGGTTTAATGAAAAGTTTTTTAATTTTTCCTCAAGCTTGTTTATAATATCGTCACTTTTTATCATAATTGTTTAACGTGATTACTTATTTTATCAATTGTATCTTTTAGATTATATTCATAAATTAAATCATTATCAATAATTTTAAGACCAATAATCATGTTTTCATCATAATCAAAATCCACATTTTTTCCTTTATACACTTTTTTTAACATTTTTTCGCACTCTTTTTGATTATTTTTATTCGGTAATATTGCTTTTATAGTTTTTGTTTTTTCAATCGCTTTTAAATATTTAATATATTGTCTTAATTCCGATTTTTTTAAAAGTTTTACTATTTTTTCAATTCTTTTTATATCAATTTTATTATTTTTATAACTTAACAATGCCAAGTTTTTAATCTGTGTTTTATTCATAACTTCTATTTATTTTTTTGAATTTGTTTTATTGCTTTTGAAATAATTTCGCTTTCATCTTTTTTTGAAAACATCTCTTTTATGGATTTTACTGCGATTTCCTTTGAGAGTTCTGTTACTTTTTCCAATAATTCTTTCTCCGCTTCTTTTTTATCCTCTTCAATCTGCTCTCTTGCTTCCTTTAGCATTTTATCTGTCTGTTTTTTTGTATTCTCCTCAATTGTTTTCGAGGTGCTTTGTACCTGCTCTTTTGCATCATCCATTATTTTTTTAGCCTGCGCTTGAGCAAGTTTTAAAATGTTTTTTTCCTCATCCAATGCCTTCTCAAGAGTAAGTTTTCCTTCTTCTGCCTGTCTTAAACCCTCTTTTACATCTTCCTCCCTTTTTCTAAACATCTGAAGGATTGGCTTATAAAGGAATTTTTTTAATAGCAATAGGATTATTAAAAAGTTTACTATTTGAGCTACCAATAATATTGGATCGACTCCTAATTTTTCAATAATTTCCATAGTTAACTAATAAACGCTAAAATTAAGGCGTAAATCGCGATTGCTTCTGCAAAGGCCATTCCTAAAAGCATCATTGGTAATATTTTACTTTGAGTTTCAGGATTTCTTCCAATTGCCTCCATTGCCTTTGCTCCAATCATTCCGATAGCAAGAGCCGGTCCAAATCCTCCTATTGCAATAATTAAACCGCCTGTTGATAAACTTATTTCCATGCACCTCACCTCCTTACCTTTCTTTTTGTTTTTATATTTTTATTTGTGTGTTCTTCAGCATGTACATGGTGAGGCGTGGTTAAAATTCCCATAAAAGCCATTGTAAGCATTGCAAAAACTAATGCCTGAACAAGACCAACAATTACCTCAAGCAGCATAAAAGGAAGAGGGAATAAAAAGGCAAACATTCCGGAAACCGTAATTAAAACAACTTCTCCTGCAAAAATGTTTCCAAATAACCTGAAAGATAGAGATATTACTTTAGTTACTTCAGAAACTAACTCTAGTATTCCGACGAATAAGTTAATCGGATTAAATGAAATAAACCGACTTATATAATCTTTTATTCCTGTTAATTTTATGCTTAATGTATGAGTTGCAACAGCAGAGATTAGAGCTAAAGCAAGTGTTAGATTAATATCACTTGTTGCTCCTCTAATTATTGGTACCAGCACTTTTTCTCCATGGTGCTCTTCAAATATCCCAATTGAACCAACACCGGGAAGTAAACCGCTCCAGTTTGTTAGAAGTATAAAAATAAAAAAGGTGGTTACAAACGGAAAAATTAAATGGGTTCTTTTTGGTGCAACTTGCTCAATTAAGTCATGAAAGGTTTTAACAACTAATTCAAGAATAATTTGTATTTTTCCTGGGACATAGCTTAATTTTTTGGAGGCGAAGATACAAACGGCTATTAATACCGCGTCTATTAAAAAAGTATTAATTAATGTATTTGTAATTGAAAATGAGCCAATCTTAAAGATCGGCTCGGCTGCAAATGATACCATCTCCTTTTATATTTTAAATGCAAAATGAGCCTAAGTCAATAAGAAAATTAACTAATTAGCGATATTTTATCAGCTAAAACAATTGGCTTATCATTTTTTATATCAAGTTTTCCATTAATAACAACAACAGATTCCTTAATTAAAATACTTTTATACCTTTCATATACTTTAGGAAAAATAACTGATTCAATAGTTAATCCTTTCTCGTCGCTTAGGGTAATAAAAGCCATTTCACTGTTACTTTTTTTTGTAAAAATTCGCTTTATGTTTTCAATTAAACCACCAACTACAACAGTCGCGCCTTCGGCTTCTTCTGATAATAGTTCAATCTGGTGTGAAATCTTGCTTTTAATATCCTCTAAATTATGTATTTGCGGATGAGAGGTTAAGTAAAAACCCAAGAATTCCTTTTCAAATGCAAGTTTTTCATCATTTGAAAAATCACTGACGTGATTATTTGAATTATTAAGCTCTTCATTAAATGTTTCCTCACTAAACAAGCTGGTTTGCCCCTTAACACTTTCTTTTTGTTTTCTTGAAACCTTTTGAACAATTTCAGGATATTCAATTAAAAGTGCAGCTCGATTGCCAAAGCAATCTAAGGCACCGGCTTTTATTAGACTTTCCATGGTTTTTTTATTAACTGTTCCTAAGTCCACTCGCTGAGCAAAGTCTTCAAGACTTTTAAACTTGCCGTGATTTCTTGCCTCAAGGATTGTTCTGATTGCAGCAATACCAACATTTTTTATAGCTGATAACCCAAATCTGATTTTAGTTTTTTCTTCAATAGAAAAATCCGAACGGGATTTATTAATATCAGGGGAAAGAATTTTAATCTGTAATTTTTTACATTCAGCAACAGCCTGAGCAATTTTTTCATCCTTTGTTGGACCAGAACTGCCTCTTGATTCAGCGGTTAAAAGAGCAGTCATAAATTCAACAGGGTAATGTGCTTTTAAATATGCAGTTCTAAAGGCAATTGTTGCATAGCAGGCAGCATGAGCTTTTCCAAATCCATAACCAGCAAACGGTTCAAATTGTACCCAAAGGTGTTCAGCGTCTTTTTCATTCATACCGTTTGTAATACAGCCCTCAACAAATTTATCATGTTGTTTTTTCATTTCTGATGGAATTTTTTTACCAACAGCTTTTCTAAGCTTATCAGCCTCAACCCATGAATAACCGGCAACATTAATAGCTGTTAACAAAAGATCGTCTTGAAATGTAATTATTCCGTAAGATTCCTTAAGCGTATCTTTTAATCTTTCATCAGGGTAGGTAATAAGTGAAGGGTTATGTTTTCGTCTTATAAATTCAGGAATATTTGCCATT
This sequence comes from uncultured Gammaproteobacteria bacterium, assembly GCA_964523705.1. Taxonomy (GTDB): domain Bacteria; phylum Patescibacteriota; class Microgenomatia; order Levybacterales; family UBA12049; genus CAYWVK01. The sequence goes on from CAZFYA010000002.1 coordinate 27,352, forward strand.
GGTCCCGGTCGATAAAGAGCTACCATAGCCTGAAGGTCAAATATAGATGTTGGTTTCAGATCTTTAATATACCTTCGCATACCGGCTGATTCAAGCTGAAAAATACCTGTTGTTTCACCGGATGAAAGTAGTTCATAAGTTTTTTTATCATCAAAAGAAATATTTGAAAAGTCAATTGTCTTGTTTTCATTTTCTTTAATAAACCTTAGCGATTCCTGAATAATGGTTAAATTTCTAAGACCTAGAAAATCTATTTTCAATAAGCCTACTCCGTCTTCTCCAACAGAATACATGTCATACTGGGTAATTATTTTCTCACCATTAGGCTCTTTTTGTAATGGAGTGTATTCAGTAATGTCTTTATCGGCTATAACAACTCCTGCTGCATGAACAGATGCATGACGGGCCACTCCTTCAACTTTTCTTGCCAGATCGATAATTTTTTTTGTATCAGCTTCAGAGGTATAGGCAATTTTTAATTCAGGACTCTGTTCAAGTGCCTTATCAATTGTCATTGCATGACCCTGCCAACCTGCAGGAATCATTTTTGCAATCCTATCAGGGACTGAATATGGATAGCCTAAAACCCTTCCAGTATCCCTAACAGATCCTCTCGCTTCAATGGTTCCAAAAGTAATTATCTGGGCAACCTTATCCTTTCCATATTTTTTTGTAACATATTCAATTACTTCATCTCTTCTATTGTCTGCAAAATCCAAATCAATATCAGGAGGGGAGGGTCTTTCAGGATTTAAAAACCTTTCAAAGGGAAGTTTAAAAAACAATGGATCAACATCGGAAATCCCTAAAGCGTAGGAGACAATTGATCCGGCGTTTGATCCTCTTCCGGGACCAACTGTTATTTTTTTTGATTTTGCCCAATTAACAAAGTCGGCAACAATAAGAATGTATGTTTCATAGCCTTTTTTTAAAATAATGGATAATTCGTAATCTACCCTGTCTTTTATCTCCTTGGTAATTGTTTTATACCTGAATTTTAATCCTTCCTTTACTTTTTCCTGAATGTAATCAGATGGAGTTTTGCCCCCGGGTACGCTAAAAATAGGCATAATCCATTTTCCGAGCTTAAGCTCAACGTTGCACATATCAGCAATTTTTACCGTATTTTCAATTGCTTCAGGAGTTTGGATAAATAGTCCTTTCATTTCCTCTTGAGACCTTATATAAATATCCGGGTATGATCTCATTGAAAGTTTCCTGTTTTTATTATCAATTGTTGTTTGCATTTGAATACACATTAGTGCATCCTGTGCTTCAGCGTCTTCCGGATAAATATAGTGGTTATCATTTGTTGCAATTAAAGGAAGACCAAATTTTTTTGAATACTCAATAAGCTTTTTGTTTACAGTGTCCTGTTCTTTAAGATTAACATGTTTTTGAAGTTCAAGATACAAATGGTCTTCTTTAAAGATTTTACTTAAGGTTTTTACTCTTTCAATTGCTGTTTTTTCATCATTTTCAATAATTGGATTTGCAATATATCCTCCAACACAGGCCGTAAGGCAAATTAGCCCTTCAGAATATTTTTCAAGCACCTCTAAATCTGCTCTGGGTTTATAATAATAACCTTCTAGGTGTGCAACAGAGACTATTTTCATTAAGTTTTTATACCCTTGTTGATTTTCAGCAAGTAGAACTAAATGAGTAGAGTCAGAATCAAGCCCCGACTGTTTATCGTGCCTAGAGCGTCTACTCATGTAAATCTCACAGCCAATAATCGGCTTAACTCCCTCCTCAATACAGGCATTATAAAAGTTTATTACACCATACATGTTGCCATGATCAGTAATTGCTAGGGCATCCATTCCTAGTTCCCTTGCTCTTTTTGCCATTTCCTTAACTTTTCCAAGCCCGTCAAGCAGGGAATATTCTGTGTGGTTATGTAAATGAATAAAATCTGACATAAATTATTTAGCAGTGTCTAATTGATCATACCTGATCATTGTGTTTTCACCGGTTTGTTTACCAATTTGCTTTGCAGCAAGCATTGTCATATCAGCTTGGTCGATACTTTCGAATAAGTTGTTAATATCAACTTCTGCTGCACCGGCAGATATTTTTATATTTCTTTCATTGAATAGTTTATTCAATTTGTTCCAAAAAGGTGAAATATCATCTATTCCAGCATCTGAAACAAATATGACAAATTCATCTCCTCCCCATCTGCCACAAATATCCAATGCTCTTTCATCTCTTTGATTTCTTTTAGTATCCTCATCAATTATTTGTTTTTTCGTTCCGGTTCTACTTGCATTTGTTATAACCTCTGCAATATTTCGTAAAAGCTTATCTCCTTCAGCATGCCCTCCTTCGGTGTTTATCTTTTTAAGTTCATCTGCGTCTAGGAAAAAAAGCACTGCTTTTCTGGTAATTCCTCTTTTAATATCTGCCTCCATTTTTCCAATCTCTCTATGCACATTTTCAAGAAAACCGGCACGAGTATAAATACCGGTTACAACATCAATATGATTTTTTTCCTGTTCTCTTCTTGTAGCTTTAATATCTGTTGTAACAATATCCCTTGCGTTTTGATTTTCTTCAACATCTCTTAAGTATTTTTCGTCATCTGTTTCAATATCGGGTTTTCTTAGACCCATTTTTATATTACGGTTATGTATCCTGTTTCTTTCATAATTTACTAATGTTTGTATACCTGGTCTTTTACTAGTTCTAAATTTTAATTGTGGTTGTAAATCTTGTTTACCTTCAGGCATTTTTTATTTCCTCCTTAAGTTCTTTTTTGATAATTTCTATATTTATTTTTTTATTTAACTTTCTTACAACTTGTCCGACCAGATACATAATTGCCTGCTCTTTGCCTTTTTTATAATCATTTATTGCTTTACTATTTTCTTTTATGACATCATTGATAACTTCGTTTAATTCGTCTTCATTGTATTTATCGCTCATGCTACTTTTTTTAATATCATTAATTAACTGGGTTGGAGATGTTTTATTTGGGTTAACCTTTTTATTAATAATATAGTTTGCTACTTTTTTTGGTAAAATATTCCCTTTTTTTCCCAAGAGTACTGTTTCCTCAAAGAATTTAGCAATTATTACATCTCTAGTTAAAATTTCAGCATCGTAGTAGGGGATAGTGTATTCTTTTATAAATCTATTTAGTTTTTCTTTAGGCATTTCTGGAAGGTTTTTTGCTAAAGATTTTACTTCATTTTCAAAAATTGTCAGTGGGGGAATATCCGGCTCTGGAAAATACCTGTAATCATGTGCTTCTTCTTTTGATCTCTGAAGAAAGGTTTTTTGTTTTGATTCATTAAAGCCTCTGGTTTCTTGTTTAGGAGTTACTCCTGAGTCTAATTCTTTTTCTTGTCTTGCTATTTCAAAATCTATTGCTTTTTTTACAAACGCAAAGGAGTTGATGTTTTTAACTTCAACCTTATATTTAGGTAATTTATTGTCATTAATTTTTCTTAAAGAGATGTTCGGTTCAAGTCTCATTTCCCCTTTTTCCATATTTGCATCAGCAACTTTTAGAAACCTAACAATTTGCTGTAAGCTTTTAAGGTAAGAAGTAACCTCATCTGATGATTCAAAATCCGGTTCAGTTACAATTTCTACCAGAGGCACACCGCTTCTGTTAAAATCAACCAAGGTTTGTTCACTATCATGCGTTAGTTTTCCTGTGTCCTCTTCCATATGCACTCTTTTAATGCGTATTTTCTTATTGTTTTCTCCAATTTCAATAAAGCCATTCTCACAAAAAGGCATGTCATATTGTGATATTTGATAGCCTTTGGGAAGATCAGGATAAAAATAGTTTTTCCTGTCAAACTTTGAAAAGTTATTTAGTTTGCAGTTAAGAGCAAGTCCCAGCATTCTGCAAAAGCTGATTGCTTTCTCATTAGGTACAGGAAGGGCGCCTGGTAAACCTATACAAACAGGACAAGTATGGGTATTTGGTTCTTCACCAAAATATTTACTGCTACAACTGCAAAACATTTTAGAATCTGTTGATAACTCTATATGTACCTCTAATCCGATAACTGCTTTATATTTCATATATTTGGTTGCCTTTTGTTCCAATCATGTTCTTTTTCGTAAGCGTAAGCGACATTAAATAATAATTCTTCTGATAAGTGGGGACCTAAGATTTGCATTCCAATAGGTAAGCTGTTTGAAAAGCCAACCGGTATTGATAATCCTGGAATACCGGCAAGGTTAGCTGTTACGGTATATATATCTGATAAATACATTTTTAATGGGTCGCTTTTCTTCTCCCCTATTTTCCATGGCATAGTAGGGGATACAGGAGAGACAATAACATCAACTTTTTTAAACGCATCATCAAAATCTTTTTTTATTAATGTTCTAACCTGCATGGCTCTTTTATAATATGCATCATAATATCCAGCTGATAACGTAAATGTTCCAAGTAGAATTCTTCTTTTTGCTTCATCACCAAAAGAGTCTCTTGTATCGCCATATCTTATTCCATCATATCTTGCAAGATTCGATGAAACTTCTGCAGGCTGAATTATGTAATAACAGGCAATAGCGTATTCGGTATGCGGTAAGGAAACTTCAATAATTTCTACTCCTTGTTTTTCGTACTGCCTAACAGCTTTTATTACAGCATTTTTTATATTTTCATCAAGTCCCTTTCCAAAATATTCTTTTGGAATACCAATTTTTAGTCCTTTTATTCCATTTTCAATATTTTTTGTATAATCATTAACCTTTTTTATTGATGTGGTAGCGTCCATATTATCTTTACCAGCAGTGACATTAAAAAATAGCGCAGAATCCTTAACGGTCTTAGTAAAGTGTCCAATAGAATCAAGAGATGAAGCCATTGCAATTATTCCATATCTACTTACTCTTCCATAAGTAGGTTTAAGTCCTACAACGTTACAAAAACTCGCCGGAAGCCTTATTGATCCACCAGTGTCAGTTCCCGTTGAAGCAAGGCACATATTAGCTGCTACAGATACCGCTGAACCACTACTTGATCCTCCAGGAATAAGTGTTGTGTCCCAGGGATTTTTAGCTGGGCCATAATCACTATTTTCTCCGCTTGATCCGTGCGCCCAGGCATCGCAATTTAGTTTCCCGACAATAATTGCTCCGGCATTTTGTAATTTTTCAACAACAGTCGCACTGTATTGAGGAATATAACTATCAAGCAATTTAGATGAAGCTGTAGTTTTTACACCTTTTGTAACAAATAAGTCTTTTAAGGCAATTGGTATTCCAAGCAAGGGTAAATCTATGTTTTTACTTATTTTCTCATCAGCTTTTTCAGCTTCTTTAAGCGCTTCTTTTTCAGCTATCGTTATATATGCATTTAGTTTTTTATTTAGCTTTTTTGTTCTTTTTAAGTACTCATTTGTAAGCTCAACGCAACTAAACGTTTTCTTTTTAAGTCCCTTTTTTGCTTCTGAAATATTTAAATTACTAATGTTCATCTTGTTCAAATACTGCCTTTACTGAAAACATATTGTTTTTTACGCTTTTTGCATTAGACAGGGCGTCTTTTTGAGGAAGTGAAGAAGATGACTTATCAACTCTTACTACGTTTTCAAGTCCAGTTACCTGACTTGTTTCTTTTACATTTTTTGTATCAAGCTTATTAAGCTTTTCAATGTAGTCTAAAATTTTTGTTAGTTGTCCTTGAAGTGGTAAAGCTTCATCATTTTTTATATTGATATTAGCAAGCTTTGCAATCTGAAGAATGTTTATTTTCACAAGAACATTATAAAACAATACCAAGTCTAGAGGCAATTGTCTTTCTTGCTTTATTTTCAAGCTGGTTGTCGAGTTTTGCTAAATTATTATTTTTATATTTTTTCTTTAATGAAAGCTTTATTAAATAATCAGTAAGGTCCGGGTTTTTCGGTAGAATTGGTCCATGCATATATGTACAAATTATATTTTTATAAATTGCTCCTTCTGTTTTATCAAAACCATTATTGCCATATCCTTTTATAACAGTGCCTAGTGGTTTTAAGTTTTTTCCAATAAAAGTTTTACCACCATGGTTTTCAAATCCAATTAAAGTCTTATCTGTTATTGGTAATTCAGCTTTAATTGCAATATCTCCAATTAATCTTTCACTAGCTAAATCGTTTTTTGTATAAGCATCTATTATTTCTAAGCCTTTAATTACCTTACCGTTTTTCTCTTCGTAGTATTTACCAAGGAATTGATATGCACCACATATAAAAAGCCCTGGGGTGTTATTTTTAATTAAATTTAGCAATGTGTTCCTTTTTTCTCTTAAATCCCAAGATACAATTTCCTGTTGTTTATCCTGTGCACCTCCCATAAAGATAAAATCTGCATTGAAAAGCATCTCTTTATTAAAACCGCAGTTAAGTTTTGCAATATTTACTTTAATTTTTCTTAACTCACATCTTTTTCTGAATGCAATAATATTACCTGTGTCTCCATAGGTATTCATTAAATCAGGATATAGCCAAGCAATATTTAAAGTTTTTATCATAATAGCTTCCTTCCGATTAATTCTTTTCTTAAATCAAGCATTGCTGAATAAGTTGGTAAGACATAAATTAATTTAATTTTCTTGTTATTACGAATATAGCCAGTTGCTTTTTTGTAGCTTTCAAATACTTTTATGTTTTCTTCAAAACCTGCATACTTGAGTCTTAATGCCATGTCATATGCTCTATCTCCGGAGATAATAACGCTTTGGTTTTTATTGATTAGGTTTTCAAAATCAACATCATATATCCACGAAACATCTTTTCCATCCGGAATACGATTATTTAAAATCAAAAAAAGGTTTCTACCTTTTAATTTTTTTACTGTTCTTAGTGATTCATTAAAACTGGTAGGATTTTTTGAAAGAAAAATGAAAAAATTTTTGCTGTTGGATTCTATTTTTTCCTGTCTTCCAAAAGCAGGAGTAAATTCTTTAAGGGCATTAATTATTTTTTCTTCTTTTATTTTTTCTAATTTGGCTAAAAGGACAGAAGCTAAAACGTTGTATTTATTATATGTACCTGGAAGTGGAAAAAAAGAGAATCCTTTAATGTCAACTTTTGGTTTTTTTAATTTACAACCAGGGCATAGCCATTCGCCTAGATGAGAAAAATATACTCCTTTGTAATCAAGTTTACATTTGCATCTCATGCAATATAAAGAGTCTGCAGCTTCTTTTTCTACACTGGGTAAGTATTTTTCATTAGTTAAACCAAAGTAATATACCTTGTTTTTTGACTTGATTCCAAGGAAAGCAATTAATGGATCATCTGCATTTAAAATTAACCTTGTTTTGGATGATAAGTTATTAATATTTTCCTGCCAGTTTTTAGCAATGGAGTCTATTTCACCATATCTGTCAAGTTGGTCTCTAAATAAGTTTAAAAGAATAATGTAATCAGGTGAAATGTGTTCAAGTGCTTTTGCTAATGCATTTTCATCAACCTCAAAAATTATATAGTCTGCCTTTATTTTCCCAGTAATACTAGATTTTAAAATTAGAGAAGATGCAATCCCGTTTAATAAATTTGCACCGCAGGGATTGCTGTATACAATAAAATTAGCGTTTATAAGAATTGAGGAGATTAGTTTGCTGGTAGTAGTTTTTCCGTTTGTTCCGGATATTAAAATTACTTTTGTCCTAGATACCTTAAGTTTTTCTTTTATAAAGTTTTTATTAATTTTTAAGGCAATATGTCCAGGCCAGGTAGACCCTTGTCCTATATTTAAAAAACTTGATGTTTTTGCAAAAAGCTTCCCTGAAAATATTATTAAATTATTTAAAATCATATTTTTACATTGAGCGAAGGATACTAATTCTTTCCTTAACAGGTGGGTGTGTTTCAAAAAGAGAAGATAACCATCTTTTTCTATCTTTTCCTTTAAAAGGATTATCTATAAAAAGGTGAGCTGTGGCATTACTTGCAGTTTTTAAGGATTTTGGATCAGATGAGATTTTTTCAAGCGCGCTCGCTAGTCCTTCAGGATAACGTGTTAAAAGAGCTCCTGATGCGTCAGCAAGATATTCTCTTTTTCTTGATATTGCAAGTTGAATTATTGTTGCTACTAGGGGAGAAATAATTGCAAAAAATATGCCAAGTACCAGGAAAATAAGTTGAGCATTGCCACTTCTGTTATTATCATTTCCTCTAAACCACATGTGCCTTAAAAACATATCAGCAATAATTGCAACAGTTCCAACTAAAATAGCTACTATACTCATTAATCTCATATCATAATTTTTAATATGTGATAATTCGTGTGCTATTACACCTTCAAGCTCTGTTCTGTTTAATTTGTTTAACAATCCTGTTGTTACACAGATAATTGCATGCTTTGGGTCTCTACCTGTTGCAAAAGCATTTGGGGACTCATCATGCATGATATATATTTTAGGAAGAGGAAGTCCGTCTCCTATTGCTAAATTTTCAACAATTCTGTAAAGTTCTGGGTTGTCTTTTTTTTCTATTAGCTTTGCCTTAACACTTGATAATACTAGCTTATCAGAATAAAAAAAACTGCCAAGACTTGCTATTCCTGCTATGATTAAAGCAGCTCCTGAGAAAAATAAACTATCATAGCCAAAGGACCTGCTGAATACATATACAATTGTAGTTATAAAAACCACAAATAATATTATTATTAACCAGCTTTTTGTTTTATTAGCTGATATCGCAGAATAAATGTTCATATACTACTAAAAACTTACTTTTACAGGTTGCTTATCCTTTTCACTGGCACCGAAGAATTCAGCAGGCTTAAATCCAAATATTCCAGCAAAAATAGTATTTGGAAAAATTGCAATTTTAGTATTAAACTCCATGACATTACTGTTGTAGAATTGTCTTGAATAGGCAATTTTGTTTTCAGTATCAGATAGTTCCTGTTGAAGTTCCATAAAGTTCTGACTTGCTTTAAGATCCGGATAGTTTTCAGCAACAGCAAACAAAGATTTTAATGCATCGGTTAATTGGCTGTTGATTTTTGCTTTTTCTGCAACTCCCTTTGCTTTTGTAAGACTTGCTCTTTCTTCAGTTATTTTTTCCAACAACTGTTTTTCGTGTTTTGCATATCCCTTTACAGCTTCAACTAGGTTTGGTATTAAATCTGTTCTTCTTTTAAGCTGTACGTCGATCTGGGAAAATGCTTCAGATACACGCATTTTAAGAGTAATAAGTGAGTTATAAATGAATAATATATATAGCAATATTATTGCTACAATTACAATTGCTATAATCATTTTTTAATCACCTCCTTTTTAACCATTTGTAAAATTTATTATACGATAAAGTGTTTAGAATGTCATTTTTTGTTGCTAAGCCTCTTCTTGCCATAAAAACTCCGTATTTCATTAAATCCATGTGCTCAAGTGCATGAGAATCGGTATTAATTACAAACTTAATATTGTGTTTAAGACCGTCTCTTATAATAAAATCAGGAGGATCTAATCTTTTTGGCCAACAATTTATTTCAATTGCTTTGTTATTTTTCTTACAAAAATCAAAAATCATATCCCAATCTAAATCATATGATGGTCTTTCATTTATTAATCTGCCAGTTGGGTGTCCTAAGATTTTTGCGCCTGGATAATTAAGCGCATTTAATACTCTTTTAGTCACTAGTTTTTTATTTAAGCCAAATGATGAGTGCACTGAAACAATATATGCATCTAATAAACTTAAGGATTTTTCTAAAATAGGTAGATTACCATTGGGTAATATATCAACTTCGAGCATTTTAAATACTCGTATATTTTTTTTACTCTTTATTTTTTGTTCAATTTTTTCATTTCTTTTTAGTAAAATATCATGTATTTGGCTGCTTGTGTGCTTGGAAATACTTGGATTATGCTCGGAAAAACCGATATATTCATATTTAAGATCAATTGCTTTATCTAAAATCTTTTCAATAGAGTCTTTACCCAAATCATGACTAGGTTCAATTGGATAAGAGGAATGAATATGTAAATCTCCCTTTATGTTTTTTAACTCAATTAGTTTTGGTAAATTGTGTTTTAAGGCTAGTTCAACTTCACCGATATCCTCTCTAATCTCAGGAGAAATCCAATCCATTCCAAGTTTATTATAAAAATCTTTTTCATTATCAAAGGATAGTAAAGTGTTCTTTTTTTTAATACCGTACTCTGATAATGATAATCCTTTTTTTAAAGCAATTTCCCTAAGTTTAATGTTATGCTCCTTGCTTCCTGTTAAGTGCTGTAAAAGTGCACCGAAGTTTTCATTCCTTTGTGTCATTAAGTCAATTTGTGTTCCGCCGGAAATTAAAATAGAAGCTGTTGTGTTTCCTTTTTCAATAACTCTTTCAATCCCAGGAAAACTAGTAAAATAAGAAATTACTGCTTCAGGGCTATTTGTAGCTACAGCAATATCAATATCTCCAATTGTATCTTTTTTCCTTCTTAAACTACCCAGTACTTCAATTTTTTTTACCTGTTTTTCTTTTTTTAAATAATTTAATATCAAATCAGACACTTCATAAGCATATGGTAAGCTCATTCGATGCAGTTTTCCTTTGTTTTGCCTATATTCGGAAATTGCTTGTAAAATATCCGATTGAGATTTTTCTCCAAATCCGGAAATATTGGAAATTTTATCTTTTTTTGCTAGTTGCTCAAGGTCATTAATAACAGTTTTTTTATTATTTAGTTTAAATATCTTAGTAAGCTTGTATGCTTTTTTAGGACCAAAGGTAGGCACTTTCAGAAGCTCAAAAACGGATTCTGGAATGTTTTTTTTAACCCAATTAAAATGTTTTACTTTTCCTGTCTTAAATAATTCTTCCAAATGTCCTTTTATTGTAGGACCAATTCCCGGAATATTTGAAAGCTTATTTTCTTTATATAATTCTTCAAGCTCTGTAGTTAGATTTTTTACAACATCTGAAGCATTTTGGTAGGCAATAATCTGAAAACGATATTTATTTTCATCTTTAATCGTGTATGAAGCAGCAATTTGTTCAAACAGCTTTACAATTTGTTGATTAGACATTTAGAAAAATAATAGCAGAGGATTGACCGTAATTCAATAATTTGTTAATATACGTTAAAATCCGGGGTCATAGCTCAGTTTGGTTAGAGCGCTTCCCTGTCACGGAAGAGGTCGCGAGTTCGAGTCTCGTTGGCCCCGCAAAAAATATATGATAAACTGCCCCCATATGTTATAACTGTCCAGAAAGGAGGATAAATGCCAAAACAAAAAAATAAAAATGCTACATCGCAAATTAAATGGGGAGAATCCTACACAAGCTTATTTTTAGGAATTATAGTCGTTATAATTTTAGCAGTATTAATCTTCTGGTTTATTAAAGGAAATGGGGGTACTGATATGACTCAGTCAACCTCAACTGAAGGAAGCGAAATTGCAAAACCAACAACGTACACAGTCAAAGAAGGAGATCACCTATGGTCAATTTCTGAAAAAATGTATGGATCAGGTTACAACTGGATTGATATTGTAAGCGAAAACAAAATTGAAAACCCAAACTATATAACTGTTGGAGAAGAGTTAACAATTCCGGATGTTGAACCAATTAAAATTTCTGATAATCAGGAAGATGTAAATTCAATCAAGGAGGATTCATACACAGTTAAAGAAGGCGACTGCTTGTGGACTATTTCATTAAGAGCATACGGCGATGCATATAAGTGGACTGAACTTGCTAAAGCAAATAATATAGCAAATCCGGATATTATTGACATCGGAGATGTTATAAAAATTCCACGTTAGATTTGTTAAGTAAGAACAGTTTGTAATAAAATATCACTAAAGCTATATTTTGCGGCGGTAGTTCAGTGGTAGAATGTTTCCTTCCCAAGGAAAAGGTCGCCGGTTCAAGTCCGGTTCGCCGCTCATAGAAAAATTTGATATAATGGCTTATGCCAAAAACAAAGCAAAACAGAAAATATATTTTTGTATCAGGTGGAGTAATATCTGGAATTGGTAAAGGAATAACTTCAGCATCAATAGCACTACTTCTAAAATCTGCCGGGTACAAGGTTGCCCCTCTAAAATTTGAAAACTATTTAAACATTGATGCAGGAACAATAAACCCAATAGAACACGGAGACCCATTTTTATGTGATGACGGAACAGAAGCGGATATGGACATTGGGACCTATGAAAAATTCCTAAATGAGGACATGGGGAAAGATAATTTTGTAACAATGGGACAAATTTACAAGTCGGTAATTGATAGGGAAAGAAAATTTGAATATAACGGAGAAGATGTAGAGGCCATACCTGATATTACTAATGAGATTATTAGAAAAGTAGAAACACTTGGTAAAAAAACAGATGCAGATATTGTGATTATTGAGCTTGGTGGGACTGCAGGCGAATATCAAAATGTGTTCTATTATGAATCCTCAAGGATGATGACTTTAAGTAATCCCGGTGATGTTATTCATATTCACGTAAGCTATGTGCCTATTCCAAAACACTTAGGAGAACCAAAAACAAAACCAACACAATTATCGGTTAGAACTTTAAATTCAATGGGAATTCAGCCCGATTTTATTATTACAAGATCTGAAAAATATTTGGATCAAAGAAGAAAAGATAGACTAGCTCTGTTCTGTAACATGAAAACTGAAGATGTAATTTCAAGTCCTGATCTGGAATCAGTATATGAAATTCCTCTTGTTTTACATGAGCAAAACCTTGATAGAAAAATTTTAAAAAAAATCGGACTAAAAGTTAAAGAACCAAGTCTTGGTAATTGGAAAAAATTTGTTAAGAAAGTAAAAAGTGTAAAAAAAGAAATTAACATTGCAATTATTGGAAAATACTTTGGAACAGGTGATTATCAACTAAAAGATTCATACGCTGCGTTATTTGATGCAATAGATCATGCAGGCTGGGAATTAGGTGTTAAGATAAATACAAACTGGGTTGATTCAGAGTTAATAGAGAAAAAAAGTGCAGAAAAAGTAATCGGTAATAATATTAGTGGAATAATTGTGCCAATAGGTTGGGGAAAGCGGGGGGCAGAGGGCATGATCCAAGCAGCAAGTTATGCCAGAACTAACAAAATACCTTATTTAGGACTATGCTATGGAATGCAGTTATCTGTTGTTTCATTTGCAAGAGACGTTTTAAATTATAAATTTGCAAACACTACGGAAAATAACGCAAAAACAAAATATCCTGTGGTTCACCTTATCCCAAAGCAAAGAGAACATATGAGAAAAAGAGCTTATGGAGGAACAATGAGGCTTGGTTCATGGAAAGCAAAAATAAAAAAGGGAACAAAGGCTTTTAGAATTTATAACATGCACGATGCATTTATTGATAGAAAAAAATTAATTACCAGTGAAAGACACAGACACAGATATGAATTTAATAATAAATATGTATCAGATTTTGAAAAAAATGGAATGATAATTAGCGCAAGGTCAACAAACGAAAATCTTGCTGAAATTATTGAACTTAAAGATAAAATTCATCCGTTTTATTTTGGTACTCAAGGTCATCCTGAATATAAAAGCAGACCATTATCTCCACATCCAATATTTATTGAGTATATAAAGGCTTGTATTAAAAATATATAATAATTGTTGCCTGATTTGCTAATTTAGCGTATAATCTTAAGCTATGAATAAAAAAGACATAAAATTTGTTCCAGGTGATTTAATAAAGGTTCACCAAAAAATTACAGAAGGGGAAAAAACAAGGACACAGATTTTTCAAGGTGTTGTTATAAAAATAAAAGGAAGAGGAGAGAATAAAACATTTACAGTTAGAAAACTTGTTGGTTCTGTTGCAATTGAAAGAATTTATCCTTTAATGTCTCCTAATATACAAAAAATAGAAGTAAAGGCTCATTCAAAAAAGAAGATAAGAAGATCTAAGCTTTACCACGTAAGAAAAGGTAAATAAGGCAAATTATTTATTTTTAATATACTTTATCTGATCTCTTAATACTGCAGCAGTTTCAAAGTCTAAATTTTTGGCAGCTTCTTTCATGTCTCTGGAAATATATTTAATAAGTTTTTCCTTTTCATCAGGAAGAATAACTTCTTTTTTTTCTAATTGAAAGAGATAATTTAGCTCCTCGTTTTTTTCAGCTGGTTCAACTAATCTTTTTCTAATTGTTTTTTTAATTGATTGGGGAGTGATCTTGTATTTTTTATTGTATTTTAATTGTATCGTTCTTCTTCTGTCTACCTCCTCTACGGCACTTTTAATTGAATTTGTGATCGTATCGGCATACATAATAACTTCAGAGTCGACATTTCTTGCAGCTCTTCCCATAATTTGAATTAAAGAAGTTTTACTACGTAAAAAACCTTCCTTATCAGCATCTAATATAACCACCAATGATACTTCTGGTAAATCAAGTCCTTCTCTTAATAAATTAATTCCGACTAAGACATCAAAATCAGCTAATCTTAGTTTGTCTAAAATGTCCTGCCTGTCAAGTGTTTCAATATCTGAATGAAGATAAGACACTTTAATACCTCTTTCTAGAAGATAAGCTGATAAGTCTTCAGACATTTTTTTAGTAAGTGTTGTTATTAAAACTCTTTGCTTCTTTTTAATTCTTTTTCTAATTTCGGTAATTAAATCCTCTATTTGTCCCTTTGTTTTTTTAATTATCACCTTAGGGTCAACAAGACCGGTTGGTCTTATTAGTTGCTCAACTATGCCGCCTTTTTCTGTTAAGGACATTTCGTATGTATTTGGCGTTGCACTAACATACATTGTATTTTTAATTCTTCTTGCAAACTCATCATATCTTAACGGACGATTGTCAAAAGCAGATCTTAGGCGAAATCCATAATTTACAAGCATTTCTTTTCTTGCTCTGTCACCGTTATACATGCCTCTTATTTGCGGCAAGGTAATGTGTGATTCGTCTATAATTGTTAAAAAGTCATTTGAGCAGGTTTTAAAATAATCAAGCAAAGTAAACGGGGCTTCTCCTTTTTTTCTTCCGTCAAAATACCTTGAGTAATTTTCAATTCCATTAACATAACCTACTTCTTTTATCATTTTTAAGTCGTATTTAATTCGCTGTTCAAGTCTTTGAGCCTCAACTATTTTTTTATTTTTTCTTAACTCTTTTGCTTCAATTACTAGGTCATTGTTTATTTTTTTAAATACATCTTTATAAGATGACGGGTTAGTCATGTAGTGCTTTGCAGGATAAATAACAGTAATTTTAAGATTGTTAACTGTGTTACCTGTAAGCGGGTCAATTTCAAGTATTTTTGTAATTTTGTTATTTTTCATTTCGATTCTAATACCACTACTTAAATATGCAGGATATAAATCAATATTTTCTCCGCGTACCCTAAAAGTTCCTCTGTTAAAGCCATAATCGTTTCTTTCGTATTGAAGATCAGTTAAACGAAGAAGAATACTTTTTTGACTAATTTCTACACCTGTTCTTAATTCCATAACAAACTTTCCGTACTCAACCGGGGAACCAATGTTATATATACATGAAACAGATGCAACAACAATTACATCTTTTCTGGTTAAAAGATTTGTTGTGGCTGACAGTCTTAATTTATCAATTTCCTCATTGATTTCGACTTCTTTTTGAATGTATGTATCTGTTTGTGGGATATATGCTTCCGGTTGATAGTAATCGTAATATGAAACAAAATAGCTTACGGCATTGTTTGGAAAAAAATCCCTAAATTCCTGGTATAACTGTGCAGCAAGTGTCTTGTTGTGTGATATTACAAGCGTTGGCTTTTGAATATTATTTATTACATTTGCCATAGTAAATGTTTTGCCGCTACCGGTAACACCAAGTAAGACCTGATGTTTTTTGTTGCTTTTAAGATTTTCAGTCAACTTTTTAATTGCTTGTGGCTGATCACCGGTTGGTTTAAATTGCGATTTTAAACGAAACTGCATAACGCTTTATTATATCATTGTTATTCAAGCATATTTAAGTTAACACCTGAAAATTGACAGGGTTTGTACTACATGTAGTTATTGACAATCTTCTATCTTTTTTCGTATAAAATAATAGTATGCCCGGAGTATTATATAAAAAAGAAAGAGAAGTACTAGACTACTTAGCACATTTTCAAAAAATTCATGGATACTCTCCTACACTTGCTGAAATTGCTAAAGCTACCAGTCACAAAAGCGTTTCTACTGTTCATACTCTTATTCGTTCTCTTGTTGATAAGGGTTATGTTCAAAAAGTAGACGGAAATACAAGAACCTTAAAAATTATTGATGAAAAAGTTAAACTAACTTTAACAGGCAGTCAGCCTGCAATTGAGCTTCCATTAATGGGTTATATTGCAGCGGGCAAGCCTCTTGAACCGTATAGTGATCCAAGCGCCACTTTTTACATATCAGCAACAATGTTAACTGGTAATAAAACTGCTTATGTGTTACAAGTAAAAGGTAACTCTATGATAGACGATGGAATATTTGACGGAGACTATGTAGTTATAGAAAAAACAAACCAAGCAATAAACGGAGATATTGTTGTAGCAATAGTAGATGATAACTTAGCCACACTTAAAAAATTTTACAAGGAGAATGGAAAAGTAATATTAAGACCTGCAAATGCTGACATGGAACCGATTTATCCAAGTCAACTGACTATTCAAGGAAAAGTGGTAGGCTTAGTCCGTAGATTCTAGTGGTAGAATTTCCAGATTTTAATAAAAGTAAAATTAGTGAACTAGCAAAAGGAAAAAACACTAAAACTCTAATTAAAAATTCTCAATTGCCGCATGGTGAGATTAGTAAAAAAAGACTAAGGCCCAAATGGCCAAAAAAACTACCAACAAATAATGGGGCTAGGGGTTTATAAAAAAATTAAAACCTAAAGTAAGTAAAGAAACAATTATACTTGCTATTAATACACCAATAAATATTAAAGGAATTGATTTTTTTGGTGGAATACCAAAAACAAATGCCGCTAATGCACCTGTCCATGCTCCAGTCATTGGAAGGGGAATGGCAACAAACGTAACCAAGGCTATTTCTTCCATTGCTTCAAATCTTTTTGTATGCTTTGCTCGTGTTCTGTTAAATAATTTTTGAAAAAACCAATGAAAAAGCCTTGAATGTTTTGATAAAAACTTTTGAACAGGATCAAGTAAAAATACAATTGCAATTACCGGCAGCATATTTCCAATAACTGAAATTGAATAAGCAGTAAGAAAATCCATTTTATAGTGCAATAAAGCAAGTGGTAGGGCCCCTCTTAATTCGCTTATGGGTAGCATTGATGTAATTAGTGTATTTAAAATGCTATTATCAATCATTATTAGTTATAATTTATAGTATAATTAAATTCTTAATTATGGGCAATTTATATATTGTAGCAACGCCGATTGGTAATTTACAAGATATAACTTTAAGGGCTATTGAGACTTTAAAAAATGTCGATTTTGTTATAAGTGAAGATACGAGAAAAACAGGAAACCTTATAAATATTTTAATCGGAAAAGAAAATCTTAAAGCTAATTATATTTCCTATTTTGAGCATAATGAGGATAGTAAGATTCCTCAAGTAATTTCTCTTTTAACAAGTGGTAAAAATATTGCATTAGTGTCAGATGCAGGAACCCCGACGATCTCTGATCCTGGCTTTAAGCTTATTAGGGAATGTGTTAAAAGGCAAATTAAGGTTATCTCTATTCCTGGTGCAACTTCCTTAATCTCTGCATTAGTTTCATCCGGGCTTCCAACTGATAAATTTACTTTTCTTGGCTTTTTACCTGAAAAAAAAGGAAACAGAATAAAACTCTTAAGCAATCTTAAAAATTCATTAAAAATAATTAATTCAACAGTTATTATTTTTGTATCACCGTATAAAATTATAAAAACACTTGAAGATATCAATTTAACTTTTGGCGATATTAATGTTGTTATAGCAAGAGAACTAACAAAAATTTATGAAGATGTAATCAATGATAAAGTATTAAATCATTTACGTTTTTTAAAAAAGTCAAAAATAAAAGGAGAAATTGTCTTACTTTTTAATTTAAAATGTTCCTAAATAGCTTTTAACTGTTGCTCAATTTGGAGTAATCGATTATATTTTGCAATTCTTTCACCTCTAGCTGGAGCACCAAACTTTGCATAATCAGCTGAAACTGCAACTGAAAAATCAGCAATAAAATCGTCATTAGTTTCACCGGATCTGTGGGAAACAATAATTTTAAGCCCTGCCTCTCTTGCTATTTCAACAACGGCTAATGCTTCTATGACAGTACCAATCTGGTTTGGTTTTATAATAATTCCTGAAATTGCCTTTTTATCCAGAGCCATTTGTAATCGGTAGGGATTTGTTACTGTTAAATCATCTCCTGTGACTATTGTTTGCTCTGAAACATTTTGTGAAATCTGTTCCCATCCTTGCCAGTCATCTTCAGCTAAGGGATCCTCCAAGTACAAAAAGCGATATTCCTTGTCTAATTCTTTATAAAAGGAAATTAGCTCATCCGATGACAAAGTCATTGATTTATCTTTTATCTGATATTTCTGTTGGTTATAAAAATTTGTAGCAGCAACATCTAGTCCTAAAAAAATATCAAAACCATATTTATATGAGGAATCATTAATTGCTGATCTAACTAATGATAATCCGTCTGAATTAGTAGCAAGCTTTGGAGAAAATCCTCCCTCATCTCCAATAAGCGTTGATAGATTACTGCTTTTTAAGCGTTCTCTAAGGGCATTATATACATTTACACCCATTTCTAGGGACTCTGAAAATGCTTTTGATGATGCAGGGATTACTAAAAACTCCTGAAAATTTAAATTCATGTCTGCATGAAGCCCTCCGTTTAAAATATTAAATAGGGGAGTAGGCACTCCTAGCACCAAGTTTTCTTTTTTAATGTATTCTCTTAAATATAAATACAGTGGCAAAAGAGAACTTCTTGCAGCAGCTTTACATACAGCCATTGAAACACTAAGAATTGCATTTGCTCCAAGTCTGCCTTTATTTTGAGTTCCATCCAGCTCCAGCATGGTTTTATCAATTTCTGTTTGCGCTGTTGATTCTTTATCAACTAAGGAAGGTGCGATGATTTCATTAACGTTTGTTACTGCTTTTAATACGCCGTTTCCATTAAAACGCTGTTTATCATTGTCTTTTAACTCATAAGCTTCATAGCTCCCTGTAGATGTTCCGCTTGGACATGATGCTGTACCGGTTTTCCCGTCAGATAATACTACTGTAGTTTCAATTGTGGGGTTTCCCTTTGAGTTTAATATCTCTCTTGCGAATATTTGTTTTATCTTGGACATAGGCTATTTAATTATTTTTTTCTCGCATTCTGATATTAACTTTCTAACTGAACCAACTGCATCTGGAGAAACTGATACACTTGTTACACCCCATTTAACAAGGCTTTCAACAAGTGTGGGATAGGTTGAAGCAGCCTGACCACAAATTGATGCTGTAATTTTTCTTTTATGACATGTCTTAATTACTTTTTCAAGTGCCCATAAGACAGCATCATTTCGCTCATCAAACTCCATAGCAACTTCTTCATTATCCCTGTCTGTTCCAAGTAGAAGCATTGTTAAATCATTTGACCCGATTGATACCCCGTCTATTCCACAGTCTATAAACTTATCAAGTAATATTACGTTTGAGGGGATTTCAACCATCATCCACAATTTAAAATTTGAACTCCTATTAAGCCCTGATGCGGAAACTATTTTTTTAACTTCTTCAAGTTCATTTATGGTTCTCACAAATGGAATCATTAACCATAAGTTTTTAAATCCTGATTTATTTCTAACAAATTTTATAGCTTCTAATTCAAGTTCAAATACCTCCGGGTCATTAATATATCGAAAAGCACCCCTGTAGCCAAGCATTGGGTTTGGTTCTTCCGGCTCGAAATCCTTTCCTCCGATAAGATTTCTATATTCATTGGTCTTAAAGTCTGATGCCCTGTAGACAACAGGACGGGGATAAAACGCTTTACAAAAAGAGCTAAGTCCATTTGCCAATTTTTCAATAAAAATTTGTTTTTTACCGTCTCTGATAAGTTTTTTAGGATGAGTTCCAATTCCGGCCATCATAAATTCAGCTCGTAAAAGCCCAACGCCATCAGTATCCAACCTTGATGTCCGATCGGCAATTTCTGGCTCTGCTAAATTTACATACACCTTAGTTGCAGTCTTTATTTTTTCTGATTGATTGTATGTTTGAACAACAGTTCCTGCTTTTACATGTCCGCCCTTATACACCTCGCCTTTTATTCCGTTCACAGTAATTAAACTTCCGTTTTTTAAAACAGTTGTAGCTTTTGCTGTACCAACAACTGCTGGAATACCAAGCTCCCTTGAGACTATTGCAGCATGAGAGGTTCTCCCTCCTTTATCAGTTACTATTGCGACAGCTTTTTTCATTGCCGGAACAAAATCAGGGTTTGTTTGAGGGGCAACCAAAATATCTCCCTGCAGAACTTTACCAATTTCTTTTGCGCTATGTATTACCTTAACCTCTCCTGATGAAATCCCGGGACTTGCAGGATCACCCTTAAGAATTACCTCGAGGTTTTTAGAGGCAAGTTCAGATACAACATCGTGAAGACTTTCTTTTTTCGTTTTTTTACTATCTTCTTTGTCTTCTTTTTTTGTGGTTGTTGTAATTGCTCTTGTTTGAACAATATATATTTTTCCGTTTTTAATAGCCCACTCAATATCCTGTGGAAAATAGTAATGTTTTTCAAGTTTTTTTCCAATTTCTGCTAATTTTATAATGTTTTCATCTGATACTTTTTGCTTCTTTGCTCTAAAAAGAGAAACTTTTTTCTTCTTATTTTCACCATGGGCTCTTTTAAGCATAAATTTCTGCTTGCCTATTTTTTTATCCAGGATTTTTAAATCGTCTTTGTATAATTCGTAGTGATCAGGTGTTTCTGCTCCTTGAACAATTAACTCTCCCAAGCCATAAATTGCTTCAATAACAATTCTCTTTTTATCATTTGTAACAGGATCTATTGTAAACATTATTCCTGACTTTTCAGATTCAATCATCTTTTCAACTACCAATGCGATTCCTACCTTAATGTGGTCATATCTTTTTTGATGCCTGTAATATATTGCCCTGGCTTCAAAAAGAGAAGCCCATCCTTCTTTAATTTTTTCAAGTAAAACTGAATCTCCTTTTACATTTAGAAATGTTTCCTGCTGTCCGGCAAATGAAGCATCTGCTAAGTCCTCAGCTGTAGCTGATGAGCGAACAGCAACATATGCTTCTTTTAAAACCCCGCCTAGTTTTCTGTAAGCTTTAATAACATCTTTTATTAGTTCATCTGATAGTTTTCCTCTTATAATTTCTCTTTTTATGTGGCTTGATACCTGCATTAAGGAATGGCTGTCATTAACATCTACCGTGTTAATGAGATGCTGAATTTTTCTATCTAGGTTGTTCTCTTTTATAAATTTATAATAGGCATTTGAGGTAATAATAAAACCATTGGGAACAGGAAAGTCTGCCTTTGTCATTTCCCCAAGATTAGCTCCTTTCCCACCAACTAATGCAGTATCTTCCTTGTCAACTTCATTAAACCACACTATTAATTTTGACAAATGTGCCATATATTTTATTATGTAGGCTTTAATAAAAAATATCAATAGAAGATTTTATGAAGCTAAATATTTCTTAAGCTGTTCAACCATTTCTACAGGAGTAGGGTCTTGATTATATTCAAGCGCAAGGTAGTATGAAGTCCAATCAGCAATAGTTATTGATGAAAACATCTTATAAAATACGTTATCTCCTTGCATGTTTATAATTTCCGATTCAATATTGCTGTTTTTTAAAATATCAACTGTAGCTTGATATCTTTTAATATTTCTTGGGTCATCTTCATTATCCTTTAAAAACAATACGAAAAATTTTGATTGTGGATTTGTAAAACCAACCATTTCATTATGGTTTGCTTCAGGTAAAAAATTCCAAAATGCAGGGGTTTTAGCATTTTCGTTTATTTTTATCTTCCAAACCATTGCAACTGGTTTATACTTAGGAGATGAATATATTACAATAGTTTTTCCTTTCATTTTCTTCGCAAGATCTTTTCCTTTACTTTCAAATAACCTCATGTCTTCATTAAGCTTATCGGTAAGAGAAAGTAGATTTTCACAAACATCTGGGATTAATCCTTGGTTTACTAATAACTGATACATTGCCGAAAAGAAATATCCAGTACCCATTCTTGGTTGATAATTTGGAAAGGGGAAGGGAAGTTTTATATGAGGGGCGTTATTTTTTTTACAAAGCTCTTCAAGCTTTCCTCCACTTGATATGCCAATGTATTTAAGTTTATTACTTTCAGCTTCGTTTAATGCAGAAAGTGTTTCTTCAGTATTGCCAGAATATGAAGAAATAATGTTTAAACATTTTTTTGTATAAGCTTCAGGGGGTAAAACATAATACCTGTTTATATAAATTTCAAACGGATTATAATCTGGATTGTCTTTAAACAAGCTATTACAATATGTTCGTAGAAGATTAGCAGGAAGGGCTGATCCACCCATTCCTGAAATTGCAACGCTTGTAAAATCGCCATCAAGTTTTATGTTTTCAGCAAGTTTTAGTCCAACCTTAAACTGATTAGGTGTATCAAGTATAAATTGCTTAAAATTTGACTTATCAACTATATTTTTATCCATTTTTTATATGATCAATCAAATTAATTAATTCATCGCGTTTCTCTTCCATTATACCTTTTTCTAATGACTCAACATTTAATCTTAAAAGCGGCTCTGTATTGGATGTTCTAACAGAAAACCGCCAATTAGGATAACTTATTGCTATACCATCTAATAAGTCTAGTTTTCCATCGTTGTATTTCTCTTTTAATGTAGTCATGATTTTCTCTGAATTTGAAACTTTAAAATTATACTCTCCTGACTCATAGCTTCTTCTGTATATTTCAACAACTTCTGAAAAAGGCTTTCCAATTTTAGTTAAAATTCCAAGTACAAATAAAACGGTTGTTATTTGTGATTCTGCATTACCGGTGTCTCTAAAGAAGAAATGACTTGATGATTCACCGGCAAATATAGCTCCGCTCTTGTGCATTGATTCGGTAATATATGCATGGCCGACTTTTGTAACTAACATTTTTCCGCCGTTTTCTTCAATAATTTTCTTAGGGGTTAAAAGATAGCGAATATCTACCAATATTGTTTCCTTAGGATGCTTTTTAAGAAGTTCTATTGAAATCATTGAGGTAATAATTGACGGGGGAATAACTTTACCTTTTTCATCAATAAAAAACAGCCTGTCTCCGTCACCATCAGGAGCAAAGCCCATATCAGCTTTCTCCTCTACAACTCTTTTTTGAAGATCAACTAGGTTTTTTGCCTGTAAGGGATCGGGTTGGTGACTTGGAAATGATCCGTCTAAATCAAAATTCATCCGAACCAATTCCCCTGGTATATTTTTAAATATTTCATCTATATACTGTGCACCCATAGCATTTGCAGTATCGGCAACTACCTTAAATGGCTTAATGTTCATATTCCCGGTTATTTTTATTGCATTTTTTACCTCATCCTGTAAAACTCCGTCTTTTTTTTCAATTGATCCGTTACCACTTTCTTTAATAAATGTTTTATCCATTGCAATTTTTTTAATTTCCTCCATTCCGGTTGATTTACCAATTTTTACAAGTCCCTTTGGGGTATTTTTAACTATTTTTAATCCGTTCCATTCCTTTGGGTTGTGTGATGCTGTAATTTGAAAACCACAATCAAAACCGTAATGAAATACTGAAAAATAAAAGGTTGGGGTTGAACAAAGCCCAATATCAATTACTTTTGCACCCATATCTCTTAGAGTATTTATAGCTATCTCAAAAAGCTTAGGAGAGGAGAGTCGCATATCTCTTCCTATAACAACAGTTAATGTTTCTTTATTAATTTCTTTTTTGAAAAAAGTATATATTGCTTTTGTAATATCTTTAATTATTTCTTCGTTTAGGTCTTTGGGGTATACTCCTCTAATATCGTATGATTTAAAAATTGAGGGATTAATCATTGTTTTTCAATATTAAATTTTTAATAGTAAAATGTCAATGCTTTGTACCAAACTCATCCCAAGTTGCCCAGACTTTTGCGCATAATCAATTTTATAGAGCTGATTGTGTATACTTAAAAGCTGATCTTTTGAAAAAAGCTTTGCTTGTCTTAATAATTTTCCTCTTTGCCACGGAGCAAGCCTTTTAACCTCGTCTATAGGATCGTCTGTTGTGTTTAATACTGAAATTAGAAGCCTAAATTGCCTTATAATCATGTAAAATAACATTTCCTCATCAATCGTTTTTAACGCGTCGTGAAATAAAACAGCGTTATTCTTACTATTCGGTTTTATTGAATCCAGAAAGTAAAAAAGATTTTGCGGAAGATTAAAACCTTTTGGGATTAAGTTTTTAAATGAGCTTAAAATGCTTTTTTCAATTTTTTTACCCTCCCAAAAAATAAAATTAGAATCTTTTGATCTTTGATTCACATAATCAACAATTTCCTTATATTCATTTGAATTTGTTTTTTTACCTATAAAAAAGTTTTCAATAAAAATGTCTTTTGATTCAAAAAAAAGTGATTTACCATCTATTATTTGCATCAGATCTGTTTTTGAGACAGATTTATCAAAAAAAATCGGGTTTTTTGTTTTTTTTCTCTCTGATAAAAAATACCCTCTTGAGCTTACTAAATCATCTCCGTGTATAATAACAATCATAGGCTATTTTCTTTTCTTTTTATATTCTTTATATAATTTATTTGCTTCTTTTTGAAGATGTCTTCCTCTTCCTCTATGGGGTAGAAGTGCACCTGAAAAATTTTTAGGGATATGCAGTAGTTCGTGAATTAAAACTTTTCGTTTTGATTCATCATCTAATTTATCAAAATATTTAGATAATACTTCAATAACGTAAGCAGGTCTTATGTCTAAAGCGTTTTGAAAAATCTTTGGAAAAGCCCAGATTCTTGCATACGCTCTTGATTTTGAACCGTTTGTCCTAAAGCAAAAAATCCTACTTTTAACAAGGTAATTAAGGTCTAAAATCTCAATTAGCTTATTCATTTCTTTTTGAACGTCTGGTGCTTTTTCCCATTCCATAATTAATTAGATATGTCCGTTTGTGATCTTTGTTGTTTTTTTATTTTTATCCATTTTGAGGCTTAGCTGGATAATTATAACACACTAGTTAATCTTTAAAATCCATTTTAAAAATATAATTACGTTATCAACGCTGTTAAAAAGTGGTGGTTCTTTTACTTCTTTTTTGAATATGCGAATAGGTAATTGCTTTAATGCTTTTTCTCCTAAAACTTTCTTAACCTCTGTTAACTGCGGACTGCCTTTTACTTTTTTAATTTTTTTTATAGAATTAAAAATTTCATTACCGTTTCCACTTTTATCAAACATAGAAAATTGGTCAAATGGTTCTGTCATTGCCTTTAAAATAAAAGGAGTAACTGCAACAACATCTTTTTCTCCCCATGCATTTTCAAATGCTTCATTATAGAATTTTCCAATCTGGCTATCAGTATATCTTTTTAATGTCCAGCCGGTTTCTGTAATAAAGATAGGTAAATCCTTATTGGTAAAATTTTTAATGTAGTTTTTCTCATACCAAAAACTGTAAACACTTTTATTTGTTGAGACTGACGGAAGAGTCGAAAAGCCAGGATTTGGATAGGAATGGCTTCCTAAGCCATCAATTTGATTAAAAATCCCCGGAACTGCTTTTTCCATTTCCCAAAAGTAGGCAAATTTATCCATTGCATCAGGATAGTTATTTATTGATGCATTGTCCATTCCGGCTGAAATTATAAAAAAGTCAGGGCTTTTAGACTTAAATGCCGTTACTGCATAGCTTAAAAGCTCTGCGTATTCCGATGGCTCTGGGCTTCCGCCCCACTCATCGCCTCTATTCACCTCATTAAAAACGACTACGTATCTATTTTTAGTTGGCCAATCAAGTGAGTTTAAAAAATTAGCAAAATCTAAAATTGATGTAAATTTTGGTTTTTCCCAAACCTTGGTATTAAAATAATCTCCATTTGTAGCAAGCCTTATAATTGGAATTAAATGATAAGATCGGCACTCATCCATAAAGAATTGCCACTTTTCCAAGTCCTTATCATATGATTGAATAGGAATAGTAACATATCCCCAGTCTCCATCTTCTGAATTTATCATTTCCCTTGCTTCTTTTATTTCATCCGGAAAAAGTATATGAACGCCAATCTTGTTATTTGCTGTTGATAGGGGATCATATATTGCATTCACCCTGGCCGGAAATAGAAGAACAAGTAAAAATAATAATATAAGTGTGATTCTTTTCATAGTTTAAATTATATCATTTAGTAAATTTAAATTGCTTTTTTATTGATTTTAAATCATCACTTATTTTATAATTCACTCCTAATATGAATCACGAAGTATTTTTGGGTAAGGTAATTGATGGAAGGCCTTGTGGAATAAAAACTTCTGATCTTCAAAAAAAGGGCGAAAATCTTGTAATTCAAGGGTTATCCGGAGAGTCTGAAGTGGTCTATGCATCTGATGGGTCAACCTACTTTTCGCTAAAAGATAAAAGGGATGACCGATATAGAATTCATACAGGCGTTAAAAACTTTTTAGTTCAAAATATCATCCGATCTACTGTTGTTATTGACAATCAAAGAGTAAGACATCCAGACTTATTTGCAGGTCAACTAATTCGTCATTTTTTGCAAGAAGTTGAGTTAAAAATTGGTAAAGACAAAATGGTTATCTGTGAACATTGGTATGTACCTGATGCTATTCAAAATGGCATGTATAATGAACTATCTGATAATTTTGATGAATATACTCATGGAATTAATGTATTGGGATTATCAAAAACTGAAGCTGCATTATCTACATGGAGTGGTAAGCTATATTCCTCTCTTGGTTTTACAATAAATGATAAGGATATTCAAGAAGAAAACCCTCATTTTATAGTAGTTAAGTTTAGAAGATAATGTAAATTAAGATAATGGATAAATAAAATTCTATTAAAAAACATTATTTCGAGGCTAATCCGAAGCTGAGCGCCTCGGTCTAGAACCGTTTAGTCGTTATAACTGAATTTAAGAAACTGCGGCGTTTTGGAAAATAGTGCTGTATAAGAGCGCATCTTCCGCAGCTTTCAGCTTCTCTTTTTTATCAAGTTTTTCCATTTCATTTAAAAATTTAATTAGATATGGTTTTAGCTCGTTATTATTTAACTCGTTCTTTCTTTTTAAAGCTTCTTCGTAAAATCTATTAGCCATTATATTTGATCCTCTAAAATATCCAATTGCAACTCTTTTTAGATCTAAAGCCATTGCTCCCAATATTTGTTTGTTTTTCATATAAGTTTCCCAAAAAAATATTTAGTTAAATCTTCAAATCTTTTTCTTAAGGATGAATCTTGAATTTCATTGCTTGTATTATTATCCGAAGGTCGTATATTAATAAACGAATTGCAATCAATTATTTTTGTTTCCAAATCAATCCCTCCGCCCCAAAGATTTGATTGATTAGATCCTTTTTCCAATAAAATCTTTTCTGAATTATAATGTCTGTCTGCTCCAGCAGAACAAATTTTACTTTCAATATCAATAACAGTTTTAATATACGAATCAAATAGTTCTCTTAGTTTTTCAATTTCTTCTTTCGTAAATGGCTTAGATTTAGTAATAATCATTTAGAATATTATAACTCGGTTTAGAAGTTATTAAAAGAGCATGAATGTTAGTTTTATGGCTATAGTCCGTGTTTGCTGGGTGTTGTGGACTAGAACTAAACGTGAGCCGTACAGTACATTCGCTTTGCTCAGTATTTCACGTTGTTCAAGATTCGAGACGAGCTGTCTTCGCCATTAAAAAATCTCCTCAACCAAATGCTGGGAGATTTTTCGGTGAGCCGTACAGGATTCGAACCTGTGACCAAGAGCTTAAAAGGCTCCTGCTCTACCGCTGAGCTAACGGCCCGCAGGAAATAATTATACCAATCAAAGCTAGACTTGACAAGGATTTGAATAATCCCATAAACTAGAACTAATCTACATGATGAAAGGAGGTGAGAACATGACAGGAATCGGAGATACGATTGTTTCCTCCTTAAACGAAGGACTTCTGGCATTTGTTAACTTTATTCCAAAATTAGTCGCAGGTGCAATTGTAATACTTATTGGTATTATTGTTGCTTCAATTGTTAAACAACTTTTAATTGGTATTTTTAAAGCCTTAAAGATTGAAAAGTTTTTAAGAAAATACGGAGTACCGGAATTAAAAGATGACTTTTCCTGGACTAATATACTGTCTGAATTAGTCAGATGGTTTATTATAGTATTATTCCTTATCCCAACTGCAGAAGTCTGGGGATTGCCAAGAGTTACATCAGTTCTAAATGAAGTATTGATGTATCTTCCAAATGTTTTTGTAGCAGCAATTATTGCCATGGTAGGGTTTGTATTCGCCAGATTAACCCATGATGTTGTATTGGTCTCAATTAAAAATGTTGATCCAAGAACATCATCAGCAATTGCTTCTGTTGCAAGATGGGCGATTAATATATTTGTAATATTGGCCGTTTTAACTCAACTTGGAGTAGCAGCTGATTTAATAAGAATACTATTCACTGGTCTTGTAGCAATGCTTGCTCTAGCCGGTGGAATTGCATTTGGTCTTGGTGGACAAGGTGGAGCTAAAGAGGTCGTAGACGGATTAAAAAGAAAATTTAAGTAAGAATTGTCTAAAAGTCAATTTTTAGATATAATACTTAAGTTTTAATGCCGCGTTCGTCTAGTGGCCTAGGACATCGGGTTTTCAGCCCGAGAATCAGGGGTTCGAATCCCCTACGCGGTACATTTAAATTAATCCTCTTTGTAAACGATTTGTGAAAGAAAATCCCTAACTCCAATAAGAGGTGAGAAAGATAAGTTAGATCTGTTTACAACGTTTTTATCTAAAATAATTTTTTTACTATCTCCATTTTTACTCAATATAAATGACACCCTATTGCTATCCTCCACAGTAATGATTTTAGGTCTACCAAGTAAAACATGATAGTTTTCTCGTTCGTTTTTACCAACTGATATTTCATCACTATGTATTGCTATTTTACTACCAGGTTTTAATGGTTTAGTTTGTACTACTTCTCCTGAAAACGTTCTTGTTTCAATTTTTATTGACATAGTGGGGAATTCTAATACTTTTTGTGTTTTTTGTCAAAGTACTAAAGAACCTACCTATCCCGTTGCTTATATTTCCGATTTCATATATAATATTACTTCGATTTTTATGCCTCTTATGGATAAAATTATTGTAAAAGGAGCAAGAGAACATAATTTAAA
Organism: uncultured Gammaproteobacteria bacterium; assembly: GCA_964523705.1. Taxonomy (GTDB): domain Bacteria; phylum Patescibacteriota; class Microgenomatia; order Levybacterales; family UBA12049; genus CAYWVK01. The sequence continues at coordinate 56,687 of CAZFYA010000002.1, forward strand.
AAATATTGACGTTGAAATACCAAAGAATAAGCTAGTGGTCTTCACAGGTCTTTCGGGAAGCGGAAAATCCTCACTTGCATTTGACACTATTTATGCTGAGGGTCAGCGAAGATACGTTGAAAGTTTATCCTCATATGCAAGACAGTTTTTAGGCATAATGAAAAAACCTGATGTTGATTTTATTGAAGGATTATCTCCGGCTATTTCAATTGATCAAAAATCAGCCTCACATAATCCAAGAAGCACTGTTGGAACAGTAACTGAAATCTATGACTATTTAAGACTACTTTTTGCAAGAATCGGCCATCCGCATTGTCCAAAATGCGGCAGCGAGATATCCCATTTATCAAAAGAGCAGATTGTTAAGGCAATTTTTGAATTACTTGATAAAACGAATAGCCAAAAATTAAAACTTTTAATTTTAGCTCCAATTGTAAAGGACAGAAAAGGGGAGTACACTGAATTATTTTCAGACCTTAAAAAGCGGGGATATAAAAAGGCAAGAGTTGATAACCACATTTACGGACTTGATGAAGATTTTATCTTAATTAAAACCAATAAGCATACAATAGAGGCTGTAATTGATGAAATAATCTTATCTAAAACAACTGATAAGCAAAGACTATCAACTGATGTTGAGCAGGGACTAAAACTTGGAAACGGTGAGATAATTATCTCAATTATTAAGGATAAAGGTTTTTCTCTTCCTGAAAGGGCTAAAAAAATGGAAGATGAGCTGTTCAGTGAAAAGTTTGCCTGTCCTAAATGTAATATTTCACTTCCTGATATTGAGCCGAGAATGTTTTCATTTAACACGCCTCATGGCGCATGCCCTAGATGTAATGGCTTAGGAACAATTTTAACAATTGACAAGGATTTAATTTTTAATGACAACTTAACCATTCAGGAAGGCGGAATAATGCCGTTCTCAAATCTTTTTGAACATGAAACCTGGTTTACAAGAACACTTAAGACATTTTGCAATGAAAATAATATCCCACTTAGCAAAAGACTAAATGAGTTTACCAATAAGCAAAAGGAGCTATTACTAAATGGCACAGGAGAACAAGTTTATGAAGTTGAGGGAGAGAACAGATGGGGCAAAAAAACTACAATTTATGAGGAGTTTAACGGAATTGTAGGAGAATTAATGCGAAGACACAGCGAAACTGAATCAAGTTATGCCCGCAATTTTTATGAGAAATATATGCGTTATGAAGTATGTCCCTTATGTCTTGGAGCAAGACTAAAAAAAGAAGCATTAGGAGTAACAATTAATAACAAATCTATTATTGATGTTTCAGACATGTCCATTGATAATACCTTTGAGTTTATAAATACACTACCAGCAAAAATTTCAAAAAGGGAAGAGGAAATAGGAAAATTAATTGTTAAGGAAGTAAAACAAAGACTAACCTTTCTTTTAGATGTTGGGCTTGATTATTTAACCTTATCAAGAGGAGCACAAACATTAGCTGGAGGAGAAGCGCAAAGAATAAGACTTGCCTCACAAATCGGAAGCGGACTAACAGGCGTATTATATGTATTAGATGAACCCTCAATTGGTCTTCATCCAAAAGACAACAAAAAATTAATTGATACCTTAAAAAAACTAAGAGATTTGGGAAATACAGTTTTAGTTGTTGAGCATGATGAAGAGACAATGCTTGAATCAGATTATATTTTTGATTTCGGGCCAAAGGCCGGGGAAAAGGGCGGAGAAATTATTGCTAAAGGAACAGTATCTGAAATAAAAAATAATAATAATTCATTAACCGGAAAATACTTAACCAGTAAGGCAAAAATTGATATTTATAAAGACAAAGATAAAGAAATCTCATCGCTTGATGGCTTAAAAAAACTAACAATTTATAAAGCAAGTGAGCATAATTTAAAAAATATTGATGTGTCTTTTCCTTTAGGCAAGTTTACAGTTGTTACAGGCGTATCAGGCAGCGGTAAATCAACTCTTATAAATGACATTTTATACCACGCATTAATGCAGAAAAAAAATCCGTATCATAGGCAAAAACCGGGAAAGTTTTTAGATATTCAGGGACATGAACTGATAAAAAACGTCTATATGATTGATCAGTCTCCAATCGGAAGAACACCAAGAAGTAATCCCGCAACTTATACCGGAATTTTTACATATATCAGAGACTTATTTGCTCAAACTAAAGATGCAAAAATAAGAGGTTATGGACCTGGAAGGTTTTCTTTTAATGTAAAGGGAGGAAGATGTGAAGCCTGTGAGGGCGAGGGAAGAATAAAAATTGAGATGCAGTTTCTACCGGATGTCTACATAACCTGCGAGGTCTGTAACGGCAAGATGTATAACGATGAGGTTTTACAAGTCACATTTAGTGGTAAGAATATTGCCGAGGTACTAAATATGAGTGTTTCTGAAGCGTTAAGCTTTTTTTCATTTTCAGCGCCACTGTCACATAAGTTAAAAACCTTAAATGATGTAGGCTTATCATATATTAAACTTGGTCAGCCGGCTCCTACCTTATCAGGCGGGGAAGCACAAAGGGTAAAACTGGCAACAGAACTTTCCAAAAAAGGCCAAAATGCGCTTTACTTGCTGGATGAACCAACAACCGGCCTTCACTTTGCAGATTTGGAAAAATTACTTTTAGTCCTTAGAAGATTAACTGATCAGAATAATACTGTAATTGTAATTGAGCATAATTTAGATGTTATTAAAAATGCAGATTACATTATTGATCTTGGACCAAATGGGGGAGAAAAAGGCGGAGAAATTACTGCCAAAGGAACTCCTTTAGAAATTGTTAAAAATCCAAAGTCTTATACAGGTAAGTTTTTAAAATCCCACTTAATTTTTTAAATAAAACCTGTAATAATTAAAGAGTGAAAAGGTTTTTATTGTTTTTAACAATCACGCTTTTATTTTTACTCACTCCTTTTAAAGAAATATATGCCTCACAGGATTCTCCATCAGACTACAATGTCTCCTACACGGTTTATGAAAACGCAAATACCCACGTTAATATGCAGGTTAGTTTAACTAATCAGGAGGATAATTCTTTTTTCAGCTCATATAAGCTTCAGATCGGCTATACGGATATTAATAATTTAAAAGCGTCTGACAGTAAAGGTGAAATTACCCCAAACGTTGAAAAAAACCAAAAAGGAAGCACAATTGAACTAAGCTTTAACGATAAAGTTGTTGGGGAAGGTGAAAAACTAACTTTTAATCTTTCATTTGACACAAATGAAGTTGCAGAAAACAGAGGTAATGTATGGCAAATAAATATACCTGGGATTTCTTCAAAAAATGACTTTAATTCATTTAACGTTAATGTCTATTACCCTAAAAGTTTTGGAAAAGCAGTATACATAAAACCAAATATCCCAGGAGCTTTATCTAAAAATGAATTATCATTTAATAAAGATGAACTTCAAACATCTGGTATTTCAATTGCTTTTGGACAATATCAAATTTATTCTTTTGATTTAACCTATAATCTTAAAAATTCAAACCTTTATCCTGTAAAAACCGAAATTGCAATTCCGCCTGAAACAAATTACCAGGAAATTATCTTAAATGACATGGTTCCAAAACCTAATAACATTAAAATTGATGAGGATGGGAACTGGCTTGCTGAATACTCACTAGCCCCTTCTGAAACAAAAAGAATTCGAGTGCTTGGAAAAGCAAAAGTAAACCTTAACCCAAAAGAGGAGAAAATAACAGATGATGAAAAGAAAGAGTATTTATCTTCTAAAAAATACTGGGAGGTTAATGATTCTAAAATAAATGAATTGGCCAATGAGCTAAAAAATCCATATGCAATTTATCAATATACAGTAAAAAATTTAACTTATGATTTTTCAAGGGTCACATCAAAAAGTGATCGGATGGGAGCAAAACAGGTTTTGGATAATCCAAAGTCTGCAGTTTGTCTTGAATTTACAGACCTTTTTATTACACTTTCAAGAGCAGCAGGAATTCCGGCAAGAGAGATAAACGGCTTTGCATATACAAAAAACGCTGAAGAAAGACCATTATCACTGGTTAAAGACGTACTTCATGCATGGCCTGAATACTACGATGAAACACTAAATACCTGGATAATGGTCGATCCGACCTGGGGCAATACTACTGGAGGAATAGATTACTTTTTTGTACTAGACACTGACCATTTCGCCTTTATTAGAAAAGGCATGGACAGCAGTTATCCTGTTCCGCCCGGAGGATATAAATTATCAAAGGACGATAAACAAAAAGACGTTTTAGTTGAGCTTGACTCAACTTTTGAAAAAATTGAAGACTTTGATATAAAAGCAAATTTTCCAAACCCTTCATTTTCAGCCGTTCCAATTAGTGGAAACGTAAAAGTTATAAACACAGGAAACTCTATGATTGAAAATAAGGAAATGAATGTTTTGACAAAAAACATATTACCTAATGAACAAACGTTTTCTATTGATAAAATTTTACCTTTTTCCTATCAGCAAGTAGATGTCTCATTTGAAAAAACTCCATTTTTGACAAAAACAAAAGATATAATTACAATACGAGTCGATAAAAAGGAGGTTTTATCAAATATTGAAATTGCTCCTTTTTACTTAAATAAAAAGGTTATTTTAGGAGGAATTATTTGTGTTATATTCATCTTCATCATATCGCTTGTTATCTACTTTTCCAGGCGTATATTTATTCCTAGACAAAAATAATAAAATACTATACGTTGGCAAAGCCAAAAACCTTAAGGAAAGGGTCTCAAATTATTTTTCCTCCAAAAAAAACTTAGGTGAGAAAACACTGCTTTTAGTATCAAAAACTAAAAAAATAAAGACAATTGAAACTTATTCTGAGGTAAATTCACTGGTTTTAGAGGCAAACTTAATTCGAAAATACAAACCGGAGTTTAATATTCGCTTTACAGATGACAAGGCATATTTATATATAAAAATAACCATAAAAGATACGTATCCAAAAGTTTTAGTTTCAAGAAGAATTGATGATAATAAATCACTTTTTTTTGGTCCATATCCAAACGCAAAAGAGCTACGACTGGTTTTAAAAACAATCAGAAAAGTATTTCCTTACCAATCAGTTAAAAATCATCCAAAAAAAATCTGTTTATATAATCATCTGGGGCTTTGTCCCTGTCCTGAAGTATTTAAGCTAAAAGACTATAAAAAAAGAAATATTAAATATATTATAAATTTTTTAAAAGGTGAAAATAAAAAAATACTAAAGGAATTAACAAAAGAAAGAAATACTTTTTCAAAAAATGAAGATTTTGAAAAAGCTGCCCTTATTCAAGAAAAAATTAAGGCAATTAATTTAATTACAAATCCAGATAATAAGATTTTTGATTTTGAATCAAATCCTAATTTAGCAATTGATATTAAACTAAATCAATTAGAAGAACTTACTAAGGTTCTTAATAAAAACGGTTATAAAATAAAAAAATTAGAAAGGATTGAATGCTTTGATGTTTCTAATTTATCCGGAACAAAAATAGCTGGTTCAATGGTAGTTTTTAAAAACGGGGGAGAAGAAAAAAGTGAATACAGAAAATTTAAGTTAAAAAGTATTAAAAAGCAAAATGATTTTTTGGCAATGGATGAAATAATAAAAAGAAGATTAAACCATAACGAATGGAAAAAACCAGACTTAATTGTAGTTGATGGAGGAAAACCGCAAATTAGAGCAGCGCTTAATGCAATAAAGGAAAAAAATAAAAAAATACCAGTAATTGGACTTGCAAAAAAAGAAGAAATAATTATTACATCCGATTTTAAACAAATAAGATTAAAATATGATTCAAAAGCCTTATTAATCTTAAGAAGACTTCGTGATGAAGCACATCGCTTTGCTATTTTATATCATAAAAAGCTTCGCTCAAAATATTTTTTAAGTTCCTAATTATTTTCTTATAACCTCAAATACATAGGGGTTTATTAAAAAGGAAGCTGGAACATCATCAAGTAGATACTTTTGAAAATCAAGATAAATTGATCTTCTTTTTTCATTCTCAAGCGTTTTTCTTCCGTCTTCTAATAACTTATCTATTCTTAGATTTTTATACCTCGTAATATTATTTTGCTGTTCTGAATGCCAAAGTGAATACTGGTCAGGATCTTTTGGAATGCTGTATTCTCCTAAAAATATTTGAAAATTATCCGGTCTTTGATCAACAATTTCAATTGCTATTTCAACACCAAGAAGTTCATGCCAGGTTTTTTTAATCTCTTTGGCAATTTCCTCATGCTTTCTAAGAGCCTTAAGCTCAAGCTTAATCACAGCGCTCTCGCTGGCAACTTTTTTTGCCTCCTCAAAAAGCTCTTTAGCTGTTTTTATATCCTGAAACCGATCATCAATCTCTCCTTTGTTTACCCAGATATTTAAATTATATGGAGTATGGTTTCGCTCTCCCTGTTTAAAATTATCAGGCAGTGAATAATCAAGTGCTTTTCTTAAATTCTTATCAGACAAAAGACTATCCTGTGTGTTATAGAAAACAGACACTAATGTCTGATAATCAGTTTCCTTAGAAACAGTAGCGTTTTTAAATTTGGATAAATCAGTATCCTTAAAACTGGTATTTTGAATTCCTGTGATTTTTGAAACCTCTCCTAAAACAAAAGCCATTTTTAATGCCTCTTCTGTTGGGTAAAACTGATAATTAATTGTACTTTTATCCTGAATATTTTGAAGTTCAATACTTTGAACAAAACTCCCGTTTAAGTTCATCTTTCTTATCTTATATTCTCCAACACCAATCAGGTTTTCCTTGTAAATTGGTTGGGAAACAGTAACTAAAAAAGGAGAATATGGTTCTTTAAGTTTAAAAATTAATGTATACTTATCAGGTTTTTCCAAAACTACATCTTTAAAGTTATAACTTATCTCATCAGCAGTTAATAAAGTGTTATCGGAGAAGAATAAATCCTTTTTTAGTTTAAAAATATATGTTTTTCCGCTGTCTTTAATCTCCCAGGAAGATGAAATAGCAGGACTGACTGTTCCATCATCCTCAACCTTTGTTAAACCCATTGATACATTTTCCAGAACAGAAAAGGGAAGAGAATCCGTAGTATATGTTCCAATCATTCCAATTTCCTCGTGTTGAATAAAAGGAATCGCATTAACTATATATGAAAAGCTTGAACGGACAATAAAAAAAGCAATTAATCCAAGTGCAAAAGAAAAAAGAATGGTTTTTCCCCATTTTTTAAGATACGCTTTAATTAACCAAATATATAAACGTCTTCTTTTAAAAATAACCATATTTTTACCTTTGAGGAATAAGTAAGACAATGGACAAAAGTGCAAAAACAACTGCTAAGGCAATAGTAATCCAGTATAAAAGTTTTTCAACACTTCTTTTACTTCTGTAAAATTCTCCACCTCCGCCACCAAATGCGCCTGATAAACCGCTTCCTTGAGACTGAAGTAATATTACAGCTATTAGTGCAATTGCAATTACGATTATAATAATGTTTAGAATCACAAGTTAGATTATATCTTTTTTAAATTTTTAATTCAAACGTTATTTCCTATGTCTAAAAAGCCAGGTGACAAATGAAACAAAAAAGGATTGAAAAAATGAAACAATTAGAAAGGCAAAAAACGTGCTGAAGTAAATCTCAGGAACTACAAAACCGGCAAACTTTACTCCACTAAAAGTAAATGCTTCAATTGTAACCTCCCCAACAAATACAGTTAAAAGATAAAAAATAATTATATTTGTAAAAATAGAGAAAAAGCCAAGAGTTAAAAAATTAAGCGGAGCAGAGAAAAAATTCAGAATCGGCTTAACAAGCAAAAACAATAAAGATAAAGCAAAACCACCAATTAAAAAAGACCATAAGCCCCCTGAAACCTTAACACCTTCAAAAATAAGGGAAATAAAATAAAGTGAAGTAGCGTTTAAAATGGTATTTCTAAGTAAGCTTTTCATAGTTAATTTTTATGCTAGCAAATATTTAAAAAACTTTCAATTTATCTTGCTTAATTTTAGCTATTAGAGTATTATTTTAAACACATGAATAAAATAAGATGTCCACATTGTAAGAAATTAGTAAGCATTGACGAGGCGGTAAAACATGAACTTGAGGAAACGATTCTAAAACAAGAAAGAGAAAAACAAAAAATTGCATTAGAAAAAGAAAAGATGGCTGCAAAAGAAAAAGCAGAAAAAAAACTAAATGCTGAAATTAATAAAAAACTTGAATCGGCTGATAAAGAAAAAAAAGCTTTAGAGGAAAAATTAAGAAAACAGGAAGAAGAAAAAGAAAAAATAGAGGAGAAGATAAAACTTGAGGCAAGAAAAAAAGCAGAAGAAGAAATTGAGTTAAAACTTAAACAAAAAGATATTCAGCTAGAACAGGCAAGAAAAGCAAACCTTGAGTTAAATAGAAAGCTTGAACAGGGCTCACAGCAGCTTCAAGGAGAAGCATTAGAAATAAATTTTGAGGAAAAATTAAAAAGCGCTTTTCCAAATGATGAGTTCCTACCGGTTCCAAAAGGAATTGAAGGAGGGGATATCTGGCAAAAAATATATTTTAAAGGAAAATTAATCGGTTCAATCCTTTGGGAGCTTAAAAGAACTAAGGCATGGAGTAATCAATGGATTACAAAACTTAAAGACGACGCAGCAAAAATCAGTGCTAGTGAATCAATAATAGTCTCACAAGTTTTACCAGATAAAATAACAAGCTTTGATAGGAAAAGTGGGATATGGATTACCGGCTTTGAGCATGCAATAAATACTTGTCGATTTATAAGATTTTTAATCACATCTATTGCATCTATTAAATCATCAACCAACCAAACAGATGAGGAATGGGGAAAAATACGAGATTATATGCTTTCAGACTCATTTAAGCATAGGATGCAGGCTCATTTTGATTCGGTTAAGGCCTTAAGAGAAAATTTAGATGCAGAAAGGCGAAGTGCTATTTTAAGGTGGAAAAAACAGGAAGTGCAAATTGAAAAACTAGACACTAATACAATAAACTTCTATGGAGAGCTAAAAGCAATTGCTTCAGATTTACCGGAAATTGAAGGACTCTCTCAACTTGAAGCAGGAAATGAAAGCGAAGAAGAAATATAAAAAAAATATTCTCCCCACATTTAAGGAAGAAAAACTTTTATGGAGAGAAGGAGTAAGATATGTTGCAGGTGTTGATGAAGTAGGAAGAGGAGCATTAGCCGGACCTTTAATTGCAGCTGCTGTTATTTTCCCGGCTGATTTTGTACTTAAATACGTAATAAATGACTCCAAAAAGCTATCCATTAAAAAACGATTAGAAATAGAACCTATGATTAAAAAAAGTGCGTTATCTATTGGAATAGGCAGTGCAAGTGTTTCATACATAAACAGATACGGAATTGTTAAAGCAACCCAAAAAGCTTTTATAGATGCAATTAATAAATTATCAATAAAACCAGAATATGTATTAATTGATGCTTTTTATATAGAAAATTTAGATAAGCTAATTCAAAAACCAATAATTCATGGAGATTCAATATCTACAACTATTGCCGCAGCATCAATTATTGCAAAAGTTAAAAGAGACAACTTGATGATTAAACTACATAAAAAACACAATCAATTTGGATTTTTAACAAACAAAGGATACGGAACAAAACACCACCAAGAAGAAATAAGAAAACATGGAATTTGCAAACACCACCGAACAATATTTAAATTACTTAAGCAAACATATAATCGCTAGCTAACTATGTAGGAGCTTTTTGTAAGGAGAATAGAGAATTTATTGCTTAAAAGCATCAACTATCTCATCGTTATACCAACCGTGATAATCAACGGTAAGTTCTTCGCCTTTTTTAATTTTTCGTAAAGTTATTAATCTTACGTTATCATCATTTTCTATAAGGTCAGAGTTTGGATTACTAGAATGATTTATAAAAGCTCCAAGTGGTGTTCTTATTAAACCGTCTTTATACTTATCGTTTAATACGTGTGAAAGCCCTAAATCTAACCCTTCTTTAATATCACTTGTTGCAAAAAGACCTAGTCCGTGGATTTTTGATTTTTCTATCGTTATATAACTTGGTAATGCTTTATAATGAGAAATATTTCTCTTCTGCATTTCAACATTATATCACATACTGTTTTGAGGCTAATCCGAAGCTGGGACTAGTTGACTATGTGGGAACTTTTTATTTAAAGTATTCTTTTAACAATCACGAAATCTTTTCTGCATAAAACATCTTTTACATCTTCTTCTATTACTGACCCAATTTCTTTTTCGTCTACTTCTTTTGACTTTGCATTAATGACTTTACCACTCCCTACATATATTACAACATGTCCTATTCCTGTTGAAAACTGTGGATTGTAGTGCCCCCAACCACCCTTAAAGAAAAGCAAATCGCCGATCTTAAGTAACTCTTTTTTAGGCTTTATTGTTTTACCAATTGATGCTTGGTCTAAAGCAGTTCTTGGAAGTTTTACACCAATTCTTCTATATAAATACTGAACAAAGCTTGAGCAATCAAAATTTTTTGGAGCTTCTGAAGGATTTGATCCAAACTTATAGGGCTTACCTAAGTGTTTTTTGGCAAAATATATTAATTTATTCTTTTTGTTCACGAAACGATTATACCATTTTGATGCTAATCCGAAGCTGCAAATCGTGAACATTATTAAAACTTATTTCTAACAAATTACAGTCTTTTTAGTAATTGTAAATTGCTCTGAATTAAGGATTTCTTTTTTGCTCTTGTCCATTTTTTAATCTGTATTTCTCTTTTCATTGCTTCCTGAAGAGTTTTATATTTTTCATAATAAACAAGTTCCACCGGTTTTTTACCACGAAGATATTTAGCAGACTTACTTTTACCTGAATTATGTTCGGTTATTCTTCTTTTAAGGTTATTGGTTTGTCCGCAATACAAAGAATTGTCAGAACAACGGACTATGTAGAAGAAATACATATGGTTCGGCTTATTTCATTCGCTCACCACCTTCTTTTCGCTTGAGCTATAGCCCTGAGCGAAGTCGAAGGGCTGGGAGTTGTGGATTCGAACTAATTGCGAGCCGCCGGGGGATCGAACCCCGAACCTATTCCTTAAGAGGGAATTGCTCTACCAATTGAGCTAGCGGCCCTTTTACTTCAATCTTGTATTTTAGTATACTATATCAAGCACTCTTAAACAACAATTATGCGCCTGTAGCTCAATGGATAGAGCACTTCGCTTCGGACGAAGTGGTTGGGGGTTCGACTCCCTTCAGGCGCGCTAAATTTTTATTCTGCCTATAATCCTTTATGAATAGTAAAGTTTTAAAAATTTTTAAGATATTTTTAGGTTGGCCAATCACAATAATTTCCTTTATTTTTATTTTTAAAATCATTGCCGATAAATCAGTTGAAGTTATTCCTCTTATAAGTAGTATTAATTTACTTAATTTAGCCTTAGGACTGTTTTTTTTAATTGCTTTTTTCTTTTTAAGAGGATATTTATGGCATCTTTTAATTAAAAAGGAAGCTAAAATTGAGGCAAAAGAGTCGCTTAATCTTTGGGCACTTGCAGAACTTAAAAGGTACACTCCTGGAAATATTTGGTCTTTTTTAGGGCGGGCATTTTCCTTTGAAGAGAAGGGGATAACTAAAAAGAAAACTGCATTATATCTTTTATACGAGGCTGAATTTTTTATTTTTGGCGCAACTATTGTTTCGTTATTTTCCTTAAAATACACACTTAATCTTTTAAATATTATGCTTGAGGAAAATGTTATCTTGTTAATCTATGTTATCTTCTTTTTACTTCTTTTTCTTTTTATATTCAACAAAAAAATAAAAGCTTTTCCTAGGTTAAATTATTTAAATAATATAAAGTTAACTCTTCTTTCAACTATTGCTTTGTTTTGTTTTGGAATTGGAAGCTACTTCTCAGCTATCTCTCTATTTAATTTAGATCTTAGGAATTTTTTATTTGACAGCAGCTTTTTAACTTTTTCTCTTTTAATAGGCTATTTATCAATTATTACACCCATGGGGTTTGGAATAAGAGAACTAATAGTTATACTTGGCTTTTCAAAACTAATTGGACTTGAAAATGCCGGAATTTTATCTATTTTTATAAGAGTAGTACTTATCCTTTCAGAGTTAATTTTTGTATTTTTTGTAACAAGAATAAACAGCATTAAACAAAATATTTTTAATAAACTATATTTTTATATAAGCAAAAATGCTCATGAATTTCTCCTGTTAATTGGAACGTTATTTTATTTTCTATACTTTACAATTGCTTCTTTTCTTCGTTTTGATAATTTCTATACCGGAAAATTTGACCTTGGCAATATGGCGCAGACTGTCTGGAATAGTTTAAATGGTAATCTTTTCATGTTAACAAACCCAAATGGCATAGAGCTTGTCTCAAGGCTATCATTTCATGCCGATTTTGCCTTAGTTTTTCTTACTCCTTTTTATTATCTTTGGCCAAGCCCAAAAGTTCTCCTTTTAATTCAAACACTAATTATTTCACTTGGTGCAATTTATGTTTATTTAATTGCAAAGCATGTTTTAAAAAACAAAAATATTGCTTTATTATTTTCTTTTATTTACTTAATTAATCCTCTTACTCAATACGTAAATCTTTATGATTTCCATGCAGTCTCCTTTGCAATCACGTTTTTATTGGCAGCTTTTTATTACATTCTTAAAAGAAAATATTATTTATTTCTTGTTTTTTCTATCTTAGCAGCTTTAACAAAGGAGGAAATTTGGCTTACATCAGGAATGATGTTTTTTTATTTTTATATAAAGAACTATAAAATTAAAAATATTAATTACAAAAAAACATTAAGCCTTATTTTTGGTCTTTTGTCTTTTATAATATTTTATTATTCAATCTGGGTTTTAATACCAGGTGCATCAGGAAATAGCCATTTTGCGCTGTCGTATTATTCAGAATTTGGTGATTCACCGGGAATTGTAGTTAAAAATATTATTTTAAATCCGTTTAAAACTTTTGCAATTGTATTTCACGAAAAAAATATAGACTATTTATATAATCTCTTTGCACCTTTAGGATTCTTGTCCATTTTTAGCCCGCTGTATTTAATATTTGCTCTTCCTGATTTAATCATAAATTTGTTAAGCAATAATAAGCAATTAAGTGATATTTATTATCAATACACATCCGGTATTATTCCGTTTCTTTTTATCTCTTCAATTTATGGTTCTAAATTTATCTTAAAAAAAATTGGTAGTAATGTTTTAATCATTTATTTATTAATTGTTTCTTTTGCCTCCGCTTATTATATTGGACCCCTGCCATTTTCAAAAAATCCAAATACAGACATGTTTATAAAACAGGTTGAAGAAAAAGAGGAGATAAAAAGCTTTTTAGATAAAATACCAAAAGATGTAAAGGTTTCAGCAACAAATAACTTAGGTGCTTATCTTGCAAATAGGGAATACCTATTTGTAATTCCGGTTGGAACAAAAAGTGCAGATATGCTTGTATTCCTACTTAATGATAGCTATGCTCAACCATCACTTAATGCGCAAAAAGAAATGGCAAAAGATTTTGAGAATAATTTAAATTATGAATTGGTATATAAAAATGGCGATTTTGTGGCATTGAAAAAGAAAAATATTGCTAAATAATTTAAATATAGATAAGATAAAATTAGGATGATAAACGTTGTAAAAGCCACAGGTGAAATCGAACCATTTTCTGAAAGTAAACTTAGGTCCTCAATAAAAAGAGCAGGGGTGCCGGATAACCAAGCAGATCAACTTATTGAATATATTAAGTCAAACTTGTATGACAATATTCATACCTCGCAAATCTACAAATACATTGAGGACTTTTTCAAAAAAAATAATTCCTATGCAAGATCAAGGTATAGCCTAAAACAAGCCTTAATGGATTTAGGTCCAACCGGATACCCGTTTGAGGATTACGTTGCTGATATTTTAGAAAATGAAGGATACAAAACAAAGGTAGGGCAAGTTATCCAGGGAAAGTGCATTACTCATGAAATAGATGTTATAGCAGAAAAAGATAGCAAAAAAGTAATAATTGAAGCAAAATTCCATAATGCCGCTGGTATTAAGACTGATTGCCATGTTGCTATGTATACAAAAGCAAGGTTTGATGATTTATCAAAAATAAACGGTTTTTCAGAAGCTTGGATTATTACCAATACAAAGGTAACTAAGGACGCCCTAAATTTTGCTTTATGTTCAAACATGAAAGTTATTGGCTGGAACTACCCGAATGGTAATAGCTTAAGAGAAAAAATTGAACACTCAAAACTATTTCCAATAACTGCCCTTACCACTCTTTCCCAAAACCAAAAACAACAATTAATGCAAGAACATATAATAATGTGTAAGGACCTTATTAAAAATTTAAATGTTTTAGACTCCTTATCCTTTCAGAAAAATAGAAAAGAAAAAGTACTAGAAGAAGCTAGATTTATCTGCAGTGAGTAATTATACTTCTACAAGCTTATACCTTTCATGTTTATCCGCTAAATAACCGTTTGGAACCGTAGTTAATTTATCTGAATAAAGTAAAAAGCCATTTCTTATTGTATGGTCTCCAAACTTACTATTTATGTTATCTATTGTTTTTGTAAGCTTTTCCTGTTTTTGATCAACGTCAAACAGGGAAAGGTTTGTATTTTTTCTATCTTTTAAATTTGAAACCCAAAGATGAATCTGTCTTACATATTTTTCTTTTATTAAATCATTTTTAAAATAGGGGAGAGAAAAGTTATAGATTTCCCTACCTGTATCAACATATTCTTTAAATGTTTTTCTAAAATGAATATTTTTGTCCCCAACTAAAAAAACCGCTATTGTTCTTCCTTTTTTACCAAGTCTTCTAAGCTTTATTCCAATCTCTTCTGATAATTCATAAATATTTTGTAAAATTATTCTTTTATTAGATTCATTCTTAGGTAAACAATAACTTCTACTAACAGATTTTACCTCTAAAGGCACGGTGTAGGGAATAACTTTTGAATCATCAATTCCAAGACCTACTCTTTGTAAAAAATTTCCCTCAACGTTTCCAAATTCATTTATTAATAACTTAAGTGGTGCATTTCGAAGTTGAATTAAGTTAAAAATTCCAATTTCATTTAGCCTTTTTTTAATTCGCTCTCCAATTCCACAAACATCAGTAAGCTTTGTGTTTTTATACACACTTATAACATCTTCTTCTTTTATTAAAGTTTTTCCATTAGGCTTATTTAGTCCTGAAGCAAGTTTTGCTAAAAGCTTATTATGTGATATCCCAAAAGAAGCAGTAATGTGTTCACCAATCTCTTTACTTATTCTTCTTTTAATAATTGCAATTGTTTTTTCAACTCCACCAAAGAGATTTTCGGTTTTTGTAATATCCATAAATACTTCATCAATTGAAAAAAGTTCTGTAAACGGAGAATAGTCCTTGCAAATATTTAAAAACTTTTTGGAGACTTCAAAGTATTTATTAAAATTAGCAGGGACTAAAATTAATTTGGGACAAATTTTTAATGCCTCATAGCTTTTTGAACCGGTTTTTATACCAAGCTTTTTAGCTTCTCTACTTGAGGCAATAATACAAGTTCTGCTGTTCGCCGCCGTAACACCTAAAGGCCTGCCCCTAAGCTTTGAATTATATTGTTGTTCAACACTGGCAAAAAAAGAATCAAAATCAATATGGAGGATAATTTTTTGAGCAGTCATAAGAAAATTATAGAAAAAAAATACGAAGAAAATCAATATGACCAAGTTGGTCAAAGGACATCAAAAGTTAGATAAAAAAGCCTGCCCCGTAGGAGCCGGAGGCTCCCTTCGGGGTAAATAGAACAAAATACGACAATTAAGATCAATTAATTTTGTGTACTCTTCTTATTCTCCTAAAAATAGTAAATGCGCCAAATGAACTTATCCCAACAATTGCCGATGCAATAAAAAAGGGAGCAGGAATTAAATAACTGTAAGCAAATGTTCCGGCTAGGGGACCAAATAGTCTTCCAAGAGAACCTACTGACTGAAATATTCCCATAATGCTTCCTTGTTCATGTTTTGGAGTTAGCTTTGATGCAAGTCCGGTTAAAACAGGATTAACAATTGCGTTTCCAAATGAAAGTATTGTAAATACCAACAATAACTCTAACATATTATGGGAAAAAGGAATCAAGAAAAACGAAACTGCCATAAACATAAGACCTAAAACCGCAAGTTTTTTCTCACCTAGAAATCTAACTAGTCTTTTTAAAAAGACAAATTGAGTAATAACTGAAACTAATCCTGTATATGCAAATACATATCCAACTTGTAAAACACTAAAACCTAACGAATCATTTGCAAAAAGCGCAAAAGTTCCCTGCAAAAGTGAATGCGCAAACATAAAGAAGAAAAAAAGCATTATAATCATACCGACTACCGGTCTTGACAGTGCGTCTTTAAATAATTCAATATCAAATAATTTTTTTCTTGTTTTTAAAGGCACCCTGGTTTTATCTAAGCTTTCAGGAAGAAAAAAATAGGTAAGAACAAAGGCAATAAAAGAGAGCAATGCTGCAAAAAGTGCCGGCACATGATATCCAAATTGTGCAAGAAGACCTCCAATTGATGGACCGAATATAAAACCTAGTCCAAAACCTGCAGCAATAATACCCATTCCATATGTCCTGTTTTCATCATCTGTAATATCAGCTATATATGCTTGGGCTGCTGAAATATTTCCTCCTGAAATCCCATCAATTATTCTTGAAATAAATAAAAGAAATATTGTATTGGCAATTCCAAGAAGAATAAAAGAAATAATAGTTCCAACCATAGAAACTAAAAGAACAGGTCTTCTGCCAATCTTATCTGACAATTCTCCTAAGATTGGGGAGAATATAAATTGAAATAATGAAAAAGACGCATACAAAAAACCAATTGTTAAGGGGCTTGCACCTAAACTTTCGCCATAAAAAGGCAAAAGTGGCAAAATAATCCCAAATCCAACTAGTTGAACAAAAATAATAACAAATATGGTTAAAAACCTTTTATCAATGCTTAAAATTTTCATAAAAAAATGGACCTTCCCACCCACAGGAATATTGCATCAGTTTTCAGGCCAGTTTAATACTTGTGGATTGAATCTACTCTTAAATTTGGGGTGGCTGAGGGGAATTGAACCCCCGACCCTCTGGACCACAACCAGATGCTCTAAGCCACTGAGCTACAGCCACCATTGCGACCCGAGCGCGAATCGAACGCGCAACCTACTCCTTAGAAGGGAGTTGCTCTATCCGTTGAGCTACCGGGCCATATTATATAATATATAATTTGAGCGGCGGAGCGGATTCGAACCGCCGACCTTCTCCTTGGAAGGGAGACATTCTACCACTGAACTACCACCGCTGATACTACAATTTTACCATTTTTTAGAGGAAAATTAAAATCAGTTTACAAAAATTTCTTAATTGACAAAATATAATCTTATAGTATAATTCGTTTATGGGAATTAAGGAAAATATAGATAGATTGCAACAAGAAAAACAACGACATATTGCTGAACAAGAAGCACGGAGAAAGAAAGAAAAAAGAGAAAGGGAAGCTGAGATAAAAAAAAGAGATGTTTTGTTTCAAGCACAAAACCGACTTAACGATGAGATTTGCTCCGAAATCTTCCTCCCGCAGCTTATAGAATTAAATGATTTACTTAACTCTTCTAATGGTTCGCATCAAGACCTAAATATATATAAACTAAGCGAAACATTTACTGCTATATATTATGGTGGGGAGACCACAGACGGTTGCTGCGTAAACGTAGTCTGTAATGGTTTTGTCTTAGCCGGAGGATACATTAGACGTTGGAAATTCGCAGCTTTATCTACTATAGGAGGGGAAAGCAAAACATACAGAGATCCAATTTTTGTAGGCAGGATGACTACAGCAAGGGCAATCAGTTGTAACGTTGAAGAAAAAGTAGGGGGTTATAAAAAGTACAATTATCATGAAGGTGAAGATAAAGAAAATCATACTGGAATTATTCATGTAAAAAAATACACAGATAGTCGTTTTGATGATGAAAACATTTTGGTTTGTGATATGAAAACTCAGAATTCTATAAAAAACTTATTGCTTCCTACTGACGATGGGTGGTTTCTAGGAAAAAATATTGAAGATAATCAAAGTGTTTTTGCCAGGCTTTTAGTAGATGCTGCAGAAGATGCAAATAAAAAAAATTTGTCAGGAGATGACAGTTTTTTTGTTGGGAACAATAATTATGGGACCTATAGAATCTATGTTCCATTAACTACTCCATCAGAACTTGATTATTATTTACCTCAAATACAAGATCCAAGATCCGATCTAAGAAGGAAACTTAGCGAAAAAAGTGAAGAGATATTTATAGATATAGCTAAACGTAAACTTGGCTTATAAAACTAGCGTTTGACAACCCGTAAGGAATACTCTTAAATTAAAATGTAGTCTTAAACGTTGTGGGTTTTGAGGCTAGAATTCCGACCTTCTCCTTGCTGAAATTTTCTTTTTAAGCTAAAATAGGGAATACGCCGCGGTGGTGGAATGGCAGACACGAAGGCCTTAAGAGCCTTTGTCCGTAAGGACGTGAGAGTTCGACTCTCTCTCGCGGTACAAATTAAACCTTATTTAATTCTCCTTTAGATTTTAGATAAAAATAACCAATCATAAAGAAAGTAACAACAGGGGAAATACCAGCCGGAACATCATGACCAAAGCCTTCCAAAAGCATTATTACACCAAGCGCTAAAATTGAATACATTGCTCCATTTTTAAGATATCTAAATTTTTTTACTCTTTGAATATTACTAATAGTTAAGTTTCTCAATACTATTGCGCCAATACCATTTCCCAAAAAAATTAAAGGAACAGAAAAAGTAAAAGCAAAAGCTCCCAAAACCCCATCTATTGAAAAAGAGGCGTCAATTGCTTCTAAATATAAAAGCTTACTGATGTCTGACTTTCCACTATTTTTCGTTAATTTTCTTTCTTCCTGTTCTGCATATTGTTTAAATCCATGCGTTATAAAAAATATTGTAGAACCAAGTACAATTCCAAATGCTAATATTGGCTTTACTTCAAGACCAAACCAAACTAAAACAGTTAATAAAATTGAAACAACAGCATAAAACCATGCTCCTTGTTTTTGAAATAACGGTTCTATTCTTAAGCCAAAGTTTTTCGGTTCAATAAATAACCAATGCAAAAACAAAAAAACCAAAAATGTTCCACCTAAAGCTAAAAGCACTTCAAACGATTCATGAATTGCTTTTAAAGTACTTTTATCTGCTGAGAATGTTGCTGTAAGAGAGCCGATTGGACCAAGTGATGGGTTTGCTATCCAAACAACTGCCCAGGGTAAAATACCCCTCATTAAAAATACAGCAAAGAAAATTCCCCAGGTTAAAAACCACTTCTTGGCTTTTTCCTGCATTGTTGATAAAACTTCAGCATTAATAATTGCATTATCTATACTTGATACAATTTCAAATGCACAAAGCCCAAGAACTGTTAGTAATAAAAAGAAAATATCCACAACTTTAGATTATATCAATATTTTTCTAAAAATTGGTTATTAATATTTTATTTGTTATAATCTAGACTATTAATAACTACTGAAATTAAATATATGAACGAATTTTTTAGAAAAACAAGAGCAGGCATAGTAAAGTTAATTAACAAGAAACATTTTTTGGATTTCCTAATCGCAATTATAAGCATTCCTGTAATGATAACTTTATTAATAAATAATGTATTAAACCTTCAGGAAAAAAATAAAAATGAAGTAGAAACTACAACAACTACAGCACAACAAATTATAATTCGCGATAACCAAAACACAATTCCTTCGCCAACGGAAAAAGAGGAGGAAAAAATAACTCCAACGCCTTCTGAAAATTGTAAAAAGGAAATAGGACCAATAAGTATTTCATCTCCCAAAGAAGGAGAAGAAGTAGTAGATAATCCGGTCTGCATAACCATTAAACATGACCATGAAACCTACTGCACTGTTGTTTGGTCATATAGGATAAATGGTGGCTCATGGTCTGAATACAGTAGTAACTCAGTTTGCTTGTATAACGTTCCAAAAGGGGAGATTAAGTTTGACTTAAGAGTACAAAGCACAGTATCAGACGACCAGGAAACATTATCAAGAACCTTTATTTATAATGGGGAAGTCTTAGCTACAGAATCTGCTGAAATTAACTAAATTACTTCTAATTTAAACTTAATTTTGCTAAAATACGAATATACGGGGACTAGCTCAGTTGGCTAGAGCGCGCGGTTTGGGACCGTGAGGTCGGAGGTTCGAGTCCTCTGTCCCCGACACAAATTTTTTAAAACCACAATAAATGATTGATTTTAAATAGATATTATTTTAAAATTAAGTATTGGTTTTTTGTTTAAAAATATGGATTTATCAGACTTAGGTTCATTAGGAGATCTTGCAAAACAAATGGAAAATGCCTATTCAGAAGGAACAAAGGCAATGAGTCAAGCAGGAAAAGAAGTTGCAAAGGATATAAAGCCTGACTATAAAATTGTGGCAGATGTAAAAGCGTCGGCAAAAGTAGAAGGGCATAACTATAATGTTGATGCAACTATAACTTTTAATATTGAACTTGAATCAGTGCTTCAAGCCGCTAACTCACCACTGGGAGACTTATCTTCTATATTAGATGGAATTGATACTAATCTTGGTGACAATAAAGATGCAGTAATAGAGCAACTTAAACAGCCACGAGCAATAGGCGTGGTAAAAAATATCAAACTTAGAAAATTAGATTTATTCAACAATAAAGGAAAAGTAAAAGCCGAATTAAACAAAGACGGAACCCTGCTTGCAACTATTAAAGATGGAAAAATTCTGATAAACTTTGAGAGCGTTTTATCTTACCCAAAGCATTCAGATGTATATGTAGCAATACCTACTATGGAAAAAATGCAAAAAAATATTGTAGTTAATATTAAGAATATTGAATCAAAAATTGATTTTAGTTGGACTGAAAAAGACAAAGATAATCTTAAAGTATCCGGAAGTCTAAAGTTTTCTAAAATTTAGTTAATTTATCTTATGAAAAATTCAACGAATAAAACCATGCTTATAATAGGAAGTATCACCAGAAGCAGCAATAAAATTAATATACAGATTTTTCATACAATTATTACTAACATCAACCAATACTAAGGCTAATCGTGCTCGGGTGGTTCAATTCCTAGTGTTTTAAGCGAGTAGTCCAAAAGTTCTTTCATCTCACTTCTTCTATTTTCACTATTTAAAAGAATAGCAATTATCTTATGGCCTTTATAATCTAGATAAGTAATAAGACACAAACCTGCTTCATCTGTATAGCCGATTTTAACTCCCTTAACCCCAGGATAAGTTGTTAAAAGATTTGTCTCATTTTCTAAGATGTACTCCTTATGTTTTAGGGTTTTATCAATTTTAAACTCTACGGTTGAACAAACCTTACTAAAGGTCGGGAAGTTTTTTAAAGCATAGTTCGTAATTACCAATAAATCATAAGCTGTTGTATATTGATTTCCGTCTCCTTCAAGCCCTGAAGGATTAGTAAAATTAGTATCTTTTAACCCTAGTGCCTTTGCCTTATCATTCATTGCTTTAATAAAAGCAGCTCTTCCTCCCTCGTAATTTGTTGCCAATACTTCAGCTGCATCGTTTCCTGAGCGAAGAACTAAGCCGTAAAGCAATTCTTCAAGGGTTAAGACTTCTCCTTCATTAAGTCCCATCATACTTTCACCGACAATGCATTCCTTTTTAACTAAATAATTATCATCTTTTTTGGGGTTCTCAAGCGCAATTATTGCGGTCATAATTTTAGTAAGTGAGGCCATAGGAAGTTTTTCCTTTGGGTTTTTTTCAAATAATACTATCTTATCAGTTAAATCATAAACCAATACGGATTTAGCAGTTAATTCAGGCTCTTTTATACTTGTATTTTGTTTTTCATCAAGTGTTGGGAGCCAAGGATTAATAGTTGTTACCTGGTAGTTTTGAAAAATTGTTAAAAAATCCGGAATTGGGGAGAGAAGCGTAATTCCTTTGCTGCTTTTAATATTATACTTAAGGTATAAAAAAAATACAGATATAAATACAAAAATTATTATTAAAATAAAAAATGATATTTTTTTCATTTGAAAATTAAACAATCTAAAGTTTTACTGCACTTTTTATAGTATATTTTCCAACACCTGTTCTTACAAGGTCTTTTAAATATCCTCCTGTTTTTAATTTTTCTCCTAAGTCCCTGGCAATTGAGCGAATATATGTTCCTGAACCACAAGTTATTTCAAGCTTTAAAATAGGGTATTTATAATCTAATATCTTTATTTTATAAACCTTAACTTTTCTAGGAGGTAGTTTAAATTTCTCATTTTTTCTGGCTTTTTTATACGCTTCCTGTCCATTAATCTTTATGGCTGAGAATATTGGTGGTGTTTGTAAAATCTCACCCTTAAATTGACTTAAAACATCTTTAAGCTCTTTTTTACTTGGAATAATACTACTCACTTTTTTAATTTCTCCCTCGCTATCATCTGTTAATGATGTTTTTCCAAGTTCAATTTCAGCCACATAGGTCTTTTTTGTTCTTTTTGAAATTTCTCCAAGTTTTTTGGTTGCCTCTCGTCCAACACCAACAACTAATACTCCTCTTGCCATTGGATCAAGCGTTCCTGCGTGTCCGACTTTTTCTTTCTTGTATTTCTTTTTAAATTTATACAAAATCTTATTTGATGAGATACCCTTTGGCTTATTTATCGCAAACACTTTATTTAAGTAATTCATGTAATTTAGTATAGCAAAAAGCCTAATTCTGTGGTATAATTTAACTCCATTGAAAAAAACTACTAGACGTGTCTGCTTTGAATGCGGATCAAAATTAATACTTGTCAGCAAAATTACCCGAAAAATTGAGGGGTCTCGCTTTACACAAACAGTTTGTGAATACCGTTGTTCAAATGTCGCTTGCCAGACAAAAAAAGATAAAGAAAAAGAAACAAGAATAAAACTAATGAAAGAAAAAGAAAAAGCCGATAAAAAAAGAAAAAAGGATAAATTAAAAGCAAAAAAAAATATTGTTTTAAGAAGAATTAAAAAAACTTAAAGCTACCACATTGCCTACTAATTTTTTGCTTGAAAGAAAAGATATACTTCAACTGTATTAAATAAGCTATTAAGAACTTATTTTTAAAAATTAAGCCTGTCTTAAATACCAAGAAAGGCAAAATTATATTAGTAGTGGTTATTATTTTCTTAACCACTCTATTTTTGTATTTAACAAACGACAAAAGAGAGGAAATAACGTATCAAACCGATACGGCAATTAAGGGAACCTTAATTGCCTCAATTGAGGGATCGGGAACCATAAATTCAGGCAATAGTACAGATATCCAAACTAAGGTTTCAGGCGTTGTAAGTAAAGTCTATGTTACTAATGGTGATACAGTTGAAAAAGGACAACAGATTGCCTTAGTTGAGCTGGATGAATACGCACTTGAGAGGCAAAATGCCGCCTGGGTTGATTATTTAGAAGCATTAGAAGATGTAAAAGATTCAGAGAGAGCTAAAGCAACAGCAGACATTGCCATGTGGGAAGCAAGACAGGACATTATTGATGCTGAAGAAGATATTAAATATTATCAGGAAAACCCCATAAACCAAACAACAGGAGAAGAATATACGGTTAATGAAAAAGCAATCATTGATAAATCCCTTGATGAAGCAAATAAAGCTTACAGTGCAGCAGAAATAAAATACAAGGATGCTGATGCAAAAATAGCCGATTATAATACAAAAGTAAGCTCAGCCTTAAGAGATTATCAGCAAAATTCTGCAATTATTTATGCACCAACTTCAGGAGTAATAAGTGACTTAACTCTTGCACCAAATGTAGTTGTTGCCGCCTCATCAAGTATTAGTAATACCAGTGGTCAAACCATAATCTCTTCGCAAACTGTTGGAAAAATAAACAATCCAACCGGACAAATTATCGCAACTATTACTCTTTCCGAGGTAGATATTATAAGCGTTAAGGCAAACCAAAAAACTACCCTGACTTTAGACGCTTATCCCGATAAAACATTTACCGGAAAGGTATTAGGTGTAAATACCAGCGGGACAGTTAGCTCTGGAGTAACCTCATATCCTGTTACCATACTTTTAGATAAAGTTGATGTTGATATTTATCCCAATATGGCAGTAAACGCAATAATAATTACCTCTGTTAAAACTGATGTTATTTTAATTCCAACAACCGCAATTACAACTGTAAATAATGCCTCAACCGTTCAAGTTAAAAAAGATAATGAAATTTTAACAATTACCATTGAAATAGGAAGCTCAAATGACACTCAAACAGAAATTATTTCCGGAATAAGTAAGGGAGATGAAATTATAACATCTGTAATTAATGAAAATAGCAGTAAGGAAGACAATACAACCTCTCCTTTTAGCGGGGTAGGAAACAGAAGTACAGGTGGTAGTAGAATGCCGATGGGAGGACTTTAAGAAATGACAACCTCTCTTATAAAGACTGAGAACCTCACTAAAATTTACAAAACTAGTGATTTGGAAACAAAAGCGCTAGAAAATATTAATCTTAAAATTAGTAAAGGTGATTTTGTAGCAATTATGGGCCCTTCAGGTAGTGGAAAATCCACCTTAATGCATATATTAGGTGCTTTAGATTTACCCACCGAAGGCAAATATTTTTTAGACAATCAAGACGTAGGTAAGCTGACTGATGATAAACTCGCAGAAATAAGAAATAAGAAAATTGGTTTTGTTTTCCAGGCATACAATTTACTTCCCAGAATTTCCGCTTTAGAAAACGTAGTAATACCAATGGAATATGCAAATATTGATGAAGAAAGTGCCAAAAAAAAAGCCAAACAATTATTAGAAATGGTTGGGCTTTTAGATAGATTAAATTATCCTCCGAACAAATTATCGGGTGGACAACAACAAAGAGTGGCAATTGCAAGAGCTTTAGTAATGGATCCGGCAATCATCTTAGCTGATGAACCAACCGGAAACATTGCCTCAATCCAAGCAGAAGAAATAATGTCAATTTTTAAAAAATTAAATAAAAAAGGCCATACGATTATTATGATTACCCATGAACCAGATATCGCAAGGCATGCAAAAAAAATTATCTTTATAAAAGACGGCAAAATTATCAAACAAAAAATATGAAATTACTAAGATTAGTTAAAAATGGCTTTAAAAACCTATCAATTAATAAGATGAGAACAGGTCTTGCAATACTTGGCATTATTATTGGAATCGGAAGCGTAATTACCTTAGTTTCCATGGGTGAGGCAAGTAAACTTGCTGTTCAATCACAAATTCAATCAATCGGCTCAAATCTCTTAACTGTTTCCCCGGGCTTTCAATCATCAGGAGGAGTAAGAGGAGCAATGGGACAAGCAACAACTCTTACTAATGATGACGCTAAAGCAATAAAAACATCGGAGAAAATAACAACCATTAAAAACGTATCACCTGAATATCAGGGAAGAGAACAAGTTATTTACCAAGGGAATAATACTAATACACAAATCATCGGAGTTGAATCAGTTTACGCTGAAGTTAGAAAAATAAACATGGCTTCTGGAAGTTTTATTACAGCACAACAAAATAGTGCAATATCCAAGGTTGCAGTTCTTGGACCAACTGTAGTTAGTGATTTATTCGGTGAAAATATAAATCCAATTGGAAAATCAATTAGGATTTCAGGAAAATCCTTTACTGTAATTGGCGTTACCAAGTCAAAAGGCGGATCGGGAATGGACAATACTGATGATCGAATATACATTCCTCTTTCAACTGCTCAAAAACAAGTTTTTGGGATTAAATATTTAACTTCTATTGCTCTGGAGGCAAAAAGTGAGGACGTTATGACAAAAGCACAAAACGAAGTAGGCTACCTTCTTTTAGAAAAGCATAAGATTTCAGATGTAGCAAATGCTGATTTTCGAATTATGTCACAGGCTGACATTTTAGAAACAGCCTCTTCAGTTACTCAAACCTTCACAACCCTTCTTGCTGGAGTAGCAGCAATTTCTCTTTTAGTAGGAGGAATTGGAATTATGAATATTATGCTTATGTCAGTAACTGAGCGAACAAGGGAAATAGGTTTAAGAAAAGCACTTGGCGCAAAGAGAAAAAATATCATTCAGCAATTTTTAGCTGAATCCATTATTCTCACTTTTTCAGGAGGAATAATTGGAGTTTTTTTAGGAATTTTAGGATTTTATATCTACTCAACAATAAATGAATCCACTTTTATAATCTCCCCAACTTCAGTTTTACTTGCTTTTTTTGTATCTGTTGGAATTGGTATAATTTTTGGCTGGTATCCTGCTCAAAAAGCAGCCAAGCTTCAACCAATAGAAGCTCTAAAATATGAGTAATTTTGAAGGGAGGTGGAAAAAATAACATGAAAAAAAATAATACGCTACTTATAATTATTATTGCTGTAATTACCTTAATAATTGGTTTTTTTGGCGGCATGCAATATCAAAAAGGACAAGTAAGCTCCTGGAATAGAGCAAGAGATGGACAGATTACAAATCAAAATCCACAAGGCCAAACAAACGGACAAAGAGGAATAAATCCACAAAATGGAAATACAAGAGGAGGAATGATAAACGGAGAAATAACTGCAAAAGACGAAAACAGTATTACTGTTAAAACCGTTGATGGTGGTAGTAAGATTGTAATCTTTTCTGAAAGCACAAGTATTAACAAATCAAGTGAAGCAACTGTTTCGGATTTAGCTGTTGGGGAAACTGTTTCTGCTTTTGGAACTACAAATTCCGACGGGAGTATACTTGCTGAAACAATTCAGCTTAATCCAGTTTTTAAAAACAATCCCGTACAAAAATAAGTCTTGTGCTCAATCTTATTGCATTTTATAATGTTATTAATTAAGCTTTTTAAGTTTTAACATAATTGACAAATAAAATTTTAAAAAGCATACTAAAAAACAATGGGCAAAATTACAAACTTTATTAAAAAACCGTTTTTAAGATTTAACAAGCTTTCAAAAATAAAAAAAATAATTGTTGTTGTAATTGTTGTTTTTATTACTATTGGACTTCAACAATACTTTGCAAATAAAAGTGCAAATGGATATATCCTAGAGAAAGCTAAAATTTCCTCAATTACAGAAATTGTTTCTGAAACAGGAAATATTGAAACCACTGGAAGAGCTGATATCTATTCTACAACAAATGGAATTATTGACGAACTATACGTTAAAAACGGCGATTTAGTAAAAAGAGATCAGGAGTTGTTTAAGGTAAAAAGCACAGCAACTATTCAGGAACAGCAGGCAGCTTATACTAACTATTTAACTGCAAAAGCAGCGCTAGATTTAGCTCTAGCAACAGATTATGACTTACGATCGGACATGTTTACTAAATGGGATACCTACAGAGACATGGCAACAAGTGATGAATATGAAAATGATGATCAAACCCCAAGGGAAAATCAAAGATTAGCAGCAGAATTTCAATCAGCACAAGATGACTGGTTGTCAGCTGAAAAGAAATATAAGGACCAGCAAACATCAGTCGCAAAAGCGCAGGCAAATATTAACTCAACCTGGCTTTTATATCAGGCAACCCAAAATTCAACTGTCCTTGCACAGGCAGACGGAACGGTTTCTAATTTAGCAGTAGGCGTTGGAAGCAATGTATCAGCATATGTAAGTCCTGTTGTTTCAGTAACTCCTGTTTTAACAATTGCTAATTTTTCAAAATATACTGCTAAATTTTTACTTAATGAAACAGATGTTTATAAAGTAAAACCGGGGCAAAAAGTAACTTTGGAGGCAGATGCGGTTGACAACAAGGAATATCAGGGGGTTGTCGAAAGAGTCGATGAAATCGGGACAGATTATAATGGAGTTGCTAAATACAGTGTTTATGTTGAAATTACAAATCCCGATGAAAGATTAAAATTTGGAATGACAATTGATGCTGACATTATAACCAATAAGCTTGATAATGTTCTAACTGTACCAAACTCTGCTGTTAAACCATATAAAAACGGTAAGGCGGTAAGAATAGTTGACCCACAAACTAAAGAAGTAAAATATATTCCAGTTGTAATCGGCATTAAAGGAACCAAGGAAACTCAAATTATTAAAGGGATAAGTGAGAATCAAGAAATTATAACCTCGCTTAAAAACGAACAAATAAAAAGAACAGGAATGTTTGGAATGTAGGTTTTAATGCAAAAAAAAGCCCCACTATTAATTGAGCTAAAAGATATTGTGAAGCGCTATCCATTAGAAAGCGGGGAATATTATCAGGCTCTAAATGGAATAACCTTAAGCATTCATGAAGGTGAATACGTTGCAATTATGGGCCCCTCGGGTAGTGGAAAATCAACCTTAATGCATATTATTGGAGCGTTAGATACACTAACTGGCGGTAAATATTTATTAAAACAAAAAGACATTACAAGTTACACAAGTGATCAGCTGGCTGAAATAAGAAACAAGGAAATCGGTTTTATTTTTCAATCATTCAATCTTTTACCAAGAACTACTGTTTTTAAAAACGTTGAGCGACCAATGCTTTATGCAAAAATTAACGCAGATGATAGAAAAAGAAGGGTAGTAAAGGCCTTAGAAGAAGTTGGGATATTAGATAAAGCGCAAAATTTTGCAAATCATATTTCAGGAGGACAAATTCAAAGAGTAGCAATTGCAAGAGCTTTAATTATGAATCCCTCAATTATCTTAGCCGATGAGCCAACCGGAAACTTAGATACGGCAAGGTCTCATGAGATTATGGATATTTTAACCAAGCTTAACAAGGAAGGAAAAACAATTGTTCTTATTACTCACGAGGACGATATTGCAGAACATGCTAAGCGAAAAATAAAATTACTGGACGGAAAAATAGTAACTGATCAGAAACTAGGAAAATAAATATGGAATACAAAGAATCATTATTGTCATCTATTTACGCTTTAAAAATGAACAAGCTTAGGACATTTTTAACTATGCTTGGAATAATTATTGGAATATCTTCAGTTATTCTAATTGTTTCAATAGGACAAGGCGCAGTTGCTTTTGTTACTAATGAGCTATCATCCTTTGGCACAAATGTTTTTTCCATAAACCCCGGGAGTAATTTAATGAGCGCAACAGCAGGAGCAGCAAACACCTTAACAATGGATGATGTTGATGCAATAGAGGAAGATACATCAATTTCTTCAAACATTGAGCTAATTGGGATTAATGCAATGGGAACTGTTAATGCTAGCGCTAATGGAATTGATAAAAGCCTTATGGCTGTTGGGGCATCATCTGAAATGTACTCTATTTTTAATCCTGATATGATTTATGGCGAGTTTTATCAGGAAGAAGACGACTTATCTTCAGAAAGAGTAGTAGTTTTAGGAACGGATGTAGTTGAAACATTTTTTGGAAAAGACGCAAACCCGGTAGGAGAGAGAATAAAACTTGACAACATGCCTTTTAAAATTGTCGGTGTTGCAGAATCAACTAGTTTTCTAGCCGGGGGAATGCTTAATAAATCTGCTTATATTCCAATTTCAGTTATGTTTAATCAAATTCTAGGGGAGGAATATGTGCAGGAAATTGATATTACGGTAAAAAACACTGAAACAATGAATCAGACAATAGAGGATGTAGAGATATTATTAAGAGATAGACACAACTTAAAAGAAGATGAGGAAAATGATTTTATTATCCAAAGCTTTCAGGATATGTTAACAACTGTTGAAACAATAACTAACCTTTTAACTCTTATGGTTGCAGCAATTTCAACAATTTCTCTTGTTGTCGGCGGTGTAGGGGTAATGAATATTATGTTTGTTTCGGTAACTGAAAGAACAAAAGAAATCGGTCTTCTAAAGGCAATTGGTGCAAGAGAAAGTGATATTCTAAAGCAGTTTTTAATTGAAGCAATTGTAATGACTTCTTTTGGAGGAATCATCGGAATAATTATCGGAGCTTCGCTTTCATTTTTAGTATCTATGGTTGCCGGGATTCCGTTTGTAGTAAGTCCTTTTGCAATACTGGCTGCAGTTGGTGTCTCAATGGGAGTTGGAATAATCTTTGGTATTTACCCTGCCAAAAAGGCAGCAAGACTTTCTCCAATTGACGCCTTAAGGTATGAATAGTGTTATACCTTTTTTGGATATTTCTCACCAGCTGTTTTTTTAGCTCTTTGACCAACCTCCCATTTATCAAACATATCCTTTGAAACATTTACTCTTATTTTCTCCTTTGTGTTTTTTTCAAAATATAAACTGTAAACATCTTGAGTATATTTTTCATCATCATCTTTATATTCCAAGTGTCTTTTATCAACTAATTTTCCTTCCCAAAAAGATGCAACTTGTTTTGCCCCTTTTTTAGAAGCCCTTTTTATAAATAAAAAAATAGGGAGTCCAAAAATGACTAAAACTATAATAATAAAAATCAATACTGCCATTAAATTAACATCTTCACCTCCTTTTATAACCAACGCCTAACTTGTTTTTTATACTCTTTATATTCTTCTTTAAAAATCTTTTCCATTTGTTTTTCTTCATGAGGAATAAATTTCTTATCAAGAATAACAAACATTAAAATAGGGGATAGAAAACTAGAAAGCGCTCCAAGAGCAATTGCTACTCCCAGGAGAATTAAAACAGAACCTAAATACATTGGATGGCGACTAAACAAAAATGGTCCTTTAATTACCAAGCTTGATGGAATTTCATTAGGCTTAATAGTTGTTTTTTCTTTTTTAAACAAACTATCTGCCCAGATATTTATTGCAATACCAATTGCGATAAATATAATACCAAAAAGACGATAAGAACCTAAAATACTTATAATTGGAAAAAGAAGATATAAAATAAACGCTAGTGCTAAAAATAGAAATAAAAAAGTTGGGGGAAGAATATTAATACCTTTCACAAAATAATTATACCATTATAAAACTAATGTGAGAAAAATTAGTTGACTATGTGTCAGCTTTTATTTACTCTGAAGTAAGTAATTTCTATAATTTTTTAAATCAATCTTTGTAATTATAGATAGAGGGGAAGGTAGCTTATTTAGATTGAACCAGCCGATTTCATCATATTTTTCAGGCTCCATTATCCTAGGCTCACTTCCTTTTTTTAATCTTGTTAAAAAAACTGAAGGAACCCAATGCTGTTTTTCGTTAGGAATTAGATGATCTGCAGCTGGAAACTGATGCAGTATTCTTATTTCTATTCCATATTCTTCTTTCATTTCTCTTCTAATTGCATCTTTTAACTTTTCCCCAAATTTTACTCCACCCCCTGGTATTTCCCAACAACCTCTTTCATTTCTACAATTTTTACTTCTTTTTGAAAGAAATATTTCACCTTTATCATTTAGAATTAATGCACCAACTGAGACCCCAATGTAATCAACTCCCTTTTTCATATTTTTGATTATATCATCTTGAGGCTAATACAAAGCTGGCCCTAGTTGACTATGTGGGAACTTTTTATGGAAAGAGTAGGGGATTTTTACAATTATCTCAATTTTTCTACTTCAGAAAGTATTTTTTTAAGAAAATCATTTTTTATAATATTCCTATTGTTTTCAAAAAACTCGCTTAAGTTTATTTTATGTTCTTTCTCATACTCATAAGCTTGAATTGCCATTTCCAGTTCATCTAGTTGTTTAACAAATTTTGCAACTTTAGTTTTATTTTCTTGATACTCATCAAAAAGCTTTATGTATTCTTTTTCATTAATTAAGGATAAAATTTGAACTAGAGCAGCTCTCTCTTTTTTTATTTTAGACGATAGGTTTTTTATTAATTTCGTTCCTCTTATTGTAACTATATCGCCAATTTTTGCTTCTGCTATATCGTGAATAAGTGCCATTTTAATTGCCTTTTCCGTGTTCACTCTAACTCTTGGTGCTAAAAACATTGCTAATGTAGCCATCCTAAATGAATGCTCTGCAATGCTTTCTGGTTGTGGAATATTATTTTCAACCCACCCTGTTCTTTTGATTTTTTTTAGTTTCCCCAAAACTACTGCAAAACCTAAATACTTCACGATGTGATTATATCATTTTGAGGCTAATACGAAGCTGCGGAGCTAGGGATCGAACCTAGAGTTTCCTGTTCCAAAGACAGGCGTGTTACCGTTACACCACTCCGCAATTTATACATACTCCTTCTATCCAACCTGCAATTTTCCTGTTAATATTTGCACTTTCGCGTATCTGTATTCTTAACAATCCGTAATAATTATTACCAATGTTTTTTCTTACAGTTTTAGGTTTATGCTTCTTATAATAGATTTTATCAAATTTCGAGACTGGAAATCCAGTAATCCCAGACCAAAACTTTATAAACCTATTTTTCTTATTTTTGTAATTATCATGAATATACATGGCAAAATATATTTTATCGCTTGAAACTTTCAAGCATAATTGTATCCATTTTAAAAAAAGCTTAATCATTAAAGGATCAGAATTCGAAAAAACAACTGGTACTCCGCAGTCATATTCTTTTTCTTTACTCCCTTCAGCCCAATAAAGCATAATTCCCATCAACCACAACTCTCGCTGGTTAATTTTCCAATTAATCTCATTTCTTGCTTTCTCTTTAATGTCTTTTGTAATATCCAGTCTCTGTTGTCTTCTTTTCACCGCCCCTTTCATGGCAGACAATATTTTTTTCTGTGTTAAACGCTGAGTTTGTTTTTTTGCCAGCTTAACCTCTCTTAACCATAACGACAGAGAAGACTTTGCTACAGGAACATGTATTAATATTTCTCTATAGGAAAGACCTTTCTTCCTTAAAATTAAAGCTAATTCACGTTCTTTATTTTTTCGAATCATCAAACAAAGTTTATAATATCTAGAGTAAGCTATCGTGGTTCAAAAGTCAATCAGACACAAGTCATTTGGTCTACCATTAGACGACTCGGCAATGTAAAGCTATTATACCAAAATTGAAAGAAATAAGACGGTTGCCTTGTATTAGATTATAGAGAGGGGGTGAGAAATATAAAAATGAAAAAAATATTAACAACAATTACGATTTTAACATTAGCCGTAGTTTTAGGACAGGGCTTAATAACCTCTGTTGAAGCATACAAAGGTGATTCTTCAAAAACAGGTCCAAGTTGCACTGAAGAAAGACACGAAGCAATGGAAAAAGCTTTAGAAACTAAAAACTATGCCGAATGGAAAAAACTAATGGAAAACCGCCCAATTATAAATAAAATTACTGAAGCGAATTTTGCCAAGTTTGCACAAGCTCATCAGCTCATGGAACAAGGAAAAACTGATGAAGCAAATAAAATAAGGGCTGAACTTAACCTTGGGCAAGGACAAGGTAATGGTTATGGAAGAAATTCTCAAAAATAACCTTTTAAAAAATAGCTTAAATCTCTACTGCTTAAGTGGTAGGGATTTAGCTAGTATAATATAATATGAACAATGCAAGATTTAAAAAAGAAAACAGACGAAGAGGTTGTAATTATTGTAAAAAAAGACAGGGAAGCATATGCTGAAATAGTTGAAAGGTATCAACAAAAACTACTTCGCTATGCTAATTATTTAATAAAAGATGACCATAAGGCAAAAGATGTAGTCCAGGAAACTTTTATTAAAGCGTATATTAATTTAAATTCCTTTAATACAAAAAAGAAGTTTTCAAGCTGGATATATAGAATTACACATAATTTAGCTATAAATGAAGCTAAAAAATACCAAAAAGAGGTAAAATTAATTGATAATATTGAAAACAGGGAACATGAAAAAATCTGGAGAGATATTGAAAAAAAAGAAATAATAAAAGAGGTTAAACTTTGTTTAGATGATATGCCTATAATTTATAAAGAACCAATATCTCTATATTTCTTAGAAGAGAAATCATATGATGAGATATCAGATATCTTAAGAATACCAAACGGAACAGTTGCAACAAGAATAAACAGAGCAAAAGTAATCTTAAAAAAACTATGCCAAAAAAAACTAAAATAACTGACATTGAAAAAGAAGTAATGTCAAAAATAAAAAAGGGAGAGGTTAAAATGAAACCTAAAATATATTTTATTTTAGGCTCTATCTTTATGGCTATTGGAATAATTTTCGCAATTATTGTTTCAGTTATGTTTTTAAGTATTAATGTTTTCTCTTTAAGACTTCACGGGCCTTTTTACCATACACAAATTAATCACATGCTTAATGTCTTTCCATGGTGGGCACTAATCGTATCACTTATTGGAATTATTGGAGGATATATTTTACTTAAAAAATATGATTTTTCGTATAAGAAAAACTTTACCTTAATTGCAATATTTTTAGCAATTTGTATTATACTTACTGCTTATCTTGTTGATTATTTTAGTTTAAATAATCTGTTTTTAAAACAGCCTCCGTTTAGAGGATTTTACCAAACACAATTTGAGGGAATCTGCAAGAATAACCCAGATTGTCGTATAAATCCAAGAATAAATAGGGATTTCCCAAGCAAAAAACCTTCTCCAAGAATGTTAAAAAGACCGACAATAAATTCCTTTAATAATTAACTATCCATTGAATAAAAAAGGACATTTTCATATAATGGTAAAATGTTGAAAAATGACCCCTGGAAAAGAGCCAAAGACCAACTGAAAAGAACAGCCTCGAGAATAAACCTAAACCAAAAACTATTAAAAAAACTTTTAAAGCCGCAAAAAATAATTAATGTTAAATTGCCACTTAAAATGGAAAATGGAAAAACAAAAATATTTAAAGGTTACAGGGTGCAACATAATAATATTTTAGGTCCATATAAGGGGGGATTAAGATTTCATGAAAAAGTCTCAATGGAAGAAGTTAAGGCGCTGTCTTTTTGGATGACCATAAAAAATGCTGTTGTTAATGTACCTTTTGGCGGAGGAAAAGGTGGAATAGTTGTTAATCCAAAAAATTTGACAACAACAGAACTAGAAAACTTAACAAGAATATTTACCAGAAAACTTTTTAAATATATTGGACCACAAATTGACGTACCGGCTCCAGATGTAAACACCAATCCTAAAATTATGTCTTTTATCGTAGACGAGTATAGTAAGCTATCTAAAAAATGGACACCGGCTGTTGTAACCGGAAAACCAATTGACAAGGGCGGGTCTTTGGGAAGAACAGAGGCAACAGGACTTGGCGGAGTATATACATTAATGTATATTTTAAAAGCATTAAATATTAAACATAAAGGCTTAACCGTTGCAATTCAGGGCTTTGGAAACGTTGGGCGATACCTTGCACACTTTCTCCAGAAAGAAGGTTTTAAAGTAGTTGCCTTATCTGATTCAAAAGGTACACTATATATTCCAAAAGGAATTCCAGACACAGAACAAGTGGAAACATGTAAAGAGGAAAAGGGCAGGGTTGCTTCCTGCTATTGCATCGGCTCTGTTTGTGATTTATCAAATCAAAAACACTTAGGAGGAAAAGATATATCAACCAATAAGCTACTAGAACTTCCGGTTGATATCTTAATTCCTGCTGCTTTAGAAAATGTTATTACTAAAGAAAATGCCAGTAAAATTAAAGCAAAATATATTTTAGAAATGGCAAATGAGCCAACTACAATAGAAGCGGATAAAATTCTAGGAGAGAAGAAAGTTTTAATAATTCCTGATATATTAGCAAATTCAGGCGGAGTAACCACAAGTTATTTTGAATGGTACCAAAATTTACATAATCAAAAATGGAGTAAGAGTATGGTGTTTAAAAAACTTAAGGAAAAAATGGAAAAGGCAAGTCAAAATGTATTAAGCACTCAAAAGAAATACCGTGTTTCGCTTCGTGAAGCAGCCTATATCGTAGCTCTTAAAAATATTGAGAAAAAGGGAAGGAAAAACTAAAAAACTAATGTTCCTTCTTTAACCGGATTATCTACCTTTATTCCGACCTCCTGTCCTCCTTTTGCTTCATCAATTGGCTTATGATCAAACTGCATTGATGATACTTCCTGCTCAAATCCGTCTTCCCCAAATTTTATTTTTCCTCCAACCTTAAAAGGCTTGTCAAACTTAACGATTGCAACCCCTATTTTATCGTAATAATGTGTAACCTTACCAATTTGTTTTGCTGCCATAAAACTCACCTCCCTTCATTTTAATAATTTTTCCTTTTATACATCCCAATTAATTCTGCTTTTTCAAGTATTTTTCCCTTCATTTCATCTTCAACTGCTTCTTTATCAACACCTTCAGGTAAATTAAGCAAACAGTTAAGTGCATAAAGCTTAAAAAAATATCTATGTGTTCCTGATGGAGGACAAGGAGCAATGTAATCTAATCCGCCTGATGTATTTGACCCATATACACCAAGTTTTCTATTCTCATCTTCATTTATCTTAAGTATGCTTGGATTAATGTTGAAAATAACCCAGTGGACAAAAGTGCCAACTGGTACATCAGGATCATCAACAATTAATACTAGGCTTTTTGTTTCTTTTAGAACATCACTAAATTCAAGAGGAGGATTAATATTTAACCCGTCACAAGAATATTTTTCTGGGATTTCTCCGTTTTGTTTAAAAACCGGACTAAAAATTTTCATAATTTCTTCCTCCAGTTTTTTTTGAGCGGGCGATGGGGATCGAACCCACTGCCTTCTCCTTGGCAAGGAGACGTTCTACCGATGAACTACGCCCGCTTCTTCGCTGCGCTCATCAGCGCAAGCGTATTTTCTTCGCTTCTCAAGACAAACTTGCAAGCGAAATTAATTTTTCCTTTTTGCTTTTTCTCCAACCTTTTATTTCTCTTTCTCTTTTTAATGCTTCACTTAAGCTAGGCAAAATTTCTTTATATACCAATGTTGCTGGCAATTTTCCTTTAATCGATTTTGCGCCTAATTTACTAGTATTATGTTCTATAATTCGTTTTTCTAAATTACTTGTAAATCCTGTATACAAAGAATCATCTTTGCATCTAACTATATATACATAATACATAAGCCATGTTTCAGTGCCTGCACTGAGGTCATTTTCAAATGACCGAAGTGCCGAGAGAGTGAGTCGAACACTCATCTGATGTTCTTCAGACACCCGCCGTGACCACCTTGGCTATCTCGGCAAAAGTTTAATTATTATACAACATTTAATTTGTGGGCTCTAGAGGACTTGAACCTCTGACCTCTTCGGTGTAAACGAAGCGCTCTAGCCAGCTGAGCTAAGAGCCCTTTTGTGCCGAGGACAGGACTTGAACCTGCACGCCTTTTTAAAGGGCACAAGAACCTCAATCTTGCGTGTATACCAGTTTCACCACCTCGGCGTGTAAGTATTTTACCACAAAGAATGTGCCCAAGGGGAGATTCGAACTCCCATACTCTCTCGAGTACTAACTCCTGAAGCTAGCGCGTCTACCGTTTCGCCACCTGGGCAAGAATACATTGCTATTTTAACAAACCTAAAATCACTTGACAATTGAAGCTTAAATATGTAAGTATTAAGTAGTGATGAAGAAGCTTATTTTGCTTTGCTGTTCCTTTATCATCACTCCACTAACACTGGTATTCTGCATTCTATACTATTCTCACTTAACCAGTAATTTAAATGATTTTAGATTCCTAAAAGATACATATTCATCTAAAGTAGCCTTTGCAGCCTTGCCTCAAGCTGAAAACGTAACAGAAGACACTGTAATCCAAAAAGACGCCAGAATAGAGACTCTAGAGCGCTTCCTAGATAGATATAACTCTGAACTTAAACCCTATGCCTATGACATTATTGCTGCAGCTGACAGATATGGTATTGATTTTAGACTCTTACCGGCAATAGGTATGCAGGAATCAAATCTTTGCAAAAAAGCCCCTAAAGACTCATATAATTGCTGGGGGTTTGGAATATATGGTGGAAAAGTAACTAAATTTTCAGGCTACAGAGAGGCCATAGACACTGTTACAAAAACACTGGCTAATGACTATAAAGGAGAAGGTTTACACACCACAGAGGAGATTATGGCCAGGTACACGCCCTCAAATGAAGGGGATTGGGCAAAAAGCGTTAACTACTTCATGGAACAACTTCAATATTAGCTTATAGTTAGGGGCTTGACAAACCTATAGTCATGTGATATACTCCGTTTCAGATCCTAAGGTATGCCCTTCCAAATGCATACGTTAGGATTTTTTTTGGACTTTTTGGGTAAACCAATATGAAACAAAAAATTCTTATAACAACACTTATAGTTCTTACATTTCTTTTCCTTGGCAAGGATTTTGCTTTTGCTGAGGAAAAAACTGTGTCAGCAAGAATTGAAACAAAGCTTGCAAAAACTGAGTATGATTATCGTGCTGATATTTTAAGAGGATATTTAAATCAATATAACTCTCCTTTAGCTGATAATGCAGAGGATTTTGTAAAATACGCTGATATGTATGACCTTGACTGGAGATTTGTTGCTGCTATTTCAGGAGTAGAGTCTACTTTTGGTCATCAAATACCTGCTAACTCATATAACGGATGGGGTTGGGGAGTATATGGAGGAAATGTAACCAGGTTTACATCTTGGGAAGATGGTATTGAAACCATTTCTAAAGGTTTAAGAGAAAATTATATGGACAAATGGGGAGCAACTAATGTTTATGAAATAGGTAGTATTTATGCTGCTTCTCCAACCTGGGCACAAAGAGTTGAAGGCTTTATGTATCAAATTCAAGTGTACTCACTAAAAAATCCTAGAAACGCCCTTTCGCTTACAATCTAATTTTTGTATAATAGGGGTTGGTAAGCGGACGTGGTGGAATGGTAGACACGCAAGGTTTAGGACCTTGTGGCTTAATAAGCTGTGGGGGTTCAAATCCCTTCGTCCGCACCGATAGATAAAATTTATGATTTCAGCTATTGAAAAACAAGATAACGGAAACATTAAATTAACAATTACTGTACCATGGGCAGATATTGCAAAAGTAAAATCAGATATTGTTGATGAAATGGTAAAAAATACTCAGCTTCCAGGCTTTAGAAAAGGAAAAGCACCTAAAAAACTGGTTGAAGAAAAGCTCTCTGAGGAAAAAATTAACGAGGAAATATTTAAAAAGATTCTTCCTCAAGGCTATGTTGAAGCTGTAAAAGAACATAAATTGAATCCGGTTATTTCACCAAGAATTCAAATCGGAAAACTTGAGAAAGATAAGGACTTTCAGTTTATTGCCACAACCTGTGAAGCACCAAAAGTTGAACTTGGAAATTACAAGGAAAATATTAAAAAAATTAATGCAAAATCAAAAATTGTAATTCCCGGAAAAGAACCAACCTCGCCAAACCTTGAAGAAATAATTAAAGAGTTGTTAAACAGTGCAAAGTTGAAAATTCCTCAAATCATTATTGATTCTGAAACCGAAAGGCTTTTAGCACAAACCTTAGATGAGATTAAACGACTAGGCTTAACTCTTGATCAATATTTAGCTTCAAGCAATAAAACAGCTGAAAAACTTAAAGAAGAATACGAATTAAAGGCTAAAAATGACATTAGTTTTGAGTTTATCTTAAGACAAATTGCCGAGGATGAGAAGATTTCAGTTGAAGAAAAAGAAATTGATGAAGCTATAAGCCAGGGAAAGAGTGAAGAGGAAAAGAAAAATCTTGCCTCAAACAGATATTTACTGGCCAGTATTATAAGACAGCAAAAAACACTTGATTTCCTTAAAAACCTGTGATATAACGGGGGTTGTTATGGCCAAAGTTAAAACAAGGCAACACGACAAAATTGAGGAAGACTCCATTGAGGCATTAAGAGGCTTGGGAAAAGGCGTTGCTAAATCATTTAAAGAAGATCTTGTTCAAGAATCAATCCATGATATCTGGAAACAACTTTTATCAGTAAGAGGAGAGCAAACTCGAAACACTTCAGGCGACTTAATTGAGGGAGAAGAAATTAACTTCAAAAAAGAAGAGACTAAGAAAAATGTAAGAGTTGAAGCTGGAATTGATTACAGAAGTGAAATCCTCCACGCTGAAAAAAGAGCAAGAAGAGAACAGGATCAAGTACTTCTTCAAAGAGTTGAAGAGATTGTTGTTGAACTTAAAAAACTATCTAAAACTTCAAAAACACTTGAAGTACAATTTAGAGGGATTACCCAGATTTCAACACCTAAGACTCCAGGTAAATACCATCAGAACTTTTTTGAATGGATGCTTTCAGTTGTTAAAACAGCCAGGGTTAGAGTTGAAAGCGCTGAACAATGGCTAAAAGCAATTAGTGGTAAAGGTAAAAGAAAAGATTACTGGGGATTATATAAAAAACACGGTACAAGCTACGGCTTATCAGGTGAAAGAGCGGTTGCTCAACAAACAGGTTAACATTTTAGCTACAATTGCCACTTATTATTTTTCCTGTTATAATTTAGCTTAGGTTTTGGGCCCATAGCTCAGTTGGTTAGAGCGTTCGCTTGACGTGCGAAAGGTCAGAGGTTCGAGCCCCCTTGGGCCCACTTGTATTATGGACAGAAACACTGCATATCAATTATTAACTCAACTCGTAAAGAATAAAAACCTTCTAAAACATCATTTGGCTACGGAGGCAGTAATGAAAGCACTGTACGTAAAGCTTAATCCAAATAGGAATCCTCAAGATGAGGAAAAATGGGGACTTGTGGGGTTACTTCATGATGCAGATTATGAATTATCCAAAAATCATCCTGAAAAACACTCTCTAATTTTAGAGGAAAAAATCGGAAACCAATTACCCCCAGATGTACTATACGCAATTAAAGCCCATGCGTTTCAATACAATGGAGTAGCGCCAAAATCCAAAATGGACTGGGCAATGTATACATCAGATGAACTAACCGGTCTAATTATTGCCGCTATGCTTATCCACCCTGATAAAAAATTATCTTCTCTAACTACTGATTTTATTTTAAACAGGTTTAAAGACCAAAACTTTGCTAAAGGAGCAGCAAGGGAACAGATAAAAATGTGTGAGGAAAGACTTAATATTCCCTTAAATGAATTTATTGATATTTGTCTTAAAGCCATGCAGCAAATTGCACCACAACTTGAAGCAAAATAATTGACAAACAACCTCAACTTCCTTATGCTTTAAATAGAATGGAAAGACACGAACAAGTTAACACAAACAAAAAAAGACTAATTGTAAATAATTTTATCGGTGGAATATCCTGGGGATTAGGAGCAACAATCGGAGTAACAATAATTGTTGGAATAATTACATACATATTAAGAGTTGTTAATCTTGTACCGTTTTTAGGAGAGGTTGCAACGCAAGTTACCACAATAGTTTTAAAAAATTTACAATCAGCTCCGTATTTGCTAAAATAGCCAACCATGAATAGCCAAAAACTAAAAGACCACAAACAAATAGGACAAGAACAGGAACTGTTTTTTAGCCATGATTATGCACCGGGTGCACCATTCTGGCTACCAAACGGCATGGTTCTTTTTAAAGAACTTGAAAAATACATCAGAGAATTAACTGATAAAAAAGGGTATAAGGAAACCTCAACTCCGATAATGATTAAGTCAAAACTTTTTAAAGAGTCAGGACATTGGACAAAGTTTGGAGAGCATAATATGTACAATCTTATCTTGGCTGATGATGAGAATGATAAACATCCTGAAAGCTATACCATAAAACCAATGAATTGTCCTGAAGCTACTATTATATATCGCTTTAGGCCAAGAACATATAAAGAGCTTCCTTTAAGGCTATCAGAGCTTGGAAGACTTCACAGAAGAGAAAAAAGCGGGGAAGTAAACGGACTGCTTAGAGTAAGACAATTAACCATGGATGATGCACACATTTTTGCTACTGAAGATCAGATTATTGATGAGGTTGTAAGCATTTTAGACACAATGATTACCTTTTATAATAGCTTTAACTTTAAGTATGAATTTTGTCTTGCTACAAGGCCTGA
This sequence comes from uncultured Gammaproteobacteria bacterium, assembly GCA_964523705.1. Classification (GTDB taxonomy): domain Bacteria; phylum Patescibacteriota; class Microgenomatia; order Levybacterales; family UBA12049; genus CAYWVK01. Next base: position 98,611 of record CAZFYA010000002.1, read on the forward strand.
AGTTTTTGCAGGATCTGTTAAAAACTGGGAAAAGGCAGAAAAAGATTTAGAAGAAGCGCTAAAAGTTAAAAAAATTAAGTATAAAGTAAAAGAAAAAGACGGAGCATTTTACGGACCAAAAATTGACATGCATATAAAAGATTCCCTAGATAGAGATTGGCAATTAGCAACAGTGCAGCTTGATTTTCATATGCCTGAAGCCTTTAAGCTTTCATATATTAACAAAGATGGCAAAAAGGAAAAACCGGTAATGATTCATCGGGCAATCTTTGGTTCATTTGAGCGTTTTTTGGCAATTTTAACCGAGCATTATCAGGGAGCTTTTCCGCTCTGGCTTTCACCTGTTCAAGTAAAACTTATTCCAATAACCGAAAAACACGTAGAATATGCAAGAAAAATTGAAAAAAAATTAAATGAGGAAAATATAAGGGTTGAGGTTGATGACCGCTCTGAAACCATGCAATCAAAAATAAGGCAAGCTACTTTACAAAAAGTACCCTATATGGGTATAATAGGGGACAAAGAAGTAGAAAGTGGTAACACTTACTCAATTTCAATTAGAACAAGAGATGGGAAAGATTTAGGTATTCTAAGTCTTTCTCAATTTTTAAGTAGGGTAAAAGAAGAAATTGATAAAAAGACATAGAAAAAGACCAGAGGAAAAAAGATTTTATAGAACCAATCATCAGATTGGTGCTTTAACGCTTCGTGTATTGGACAGCGAAGGAAAACAAATAGGAGTTTTAAAAAAATACGAAGCGCTTGAGATGGCCAAAAGTCAAGAATTAGACTTGGTTGAAATTGCCCCAAAGGCAAATCCACCAGTCGCAAAAATAATTGACTTTAAAAAATTTCTATATCAAGAATCAAAGAAGAAACGGGAAGAGAAAAGAAAAGCAAAAAATACTGACACTAAAGAGGTAAGACTTGGACCATTAATGGACGATCACGACTTAATGGTTATGGTTAATAGAGCAAGAGGATTCTTAGAAGACGGGGATAAGGTAAAATTTGTAATGCGATTTGCAGGAAGACAAATAACACATCCTGAAATCGGAGAAGAAGTATTAAACAGGGCAATAAAGGAATTAGAAGATGTTTCAAAAATAGAGCGGGAAAAACACTTTGAGGGAAGGCAAATGATTAGTGTTTTATCGCCAGAAAGGAAAAACAAAGATGTCAAAGAAAAAAATCAAGAAATCAGTTCGCAAAAGATTTAAGGTAACAAAAAGAGGAAAAGTTATCTTTTCTCATCAATATAAAAGCCACCTTAAAGCCAATAAGTCAAAGTCAAGATTAAGAAGGCAAAAAGAGCCAGGTATAATGAAAGGCAAGTTTGCTAAGAAAATAAAAAAGATGTTAGGAGAAGCTTAATATGGCAAGAATAAAAAGAGGAAAAATATCAAGAAGGAAACATAATAAATTATTAAAGTCTGTTAAGGGTTATAGGGGAACCAAGAGCCGCTTAACAAAAGTAGCTAAAGAAGCAAGTCTTCATGCCGGAGCATATGCGTATCACGGCAGAAAGCTTAAAAAAAGAGACTTTCGAAGACTTTGGATTTTAAGAATTAGTGAAGCTTGTAAAAAAGAGGGTATTTCTTACAGTAAGTTTATAAACGCATTAAAAAAGAAAAAAATAGAACTGGATAGAAAAATTCTAGCAGATCTTATCTTAAACGACCCAAAAACTTTTTCAGAAATTGTAAAAGCCGCTAAATAACCCTTAAGCCTTTTTTACCGTAATTAACCCTGCTATAATTAAGCTTATGGAAGAGAAATTAATCTCAATTAAGAATTCTGCAGTGTCTTTAATAATTGACGCTTGTGACTTAAAAGAATTACAAGAGCTTGAGATACAATTTTTAGGAAGAAACGGAAGCTTAACAAAAGCAATTAAGGAAATTTCAAAGCTACCAATTGAAAAACGACCGGAAATTGGCGCTTTAGCAAATGAAGTTAAAAAAATTCTTGAGGAAACACTTGCTAATCGAAAAAAAGAACTGGCTGAAATTAAAACAAAAAAAGCCAGAAAAAAAATTGACTACAGTAACCCCTCAATTTTACCCCCACTTGGCCACTTACATTTAATCACTCAGGCGGTTGAGGAAATTGTTTCAATTTTTGAAAAAATCGGCTTTACAAAGGTTAAACATCCCGAAATTGAACTGGACTGGTATGCATTTGAGGCGTTAAATTTTCCAAAAGACCATCCGGCAAGAGATGACTGGGAAACCTTTTTTATAAAACAAGATGGTGGTAAAGACAGTGAAATTGTTTTAACACCACACACCTCATCCGGACAGATTAGGGAAATGGAGGAAAAAAAACTACCAATTAGAATGTTAAACATTGCCAAATGCTACAGACGTCAGGCTGATGTTTCACATACACCAATGTTTCACCAATTTGAAGGTTTAGTAGTTGATAAAAACATTTCTCTTTCTCATCTTAAAGGAACCTTGGATTTTTTTGTTAAGTCATATTTTGGAAAGAGTAGGAAATCAAGGATAAGACCTTATCAATTTCAATTTACTGAACCATCGTTGGAAGTTGATGTTTCCTGCGGAGTATGTAAAGGGAAGGGCTGCAGACTTTGTAAAGAGGGTTGGCTTGAATTAGGCGGAGCAGGAATGGTTCATCCAAATGTTTTAAAAAATGTAAAAATTGATCCTGAAATTTATAGCGGGTTTGCCTTTGGCTGGGGAATTGAAAGAGTATTAATGATGAAAGAGGGAATGGAAATTGACGATATAAGATTATTGTATTCAAATAAACTTGAATTTTTAGAACAATTTTAATTATGAATATACAAATTTTAGACAGCTGGTTAAGAGAACATTTAAAAACTAAAGCAAATGCTTCTCAAATTGCTAAAACCTTGTCCTTAAGCAGTGTTTCTGTTGAGAAACTTGAAAAAAAAGGAACAGATTATCTTTACCACATTGAGGTTACCAGTAATAGACCTGATTTAATGTCAGTTTTAGGGATTGCAAGAGAAGCAGCTGCAACTCTATCAGAAATTGGAATTGAGGCGACTTTTATGCCTTTAAACATTGACAAAAAACAAATAAGTATAAAAGAAAAACTTCCTTTAACAATAGTAAATGATGAAAGTATTACTTATCGGGTTTTAGCTGCAATTTTAGAAGTAAAAGTTAAAAAATCTCCCAAGTTTATTGCTGAAAGACTTGAATCATCTAATATTAGAAGCTTAAATAACTTAATTGATATTACAAACTACGTCATGCGGGAAGTTGGCCACCCATGCCATGTTTTTGATTATGACAGAATTGATACTCATAAAATAATTATTCGAAAATCAAAAAAAGGAGAAAAAATTAAAACCCTGGATGGTAAAGAGCATGTTTTAGAAGGAGATGATATTGTTGCCGATAATGGAAAAGGAGAAATTATTGATTTACTTGGAATAATGGGAGTAGCAAACAGCGTTGTAACTGAAAACACAAAAAGAATAATCCTATTTTTTGATAATAATAAGCCTTCACAAATTCGAAAAACCTCAATGAAACAAGGTATAAGAAGTGAAGCTGCAATTTTAAATGAAAAAGGAGTCGATAGAGAACTTGCCTTAACTGCAATGCAAAGAGGAATAAAACTTTATGAAGAATTTGCTGAAGGGAAATTATTATCAAATATTATTGATATTTACCCAGTAAAACAAAAGATTAAAGACATTAAGATAAGTGAGAAAAAGATAGAAAAAGTAATCGGCGTTCATATTCCCATTGAAAAATGCAAAAAAATATTAACTAAATTAAGCTTTGAGGTAAAAACAATAGGAAAAGAAATAATAGTAAGACCGCCAAGTTTTAGGGCAGAAGACATTACACTTCCCGAAGACTTAATTGAGGAAATTGGAAGAATCTATGGGTATGATAAACTACCAAGCGTTATTGTTCCGCTTTTTCAAACGGATGAGAAACAAATAGAAAAAGACGAATACTTCTTAATAAAAAGAGTAAAAAATGCCTTAAAATACTGGGGTTTTACAGAATGCTATACCTATTCAATGGTTTCGGAAGAACTTTTAGAAGGACCAACTAATGATTCAGTTGAGATAGCAAACCCGATAAATGAAGACATGGTTTACATGCGAAAAACTCTTATTCCAAGCTTGCTTGAAGTGATTAAGAAAAACTCCACCAAAAAAGAAATTAGAATTTTTGAAATATCTAACGTTTATGAAAAAAGGGGAAATAAACTGCCAGCAGAAATACTTCATTTTGCAGGAATTGTAAAGAAAAACAATCTTTCCTTTTTTGAAGTAAAAGGAATTCTTGAACAGTTATTAATTGATCTGGGAATTAAAAATGTTAAATTTAAAGAATCGGAAAGAGAAGTAAACGGCGCATCTCTTTTTATAAACAAAGAATATATCGGGGAAATACAAATTTTTGATGAAGATTTAATCAATTTTGAGCTAAATTTAGATGAAATTTTAAAGTTTGTAAATCTTAAAAAAAATTACAAACCACTAAGTAAATTCCCGCCGGTTATTGAAGATTTAGCAATTATTGCTGATGAAAATGTAAAAACCAATGAGATAATAAAAAAGATTAAAGAACAAAGTGATTTAATCGAAGACGTTACGCTTTTAGACCAATATGAAAACACAAGAACATTTCATGTTATTTATCAACACTTTGAAAAGAACTTAACTAATAAAGAAGTATCTGAAATCAGAGAAAAAATCTTATCCTCTCTTAAATCAGCTTTTTCTGCCTACCTTAAAAAATAAATTATGCAAAAGTATGTTTTCCTAAATGATAGAATTTATGGAAAAGTAAAAATTACTTCTCCTGTTATTTTAGAGCTTCTTAGCTCAAAGCCTTTATTGAGGCTTAAAAATATTGGACAGTTTGGTGTCCCTGATGAATTTTATCATTTAAAAAATTATTCAAGATATGAACATAGCTTAGGAGTAATGATATTATTAAAAACTTTAGGAGTAGATGAGGAGGAACAGATTGCAGGACTTTTACATGATATATCACATACTGCGTTCTCTCATGTAATTGACTGGGTGGTAGGAGAGGGACACACTGAAGACTACCAGGATAGTCAACATGAAAAACATATTTTAGATAAAAAAATATCTTTAATTTTAGAAAAACATAAAATTAATCCCTTAAGAATTGCAAATCATCAAAACTTCCCACTTTTAGAAAAAGATATTCCAAACCTTTGCGCAGATAGAATTGATTACTCCTTAAGAGAATTTCCGCTAAAAATCGCTAAAAAATGCTTTAGGGGATTAAACGTAATTGATGAAAAAATTGTTTTTAACAATAAAGAAATAGCTTTTCTTTTTGCTAAATATTTCTTAAACAGAAACCTTGAGCATTGGGGAGGCTTTGAGGCAGTGAATAGATACCGGCTTTTTGCAAACATCTTAAAAATTGCTTTAGATAGAAAAGAAATTACATTTAGTGATTTTCAAAAAGACGATTTATATATTCAAAACATTCTAAAACAAAGTAAGGATAAAAAAATACAGAAAATCTTATTTGTACTTAGAAATAAATCGCTTAATAAATTTTTAAAAAGTAAAAAAATTGCTCATAAGAAATTCAGATATGTTGACCCATTAGTTTATAAAAACAATAAGTTTTTAAAATTAGGCGAAATTGATTTTCGTTTCAAAAACATGCTCGATAAAAAAAGAGAGATTAACAAAAGAGGAGTAAGGCTATTAAAAATAGCTACGGAGTAGGTGTTGGAGTAAGCTCAGGTGTTACTGTTGGCTCTTCTTCCTCTTTTTTCTCTGTTGCTTTTCTTTCTGATTTCTCTGTTGGCGGATGATATAAAGAATCATCCTTATAATTATCTTTTAACCAGTCATTAATCCCATCCTGCCAACGATTTCTTCCATCAGTTGATATTGGGTCTTTTTCCTCAAAAACAATAAACTTTTTAGTGTCATAATCATCATGTTCAATTTCAGAATCACTGGCAAGCTTACTTCCGTTATCTTCTTTGGACACTTTTACGTCCTGATAAATTGCTGCTAGTCCTTGTGGTTCTGTTCCTTTAATGTAATATTCGGTTCTGGTTGCCTGTCCATCTGCCGGAAGACCTCCTCCTAATGCATCAATTGTTAAGGCTAATACATTATCAGGTTTTTTAAATTCTTCGTTTGGTAAATCCTTTATTGCCTCTAGTATTACATTTCTCCAAATTGGCGTTGCACCGGTAACTCCTGAAGCAACTGCGCCCATTTCGCTGTTATCATTGTTTCCAACCCAGCCTAAGACCAAAACGTTTGGCGTCCAACCAACAGCCCAGTTATCTCTTTTATCATCTGTTGTACCAGTTTTAACGGCAATCTCCCTTGTTCTAATATTTAAATAGCTGTTTTCTCCAAAGGTAATCAGTCTTGCATTATTATCAAGTAAAATATGGGAGATTATAAAGGCAATTTCTTCTTTCAAAACTCTTTTTTTAGAACTGGTTTCTTTATATTCATATAATACTTTCCCTTTCCTATCAGTTACTTTAAGAATTGCAACCGGTTCAACCTTATATCCTCCATTGGCAAAAGCACAATAGGCAGTAGCCAGCTCAAGCGGCACAACCTCTCCTCCTCCTAAAGTAATTGATAAACCAAATCTTGAAACATTACTTGAAGTCGGTTCAAAGGTTGAAATTCCCATATTATATGCTGTCTCAAGCATGTTTTTAATACCAACCATAGCCAACATTTTAACAGCCGGTATATTAAGTGATGAACCAAGGGCAAACCTTACCTGAACAGGACCATGATATTTTCCATCGTAATTAACCGGTACATAATCTTCTCCTCCTTGATTTGGAAATACGGTTTTTGTATCCAAAATTACAGTTGATGCAGTATATCCTTTATCAAGCGCTGTAGCATAAGTAACCGGCTTAATAGAGGAACCGGGCTGTCTTAAACCCTGGGTAATAACATTAAATTGTCCCTCAAAGGAAACATCTCCCTTAGTACTTGCTGCTTTGGTTGCAAAAAAATCTCTGCTTCCAACCAGGGATAAAATCTCACCGTTTTTAGGATCAAGCACAACACTTGCTCCATTTCCAACTTTTAAGTTTTTAGCTTTTGCTACTTCATCTTTAACTATTTCTTCTGCTTTTTTTTGTAAGTCATAATTAAGTGTTGTGGTTACCTGAAGACCGCCTGTTTCAACCATTTGCTCACCAAACTTTTCAACCAATAAGTTTCTAACATAAAAAGAAAAATGTGGAGCCTTAATAGAATGACTCTTTGGTAAAAACTTAACGCTTGGTAATTTAGCAACTGCATCTTTTTCCTGTTTATCTGTAATATATCCATCTTCTCTCATTCTTCTTAAAACATCCTTAGTCCTATTAATATATGCTTTAGGGTGAAATCCATAAGGATAAAAATATGAGGGGCTTTGGGGCATCCCTGCAAGAATTGCACATTCAATTAAGTCTAAATCTTCAACTTTTTTACCAAAATAGTTTTCAGCTGCTGTTTCAACACCAACATTTGTACCACCATAGGGAACGTTGTTTAAGTAAAGCTCAAGTATCTCATCTTTTGAATATTTTCTATCAACCTCAACTGCTAAAATAAATTCCTTAATTTTTCTTGGAATTGTTCGCTCAGCTGAAATCAGTGTATTTCTAACCAGTTGCTGGGTTAGCGTTGAACCTCCGGTAATTCCCCTAAAAGTAATTGCTCTTAAAAATGACCTTGCATATCCTGCAATGGAATAGCTTTTATGTGAGTAGAAATCCTTGTCTTCAATTGCAATTGTGCCTTCTTTTAAATACTTTGGCATTTTAGAAAGCTCAACATAAGTTCTGTTTTGCTGATCATAAATATCGTAAAGAACAACACCGTCTCTATCTAGAATTCTTGTAGACTGGGGAATATTTCCATCTGATAATTTTCCAGGAGTTGGTAAATCTCTTGAATACCAAAGAAATAGAACAACTACAAAGAGAATAAGACCAATTAAGCCAAAGAAAACATATTTTGTTATCTTATTCGCCTTAAAAATCTTAGAAGGCCGCTTAAGCCTTTTTCTTCTTGATCTTCTTGAATAATCCATCATTAATGTAAAGTATAGCAAATTTACTCTCAAACTTAAAATATGCTATACTTTCGATATGGAAAAAATTGATGAAATATTAAATAGGGGAGTAGCAAATATTATTCCCTCCAAAAAACTTTTAGAAAAAGAGTTAAAATCAGGAAGAAAATTAAACATTTATTTGGGAATTGACCCAACCTTTACACAGCTTCATTTAGGAAATGCAGTTGCTTTAAGAAAAATTCAGCAATTTGCCAATGCAGGACATTATGTTACATTTTTAATCGGCGATTATACCTGTTTAATCGGTGATACTTCAGATAAAGATTCACCGCGCCCTGCATTATCAGTTGAAGAGATTAACAGTAATTTTAAAACATATAAGAAACAGGCTGAAAAGATTTTGGATTTTTCAAAAGTAATCGTTAGGTATAACAGTGAATGGCTTAAAAAATTAGATTACGAACAGATAATAAAACTTACAAGACATTTTACCTTAGGAGATTTTATCTCAAGAGAGTTAATTAAAAAAAGACTAAATAGCGGAAAAATGATTAACCTCTCAGAAGTCTTGTATCCTGTTGCGCAAGGATATGACAGTTATTGCATGGATACAGATGTTCAAGTGGGTGGAACAGATCAAACCTTTAATATCCAAGCAGGGAGAACTCTTCAAAAGAACTTAAGAGGTAAAGAATCATTTGTCTTAACAGTTCCGCTTCTTGAAGGGATTGACGGTAGAAAAATGAGTAAGTCCTATCAAAACGCAATTTGGTTAGATGATAAACCAAATGACATGTATAGAAAAGTAATGGCAATAAAAGATAATTTAATAATGAATTATCTTACCCTAGCAAGTAATGTACCAATGGAAGAATTAGAAAAGCTTGAAAAACTTTCAAAAAACGATCCAATGGCTGCTAAGAAGAAACTTGCATTTGCAATTACTTCAGAACTGCATTCTGAAAAAGACGCTAAGGAAGCCGAAGAAAACTTTAAGAAAACAGTTCAGGAAAAAGGCTTACCAACTGATATTCCTGAAATTAAATTTAAAAAAAATCAAAAAATTGAAGATTTATTAGTTGAAAAAAATATTATTGACAGTAAATCAAAGGTAAAAAGACTAGGGGAGCAGCAAGGATTAATTCTAAACGATAAAAAAATCAAATCAGACGATACTGCTAAAGAAGGGATTTTAAGAATAGGGAGAAATAGGTATTATAAATTAGTTTTTTCTTAACTTCTTTAATACTTCTTTCATTTTTCCTTCAGTGTTCTCTATTTTTATCTAGCTAGGCTGTAGCGAGCCTTCGGAAGGTTTCTTCATATTGTTTTATACCTTTATTAATAGCTTTTTTTATTATTTGTGCTTTTTTAGGATTATTTTTTTCGTATTTTTTAGCTGCAACATTTGTCATAAAAATATTATATCAAATATCGTATTAACTCCACAATAAAAGCATTTTTAATAATTATTGAAGCTAAAAAAAGTATTCTTTTTCTTGTCAGGTCTTTAAAAAAAGAAGATTAGTGGGAATTATTCAAATGCTACGCATAAATAAATCATAGCAATATAAAGAGCAACTCCCAAATAAATAGCGATTAAGATTTTAAAAAAAATTCTATAAGGTTTTGCCATAATAGCATTGCTATATCAATTAGCGGAAAATTTTAGCTTTTAGTTTTTTAAGAACAATATACAACACTAGTAATACATAGAAAATTAAATAAAAAATATCTGATGGAAATGTATAAGGATAAATATATCCATCGCTATCAGGAACTAAATTATCAATAGCAAAGACAGCGAATAAAGTTGCTATTACAAAAAGAATGATTTTTAGTTTTTTCATAGTTTAATTATAGCAATTTGACACCTTTAAAAAAATAAAATTTATGATTGACGACAATAACAAAGGACAGCAATAAATAGCAAGAGTATCTGATCTCATTGATTGTGCAACACGGTGGTTAATTTTGACTTGAAATGTAATGTCTGCTATAAGAACAATACAGTTTAAAATGAGAAAGGTTTTTAAAGGCAGAAAAAAGTATATTACAGTACCAATAGCTATTATAGTTGGGTTATTTTTTCTTCCCTTAACGATCTTATTTTTAACTACCTGGCTAGTTAATTCAAAGGTTTCAAATAAAAAAATAAAAAGTGCTAGCTTTTCTGTAATCGGAGTATTAGCTTTGTTGTTTAGCTCTGCCTATGCAGTCGGAATTACTAATCCTTCAACGCGAACAGAAAATATTAAAGAACAAACTACAACCAAAGCTAAAACAATAGATGAAGAAAATAAAATCACTTCGACGCCAACATTAGCTGCTATAAAAACTCAAACTCCAACCATTACCTTAAAACCTACTAAAACACCCACTCCTACATCTAAACCAACCGCAATACCTGTAGAAAAAACATGGACCCCTATCCCTACTCAAGCTCCACAATTATCTGAAGAATTTACTTGTGCCGGTAAAACTACTTGTGGAGAAATGTCTTCTTGTAGTGAAGCTTACTTCTATTTAAATAGTTGTGGTGTAAGCAGCTTAGACAAAGACAAAGACGGTATTCCATGTGAAAGCATATGTATGTAATTAAAATTAAACTCTTGACAAACACTTATTATTGTAAGATATAATATAGATGGTCGCCAGGTAATGGCGCCCATCGAAAACAGGTCTTAGCTAAAAAAGCGAAGACCTTTTTTCGTATTATCGGGGAAGAATTTAAGCCCAAAACCGTCTAAAACTTCATTTTGAATATATAGCTTAGGTAGAGTTAGCTCATCAAATCTCCAGTATTCCCCCTTTGCTTTATTATATTCGAAGATATGAAATACAGGATAGCAATATAAGTCAGCAATCTGAATTCCTATGGTTTTATCAGAAGTAGAAAACAAAAGTCTTTCAATGATATTAGGGCATTTATTTAATATCCCACTAGGATTCCATCTCATTTGGTTGTGAAGCCTATCTAGCTCTTGACCGATAAAGTTTTTCTCTACTTGACCCTCTCTAGGGTCGATTATACAAATTCCATAAGAATTTTTGCTTTTAAGATATTTTTGAAATCGTTCAAGAAGAAAAGCATATGCTATATCATAAGGGTTTTGAGAAGGGTATTGTTGCCAATAAGCAGTCTTATCAATAACGATAGAATAGAGAGTAATTGGAATTTTATTAAGAAAACTAGTCATATCTTTTTCCAGTTCATCATATTTTGCTCTGTCGTTAAGCTTTATCGGAGACGATTCTTTCAAGTCAGGATTTGCATAACGAAGGAAATTTGATTTGATTTCAATATCCGGATTTTGAAAAAATTTAGTTTTTATATCCCTAAGGTCCTTCTCAATTCTAGGAATATCGTTCTCAAAGACTATACATCCAGTCAATGCTAGAAATTTCTTCCCACCTTGATTTAGGGAAATTGTGTCTCCTGATTCATCGATATACATTATGTGCATAATATTATTATACCCCTCTATTTATCTATGTCTAGCATATTGACTTAGCAAGCTAAAAACTAGAATACTTGGGATATCCCAGCATTCCTTAGACATCTTCTTAAATTTTTGGTATTATTATCTTCATGGAAATATTTAGAAAACATACTTGGATCTGGAAAATAATTATAGCAGTGGCAACTATTGCTTTAATTGCAACATCTTTTTTACCATTTCTTTTTCTTCAGTAATACTTAGATACTTATGAACTTACAAACTTCCGTTAAAGAAGCCTCAAGGGCATATAAGATGTATTCCTCCCGTCTTGAAAAACTGGGAATAACAAAAGTTGAAGATTTTTTATTTCACATTCCTTTTAGATACGATGATTTTTCTTTAATTTCAAAAATAGCAGAAGTACAGGCCGGGGAAGTAGTAACTGTAAAAGGAAAAGTAGTTGATATTAAAAATGAGTATACAAGGTGGAAAAAGCTTCAAAAAGCAAAAGTAAAAGATGAAACAGGTGAAATTGATGTTATCTGGTTTAATCAACCATACCTTACTAAAACAATAAAAAAAGGGGATAAGATTTCTTTATCCGGAAAAGTAACTCTTTTTAGGAATACAAAAATGCTTCAGTCGCCTGATTTTGAAGTTATTTTTAATGAAAACGAAATAATTCATACCGGAAGAATGGTCCCAATTTATCCAGAAACTAGGGGGGTCAGTTCAAAATGGCTAAGAAGACAAGTACATAATCTTTTAAAAACAGCAGATATTAAAGAGTATTTACCAAGTGAAATTCTTAAGAAGAATAATTTAATTGGCTTAAAAGATGCACTAAATAGAGTACATTTTCCAAAGACCCTTAATGAAGTAGAAAAAGCAAGAGAAAGATTGTCTTTTGATGAACTGTTTTTAATTCAGCTTAACTCATTAAAACGAAAAAAAGAGTGGGATGAAAAAAAACTTAAAAAACCGTTTAAGGTCTTAAGCTTTAAGGAAAAAATTGAAGAATTTTTAACAAAGCTTCCTTTTGAGCTAACTAATGCTCAAAAAAGAGTGGTAAAAGAAATTTTTGCTGATTTTTCAAAAGAAAAAGCAATGAACAGACTTTTGGAGGGTGAGGTTGGAAGCGGTAAAACAGTAATTGGCGCAATTGCTATGTACTTAACCTTTTTAAACGGTTATCAATCAATTCTTATGGCGCCAACTGAAATCTTAGCAAAACAACACTATGAAACAATTAATAAGCTTTTAAAACCATTTAAAATAAAGGTAAAACTTTTAACTTCTTCTTTAAGACCTAAAAAAATAGAAGCTGATGTTCTAATTGGAACCCATGCTCTTTTATACCAGAAAAAAATAATGGAAAAGCTAGGCTTTGTAATTATTGATGAACAGCAACGTTTTGGAGTTGAGCAAAGAGCAGTGCTTAGAAGTATGGGTAAAAATCCTCATGTTTTAACCATGACAGCAACACCTATTCCAAGAACAATAGCCTTAACTATGTATGGAGATTTGGATTTATCATTCTTAGATGAAATGCCAAAAGGAAGAAAAAAAATTAAAACCTGGTTTGTACCAATAGAAAAAAGAAAAGGAGCATATAGCTGGATTGAAAAAGAAATAAAAAACAACAAAAGCCAGGTCTTTATTATCTGTCCTTTAATTGAAGAGTCTGAAAACCTAGCCTCCGTTAAAGCTGTCACTAAGGAGTATGAGCTGCTAAAGAGAAATATTTTTCCAAAGCTAAAACTTGGCTTACTTCACGGAAGAATGAAGGGAAAAGAAAAAAATGAAATCTTAAAAAAATTTAAAGATAAAAAATATGACATTTTAGTTTCAACTCCGGTTGTTGAAGTAGGAATAGATATTAAAAACGCAACTATAATGTTAATTGAACAGTCGGAAAGATTTGGGCTCGCACAGCTTCATCAACTTCGAGGAAGAGTCGGAAGAGGGGATAAACAATCCTTTTGTCTTTTGTTTACCTCTTCAACAAGTGAGAAAACTATTAATAGGCTTAAATCAATGGAAAAAATTGACTTTGGCCCAAAGCTTGCTGAACTTGATTTAAAACTAAGAGGACCAGGACAACTTTATGGAACACTTCAACACGGGATACCAGCTCTTAAAGTTGCTTCCTTTTCCGACTTTGACTTAATAAAACAAACCAGAAAAGAAGCAGAAGGTGTTATTAATAACTTAGATAATTTTGAAATGCTTAAAGATAAGATTAATAATATAGAGAGTAAAAATATCTCTCCTGATTAAAACTTATTGCAACCAAGCCTAAAATAAAGTAAAATTACATTTATGCCACAAGAACCAAAAAAGAGACATTCAAGACAAAAACAGGGAAAAAGAAGACAAGCTATTAAGCTTTCTATTTTAAAAACTGTAAAGTGCAAAAACTGCGGTAAGAAGATAAAAGCACATAGTGTTTGTAAATACTGTGGTTTTTATAAAGGAAAAGAAGTTGTAAAGACAGAAAAATTAAAAGTAGAAAGAAGAAAAAAAGAAGATACAAAATAGCTTAAATGAAAAACCCTCTTGACCCGCGTCATATTAAAAGACAAAAAATTATTGAGGATTTGTTTAAATACGATTTTAAAAAACAAAACATTTCCAGTAAAGCAAGAGAAATTGTTAAATTATTTGAAAAAATTGATAAAGAAATTACTGATGCAGCTCCTGAATTTCCAATTGCAAAAATTAACAGAATCGACCTTGCAATTTTAAGGCTTTCAATTTATGAATTATTAATTGAGAAAAAAAATCCAAAGAAAGTTATAATAGATGAAGCAATAGAACTCGCCAAGGAATACGGAGGAGAAACAAGCCCCTCCTTTGTAAACGGGGCATTAGGAAATGTTTTAAAAAAATATGATTCCAAAATTTAAAAATAAAAAACTATTTGATCAGGCCTTTACACACCGGTCTTTTTTAAATGAAACAAAAGAAAATATCTCATCTAATGAAAGACTTGAATTTTTAGGAGATAGTGTTATTTCCTTTGTAATTTCAAAATATTTATACAAAAACTATCCTAATTTTGAAGAGGGGACACTCACAAACCTAAGATCGCTTTTAGTAAACACTAAAAGCCTAGCTGGAATTGCAAGAGAGCTTAATTTTGGAAAATTTTTAAAACTATCAAGAGGAGAAGAGGACTCAAGAGGGAGAGAAAGCCAAAGCTTACTGGCAAATTGCTATGAATCATTTGTTGGAGCGTTATTTTTAGATCAGGGAATTGATGAAGTTATTAAGTTTTTAAATAAAACCTTAGTACCAAAAGCAGATGAATACGTAAAAACAAAAGCTTTTAAAGACCCAAAAAGCCTTCTTCAGGAAACCATACAGGCAAGAAAACAAAAATCTCCTGTTTATAAAGTAATAAAAGAAGAAGGACCTTCGCACGCTAAAACTTTTACAATCGGTGTATTTGTAAATAAGGAATTATTAGGAACAGGAAAAGGTAAATCAAAACAGGAAGCAGAGGAAAAAGCAGCTAAGATAGCGCTTGAGAGAATTAGGAAATAATGTTAAAATAATAAACTATGTCATTAACAATAAGACTAACCAGAACAGGAAAAAAAGGGGAGCGAAAATTTAGAATCGCAGTTAAAGAAAAAAGGTCAAGAAGAGACGGAAAAGCCGTTGAGCTTTTAGGTTTTTATGAAAAAGGGAAAGGCGGAAAATTTGAGATTAACAAAGAGCGTTATAACTATTGGCTTTCAAAGGGAGCAATCCCCAGTGAAACCGTAGAAAAAATAATTAACAAATGAAAGACGTTTTAAATTTTATTATTTCCTCAATTGTTGATAATCCTAAAAAAATAGAAATAAAAGAAGAGGAAAATGAAGGTGTTATAAATTACGAAGTTACTGTTGCTAAAGAAGATATGGGGAAAGTTATTGGAAAAAATGGAAAAATAATTAAAGCCATAAGAAATGTCTTAAGAATCCCGGCAGTAAAACAAAATAAAAAAATATATATATCGCTTTTAGAAAACCCCCAGGAATAAATCTGTTAAAATAAAAGTAGCTTTTATGAAAATTACAATTACTAGCTTGTTCCCCGAAATGTTTGATGGTCCTTTTAGTCATTCAATTATAAAACGTGCAAAAGAAAAGGGGAAAATTAACATTGAATTTATAAATTTAAGAGATTTTGGACTGGGGAAACATAAGATAGTTGATGATACACCATATGGTGGGGGAGCAGGAATGATTTTAAGAGTAGATGTATTAGTAAATGCAATAAACCATGCAAAAGAAAAACGAATAAAAGGCAAACAAAAAGTCATACTACTTAGTCCTCACGGTAAAACTTTTAATCAAAAAATGGCTAAGCGTTATTCAATGCTTGACCATTTAATTTTAGTTTGCGGACACTATGAAGATTTTGATGCAAGAATCAGAAATTTTATTGATGATGAAGTATCTATTGGAGACTATGTATTAACAGGCGGAGAGATACCGGCAATGGTAATCACTGATTCTGTTGCAAGACTTGTTAAAGGAGTTTTAAAAGATGGTGTAACTGATAATGAATCATTTTCTACTTATTTAGAATTTTCTCAATTTACCAAGCCTGAAAATTATAAAAATATTAATGTTCCAAAAGTTTTACTTTCAGGAAATCATCAAAAAATTAATGCTTGGAGAAAAAATGAAGCTTTAAAAATTACTAAAAAACTAAGGCCTGATTTAATTAAGAATTAAAAGCTTGAAAAAACAGCACTGTCAGATGAACTCTTCTTAGTTGTAGTTGCCTCATCGACAACACTTGAATTATTTAATTTTGATAAATCATCTATTGCCTTAAGAGTTGTTTGAGAAAGCGGACTTAAGGGCTGATCATCTCTTATTTTTACCGGAGGAAGCGCTTTATAGTAAAAAAGCGTCTTTAAAGTAGCGTTTCTACTGGTTAAATTTATTCCTACAATCTCCGATATTGGAAGAGTTTTTTCAAGTTCTTTAATAAAAGAAATTAAATTATTTAAATCACCGTTTACTGTTAGTGACAACTCTAAAGAGGGGACACCCTTAACATTAGTTGGCGCTTTATTGATATCTCCTACCTGAAATCCATAATCACCAAGTGTAACATTGGCTTTATTAGAAGCAACTGCAATCCCAGATAAGATTCCGATAAAGTCCTTATCAACGGGCAGGGCTTTTGAAGTAAGTTTAAGTTGCTTATCCAGTGTATTTGAGTCTAGATTGTATAGAAGATTTAAATTATTTTTTAGAATTTCAAGTTTTTTCTCCTCATCTTTTTGTTCATCCTGCAATTCAATAACGTTTTGTATTTGAGGAATAATTACAAAAATAAAAAGGATAATGCAGATTAAAATTATACCTATTGGTATAAGATAGTTTTTATAACGTGAGTAAAGAAGCATTAATGCTTCTTTATCTACATTTACTTTTTTGTTCATAATAATCTTGCGCTAAAGACTAAATTATAACGATTGTCTCTCGTATTTAAGGATAGACTATCAATCATTAAACTCTCAATTGTATTTTTTGCCTCAGCTAAGGCTATCATTCTGTCTATTAAAATTTTGACATCATAAAGAGAGGAAGAGGCAAGTCTCATGTTTACCTCTTCGGTTGTAATATCAATACCATTAACTTTAATGTTGCTTGGTAATTGCTTAGACAATGTAGTAATAATATCTTGGTATTTTTTCTTATTTTTATTAATTTCAGAAATTGAATTTACCCTATTATTTATTGACATGAGTTTTGCTGATTTTTCCTGTAGATAAGACATATTTTTAATAGCTGATTCCTGGTCTTTTTTGATTGTTGAGAGTTTTAACTGACTATAAAGAATAATTAAAACTACTACAGTTAAAGCAGTTGCGCCCAAAACACTAAAGGCAATAATTTTTAATATTTTTATTCTTTTTTTCTCTTTAAGATTAATATCTTCTTTTTTTGCAAGAAGATTAATATTGCTATTCATAATCTTTCATTGCCAAACCAACTGATATTGCGTAATCTGAAGCATTATCCAATACTTCTTTAGGAACAGACTGAGGAGATAATACTTTCCATGGATTTGCAATTGCTGTTTCTATTCCAGAGTTTTGTGCAAAATATAAATCAATACCGGGCAGTTTTGCTGTTCCTCCTGATAAAAGAATTTGTTTTATTGAATCTATTCCACCGTACTTTTGATTATAAAAAGCAATTGCTTTTTTTACTTCAGTTAAAACAGAGGAGAGAATCGGCTCAGTTGCTTTACCGATTTTCCCACCAAGTGTTTGATCATTAATGCCATATGCCTTTTTATATTCTTCTGCCTGTTCAGGGGTAAGGGCCAAATCAGTTGCAATTGCCCTATTTATTGCAACTCCGCCAACAGCCATTGTATAACTAAAAATCATAACTCCTGCTTTAACTATAGCAATTGAGGTTGTAATTGCACCGATACTTATTATCATGGTTGAGGGAAAAGATTCTCCTGACACCAAAGATCTTATGGTAGATAATATTTCTGTTTCCATGGCATTAATGGTAAGATTGGCCATTCCCAGTATTTTTTGGTATTTTGCTATCAAAACCGTTGGAGCTCCAACCATTAAAACCTGCATTTTTTCATTCACACTTGACTTTTCAGGTTTTTTTAAAATACTCCAGGCAAGAGTAACACTTGACAGGGGAACAGGAATATTTCTTTCTGCCTCCCAATAAATAGCAGACGCTAATTCACGTTCAGATAAAAGCGGCATCTCTAAAACCCTGGTATAAACCTGGTTTTCTGCTAAGGCTACGTTAACGCTTTTTTCCTCAATTTCTGCCTCCTCTAGGGCTTTTTGGATTGTTTTTGCCATTTCTTCCTGATCCAGTGGAGACTCAGACATAATTCCCCTTGGCGGAGCAGGAATGGTAAAAGCTGACTTTAAAAGATAACCATTATTTTGCTTATCAAGAGAAACCAGTTTTATAGTTGTTGCGCCAATATCTAAGCCAAAGGATTTTTTATTCATCTGTTTATAAATTATGGTAGAAAAAATTATTCGGAAAATATTCTGCGGGCAGTGAAGGATAACCTTGAAAAACAGTTACTTTTCTTTCTGTTGTTCCTGATTTACCAGTTGAGCTGATTACAGATCCTTGAGAGGGAAGAGAAGAGCCTGAAACTACAGTTACAGCAATAGGCGCATTTGCGTAAAGTGGAATAATTCTTGCCAGCATACTTTGATTAATTTGAATATTTGTTTTTCCATGAGAAAATGTTTTATTGGAAATTGTTGTACCTGCCTCAGCTACATCAAAATTATTTGATGCTCTTCTGTCATCACAGGGATCATAAACATATCTTCTTATAAGAGGGGAGTCTTTAGTCCCTTCAATAACAACTATTTCTATTGCTGCCATTGTGTTTGTTAATTGACTTTGACTACAAGTATCTCCAGTCTCGCCCCAATAAACAGAAATTATCCCGGTCCAGTTAGTTAAATAATTAGGTGTTCCATCTTCATTATGCTCAACAAACCATAAATCTATGCCCTCATCCTTTTTAACCATATTTCCTCCGTTTAAAACCATTAATCTTCCGGATAAACTGGCCACAGTTGTAAGGTAAGTTGACTCTGTTCCTTCTCCAAGCTCAAACGACCCTTCAAATGAACCTGTTGTAGTTAATTTTTGAAGTGCTCTTTCAATACCTGCTTCTGCTGCAGAAAGTGCTTTTTGTGAGCTGGCCTCTTCTGTACTTGTTTTAATACTGGTAATACTTCTTGAGGCTACTGATAAACCAACAGTTAAAGCAATAACTATTGCCAATACGACAATAAGCATTGTCTGTCCTTTTTGACTCCTAAGGATAAGTTTTAAACAGTTCTGCATTAAATTATAAATATTATATTACTATTATTACTATTAATAGAGTATCAACCAATAATACCCACTGTCAAGCCTAGCTAGAAGAAGTTTTAATTATAAATTCCTCATTGTTATTGAAGTCTCAAACGGTATTGTTGCTTTTTTTTCAAAAAAACTATTTTCATCTTTTTCGCTTAAGGTAAAGTTAATTTTAATTGTCGGAGGAGAAGCAGCACTTTGCTGTGAACAAGTAAATGTACAATTTTCAGCCCTAACCACATCTGTATTTACAAGTGAAGCTCCGTTTGAAGCAATAATTTCTTCTGAATCTAAATCACAGGAAAAAATAATCTGACCACCGTCAAAACTGGTTATTTTTAAATAATGATATTCAATAAGCTCTGGTGTTGGTGTACCTGCTCCAACCGGTGAGGTATAACAATCCTGATATGATTCATCACTTCCATCAATACTTATTCCATCAAAGCTCTTTGCATAACTAATCATTCTTGACATTTGAAGTAAAGCGTAATTTCCGTTCTGTCTAACTTCATTCGTAACATTTGCCTTATTTGAACCCCTTAAAGAAGATGCAAAAATTGCTGAAATTATTCCGCCAATTATTGCAAAAATAACAATTACAGCCAACATTTCAACTAGGGTATAACCATTTGAATTTTTAATTAATTTATTAATTATTTTCTTCATGGTGTTGGTAATAAATTAATATTTTGCATACATGAATCAAGTCTTACTTCATGACAAAAAGCTCCTTCTGATTGGCATTTACCATCATTCCATAAAACAACTACCACAACCTTGCTTCCTTTATCAGGGCTATTAACAATTACGCAATCATCGCTTTCATGATAGATTTCAACTTCTCTTTTAAAATTATTTATTCGACTACCATCACAGGTCGTTGATTCTATTTCATAAAGCAATTGGTCTTCAGTTAAGCAATATTTTTCATTGTCGTAGGATATAAAATTATTCCAGTCAGAACGAGCAAGTTGCCTTAAAAACTCCATTCCCTGTCTGGCATAATGATTAGCTAAATTTTGACTTTTTGAGAACTGGGAATTAGCAATTGCGATAACAACAGAAGCAACAATTGCAGTCATTACTACAACTGCCACGCTTAAAGCAACCATAACCTCAATTAAGCTTTGTCCTTTATCATTCATTTTATTCTCCCGTCAGAATATATCCTTATTATCTTATATCTTCCATCAGAGCCTAAAAGTCTTATTTCCCAGGGAGAAAGAGATGAGGTATCTGCATTAATACCACCGGTTAATATCGGAAATTCAAAAAAGCTTGAGGTGGTTTCACTACTGCTAAAGCTAACGTCTTTTGGTAAATCTGTAGTTGATATTTCGTATTGGCTCTCGCAATATACGTAAAAAGTATAATTACTATTAGTGGTATCCAAATCAATTCTGTATTTTTGCAAAACCTTATCCTGGCATTCTCTTGGCTTATATTGTGACACCGAGTATGATTTTGCTTGATTAAGGGTAGTTAGTAAATTCTGGTACGCAGATTCTAAAGACTGGGCTCTTGAATATCTAACGGATGCAGCAACCCCAATTGAGGAAAGTACAGTAATTACTGCAAAGACAATAATTATTTCAATTATTGTAAAACCAGAGTTTTTTTTAAAGAGGTTTTTTTTCAATATCATGGATTTTTAACTAGGTAGAAAAAACCTGATGAGCAATCAGAAGGAGAACAATCAACCATATCGGTTGGCAAATCATCTGATAATGTTCCCTGGGAATCATTGCTGTTTTCAAGACATGATAAAATGTAATACCTTGCTCCGCTTGTTCCTAAATCATCATAGCAATAATCACCGCTGTTATATGATTGATCATCTCCCATTGGGTCTTTCGGAATTTCCTGCATATACACTGTATTATTGCAATCTTCATCTTCTAAGTCTTCATCCAAGCAGACTCCTGATGGTAAAATTACACTTAGTTCAGAGTAAGGGTATGTCCCAATATCTGCTCTGTAAAGCTCTAGAGCAGCCTGCATTTGCCTTAAATCAGCTTTTCTTTGAGCATCTCTTGCTCTTTGCCTAACGCCTATAAAATTAGCCATTAAAAGGGAAGCTAAAACCCCAATTATTGAAATTACTATTAATAATTCTATTAAAGTAAACCCATTTTTTTTAAGAAATATTTTTTTCATGGATTAACATTTGGACTTGATACCCCGTAATTACAACCGTCTTGCCCGCAAGCTGTTGAAACTCCAAAGCTTACTGCGCTTTGACACGGACTGCCATCACTATTACAAACTTGCGGATCTTTTTCCCCTCTACTTAGGTTAGCATATAAATAATATGCCTGTCCACCAACGTCCTCATCAACGTAATAAATATAAAAAGTAGAATCCGGAGAACTTGGTAAAACGTTCATATACGGCTGCCAGGAATCACCCCAATGAATTGCTTCTCCCACGTCACTTACGCTTTCTATATAATAAACACCTGACTCATTAACCATTCCAGGATACCTACCATGGTCCTCATAATACCCTTCAAGTGCTTTTTGTATTTGATTAAGATCGGATTTTTTCCTGGCATCCTGGGATTTTTCAAATTGTGTTGTTGGATCAAGTGCAGTTATCCCAATTATTGAAAGAATTGAAATTACCCCAATTACTGTTATAAGCTCAACTAGAGTAAAGCCTGAAGTGCTTTTTGCCAAATTATTTCTCCCCATAAAAAGCTTATGTAAGTGGCTAAAGCTAAAAAAGGACCAAAGGGTATGGTTTTTTTTAAAAAATGCTTTCCTCTGCATAAAATTAGTATGATTGAGACAGCTGCTCCTGTCAAGAAAGCGATATAAAAGGAAACAACAATACTTGGAAAAGAAAGTAAAAGCCCCATTAGAAAAGCAAATTTTACATCACCAAAGCCCATACCTTTCCCCTTGGTTATTAAAAATATAAATAAAAGAAATAAAAATGCACCAATAGCTGATAAGAAATGGTTCAAAAACAAGGTAGGGGAGTACGCTAAGATATATAGTAAAGTTATTAAAATCCCTGTTAGAACAATTCTATTTGGAATAATTCCGTATTTTAAATCAGAGAAAAAAACTAAAATTAAAATAGAGGATATAAAAAGATAGAAAAATAAAGTTATTGGATCTAAATAAGTAAACTTATTTATTAAGTAATAGGCAGTAATAAAGTATATTATTCCTGTTGTAAGCTCATAAACTGGATAATACAAAGATATTTTTTTTCGACAAAACCTGCATTTTCCAGAAAACAACACAAACGAGACAAGGGGAATTAAATCAACAACTCCAAGCTTTTTCTTGCAGTGTTCACAATAAGATCTTCCTTTTAAAATTGTTTTTTTTAAGAAAACCCTGTCAACAACTACACCTAAAAATGAACCAATAAAAAAACCCGCTATCATTAAAATTGCGGGTGAAAATTTTTCTAACACTTATTTATTGTGTACACCAGTAACATGTTCCATCCTCTGCTGTTGCATCCGGACATGTATCTCCTACTGTATCTTCTTTTCCTGTAGCTAACCATTTTGTTTCAGGTGATGATTTTTGTGATT
Organism: uncultured Gammaproteobacteria bacterium; assembly: GCA_964523705.1. Classification (GTDB taxonomy): domain Bacteria; phylum Patescibacteriota; class Microgenomatia; order Levybacterales; family UBA12049; genus CAYWVK01. Next base: position 121,565 of record CAZFYA010000002.1, read on the forward strand.
TTGATGTTGGAGCAAAACAAACCATTATATTGTTTGCATCAGTACTGTCCCAAAAAACTATTACATCTTCTAAGTCATTTTCATTGGAGGTAAATGAGGATTTTAGCTCTCCTTCTCCGATTAAAGTATGACCGGTATTTGCATCGCCTAGGCAATCCTCCATATCAGCTAGCGTTGCTCCTTCTATATCAGCACTGCCTAAATCAGTACAATTTGTTACGCTACTGTCCTCATCATTCCATGGAAATGAATTATGAGTTGTAAAGTATCTGACGTTTGCAGTATTAAACTCAACCGCCATGTTCTTTAATTTTGAATCGGTTGCTTTTTTTAACTGTTCAAAAGGGTCAATTGTTGCAACTAAGGCTGCTGCTAAAATTCCTAAAATTCCAATGACGACTAAAAGCTCTATGAGGGTAAATCCTTTAGTGTTCTTAAACGTGGACAGAATCTTTTTCATGTATATATTAAGTTTAAACATACTCAAAAATACTTGTCAAGGGGGCAAATTAAAATCCCTTTTTTATTGAATGCTTGAGATAAGGCTGTAAATTGGTGTTATAACAGACATTATCAAAAATGCTACTCCAACTCCTAAAACAATCATTATAAACGGTTCCATGGCGGTCGTTAAAGTTTTAACGCTTTGAGTTACTTCTCCCTCAAAATACTCTGATGCCTTAACCAATGTTTCATCCACTTTTCCTGTCTGCTCACCGATTTTGACAAGTTGTACAAGCATGGGCGGAAACAGGGGATAATAAGCCATTGCATCACCGATTGAAACTCCTTTTTCAACTTGCTTGGCAACGTCTTTTATGGCATTTTTATAATAAATGTTTCCTGCAGTATCGGCAGTTTCAACCAATGCCTCAACAACTAAAGTACCAGTTCCAACCAAAAGACCAAAGGTTCTTGAAAATTCAGCTAAAGTAGTTTGCTTTATTAACTTTCCAAAAATTGGCATTTTTAACTTAAAATTATCAACAATTAATCGTCCGTCTTCAGTTTTACTCCATCTTTTATAAAGAAAAAATAACAAAACACCAATTCCTAAAACAATTGGCCAAAACTTTATTGTAATATCTGAAATTGTCATAACAATTTGGGTTGGCAAGGGAAGCTCAACATCTAAGTTTTTATAAAGTGTTGTAAGCTGGGGAATTACAAAAATCATCATTACAACAACAACTACTACCATTAAAACAACAACAATAATAGGATACATTAAAGCTCCTTTAATGGTTGACTTTAGTTTTTGCTGTTTTTCCATATTATCGGCAATTCTAACTAAGACTTTATCTAAGAGTCCTGATTTTTCTCCTGCTTTAATAAGTGACACATAAATATCTGAAAAAACATCAGGATGTTTTGAAATTGCCGCTGAAAATGATTTTCCGTTTTCAACATCATTTACAATCTGCTCAACTACTTCCATCATTGCCGGATTTTGAATCTGGTCTTTAAAAATCTCAAGCGATCTTAAAAGCGTTAAGCCTGAAGTAAGCATTGAAGACAATTGTCTTGTGAAAATTACTACATCATCTGTTTTTACCTTATGAAGTGTTGCTGAAAGTTTTGCCATGGAACCTCCTTTTTCTTCAGCTACGGTTATTGGCGTTAATTCTTTTGCACGAAGATATTTAGCAACTTCACCAGAATCTTTAGCATCTATTAGTCCTTGGACAATTTTGCTATTTTTAGTTACTGCTTTATAGTGAAATTTCATACCATTTTAATCATCCTTAAGAGTTCCTCCGGACGAAGAGCATAGCCCCTGGCTGTTTCAAGGCTAATTGCGCCAGAAAGAACTAAGGAAGCTAGGGAAGATTCAAGAGTAATCATGCCAACGTCTTGAGAGGTTTGAATAACAGAATCAATAAGGTGTGTTTTTCCCTCTCTGATGTTACTGGCAATGGCTGAATTACTAAGTAAAATTTCAACAGCTGGAATTCTTCCGCCTTCAATTCTTGGCAAGAGTCTTTGCGAGATAATCCCTTTTAATGTTGAGGCCAGCTGAATTCTAATCTGTGCCTGTTGGTTTGATGGAAATGAATCAATTATCCTGTCAACTGTTTGTGAAGCAGAATTTGTATGAAGAGTGGAGAATACCAAATGACCAGTTTCTGCAATAGTAATTGCCGAAGCAATAGTTTCGGGATCACGCATTTCACCGATTAAAACAACGTCAGGATCTTCTCTTAAGGCTGATCTTAAGGCTTTTGACCAGGCATGACTATCCACTCCCATTTCTCTTTGTGAAACAATACTTTTTCCGGGAGGATAAACATATTCAATCGGGTCTTCAATAGTTAAAATATGGGCATTTCTGGTTAAATTAATTTCATTAATAACAGAGGCAATGGTAGTTGATTTCCCGTGACCTGTTGGTCCGCAAACAAGTATAAAACCCTGTTTAAAAGTAGCAAAAGTGTGCAGTATTCTTGGCATTTTTAACTCTTCTATGGTTTTTATGGTTACCGGTAGGAATCTAAAAGCAGCACAAAGCTTTCCTCTTTGATAATAAGCATTTACCCTAAATCTTCCCAAGCCCCCAATTATTCCACCGCCAAATTCAATTGCCAAGTCCAACTCTTTATTAGCAAGAAGCATTTCTTTTTGTTCGGGAAGAAGTACCTGAAAGATTAATTCCTCAACTTGTTCTTTGGTTAGCTTTTCAACATTATTTAATACCTGCAAGTTACCATCAACTCTAATAGTTGGTGAAACACCGGGAAGTAAATGCAAATCAGATGCATTATTTTTAACTGTTAATGCCAATAATTCTTTAACATCCATATTATTCTTGCGCTACTCTTAACACTTCTTCAATTGTAGTTACTCCTTGCAGCGCTTTAATATAACCATCTTGTTTCATGGTTATCATTCCCTGGTTTACAGCTTCTTTTTCTATTGTACCACTGTCTGCCTTTTCTAAAACAAGACTGGAAACCTTATCAGTTACCAATAATGTTTCAAATATTCCAACTCTTCCTTGATAACCTGTATTTCCGCAGTTTTCACAGCCTTTGCCTTTGTATAATTTAACATCATTGCTTTGTGGAAAAAGATTACCTAAAACTTTTTTCATCTCCTCAACAATTTGAGGTGGGGGAGAATAAGCTTCTCTGCAGTGAGTGCATGTTCTTCTAACAATTCTCTGACCTAAAATTCCATTCATGGTTGATGCCAAAAGAAAATTTTCCGCACCTAAATCAAGAAGACGGGGCAAAGCGCCTGATGCACTGGATGTATGAAGAGTAGAGAACACCAAATGGCCGGTTAAAGCCGCCTGAATAGCAAGATCTGCTGTTTCACCATCTCGAATTTCTCCGACTAAAATAATGTTTGGGTCTTGTCTTAAAAAAGATCTTAACCCACTGGCAAAAGTAAGCTTAACAGCAGGATTAATCTGCACCTGATTAATGCCTGGAATCTGATATTCAACCGGGTCTTCAAGCGTCATAATATTAACTCTGGTTGTATTAAGTCTTGAAAGTACTGAATAAAGAGTTGTTGTTTTACCGGAACCGGTTGGTCCACAAACAATAATAATTCCATGAGGTCTTAAAATAGCTGATTCAAGGTTTTTTAAAGTACTTCCGGTTAAACCAAGCTCATTTAAGGTTGGCAATCCTCCTGATTTTCTAAGAAGCCTCATGACAATTTTTTCCCCAAAAACTGTTGGCAAAACAGAAATACGAAGATCAACTTCTTTTTCATCAACTTTAAAATTAAATCTGCCGTCTTGTGGCATTCGATGCTCATCTATTTTCATTTCAGATAAAATCTTTATTCTTGAAATTACTGCTTCCTGAACGGTTTTTGGCAGGGATAACCTATCATATAAAATTCCGTCAATTCTGTACCTTACCCTAACTCTATCTTCCTGTGGTTCAATGTGTACATCAGAAGCTCTACTGTTAACAGCATATTCAAGAATCGTTGAGACAATTTTAGCAATTGGTGCTTCTTTAATAATTTTACTGATATCCGTACTCTCAACTACCTTAGGTTTAGTGTATTCTTCGGTTTCTTTAATCGCTTCTCCAACTTCTCCAACAAGCTCTTGCCTGTACTGTTGATTTATAGCTCTTTGAACCTCTAGGGGAGATGCTGCAAATGCTTTTACTTCAAAGCCTGTTTTTTGTTTTACAAAAGAAATTGCATCCAAATCTACAGGATTTGCCATTGCTAAAGATAATGTTTTTGCCTGATCATCATAAAGAAAGGGGATTATTAAAAATCTTTCAGCTACTGCTCTTGAAAGAAAAGAAATTGCCTGTGGAGAAAAAGAAATTGTATCAAGGGCAATAAAGGGAATTCCCAAAAGCTTTGCCTTAGCTTCTGAAAACTTTTCCTCACTAACATATTTTCCGTTTCTTATAATCTCTTCTTCTGATGTACCCTCAGATGCACTTTTTACTTTTATTTCGTCAAGCTGCTCTTTGGTTAAGAGATGTTCGGAATATAAAATACCGGATAATGTATCAGTTGATTTTGGTACAGAATTTACATCGGGCATTGCTTTAATAGTAAGAGAAAATCGGCTATAATGTCAAGGAAAGAAAAACCTATGCACTCGTTTTTATTTATTTCAAAAAATCAAAAAAAAGCATTAGATAAAGCTCTAGATTTTTTAAACAAAAAAAGCATTTCAAAATTTGACATTACTATAGTTGAGGAAGAAAAACAAATAGGAATAGGTGATATTAAAAAAATAAAACAGACTGCTTATCTTAAACCTGTTAAGGGAGAAGAAAAAGCAATAATAATTTCAGCTATTCAAGGATTAACCATTGAAGCACAAAATTCTTTACTTAAGCTTCTTGAGGAACCACCAGCCAATACTATTATTATACTACTTATAGAAACTATAGATTCTGTTCTTGAAACAATTCAATCTCGTTGTAAAATAATTAAAATAGACGACAAACAAAAAGAGGAAACAGATAAAAAATATTTAAAGCTTTTAAATTCTTTGGAAAAGGGAAAAATAGGAGAAAGATTAAAAATTGCCCAAGACTTAGCAAAAAATAAAGAAGATGCTTTAAAAACAATTGAAAAAATGATTTTAATAACAAGAGATGAGCTTTTAGAAAATAAAAATAACAATTTAATTGAGAAAATTAATAAACTACAAAAGACATACACTATTATTAAAAGCACTAATATTAATTTAAGACTTGCTTTGGAAAATTTATTTCTTAACTTTTAAATCTTTTAGAGATTATTTTTAGGTCTTTTAGGTTAATATAATTTTTGTTTAGAATATAATAAAAGGACTAGAAATTGGTTCTTTTTTTTGTTAAAATTAATAGGTTAAATATGGCTAAAACTAAATCTAAAAAAACTAAAACTTCCTCTGATTATTCAGCACAACAAATACAAGTTCTTGAAGGATTAGAACCAGTTAGAAAAAGACCTGGAATGTATATTGGCTCAACTGATAGCGTTGGTCTTCATGAATCTTTAAGAGAAATTATTGATAACGCAGTTGATGAAGTTTTAGCCGGATCTGCTAAAAATGTTTGGGTTGTTTTAAATAACGATGGGTCAGCAACAGTAGTTGATGATGGTAGAGGAATACCAGTTGATGTTATGCCTCAATATAAAAAGAGCGCTTTAGAAATTGTCATGACAAAACTTCACGCTGGAGGAAAATTTGGCGGCTCGGCATATAAAATTTCAGGAGGATTACACGGAGTCGGTTCATCAGTTGTAAATGCCTTGTCTGAAAATATGTGGGTTGAGGTTAAAAGAGGAAGCAAGGTCTATAGACAAGAATATTCAAGGGGAAAAGCAACAACTAAACTTATGGAGCTTAAAGAATCAAAATACAAACTTCCTGTAAATCACTTTGTAATAAATTCCGGAACAACTGTAACATTTTACCCTGATAATCAAGTTTTTACCGAAACTGAATTTGATTTTGATACTATTAAAAAAACAATTCGTGAAAGAGCCTATTTAATTCCCGGCATATATTTTCATTTTTACGATACAAGAGAAGGAAAAGAAAGGGAAGTAAATTACTATTTTGAGGGAGGAATCACATCACTGGTTGCCAAATTAAACGATAACAAAAATCCGCTGCACGAAGTAATCTATATTAAAAAACAGGAAAAAGAAGACGTAGAGGTAGAAATTTCTCTTCAATATAATAATGGCTATAACGAATCGGTTGAAAGCTTTGTAAATGTTATAAACACAGTTAATGGAGGAACACATTTAACCGGATTTCGAATGGCTTTAACTAGAGCAATTAATGATTACGGTAAAAAAATCGGCTCCTTTAAAGAAAATGAAGACTCAATAACAGGAGATGATACAAGGGAAGGATTAACTGCAGTTGTATTTGTCAAAATGCCACAGGATAGAATTCAGTTTGAGGGACAAACCAAGGGAAAATTGGGAAATTCTGAAATTCAGCCAATTGTTCAAACAGTAGTCAGAGACGGATTAAGTACTTATTTTGAAGAGAATCCGCAAACAGGTAGAAAAATTTTAGAAAAAGTATATTTGGCTGCAAAGGCAAGGCTGGCTGCTAAAGCTGCAAAAGAAGCAATTTTAAGAAAAGGAGCTTTAGAAGGTTCATCACTTCCCGGAAAATTAGCAGACTGTCAGGAAAAAAATCCTGCAGTATCAGAACTTTACTTAGTTGAGGGAGACAGCGCAGGTGGTAGCGCAAAACAGGGAAGAGATAGAAAGTTTCAGGCAATTCTGCCTTTAAAGGGAAAAATATTAAATACCGAGCGAGCAAGACTTGATCGAATAATTGAACATGAAGAAATTAAAAATTTAATTATTGCATTGGGGGCTGGGATAGGGGAGAGTGTTAAGTTTGAAAAATTAAGATACCACCGAATTATTATCATGACCGATGCTGATGTTGACGGACAGCATATTGAAACATTAATTCTTACATTTTTCTTCAGACACTTACCGGAAATCATTAGACAGGGTTATTTATATATTGCCCAACCGCCTTTATATAAAATTACCCATGGTAAAAATATTAAATATGTTTTAACAGAAGAAGAAAAAGATGACTACATTAAAAAACTTAATTCAGGACTAAAAGTTACAACTCAAAGATATAAGGGTCTTGGAGAAATGAATCCCGAACAACTCTGGGAAACAACCATGAACCCTCAAAACAGAAGCTTAAAACAAGTAACAATTGAAGATGCTGAAGAAGCAGATGCTGTTTTTACTATGCTTATGGGAGATGAGGTTCCGCCAAGAAAGCATTTTATTCAGACAAACGCAAAAACAGCTGACTTGGATATTTAGCTGATTGAAAATTGAAATTATTTTTTTTATAATGTTTAAGTTTATATGAGTTTATCTTTAATTTTAGACCACAAATTAATTTTTGCCATGTTGGCAAGTATTATCTCTATTGTCTACGGGCTTTATCTTACTTTTGATGTCTTAAAAAAACCAAAGGGTGAGAAGAAAATGAACGATATTTCAGATGCAATTGCCGAGGGAGCAGGAGCATATATGAAACGGCAATACTCTGTTGTTGGAATAATCGGAATTGTTATTGCAATAATCTTATATTTTGCTTTTGACTGGATAACTTCACTTGGATTTATCATTGGAGCAGTATTTAGTGGGATTGCTGGTGTTATAGGCATGAATGTAGCGGTCAGAAGTAACATCAGAACCGCCCAAGCTGCTAAAAAAGGACTGGCAGCCGCCTTTTCTTTAGCCTTTAAAGGAGGAGCTGTAACCGGACTTTTGGTTGCCGGTTTTGCACTTCTTTCAGTTTCAGGATTTTATTCTCTTTTAGAAAGAGTTGCTAACGGCAGCTTACAACCATTAATTGCGCTTGGTTTTGGTGGATCATTAATTTCAGTCTTTGCAAGACTTGGTGGTGGAATATTTACAAAGTCTGCTGATGTTGGAACTGACATGGTTGGTAAAATCGAAAAAGGAATTCCAGAAGATGACCCAAGAAATGCAGGTGTTATTGCCGATTTAGTAGGGGATAATGTAGGTGATGATGCCGGAATGGCAGCTGATCTTTTTGAAACCTATGTCATAACAGCTGTTGCTGCAATGATTTTAGGTAATTTAACTTTTCCAAATAATCCATCTGTAATTTTTTACCCAATGATAATTGGAGCAATATCAATTATTGCCAGTATTATTGGAACATGGTTTGTCAAACTTAAGGGAAAAGGAGTAATGAAAGCTCTATACCTTGGTCTTTCTGTCTCAATAATAGTATCCATTATTGGTTTTTACTTTTTAACAACAGCTGTTTTTCCAAACGGTTTAAATGGAATTTCAGCTTTAAATCTTTTTTATACTTCAATAATCGGGCTTATCGTTACAATCGGCATGGTTGTAATTACTGAATACTTTACCTCCAAAACCTTTTCTCCTGTTAAAACAATTGCTAATGCCTCAACAACCGGACATGGAACAAATATTATTGCAGGGCTTGCGGTTTCAATGAAATCAACTATGGCACCAATTCTTTTAATTTCAGCCGGAATATATTTTTCATACTTTTTTGCCGGTCTTTATGGAGTTGCAATTGCGGCAATGAGCATGCTTTCTCTTGCCGGAATAATTGTTGCTATTGATGCTTTTGGACCAATTACTGATAATGCCGGTGGAATTGCTGAAATGGCAGGACTAGATCAGAAAGTAAGAAACGTAACAGACCCGTTAGATGCTGTTGGAAATACTACCAAGGCGGTTACCAAAGCTTATGCAATCGGCTCAGCAGGACTTGCAGCTTTAGTTCTTTTTGCAAGCTATATTCAAGAATTTGCTGCCAAAGGATTAGACATTAGCTCATTTGTTTTATCAGATCATGGCGTAATCATCGGACTATTTATCGGTGGCGCCCTGCCTTACTTTTTCGCTGCTTTAGCAATGGAGGCAGTTGGAAAAGCCAGTGTCTCAATTGTTAATGAAGTTAGAAGACAATTTAAAGAAATTAAAGGAATTATGAAGGGGACTGCAAAACCGGAATACGGAAAAGCAGTTGACATTGTAACTACTGCTGCCATTAAGCAAATGATTCTTCCGACCTTAATAACGGTTCTTGCACCAATTCTTGTTGGTTTTATTTTAGGACCAAAAGCCCTGGGTGGCCTTTTAATCGGAAGTATTATTACGGGATTATTTGTTGCAATTTCAATGACCACCGGAGGAGCTGCTTGGGACAATACAAAAAAATATATTGAAGAAGGAAATTTTGGCGGCAAAGGAAGCTTTGCTCACCAATCAGCGGTTACCGGCGACACGGTAGGAGATCCATATAAAGATACCGCAGGACCTGCAATCAATCCAATGATTAAGGTTCTAAATATTGTCGCTTTGCTAATTGCTCCTTTCCTTTAAATTTAAAACCAATTATTAATTTTAAAATGGATATTGGGAAACTACAAAAAACAGAAATAACTAAAGAGGTTAAAAAAGCGTATCTAGATTACGCAATGTCTGTTATTGTCTCTCGTGCTCTTCCGGATGTTAGAGACGGCTTAAAACCGGTACACAGACGCATCCTTTATGCCATGCATGAAATGGGACTTACTCATAGCGCAAAGTTTTCAAAATCAGCAAAAATTGTCGGAGAGGTTATGGGAAAATACCATCCTCATGGTGATATTCCAATTTATGATGCACTGGTTAGACTGGCACAGGACTTTTCAATCCGTTACCCCTTAATTAACGGCCAGGGAAACTTTGGCTCAATGGACGGAGACCCACCGGCTCATATGCGCTACACCGAAGCTAAGATGGCTACAATTGCTTCTGAAATGTTAATTGACATTGATAAAGAAACAGTTGATTATATAAATAACTTTGACGCAACTTTAAAAGAACCTGTCTTTTTACCAAGCTTACTTCCAAATCTTCTTTTAATGGGAAGCGAGGGAATAGCGGTTGGAATGGCTACAAAAATTCCTCCTCATAATTTAACAGAAGTAGCAGATGCGGTAATTTTTCTAATTGAAAAAACTAAGATAAATAAAACTTCTAAAGAAGAAGAGCTTTTCTCATGGGATGTAACAACTGATGAGCTTTTAGAATATATTAAAGGCCCTGATTTTCCAACAGCAGGAGCAATTTATGATATTACTGAAATAAAAAATGTTTATACAACCGGTAGAGGAAGAATAATTATCAGAGGGAAAGCAGAAATTGAAGAAATCGGACAGGGAAAATCAGCCATTATTATTACTGAACTTCCATACCAGGTAAATAAAGCCCTACTTGTTGCAAGAATAGCAGATTTAGCAAAAGAGAAAAAAATTGACGGAATATCTGATTTAAGAGATGAATCTGATAGACACGGAACAAGAATTGTTGTTGAATTAAAAAGAGACAGCGCTCCAAAAAAAGTTTTAAATAATCTTTTTAAATACACAAATCTTCAAACAATTTTTCCGGCAAACATTGTTGCCTTAGTTGACGGAACACCACAAACCCTAAATTTAAAAACAATTCTTGAAGAATATTTAAAACACAGGTTTTCAGTTGTTAAAAGAAGGTCTGAATTTGAACTAAAACAAGCAAAAGCAAGGCTTCACATACTTGAAGGTTTAAAAATTGCTGTTGAAAACATTGACGCTGTTATAAAAACAATTAAAGAATCAAAAGACCAGGAAACTGCTAAGAAAAATTTAATGACTAAATTTAAGCTTTCAGAAATTCAAGCAACTGCAATTTTAGACATGCAATTAAGGCGCTTAGCAGCACTTGAGAGGCAAAAAATAGAAGACGAGTATCAAATGGTTAAGGAAACCATTGCTTATCTTGAAAACTTACTTAAACATCCACTTAAAATATTTGAGGTTGTTAAAAAAGAAATAATAAGACTTAAGGAAAAATACGGAGATGACAGAAGAACCAAGGTATACAAAAGTAAGGTTGGAGAGTTTTCAGATGAGGACCTTATTCCAAATGAACCAACAGTAATAACCTTAACCCAGACCGGATATGTAAAAAGACAAAGCATGGGAAGTTTTAAGACACAGCAAAGAGGCGGTAAAGGAGTCAGGGGAATGACAACTAAAGAAGAAGACACAATAGCTTATATCCGCTACGCCCAAACTCATGACAGTTTATTCTTCTTTACTAATAAAGGAAAAGTATATCAACTAAAAGCATATGATATTTCAGAATCCAGCAGAACCAGTAAAGGTACAGCAATTGTTAACTTATTAAATATTGAAGGCGGAGAAAAAGTTGAATCATTCTTAAGTTATCGAAAAGATGAAAAGAAAAAATATGTCTTTTTAACTACCAAAAATGGCACTGTTAAAAAATCTAGAATTTCCGAATTTGAAAATATCAGAAGAAGCGGAATTTTAGCAATCAAACTTGATAAAGGCGATGAACTGGCTTGGAGCAAGCTTACTACTGGTGAAAGTGATATTTTTATTGCAACAAAACTTGGTAAAGCAATTAGATTTTCTGAGAAAAGTGTTCGACCGATGGGTAGAAACACCATGGGAGTAAGAGGAATTAAACTACTTAATCAAGATAAGGTTATCAGTATGGATGTACTGGAAAAAAATGCAAACGCAGATCTTTTAACCATAATGGAAAACGGGCTTGGTAAAAAAACCCAGGCAAAACTTTTTAGAGGACAGGGAAGGGGAGGACAAGGAATTAAAGTAGCAAAAGTAACCAGTAGAACCGGAAATGTCGCTTTTGCCCAGGTCTTATCACCAAATGTTAAAGAGGTAATAATAACTTCTCAAAAAGGTCAAGTTGTAAAAATTGAAATAAATTCAGTTCCAAGATTATCAAGAGATACACAAGGAGTAATACTTATGAGATTTTCAAATGAGAATGATAAAGTTGCATCCGCTACTTGTGTAGAAGATGAAAATTAACGGAAAAAAAATTGCCCAAGAAATTTTAGACGAATTAAAAAACAATATCGCTAAAAAGAACATAAAACCTCATCTGGCAATAATTGTTGTTGGCAAAAATCCTCCATCTCTTTCTTATGTTAAACAAAAACAGCTTAAAGCAAAAGAAATTGGAATAAAAACAACATTAATTAGTTTTAATGAAAGTGTTAATGAAAATAAATTAATTAATGTTATTAAAAAATTAAACAATGACAAAAAGATAAACGGAATAATTGTTCAAAAACCTCTTCCAAAACAGATAGATAATCAGGAGATTAATAAAAGTGTTAATCCACAAAAAGATATTGATGGTTTTAATCCAAATTCAAGATTTACTAATCCAATTAGCTTAGCAGTTTTAAAAATTCTAAAAAATATATATAAAGACTTAAGTGTTTTAAAAAATAAAAAAATAGTAATCTTAGGAAAAGGTGAAACAGGAGGAAAACCAATAATTAAAACTTTTTTTAAACTTGGGATAAATCCAGTTGTAATTGACTCAAAAACAAAAAATCCTGAAAAAATTATCAAGCTTTCAGACATTGTTATTTCTGCTGTTGGAAAAGAAATTATAAAACCGAATATGTTAAAAAAAGGAGTTGTTTTAATCGGAACAGGACAACATATTGAAAAAGATAAAAAATTCTACGGAGACTATAACGAAGAAGAAATTAAAAATATTGCTTCCTTTTATACAACAACACCGGGTGGAATAGGACCTATAAACGTAGCAATGATTTTTAAAAACCTTTTATTAAAAAATGATTGACAAGTTTTTTTAATATCCTTACAATAAAATAAATGAAAAAATTTTGGCAAGATTTTAGAAAACCAATTATTTACATAATCCTTATATTCTTAGGACTTTTTGTATATGTAAAACTGGCAGGCCCAATTCCTTTTAGTGTAAACAGTATTCAAACTAATAAAAATGATCTTTTTTCAGTAGAGGGAACCGGGAAAGCAGTTTCTGCTCCTGATATGGCAACCGTATCAGTTGGAATAACTGAAAAGGGGACAACCGTTGATAAGGTTCAATCACAAATTAATATTGCCTCAAGAAATATAGTTGATGCAATTAAAAAACTTGGGATTGAAGAAAAATACATTGAAACCACAAGTTATAACGTTTATCCAAGTTATGATAGGAATCAAAGAATTACGGCCTATTCTGCTACTCAAAATATACAAATAAAAATAAAAGAAATTGAAAAAATCAATGATGTTATTGACACTTCAACTGAAAATGGAGCAAACATTGTCGGCAATGTAAACTTTACATTTAGTGATGAATTAAAAGAAAAACTTGAAGAAAAAGCAAGAGAAGAAGCGGTAAAAGAAGCAAAAAATAAAGCAAAATCCTTAGCCAGAATTTCAGGAATTAAACTTGGTAGATTAATTAATGTCTATGAGAATAACACAGGCTATTTGCCCTTAAGAAGTAGTGCTCCTTTAGCTGTTGGTGGACTAAAAGAAGATAGCGAAGCACAAACTAATATTACACCGGGAGAAGAAACAATAAGTATTACAATTACTTTAAGCTACGAAACCTACTAAGCGCCGCCCTACTTATTCCCGCTGTGAAAACTTTTATGGATATTTTTTAATTGAGGGTTTGTAACATGCGTATAGATTTGAGTTGTGGCAATATTTTTATGCCCAAGCATTTCCTGAACCGATCTTAAATCCGCTCCATTGGTTAAAAGGTCTGTTGCAAATGAATGTCTTAAGGTATGAACAGTTGGTTCAATTGGAAGCCTTGCTAACCTTGCATATTTTTTAACAATCCGCTCAATACTTCTAACTGTTAGTCTCATTTTTTCTCCTTGGTTCTCAAATATCTCTTTTCCGGAATATCTTATAAAAAGGGGCTTAAAACTATCTTCTCTTTTATCAAGATAGCGCTTGATCCAATCTGAAGCCCTGTTGGAAATAAAAACAAGCCTTAATTTTCCACCTTTTCCAATAACTCCAAATTCTTTTCTATCCAAATTTATCTTATCCCTGTTTAAGTTAACCAGTTCTGAAACACGAAGTCCGGTTGAAAACAAAAGTTCTAAAATTGCCCTATCTCTTAATCCTTCTATTTTTGAAGTATCAACAGCTGTTACCATTCTGTCAATATGTCCTTTTTCTAAAAACTTTATAGATTTACTTTCAGTCTTTGGCAAATCAATTTTTGAAGGCTCAAGCGTTTTATAATCGTTTTTTATTAAAAACCTTAAAAAGGATCTTAATGCTATAACGTAGTAGTTTTGAGTTACTCTTTGCAATGTTAATCCTTTATCATCAACTCTATTGGATAAAAATACTCTGTATTTTCTAACAATTGCTAAATCAATATCTTTTACCGATTTTCCCGGCAGGGTAGAGGTGAACCACTCTGCAAACACTTTTAGGTAGTGTTTATAGTCTCTAATTGTTAGTTTTGAACAATTTTTTTCTATTTCTAAATATTCTAAAAATTGATCAATTAAATCAGGCAGATTACTATTCATATTATTTACTTCCTAAGGTACGCTTTATTTTGCGACGTGTAAATGTCTTAAAATAAAGCTGATTATGCGACATCAATTATGTTGCATTATCTTTATTATGCGACATAGAAAAGCGTAAAGTCAAATCAAGTATTGACAATTAAGCTTTAAAAAATTACTATATTATTAATGAGTGAACCAGCTTCAGAAATACCAAAGGATGAAAACGTAATCCACGCGGATTTTAAACAAAAGAAAAGAATTAATAAACCTCCTAGAAGAAAACTATCTAAAACAACCATTGCTACAACGGTTGCGGGAGTTATGGCAGTTACGGGCGGAATAATTGCCGCTGAAAATTTAGGGAATCAACAACCTCAAACATTAGAAAATTTAAATAATATTCAAATCGATCAGGAACGTAAATCAAGCTATGCGCACCTTGACCAGATAGAACCGGATGGCTATTACCAAGGAGTTGTTAAAGTAAGGATAATTAAAGATGGAGTAAAAATTAGAACTAGCCCTAATATATCAAATGAAAATTTAATTGATAAAGAAAAAATAAAAGCTTTTAATAACGTAGAATATTCACAAAGTGGTTCTGAATATGCTATACATAATCCAGCTTATAAAAACGGAGAACAAGGTAGATGGATTATAGGTGAACTTACTTTAGATGACGGACGTATTGTCACAGGCTATATTAACAATAGTAAATTAACACGTGAATATGTTGATGCAAGTGAGGTAAAAGAAAGAATTAGTTTTCCACCAAAAACTAATGAAATTGATCCAACACCCCTATACGCCCAGGCATCAGGATTTACAGAATTAATAAAATAAGTAGCAAATGAAACACTTAACACTACTTATCTTAACCTTGGAGAAGAGATAAAATTATAAAATTTAGCCTCATTTTGCCTTAAAAAATAAAAAATAGTAAAACCTATAGTAGGGGACATGGTATAAAAACACCAGGAGATAAAAATAGAGAAATATTCAAAAAGG
This sequence comes from uncultured Gammaproteobacteria bacterium, assembly GCA_964523705.1. Taxonomy (GTDB): domain Bacteria; phylum Patescibacteriota; class Microgenomatia; order Levybacterales; family UBA12049; genus CAYWVK01. The sequence continues at coordinate 136,947 of CAZFYA010000002.1, forward strand.
AAATAGAGCTTATATGTTAACAATAAAAAATTACATAAAATAATCTTAAATTTTAGCCACTTCTCCCGAGGATTGAGCCTGAGTGGCGTCGTAAAAGTATTATTGTGCGACATAATCACTTTCTGCTTCCTAGCGCTCATCCAGGTCGTTTTTTGGCATTGCCATTAAACGGGGAAAATAAAAGAGTATAAAAGAGCATCTTATAAAACGTAGAAGTTATTCCCTATAAATAATCGTTTTAGAAAAAATAATTCGTCTAAGACAATTCTGAAGCCCTCTACTCGTCTTACTGGATAGACGTTAGTTTAGCCCGTTAAATCAATCTAAACATCAATTTTTAGCCTCAAAAATTAACAGTTTAGCAAGTTAATAAGCGTAGTATAAAGGACTTTCGTATTTTTTTCGTATTTATAGCTATACACCTTGTATGCATACCTACTCTAGAGCACTACACGTTCTAGCTTCTGTGAAAATATAAGCTACTTTTGTGTGAAAAAGAAAAAGTTATCCACAAAATATATTATAAGTTTCATAATATTATAGGACGTAATTATTGACTATATCAAAGTGTATCACTTTTATGAATTGGCAATATACCCCTTCCCCCTCTTCCCTAGTTTGTATGTCGATGTTATTTTTTTTATGCCCAAGAAGTAAAGAATACAAGTACAATAAAGATGATAAAGATTACCCAAAAATATTCTAATATTACTCCTTTAAACAGCCTCTTCTCTAGCCAAACATGAGAAAGACCTAAAAAAGCGTAAAATATTCCGCTTAAAAAAAGTGAAATTAATGTAGGTGTACTTGGCCAAAACCAAAGTAAAATTGCAATTTCTAAAATACAAACTGTTAATGACACTACCCAAAAAATTGATGAGAAAAAAACCCGGTCTAAAGTATAAATCCAAATTGACTGAATAATCATTGGGAATGTATAAAGGAAGATTAAAAGCAAAGTTATTGGAAGACTTAAATGCAGTGAAAATACTACATTTGATAAAAAGAAGAATGATAAAAGCGTTAATGCCACAACAACCGTTCTCGCACTTGAAAGAAGAGCTATGGTTCTAATTGAAGAAACCGTAAAAATATTCTCGCTTAAAAAAAGAGAATACAAGCCCACAGCATACAAGGAGGTCATGATTATTCTGGTCAAATACCTTGCCGGAACAAGAAGATAAAATAAGCCAAAAGACAAGCTAAAGAAAAAGGGTAAGATAAATATTTGAAGAAAAAAATTATTTTTTAAATCCTTTCTTAAACAAAGGAAAAGCAAAAATGAAGTTAAAAAAGAAAGCGCAAAAATTAAATATACCCCTGATTTCCCTAAAAAATGCTCTGATACAAAAAGCCCAATTGAAAGAAAAATAACAGATGAGATAAACTTTTGTCTCTTATCCCTTGCTAATCTTTTAATTATATTTTTAAATTTAAAAAATATTGGGTTTACTCCCCTTTTCCTACGAAGTTTAATATTATTCATAATTTTATGCTAAATTTGAGTAGACTTTTTGAACATCATCTAATTCTTCTAGGTTAGTTAAGAAATTCACTATTTTTTCCTGTTTTTCCAAATCCTCAACTTCAACAACATTAATTGGTATCCTTACCAATTCGGCTTCTAAAACATTTATTCCCTTATTAACTAATATTTCTTTTAGTTTGGCAAGATTAGAAATAGCAGTGTAGATAAATACTTCTTCTTTTACTTCTTCTATGTCCTCTGCTCCACCATCTAGGGCAATTGATAAAATTTCATCAGTTGTTTTTCCATTCTTTTTTACAATAATCTGACCAACATGTTTAAATTGATAAGAAACAGAACCCGGTTGAGCAAAGCTACCCCCTGCTTTATTAAATAAGTTTTTTATTTCAGCTGTAGTTCTCATTGAGTTATCAGTTGCGGCCTCAACAATTACCGAAACCCCATTAGGAGCAAATCCTTCATAAATTACTTCTTCTAAGCTCCCTACTTCCCTGCCGGATGCTCTTTTTATTGCCCTTTCTACATTTTCCTTGGGCATATTGATGTTTTTTGCAGCATCAATTGCAAGCCTTAAGCGAAAGTTTTGATTAGGATCTGTTATTCCCCCACCCTGTTTTACGGCAATGATAATTGCATTGGCAAGTTTTGTAAAAGCTTTTCCTTTTTTTATATCAGCAGCGCCTTTTTGTCTTTTAATTTGTGCCCACTTTGAATGCCCACTCATAGCTATATATTCTACAGTTATGCCTTGACTTTTGCAATAAATATGTAGTAGAATTTTTCAGTTTTAACACGCAAAAAATGACATTAAAAGACCAAGCAATTAAAAAAGCATTAGATGGAAATTGGGAAGAAGCTATAAATCTTAACAAATCACTCCTTTTGGAAAGCCCAAATGATATTGAAACATTAAATAGACTTGCTCTTGCCTATATGGTGGTGGGTAAAATGGAAAAGGCCAAATCTACTTATCAAAAAGTATTTAAGCTCGATCCCCTAAACCCTATTGCAATTAAAAATTTAAAATGTCTTAAAGAAAAAATTAGCAAATCCAAAGTTAAAAAAAATGCTTCCCCTAATTTTCAAATTAATAACAACTTTCTTGAAGAAACAGGTAAAACAAAGGTAATTGAGTTAATTAATATTGCCCCGCCAAAAATAATTCAATTGCTAAGAATTGGCCAATGTGTATCTTTATGTATAAAAAGATTAAAAATCTTTGTCTTAAATGAAGACAATCAATACATTGGTGTTCTTCCTGATGATATTGGAAAAAGACTAATTCGTTTTATTAAAAGCGGAAATAAGTATGAAGCATATATTATGTGTGCAAATACACATAAGGTAATAATTTTTATTAAAGAAGTAAAAAGAGTAACGAAACTTAAAGATCACCCATCCTTTATTAGTGTTGCTGATGCCGGTCTTGGACTTGATAAAAAACTAAAAAAACTAAATTAGGAATCTTTATTTTGATAAATAACTCTACTTTTGTTTAATTTCTTTTTTATCTTCTCAATATCTACTTGTTTATTAATTTTTTTAAGCGAAACTAAAGACAAGATAAATGAAATTATAAAAATAATTAATATAGCTTTATAAAACATATTAAAATTTATTTTTCTCTAATGCATCTTTGCCAATTATAACAGTAATGTTTCCCAATTTTTTCTTATTTATCTTTTTTATTGGAAAATTTAAAACCCTGGAAAGTTTTTTAAGAGTATAACTTTCTTCTCCAAAATGCTCAATTACTGATTTTTTTGCTAAATTATCTCCGGTTGAAACCATAATTACATTAGCTCCAATGTTTGATAAGAAACCGGCAAGTTTATTTCCAAGCCCAAACTCATCTGTTCCATTAACAACCTCTATACTTATTTTCTCCTCTGCTATGCCCTGATCAATAAAATATGAATAAACACCAAGGCTTTTTAAAGTTGCCCGATCATCGCTTATTGAAATATCTTTTTGGTAAATTGAATTTATGGATACGGAATTTGCATAAAAAGAAAGTCTTAAAAGGTCAAATATTGTTAAATTTGTTTCTTTTACCTTAAAAGGTATTAAAAATTTAAAAAAACTTGATTTTATATTTCCTTCAGTGATGCTAATATCTGCATTTATCTCACCGTCTATTGGTATTTCAAATTTATCTATTAAATTTTTATTCTTCCCATTCTCAATATTTAAAACGTAAATTGCATTACTTTTAGGGGCAAATGACACAAGTGAAGTATTTTCATCTTTTCCAACTACATTTACTGTAAAATGGTTTTCTCCATCAAAAGTGCTTTTTTGAAAAACACTTACAACTTTTAAAACAACTGAAAGTAAAACAAGAAGACCAAAAATAACAGCAAATATTATCGCTAAGTTTAATGATTTTGTCTTGTTTTTTTTTGCCATATTTTTTATGCTTGTTTTTTCTTACCGGTTATTTCAGGCATTTGAAAAACAGGAGTATCTTTAAAAACATTTTTTACCTCTTTTGTCTTTTTTGACTTTTTTTTCTCTCCTTTATAAAAACCTCCATAACTACCCATAAAAAATCACCTCCAATTAATATATTACAAAATTAGCCTTGTAAAAGCTATACTTTTAAGCTTATTAAATTACTAAGTTCTAAAGGCGGTAGGGCTTTAAAAAAAACCTTTTTTTTGCTTTTAGGATGAATAAATGAAATCTCAACTGCATGTAAAAACAATCTTGGTAAAATTTTTCTATCATTTCTTGCTGTTTTTCTTCCAGCGTATAATAAATCTGCAAAAATTGGATGATTAATGTATTTTAAATGAACTCTTATCTGATGTGTCCTTCCAGTTTTTGGATGAAGAATTAGAAACGATAAAAAATCCTCTATTCCCTTCTTAAGCAGTAATTTTTCACTTTCTAAAACAGTATATTTTGTAACTGCTTCTTTTCCATTTGCTAATACTCCAAATCTTTTTCTGTTCCAAGGAAGTCTCCCAACAGGAACTCTTATCTCCCCTTCTCCAAGCGGCATTTTTCCATGAACTAAGGCAAGATATGCTTTTTCAACTTTTCTTTCCTTAAATTGCCTTTGTAGGGCCTCAAACGCTTCGTTATTCTTTGCTACGATTAAAATTCCTGAAGTTTCTTTATCCAATCGGTGAACAATGCCTGCTCGTTTATAAAAATCAGACTGTTTATCTGAATTCTTAAAAAAAGTGTAATTTTTTTCTATCCAATCTTGAACAGTTTTCTCATGAATTGTAGTATCAGATTTATTAACTGTTATTAAAGCATCCTTGTTTAAAATTAAAATGTCATTATCTTCAAAAACTATTTTCATTTTTTAGAGGCTGACTTCTCAACCAATTCTTGTCTTACTATTGCTACAACGCTAGCAATAAAAATCAATGCCCAAAGCAAACTGTCTTTTTCAAAAATACCAAGTTTCCCCCAAAATTGAATTAAGTTTGTTAAAAAACCAAGAATAGAAATAGCAATTAATGATAATGCTCCAAGACTTCCCTCTTTAAGCCTATTTCTTTGGGCATATGGAAAGATAAGTTTTAAAAAAATAATAGCAACAACTAGATAAACGAAAAATAATATTAAAGGAAGAATAAAATTATTTATATTAGACAAAAGCCCATTGCCTAAAACTGCTAAAGGCAAAACAGCTAAAAGACTGATTGAGAAAAAATCAAAAATTCGCTTTATTGGAAGCTTTTTGTAGCTTAAGTAAAGCATTAAAGATAAAACGCCTCCGATTATCCCTCCTGCTAAGTATAATCCTGGAAAATAAGGAAAAACAAGAAAACCCAAAGGTGATTTAAAAACAGGATTAAAATTAAAAATTACATAAAAAAACCTTGAAAAAAGAAGTGAAATAAAGGCAGTTAAAAAAGCAGCATTAAAAATACTCTCCATTGGAATATCTTTTCTAATAATTAAAAAATCGTCTTTTGAAACCACATAGAGGATATATAAAAAAAGGAAAAAACAAATTGCGATAACGATTATTGAAAATTGCATGTTTTCTTAGGCTTTTTCTGTATATGCACCTGTTCTTGTATCTATTCTAACCCTATCTCCGATATTTATAAATAGAGGCACTCTGGTTTTTAAGCCATTCTCCAAAACAGCATCTTTGTAATTATTTGAAGCTGAATTTCCTTTTGTACCAGGCCCTGTTTCAAAAACCTCAAACTCCATTTTTGGAGGAAAATTAACAGCTAATGGTTCATTACCATTTAAAAAACTTACATTAAAGGTTAAACCCTCCTTAAGGTATTCATCCTGATCAATTAATTTAAGCGGTATTGTAATCTGCTCAAAGTTTTTAGGATTCATAAAATACGCAGTATCATTGTCTTTGTATAAAAACTGCATATCTCTTTTTAAAACATTTATTGGTTTTACCTTAGCTCCGTTTATAAATCCCTTTTGGGTAGTTGCACCGGTTTTAATATTTCTTACCTTAACTTTAATATTTGCACTTCCCCTCCCCATTTTTATATGCTCATAAGACAAGACGACAAAAATATTGCCGTTATCTTCAAAACAAGTACCACTTCTAAGATCTGTTACTGAAATCATAAAATTAATTTCTTTTTATTCTTTTAACCCTAATCAACCCGGAGAAAGGAATAATCTCTATTCCTTTTTTTTCAAGTTCATCAAGAAACAAATTTGCCCCTAATGAATCTGAAGCCATGTGGCCGGATACAATAACGTTAAGGTGATTTTTCTTTGCTTCCTCAAAATGATCCTCTTTCATGTGCATTTCAACAATAGTACCAATTCCGGCTTGAGCCATTTTTTCATAAATTAGCTTGGAGCCTGATGTTCCGCCTGTAAAACCAGTTACTGCAACTTTTCCGGCTCTGTTTTTCTCCGAGCCAACAGTTATTCTTGGCCCGGCTTTGCCCATTTTAGATTCGCTAAACTCAGAAATTTTAAGTATTTCATCATAAACCTCACCAACCGTTTCAAAATCTTTATTTTCAAGCTTTTTTGAAAGAAAGCTGTGGCCAAGATTATCCCAGATGGTGTGAATGACCATTAAGGGAATTTCTAAAAGCCTTGCCGCATCAACTGTTTTTCCATGGTTTGCCGGGTTTATCCCTCTTCTTACCTGATTTACTCTTTCTTGCATTAATGATTCAGCAATATTAACCGGTACTCCGTATAAACTCATTAAATCAACTTGAACATCCATAACTTCATCTAAACCTGCCAGCGCATGCCCTTCAGGATGATGTCCAATAATTAAATCTATTTTTTTACCTTTTTGATTAAGTCTATCCACTAATGCAACCTCACCCGTATCAACATCGATTCCAACAATTATTTTAGAAATCTTAGTTTTAGGATTTCCAAACAAAATCCTTGAATCGGCAAAAGGATTTTTAAAGCGTTCTTTATCAAAATATTTTTTCTTTCTTTCAGGAAGCTCTTTATATTCCTTTTTATTTCTTTCCAATAACTTTAAAACCCTAGTTTTACCTCTTGGGTCGGCATCAATTCCCATTTTTATTGCTAAATCGTAAATTTCTTGCAGTGTCATAGGTTAAATTATATAATAGGAGAGGCTAAAACGCAAAGCTAAGGGCAAGTGGCGGAATGGTATACGCGGTAGTCTCAAAAACTACTGGTTGCAAAACCATGTGGGTTCGACTCCCGCCTTGCCCACTTTTAATTTTCCAGTATTTTATTACCATATGTTTTTGCAACTGCTGGAATTCTGTCTTTTGTCATTCGATAAATTAAACTTATAACTGCTGCCGGAAAAAGAAGAAGAGCAACAATCGCTAAAATAGAGCTGGCAAATTCTTTCCTTTTATCCTCCGGTCTCATATGTAAAACCTTATTTATCTTGCCAAACCTGACATCACTTGCCGATTTTGTAAATGGTTTTTTAAACATATATGTCCAGAAATAATTTAGCGTATACCTAAAAGAGGTCGTAATTGGTCCTTCTTTAGCAAGTCTTCTTCCCGAAGCATAAATTGGTAAATTAAAAGTCCATTTCACTGCTCCTTGTTTAAAAAGTCTTCTTGAAACATCGGCATCCTCTCCATAAAAGTCGTATTCCTCATTAAATCCGCCTGCCTTTTCAAAAGCTTTTCTTTTAAAAACGTAATTCCCTCCCTGCAGAACCGAACCTTTTCTTAAAATAAAACTGTTAATTAAGTAAATTGCGTAAGTATAATAATAAAAAGTTCTAACAATTAAAGACATCGTTAACGATACATCGTAATAAATAAAGGGGCCTGAAAGACCAACTAGTTTTTTATCTTTTAAGAATTCACCAAAAACTCTTTCTATCCAACCCTTAGTTAATCTGGTATCAGAGTCTACATTTGCAATTAAATCTCCTTTTGCCACTTTAAAACCTGCTGTTCTTGCCCTAACTAAGCCTTTTTTTGGCTCATCAATTACTTTTACTCCCTTAAAAGATAAGGCTACTTTTTTGGTGTTGTCTGTACTTGCGTTATTTACAACAATAACTTCAACGTCGTATTTTTTCCCTTTTAATTCTCTAAAAACTGATTCAAGACATTTACCAATGTATGCCTCTTCGTTATACGCCGGGATTACAAAACTTAACTTCATTACTTAATTGTATTATATCGAAAAAGGCGGCTAAAACAACTATTATTTGCGTGAGCTATATCTTTCAATCGTATCCATGTAGATTTTTTCCCACTCTTTAGCAATATTAAGTGGTGAAAATTTTTCGACAAATACTCTTCCGCCCTCCCCCAATTTTTGAGACACTTTTTGGTTTTGATAAAGATAAAGTATTTTTTCAGAAAGTTCATTACTGTTATTTGGCTCAACAAGAAGACCGTTGTCTTTGTTTACGTACTCTGCCAACCCCCAAGCCCTTGCTGCAATTACAGGAACCTTACAGGCCATTGCCTGCATCATTACAATGCTTTGAGTTTCAGCAACACTTGGTATGACAAACAAATCAGAACCATTATACAAATCCACAATATCATCAATATTTTTAAAATAGCCAAAAAACTTAACATGTTTTTCAATTCCTAAGCTCTTAGCTAAGGCTTTAAGTTCATCCACTTGTGATCCTGTCCCAGCTATAACAAAACCGATTTTAGGGATTTTTTTAACAAGAGCTGATACTGCTTTTAAAGTTACGGCAATTTTTTTCTCTTCAGCCACTCTTCCCATATATAGAAGTGAATAATCAAAAAGACCAAACTTTTTTTTAAGCGGCCACTTATTTTTTACAGGTTTAAATTTTTCAACGTTTATAGGATTTGATAAAGCTCTATGTTTTGGTTTTGAAAAACCATATTTTTTTAATTCTTCAAAAATTGCATTACAAGGGGATGAAACAAAATCACATTGATTATAATACCAGGCATCAAATTTTGAAACTGTTTTTTGAACAAAATTTCCTTTTATCGGTGAATATTTTAAAAATTCAACCATTGGAGTGTGATCTGTTCCAACTAAGGGTTTTTTTAAAACTTTTGCACAAAGAAGAGCCTCAATTCCAAGACTAGCTATGTCATTAGTGTGGATTACATCGGGGTTAAATTTTTTAATTGCCCTAATAGTTAAGCCAACTGGCAAGGTAAACCTACTTTGTTTTGTACCCGTTGGATAAGAAAGAGAGGAAACCCTTATAATCTTAATGTTCTCTCCCAAGTCAAGTTCTTTTTTTTCAGCGCCAATGGTTTGATAATTTTTCTTTGAATAATTAAGAGCAACAAAGTTTATTTTATGTCCTAAGCTCGCTAATTTCTTTCCGGTTGTTGTAATTGAATCAGCAATTCCGCTTAGTTCAGGATAAAAATTATCAGAAAAAATCGCAATCTTCATCTTTTAAGTATTTAAAATATTTTTTTTCTTTAACTTTTTGATAAAAGCAAAATATTTCTCCTTATGTCTAGTGTATACACAATAAACCAATAACACAATTAATCCTATTCCAATTATAACAATTCCAAGATAATCAAGATATTTATCAATGCTTACATATGCCTGACCGAAATAGAAACCAATTGAGAGTAAAATTAAATATTTGGGTATTGTCACAATAAAATTAGACCAAAAAATTTCATAAATCCTAACTCTTGCAATTCCGGCTGAAACTAAAATAGGAGCACCAAAAGCATGGGATATCTTACCAAATATAATAGTTTTTTTAGTATGTCTTTGAAAATGACTCTCAAGTCTTTCAATGGTTTTTTCTTTTAGCCTAAAACATCTCCCATACCTTCGTAAAAACCTCTTTCCTCCCCATCTGCCGATTGAATAATAAAAAATATCACCAATTAAATCAGCCAAAACTACAACAGGATAAACAATAAAAATATTTAAAATATTAATTGAGGATAAAAAACCGGCAGTAATTGAGACTACCGGACCTTCAAGTACAATAAGCGGAAAAAGAACTAAATATCGATAAGCAAGCAACCATTCAACTACTTGTGGAAAATCAAACATAATTATTATTCTATGTTAATTAATTTATAATTAAAAGTCTCTCTATAAAAAGGTTAAAGCGATACTTTTATTTAAAAACGAGAGCATCGCTTCAACCTTATGTAAATATTTGTCATACTACCGTTCTTCAGCTTTTATTATTGCTGAACTGGTGTTTGACCGCCTGCTGGGTTATCCGTAACAGGTGGCTGAGCTGGCTGTTCAGGCGCAGCAGGTCCTCCTGTTGGCGGAGTTGCCGGAGCTGGTGGTACTGACCCTGGAACACCTGGTGTTGATGCTGGAACGCCCTGATCTGCTGTTGGTTGAGCAGGTGCTGCAGGATCAACTGGTGCCTGGGTTGGATTATTTAAATTATCATCCATTTACTCTATTCACCTCCTTCCATTTTTTTCTCTGTATTATAAAATTTTATCCTATCTCCACGAAAAAGTAAATCTACTTCTCCAACCGGTCCATTTCTATGTTTTGCAATTAGTAATTTTGTTGGAATAATGTTTGAAGTAACATCCGGATCAGCTCTATATAAAAACATTACCACATCAGCATCCTGCTCTATTGCACCTGATTCTCTTAAGTCAGCCAGTTGCGGCTTTCTCTCTCCCCTGTGTTCAACAGCCCTTGATAACTGTGATACTGCCAAAACCGGAATTTTTAATTCCCTGGCTAAATTTTTAAGTGCTTGAGAAATAATTGACACTTCTTGAACACGGTTATCATATCTTCTTCCAGGATCTGCTAATTGTAAATAATCAACGATTAAAAGTCCTATATCATGCTCTAACTGAAGTCTTCTTGCTTTGCTTCTCATTTCAGATACTGAAGCTCCGGGAGTATCATCAATATAGATTGGAGCATCTGCTAATTCCCCCATTGCCTGAGAAAGCTTGGTAAAATCAGTCTCAGACAATTTTCCTGTTTTTAATCTCCAAGCATCTACATCTGCCTGCCCCACTAAAAGCCTATCCACTAATTCTTCCTGACTCATTTCAAGTGAAAACACTCCAACCGGTTTTTTCTCAACCGTTGAAATATATTGAGCAATATTAACCACCATTGCAGTTTTACCCTGTCCTGGACGGGCTGCTAAAATTATCAAATTTGAATCCTGCATTCCGGATAAAAGATTATCAACATCAATAAATCCGGTTCTAACTCCTCTTAAACCTGCTCCTTTTTTATGAAGCTCATCAATTCTGTCAAAACTTCCGGCTAATGCATCTTTAATTTGAATAAAACTCTTTAAAGTATGACCCTTAGAAATAGAAAAAATTGATGATTCTGCCTCATTTAAAACATCTGCTGCCTCCTTTTCTTCCATAAAACCCATTTCAGCGATATGTGTTCCGATTTGAATTAAAGAACGTTTAGTTGATGTTTCCTTAAGAAGCATTGCATAATGTTCAATATTTGCTGCTGTTGGAACAGCATTTACTAATTCTGTTAAATAAGCAGTGTCTATTTTATCAGCAAGCTTATTTTTCTTAAGCTTTGAGGTTAAAGTTAAAATATCTATTGGTTTTCTTTCCTCATATAAAGAAAGCATGGCTGCGTAAATAATACTATTGATATCACTGTAGAAGTCTTTAGGAGCAATAATCTGCGAAACTATACCTATTGCATCTTTATCAATTAGAATTCCTCCTAAAACACTTTGCTCTGCTTCATCGTTATGTGGCTGGATTTTTACATTTGCCATGGTCAAATAATAATACTATTAATTAATTAAATTTCAACTGGTACAAATTGTCTCAAATTAGTTAATAAGAAAATCAATTCTATTGAAGTTAACCTAAAACAACCAATTCTATTTCTTCTTGGGTCTTTTCCTCATTAATACTTACTTTTTGTGAGTGTTCTGTCTTTTTTTCCAATAATTCCTTACTAAGCGAGGGCAGTTCTTCTTTTGCCTTATCTCCGTAAAGCACAAGTGAGCTTGGTTCAATTGTGGTTATTATTGACGGATTAATCTTTGAATCAACATTTAAAATTGCAACATTATGCTCACCTATTTTATCAAGCATTTTCTCAAGGCTTTTAACACTACCGATAATTACTGAAGCTTGAGTTGTAATAAAGCTATAACAAAGACTTTCACCAAATTTAGTGCCAATTACCTTTACCCCTCCGACTTCATACTCCCCTGGTCCTTTTATTAACACCCTGTAATCAGTGACCCTTGTTAAGTCTGCGTTTTCAATATCAAAAGTAATTACACAGTCAGCATTTGTTTTTGCCATTTTTTGCTTAGGGTCAATTACAAAATTTACTTTTTTTATTTTTATCTTTATTGTTTTTTTGTCTAAAAGAGTTATATCCATTTTTTAAAATCCTATCACATTTTGATTTTCTTGACAAGAAAATCTTTTTACGCTATTATCATCTCTCCCGTTTATGAAGAAGGAGAAAATAATTTTATCATTTATTGCGGTTGCTGTGGGGCTCTTAATTGCAGGTGCAGCCTATTATTTTTATCAAACCTCAAAAACACTCTCAACTAAAGATCAACAAACTGTTGGTATTAAAAAACCAAGTCCAACACCAAAGAAGACTATTTTTCTTTCTATAACAGAACCTAAAGATGAGGAAGTTTTTGATAAAAAAGTAATTACAGTTGCCGGTAAGACACCAAGTGATGCAACCATTATTATTTTAACCGAAAACGACCAGCAGGTTATAAAGCCAACTGCAAATGGGAATTTTTCAACAACCGTAAATATTGAAGATGGACAAAACATTATAAAAATAACAGCAGTTTCACCAACAGGAGAACAAGAAACACAAGAAAAAGTAGTTACATTCTCTACTGAAGAATTTTAATTATGAAAAAAATATTATTTTTATTTTTATTGCTTTTTACATTTTTAATTCTTACATCAAGATTAAGTTTTGCTGCCTCGCCAACACCCAGCGATGATACCCCAACCCCTACTGATGCCGAACAGGAACAATTAGACGAACTTAAAGAGAAAATAGCTTCAAAAGTTGCACAATTAAAATTAACTGAAAAACGCGGAATAATTGGAACGGTTTTAGAAAACTCAAATACCCAAATAACTGTAATTGATTATCAAGATAACCAAAGATTTGTTGACGTTGATGAACTTAGCAGATTTTCTTCACCTAAGGACGACAATTTTGGAGTATCAGATATCAAAGAAGGTGATGTACTTGGAATTTTAGGAATATATAATAAGCAATCAAGAAGAATTTTAGCCAGGGAGATAAACGTAATTACTTCTCCAAAATTTATAAACGGAGTTGTTTTAGCTATTAACGATGATGATTATTATCTAACCATAGTCACAAATTCACAAAAAAAAGTAATTGTGGATGTGGAAAACATTACTAAAACTTTTTCCTACGATAAGGAATCAGGACTTTTAAAATCAGGGTTTTCAAAAATTGAAGAAGATGTAAATATCTTACTGGTTGGATATGAAAGTAAAACAGATAAAGATAGAATTACTGCAACAAGAATTATTCTTCTCCCCCAGTTTCCTAAAAACCCAAAAATTACAATTGCTCCGCAAGCTTTAGAAAAAAACGCAGAGATTACACCCTCAACCGGCAGTGGTAAAAAATTAACCCCGATTACAAGCGATTAAACACAAGCTGTTGTATTTTTAATTTTTGAGCTATAATAAAATTATCTAGGATTTTATTATGTTTAAGGAAATAAAAAAAGAATTATCATCAATTAAGCTTTTATCTATTCTTTTAACCCTTGCTTTAATTTTTTATATTTTTGGCCTTGGCTGGAACATATTTTGCAGTTTTTCAGACGTTATAGCTATTCTTCTTTTATCCTGGCTTTTAAGCTTTATTCTAGAACCAATGGTTCATAAAGCTTCAAGAATTACCCATCTTCCTTTAGCAATTTCAACCTTAATCATTTATCTTTTAATATTAATTGCTCTTGGACTAATAATTTTTCTATTCATTCCAATTGTCTTTCGTCAATTTGAGGTTTTATCCATAGTTATTCCAAACTTTCTTGAAACTGCACCTCTGTATGTTCAGAAATGGAATGAAAATTTTCTAAACTCTTTATATGATTACACAGTTTTTATTCCTTCAATTGCCGGTTTTCTGTTTTCTCTTCTTTTAATTTTTATTATTTCCTTTTATTTCATTGTTGATAAAAGACGTATCTCACGTGAATTTTACGAACTAGTTCCTGAAAAATGGCACAGTGACATAATTTTTGTTAGAAAAATTGTCAATGAAACCTTCTCATCTTTTATTCAGGTTCAGCTTTTATTTGGAATTATAAACGGATTTGCAACTTGGCTGGTTTTAAGACTTTTTGGAATAGATTTTGCTGCTTCAATCGGGCTTTTATCAGGAGTTCTTAGTGCAATTCCGGTTGTTGGACCAATTTTTGCAATTATTCCACCTATAATTGTAGGATTAATCCAAGATCCTATAAAAACCATTGCCATTTTCATAATCCTTCTTGTCTTGCAGCAATTTATCTTTAATATTTGGGGACCAAAGTTTTTGGGCAAAACCTTTAAAATTCATCCAATTATCGTATTTCTCTCCTTTTTAGTTGGCTTTAAGGTTGCGGGAATAATCGGAGCAATTTTTGCAATACCGGTTATCAGCATAATAAGCCTTATCATAAGAGAACTTAGCCACTACTACAGACTTCCTAGGGAAAACCGCCATCAGGCATAAATTTGTGGTATCATATACATATTATGATTGAGCCCAAAACCCTTAAGGGTTTTCGAGATTTCTTACCACAAGATGTAAGAAAAAGACAATTTGTTTTAAACACCTTAAAAGAGGTTTTTTTATCCTATGGTTTTAAACCACTTGAGACTCCAAGTCTTGAATATGAAGAGGTATTAACTGGAAAATATGGCGATGAGGGAGATAAATTAATGTATAGATTTGAAGATAACGGAGGAAGAAGAGTTGCTTTAAGATATGACCAAACAGTTCCCCTAGCAAGAGTAATTGCAAAATACCAAAATGAAATAAAACTTCCTTTTAAGCGTTATCAGATTCAAAATGTCTTTAGAGCTGAAAATACCCAAAAAGGAAGATACAGAGAATTTTTACAAGTAGATGCCGATATTATCGGCTCCTCTTCTCTACTTTCTGATACTGAAATAATTGAAATAACAATAAAATGCTTAAATGAATTAGGATTTAAAAACTTTAAAGTTTTAATAAACGATAGAGAAAATTTTATTTCGTTTTCAGCTGATACTATACGAGCTCTGGATAAAATCGATAAAATTGATGAAGCCGGGGTAATAAGCATTTTAATGGAAAAAAATAACTGGGATGTTGAAGAAGCAAATAAATTTTTAGAAGACACAAAAAAACTAAAACCCAATAAAACACTGCAAGAAATTATAAATAAGTTCGATGAAGTAATCTTTAAACCAACTCTAGCAAGAGGATTAGATTATTATACAGGCATGATTTTTGAAACAAAGATTGAAGGATATGATGCAGGCTCAATTGCCGGAGGAGGAAGATACGATAATTTAATCGGTATGTTTACCAATAAAAAAATTCCAGCTGTTGGTTTTTCTTTTGGCTTTGATAGATTAATTGAGGCAATGGAAAAATTGGATCTTTTTCCAAAAGATTTACAAACTACTAAGGTTCTAGTTACTCTCCCCTCTTTGAAAAAGGAAAATAAATCTTTAGAAATTGCTGAAAAATTAAGAAATAAAAATATTAATACCGAAATTTATTTAGGAGATAATTTGGATTTAGAAAAACAATTAAAATATGCCGATAATAAAGAAATACCCTATGTTGTAATAGTTAACAATAAATTAATTTTAAAAGATATGCGAAGAAGAACACAAGAAGAACTTAACTTCTTAGAAATTGTTGATAAATTAGGCTAAAGTATTGATTTATCTTAAGTATTTGTTTACCATTAATTAATGCCCTTTAATTTTTTAACCTCAGTAAGCAAAAGGAGATTGGCGATATATTTTTTAATTTTAGCTAACACCTTTTGGGGAGCAGCTCCCCCAATTTTTAAATGGGCATTAGAAAATATTGATGTAGCCAGTTTTGCATTTTTAAGATTTGCTATTGCTGCTATTTTAGTTTTTCCATTTGCCATAAAAAAACTCAAGGTTGAATTAAGAGATATACCAAAACTTATTTTATTTGCTTTTTTGGGAATTAGCATTAATATTACTTTTTTTCTTTTTGGACTAGAATTTGCCCCTAGTATTAATGCTTCAATAATTGCCAGCGCCGGGCCAATATTTCTTATTCCTGTAGCATTTTTCTTATTAAAAGAAAAACCAAAAAGAAAAATAATATCCGGTATTATTCTTAGCTTAGTAGGAGTAATTATTATTCTTATAAAACCATTTATTAATAACGGTGTTGATAATAGCCTTGTTTTTTTGGGTAATTTATTTTTCTTTATAGCAATGCTTGGCATGGTCGGACATACTGTTATAGGAAGAAAAATGATGAAAAAATACGACCCTGCAACAATTTCTTTTTGGTCTTTTTTAATAGGTAGTATTACATTTCTTCCTCAATTTACCTATTCTGTTTCGCAAAAAGGATTTTTGCCAAATATCGGTTACCAGGGTATTATCGGCCTAACATATGGAATTATATTCTGTTCCCTTGTTGCTTACTTTTTTTATTTTTATGCATTAAAACATATTGATGCTTGTGAAGCCGGTATGTTTGTTTATCTTGATCCGGTTGTTTCAGTTATAATTGCAATGCCACTACTTAAAGAATATCCCGATACTTATTACTTTCTAGGCGCTGTTCTGGTTTTTGCGGGAATATATTTTGCGGAAAATAGAATTAACTACCATCCATTTAAACTTTTAAGAAAAATAACCCCTTTGAATTTATAAATTCTTGTTTTATAGGTTAATTTAATGTATAATTTAACATTGTATGAAACAAGCAGCACATCCTAAATATTTTGACAAGGCACAAGTTATTTGTGTCTGCGGAAACAGATTTACAACCGGCTCAACAGAGGAAGAGATTCACGTGGAATTATGTGATAAATGTCATCCCTTTTATACCGGTGAGCAAAGATTTGTAGACCGTGCATCAAGAATTGAGAAGTTTAACAAGAAAAAAGAAGTTGCTCAAAAACATCAGGAAGTAAAAACAAAAAAACAAGAAGCAAGAAAACAAAAAGATGATGCCCCAAAAACTCTTCGAGAAATGCTAATGGGATTAAATTAGCAAAATTAAATTATTCCCCAAATATGCAAGATTATCGATTAATACAACTTGAAGAAATTTCAAGAAAAATTGAAGAAACCAAAACACTACTTAATGATAGTGAAATGGCTGAACTTGCTAAAAATGAGCTTTCAGAGCTTGAAAAACAAAAAGAGGCTTTAGAGCTAAGCTTAAATATGGGAAAAGAGGAAGAAAACGAAGATGATTTTAACAGTCGTAATGTCATTTTGGAATTAAAAGGAGCTGCCGGAGGAGAAGAAGCAAAGCTTTGGTCTGAAGAGTTACTTAGAATGTATTCACGTTTTGCCGAAATTAAAGGCTTTAAAGTAGAACAATTAGATGATAATGTTATAAAAATTGACGGAAAAGGCGCTTTTGAAGTTTTTAAGTACGAAGCAGGTGTTCATAGGGTTCAGCGAATCCCAACCACTGAAAAAAGAGGAAGGGTTCATACCTCAACTGCAACAGTATCTGTCTTACCAGAGCTTGAAGATATTGACTTACACATCAGCCCAGATGATATTTCTTTTGAAGCCTTTAGAGCCGGTGGCCATGGCGGACAAAATGTAAATAAGGTTTCAACTGCAGTTAGACTTATTCATAAACCAACCGGAATCGTAGTTACCTGCCAAACTCAAAGATTTCAAGCACAAAACAGAGAATTAGCAATGGAAATGCTTAGAGCAAAGCTTTGGGAAATAGAAGTTGAAAAACAGCAAAGCGAAATATCTTCAATTAGATCAACTCAGGTTGGACGAGGAATGAGAGCTGAAAAAATTAAAACATACAATTTTCCACAAGACAGATTAACAGATCATAGAATTAATAAATCATGGCATGGTTTACCAAATATAATGGATGGAAACTTGGAAAAAATTTATAAACAAACAAAAGAAGAACTAGAAAAAGATAATTAATTATTTACCTCTATCTCTACAACATCTTTGACATTCCTTAATTAATAACTCTTGAACACCGCTATGCATAAGTCCATTAAAGTTGGGAATTGTTTTACCATTATCACAAACTAATCCCAATGTTTCTCTAATGTTTGACCTTGAAGAAATTGAAAAACAATTTACCCTACCATCAAACTCCCGAGAATAATTTAAAAAGAAAGGAAGCGGAATAAACAACTCACCAACTCCTCCCCCGTCTTCTTCTGCAAGAAAAATTTTTACGCTTGGATCAAGCTCCCATAAATTTCTTACTATTTTCCCTGACTTATTAATTGCAAAAAATTCAATAAATGCTTTGTATTCAGGTTTTTCTATTTTACAAACACTGGAAATTTTCATTTGTTTTGTTAAATCTTTAACTACAATTAATGAGGCCATGTTTGAAACTATATTTGATTTTGCTTCTGTTTCAAAATCATTTAAATCACCAAACTTCCAGCTTACTCTTCCAAAATTTAAGTCATCTTCTTGAAAAGACCTAGGATTTAAAACCCACCAGTTTTTTGAAAATTTTCCACTTGTCTGGTTTGCAATATTTTCTAAACTCACTTTACCTAATTGAAACTCGGTAACCCTGGTTAATGGATAATGTTCATCTGCTGATAAAAAATGCTCCCTTGGAGTTTTAATCCGTGGTTGAATTTCAATATTCATGTCTATAAAAAAACTGCCATAAAATGGGCAGTTTTACTTAAAACATTAAAGCACAATTCTAATTTTTTAACAACCAACTAATTAATATATACCCAGTCGCTAAGCTTTAAGGCATTCATTTCATCAAGTTTATCTTCTTTAATAATTTTAGCCATTTGTCTTCCTCCTGCAAGATGGGGCAAAACTACATAGTCAGCACCGGCATTGTATAAAAGTTTTGCGTCATGAGAATCTAGTGCCATTACAACAATTCTTGCTTTTCTATTTTCATGTTGAAGCTCCTTTAAAAGAATTAAATTATCCCCAACATCAGGAATGGTTGATATAACTAGCTTTGCTTTGTCTAATTTTGCTCTTTCTTGAATGTCCAAATCTGAAATGTCACCGAAAAGCTGATGAACATTTCTGTGTTCAAGTTTTTTTACTACTGAAGGATCAAAATCAATTAGCACAACATCCATTGCTTTTTCCTCTAAAACATCTAAAATTGTCTGCCCCATCTGATCTCCGCCAATTATTATTATGTGATCTTTTAATTCGTCAAATCCGTCTTTTGCCATTAATACCTGTTCTGTTTTGGTGTGCTTTCTCTCCAAAAAGGAAAACCAATGTCCAATTTTTACATACAGCCTTTTACCGCCAAGAATTAAATAGGTTGAAGAGACAAAACCAATCATTCCAACTAAGGTAATTATAGAAACTGTTTCCTTGCTTATATGACCAAGCTTATCTCCCATAAAAACTAAAATTAATGAAAATTCTGAAACCTGGGATAAAGAAATACCTGTTAAAAAAGAAGTTCTTTTCTTATAGCCCAATAGCCCTAAAACAAGCATTGCAATTAATGGCTTTATAAGAATTATAAAAAGAAGAAAGATAATAATTGGAAAAATAATATTTGAAATGTTAGCAAAAGACATTTGAAAACCTAAGAGTACAAAAAACATCACAATAAAAAAATCTCTTAAAATTTTTGCTTTAGCAATAATTTGATAATTTGCTATTGAATTTGCAAGAGAAAGACCTGCTAGAAATCCTCCAATTTCTATAGAGAATCCAATTAAGGGTGAGCTTACAAATGCAGCAAAACCAAAAACCCAAGCAATACTTGCTAAAAATAATGTCTCTGAAGACTTGGCAATTATTTCAATCAGTTTTGGGAAAACGCTTTTACTTAAATATATTACTATTGCAAAAAGCACTGCTCCTTTTATTAAAACCAGTCCAATTTCCTGCATTGATTGAAGCCCTCCTGTTTTTGGACTAAAACCGGTTAAAAGCATTAAAAAGATTATTGCCAAAAGATCCTGGGCCAAAAGAATTACCAGGGAAATTTTTCCATATAAGCTGTGCATGTCTTTTTTATCAGACAAAAGCTTAACAATAATAACCGTACTTGAAAAAGTTAAAGCAATTGCAATATACAAACTGTTAAGAGGTGTAAAATTAAGAAAAGTAGATATTAAATAGCCAGCGGAAAAAGTAAGTAGTATTTGCCCTAAAGATAAAAGTATTGCATTTTTACCAAGCTGAAATAAATCAGATATTCTAATCTCAAGTCCAATCATAAACAGTAAAAGAGTTATTCCTAGCTGAGACATGCTATGAAGCGCATCCTGACTACCGATTTGAAGAAGAGCAAGAGGACCAATTAAAACTCCTGTTAAAATATATGCCAGAATTTGAGGTTGTTTTAAAATTTTAAAAAGAAGAGAAAGAACTGCTGCAAAACAAATTATAATAGTGATATCTAAAAAAATATTTCCCACTATTTATTTATACAATTAAATTTTACCACCAGTCAATAAACTTAATCTTTGTATTTAATTCTTTTTATAAAATTGGTATACTCAACTGTGTAAAAATAAGAATTTATTTATGAAAAGTTTCGAATTACAAAGCCCGACAGAATTTATTAAAGATTTTGAAAAAGAAGCAAAAAGGGCAAAAAAAAGAATTTGGATTCAGACAATGTTTTTTGAAACTTGCAAAAGAACTAAGGTTTTTGAGGAAGTTTTAATAAAAGGTGCAAAAAAAGGGCTTGATATACAAGTGGTAATTGACTGGTCAACAAAAAGAAGTATTGGTACTAAAATTCACTTCTATCCCCTATTTCCCATTAGAAGACAAAAACGACAAAAATTAAAATTATTTTCAAAGGAAAGCAAGGCAATGTTTAAAAGACTTGAGCAATCTGGCGCAAAAGTACTTTTTGCAAATCAACCGGGAGTAAATGGAAGTATTATCCCCTTTTTAAGAAGAAATCATTCAAAAATATTTGTTATTGATGATCTTGTTTGGACAGGAGGAATTAACTTAAATGATAAGGCGTTTGACAATATTGATTTTATGATTAAATTTAAAAACTCAAAAATATTAAAAGCAATAGAGAAACAGTTTCCTCAAGTTTATATTAAGAAAGCACAGAACTACTTAATTGATTTGGACGATAATTACCGCTTACTTTACGATAATGGTAAATACAACAAATCAATTATTTATAGCTACGCACAGGAAATGGTTAAAAGAGCGAAAAAAGAAATTGTTTTTGTTTCTCAATATGTTCCAGATGGTTCATTACTTGATAAAATAATTGAAAAAGCAAATGAAAGAGTAAATGTAACAATTATAACTTCACACAAGGAGCATAAGGTTTTTACAAAATTTCCCTATAAACCACTTTATAGAAGATTAAAAGCTAGAATAAAATATAATCCGTATGTTAAAATCGTACATTGTTCAAAAAAAGTCCATGCAAAATTGTTAATGGTAGATAAAAAAGAGGTAATATTTGGATCTCATAATTTCTTTAAACCCATTGTTTTGGTTGGAACACAAGAAATAAGCATACACTCAAAGGATAAAATGCTAATTAAGACACTAAATAACTTTATAAAAAGAATTCCAAAAATTAATTAGATAAATAAACTATCTCTTCTTCCAATTCAATATTAAACTTATCTTTAATTGTCTTTTTAATAAAATCAATTAACTTTTTAACTTCTTCTGATTTTGCATTTCCCAAATTAATAATAAAATTTGGATGTTTTTCAGAAACTTGAGCATTGCCTATTCTTTTTCCTTTAAGATTAGCAAGATACAAAAGCTTTGCAACAGGCAGAACTGGAAAAGGATCGTTTTTTATTGACTCTTTAAATTTTTCTTTATTATCCAAAGATAATTTTTCAAAAGGAATATTTTTAAAGGTACTACCAAGACTTGGAACATCCATTGGATGATTATCTTTTCTATATTTTCTTTTCTCCTCAACTACTTTTTTTATCTCTTCTTGATTTCCTTGTGATAATTTTAATGCTACTGAAAAAATAAATTCATTTTTTTTCTCCTTTTTATAAATACTATTCCGATAAGAAAAATCACACTCTTTTTTATCTCGAGTTTTTTCCCCAAGACTTTCTAAATTAATACTTTTTACTTCATAAATTAAATCTTTTGTTTCTTTTCCAAATGCTCCCGCATTTCCTCTTACTGCCCCACCAATGGTCCCGGGTAATCCACCTGCCCATTCAAATCCGGTTAATGAGTTTTCCATGCAAAAGTCTAATAATTCTTTTATTAATAATCCTGAACCGGCTATAACTAAATTATCTTCAAAAACAATTGACTTAATATTATTAAAAATTACTAATCCTAAAAAACCTTCATCATCAATTAAGACATTTGCTCCGCCGCCTAAGATAAAAATGTCTTTTTGCTCATTTGAAAAGTTTTTAGAAATTTCTCTCCACTTCTTAAGACCCTCAATAAGCTCATCTTTTGATGATATTTCTAAAAAAAATGAAGCAGCTCCACCAATTTTATAATTTGAATAGTTTTTAAGCGAAACGTTTCTTCTTATTTGCATTTCTCTATTTTATAACAATTATTTAAAAATCTCTATTTAAAAAGAATTTTGGGTTGACACATTCTTTTAGCTATGATATATGATAATAATCAAAAAAATGGGAAAAAATGTAATAGAACAAGATGCATATCGAAGAAAAGTTCACTTACCAAAAGACTTTTATGAACTTCCTGATCAAATGCGTGAATCGCTAAAAGCAGGTCTTGATCAAGTTGAGGAAATAAAAAGTGTTTTATTCAAACCAATAACATCTCAACAATTTGTTAAAGATAGCACCTCTCAACTAGAAAGAGATTCCTTAGCATTACTAAGCATTATTAAAGAGCATCAAGTAAATGGTTTACCAACTAACGGCCAAAAGCTTCAAAGTTGTAATGAAAAAGCAAGAGACGTTTTAATTGCAAATGGCTATTTATCCTCGATTTTAAGAGATACCAGAGATTATACTGAACAAACAGTAGAAGATTCGGCAAAAGAAAACCTTGAAAAAACCTTAGGATTTCTTAATATCCACCGTTTGTCAGGCGCTATAAGAGAAGCGGGCTATAATGCCGGAAATTTTGTTTGCTGGGAATTAATTAAAAAGGAAGAAGGATATGAAGAAAATCCATATTCATACATTATGGATTTTTATAGAAACGGAGTTGTATCCTTTGGATTTGCCGAATCAGTCGAGGAAAAAATTGATTATTTCATTACCCGTTCATTAATAAAAGAAGGCGATGATGTTTTTAAAGTCGGAGAGTTTATTTATGAAAAACCAGAGGGAGAAATGGGAGAATTTTTTCATTCTTTTAAAGACTTATCTACCTTAAGTCATCATACTGAACAAGGTTTTCCTCCTCCGGATTTATCAAGTCCTATTGCTCATCAGAGGAACCAAGGGTAATTTCTAAATCTTTTTCCTCGTTTTCTCTCCAAACTGTAATTGAGATTTTATCCCCTGCTTTTTTTGTAGCAATAAGAGTAGATAATTCATCCTTTTCTCCATCAACTTTTTTACCGTCAAACTCTATAATTACATCTCCTGCTTTAATTCCTCCTTTTTCCGCAGGAGAAGAAGAAACTACTGTTTGAATATATGCACCCTGAACTATATCGTTTAATAAAGCTAAGTCTTTATTAACCATTCTATAGGCAACGCCAAAATAGGCTCTTTCAAATTGACCACTTTCATTAAAGGTTTTTAAAGTGTCTTTAAGAATATTTATTGGCAGTGCAAAACCAATGTTTTGACCGCTCAATGCAACTGCTGTATTTATTCCAATTACCTGTCCTGATGAATTAATTAATGGTCCTCCTGAATTACCGCTATTAATAGCAGCGTCTGTTTGGATAACATCATCTAATTTTTCAACATATCCTTGGAATTCATTTCCTGCAGTTATTCCTCTTCCAAGACCTGAAATTACACCTGTTGTTACTGTATTTTTAAATTCTCCAAGAGCAGTGCCCATAGCAATTACAAATTGACCAACTTCAAGTTTTGAAGAATC
This sequence comes from uncultured Gammaproteobacteria bacterium, assembly GCA_964523705.1. GTDB lineage: Bacteria > Patescibacteriota > Microgenomatia > Levybacterales > UBA12049 > CAYWVK01. The sequence goes on from CAZFYA010000002.1 coordinate 161,073, forward strand.
CCCAAGCTCTACTGCGATAAGCTTTTCTTCTTTATTTTCTTCAGGCTTAATTTTTAAAATGGCAATATCGTTTAGAGGGTCTCTATAGATCTTATCAACTTTATATTTCTTATCATTGTTTGTAATTACAGAGTATTTAACTGTTGTATCTGATACAACATGTTTACTGGTTATAACCAAGCCATCATTTGAGACAATAAAGCCTGAACCGATATTTTGCGGTTCTCGCTGCTCTTGATTTAAACCGTAAATCATAAATGGACCTAATTGATAGGAATCATTTTGGGAAGCGTTTTCGTTTGGCTCCTGGACAATTGTAACAACCGATGGTCCAGTTTTTTTAACTATGTCTATTGTTATTGATTCTTCTGTTGCTATTTTTACTGTTTCTTTTTCAGGTATAAGACTTTCTTCTTTTTGATTTAGATAACCACCAAGTTGAGGAAAAAGATTAAAAGCAGCACTCCATATGCCCAAAAATACAATTAATATTATTAACAGTGTTATTAATTTTTTCATTTTTAACCAAATGAGGTGTTAATTATTTTAACAATTCTTCAATTGCTTTTTTAAGCTGTGTATCAATACTTGGATCTTTTTCGTCAAAGCCTACTTTAACATCCGGTTCAAGTCCTACACCATTTACCCATGTTCCATTAGGCGTAAGCCATTTAGCAACTGTTACATGAAGCCCTGCTCCGTTTCCTAAATCTTCTGCCTGCTGAATTGTTCCTTTTCCAAATGATTTTTCACCAATAAGCAAAACCTGTCTGTTATCTCTTAATGCTCCGGCAACTATTTCTGATGCTGAAGCACTCCCCTCATTTATTAAAACAATTATTGGCTTATCTAAAAATAATCCTGTTCTTGTAACTTTTTTTACTACTTTTTCCACTCCTTCTTTTTCCTCTGATACTACGGTTTTTCCTCTTCCTAAAAATTCAGAAGCAATAAACACTGCATCGTCTAAATATCCTCCGGGATTATTTCTTAAATCTAAAATTATTCCTTTAAAATCTTTTTCTTGATTAATCTGAAGGCTTAAATCACTAACAATTAAAGGCCATTCTTTATTAGTGTTATCTCCAAATTGAGAAAGCCTGATATAGGCAACTGATGAATTTTTTGCTAAAGACTCATTTATTCCTTTTGATTTACTATCTTTTGCAATTCTGATACTATCAATATCTGATACATTTTTAACCCAGCCTGAAACACTTTTTACGGTAATAACATCTCTTATTATTTTTATATCATCTGCTTTTTCCTCGTCTTTGTGAATTACTGTTAAGATAACTTCTGTTCCTTTTTCTCCTCTAATTTTTTCAACTGCTTGTGAAGTAGTCCAACCGGCTGTAGATTCACTATTAACTTTAACAATTGTATCCCCTGCTCTAAGGCCTGCTTTTTCCGCAGGACTACCTGATAAAGGAGCAATAACAATTATGTTTTTATCCTTCATCCCCAGTTCTGCTCCAATTCCTGTAAACTGTCCTGCCATTCCCTGTTTAAAATTATCGTTTTGTGTTGGAGGAAGATAAACGGTAAAAGGATCTCCAAGGCTTTGCACCATCCCAGAAATTGCCGAATCTACCATTTTTTGAGGATCAAGCTTACTTTTATCATAATAGGCTGCCTCAAGTTTTTGCCAAGTTAACCAAAATTGGGAAAAATTAACATTTGATAAGTTTTTTGGGGGTTCTTTACTAATAATGCTTAAACTGGGGCTGTAATTTTTCCACTCAAAAGACACCTTGTTAATTCCAAAAAAATAGCCAATAAAAAAGGCAATTAAAATAATTAAAACTATTTGAAATCTTTTTACCTTTCTCATACAGGCATTATTGCTTTATTTTCTGTTTCTAATAAAATCTCTTTGCCATTAAGTTTTTCAATTTTTTCATAATTTTGTTTGGATACTAGAAAGAAAGCTTTGGAAAGTTTTTTTTCTAAAACCTGATTTTCTGTTTTAGTCTCATCATTAATTGTTATTACTCCTAATCCTCCGATTGCATAAATCTTAAAAATTGCCGCTAAATCAAAGGACTTACCCGCTATTATTTTTTCATTAACTTCTTTTTTAATGTCTTCATCTTCTATTTCTTTTTTATCAAGAACTAAAAGTTTTCCCTTTACGCTATCTCCACTTGTTTTCTCTGCAATAATTGCCGCCTTTTCGGTTTTTAAAACAATTTTCTCATTATTGCAAAAATCAACCTCTCCATCAACAGGGGAAACAAGTGGCTCCCCAACTACTTCTTCTTTTACAGAAACCCTAACAAATAAGTCTCCTGTTTCTTCCTCAAGCTTTATTAAAGTACCATCAAATTCACTTATTAATTGCTTCTTTCCTATTCCAAGCTTTCCTTTTTTAATTGCAATAACATCTCCCTTACTAACCTTTGAACCTAAGCTTTTCTTAAGAGAATTTAAGGCTTTTTTAGGTGAAATATTTAAATCTTTGGCAAGATGAATCACTTCATCTTTTCCTGATACTGTCTTTTCAGCCAAAACTTTACCCGCTGTTATTTTTTCACCAACAGCAACTTTTGTTTTATATCCTTGTGGAAGAAGTACAGGCAGTAAAGTCATTTAACTATTATCTAACTATAAAAGGTAATAATGCAAGGTGTCTTGCTTGTTTTACGCAAACGGTTAAGCGTCTTTGGTGTTTTGCACAAAGACCATTTCTTGATCTAGGGATAATCTTTCCTCTTTCAGTTAAAAATTTTTTAAGAGAAGCTACATCTAGAAAATTGGGGTCTTTTTTTTCTTCACAATAATAGCATTTCTTTGGTGCAATGTTTTTTTGGATTTTTCTTATTCTTTTTTTCTTTTTCATATCTTATTAAAAAGGAATATCGTCTGGGATAATCTCTTCTTCATCTTCTTCTTTTTCTTCCTTTTCCTCTTCTTTTTTTGTTTCTTTTTTTACTGGTTTTTTAACTTCTTTTTTCTTTTCTTTTTCCTCCTCATCGTAAGCTTGTCTTTCAACAACCTCTTCTGATGATTCTCCATCCGGTCTTTTTGAATCTAAAAGAATCATGTCTGAAATTACTATTTCCGTTATGGTTTTTTGTGTTCCGTCTTGAGCGTTCCATGATCTAGTGGATAATCTTCCCTCAACAAAGACTTTTCTTCCTTTAGTTAAAAATTGACTGCAAAGTTCCGCTAGTTTATTCCAGGAAACAATCCTATGAAATTCTGCCTCTTCATGTTTTTCTCCGCCTTCGGTTGTCCAAGCTCTATTTGTTGCTAAACCAAATGTACAAACGGCTGTACCGCTTGGCGTATACCTTAATTCAGGATCTCTGGTTAAATTACCGATTAATTGAACTCTATTTAAACTTCGTGCCATAATTATTTATTCCTTAGTAATAAATGCCTTAATATATTTTCCTCTCCTAATAATTTCTTTTCTAAATCCTCTGGAATTATTTCTTTTGCCTCCATTAACAAACGGACAAAGTGTCCGTTATCTTCTTTTTTAATCTTATAACTTAACAATTTTTGTCCGATTTGTTCTTCCTTAACTATTTTAAGGTCTTTAAGCCAACCCTTAATAGTATCTAAAGTCTTTTTTCTTTGTGAATCAGAAAGAGAGGTCTTTAATACTAAAACCAATTCATATATTCTCATGCAGTTTATTCTACCTATTAAGCACTAAAAAAGCAAGTAGAGCTTTGCTTATTTTTTTATAATTTTATAAAACTTAAGTATTAATTTTAAATTCAATATAGAATGTTTTAATACGAATAAAAAATTTTTATTATCAAAGTTCAGTATTTATCTTGAAAATGAAAGAAATAAAAGTATTGCAAAATTAAAAAAAATAATTATAATCTTGTAATTATTGTTTTTAGCTATGATTGAACAATTTTTTAATAAACCATGCACCGAAAGACCTTTGCAATCGGAATCTTTATCTGCTTTAACACTAAAGATACCAAAAACAAACGAAGTATTAATATTTACAAGTGATAGCGAAAATAAAAAACAAGCTATACTTAATCTCCCCTATAGAAAAGTAGAGCAGTTCCCGTTTTTAATGGATATATTCAGTTTTGTTGCTGGAGAAATAAATGCTGTAAAAAAATGGCTTAATATACCTGAAGAAGAAATTAAGCCATCAGTTATTAGGATACTTAAAAAAACCGATTATGATAATTATGTTGATGATAACTCAGAGGGTAAATATCTTACAGAATTAAACTTGGCTTTTGTAAGATATTCATCAATCAGGCTTACTGATCAGTTTAAAATGGGATATGTTATGACTCACGAAATGTATCATGCTGCAATGAATGGAGGAATTATTCAAGCTACCAAACTAGCAACGCAATTAGATGAAGGATTAGTGGAATTATTGACCACTGAAACAATCGGAAGATATCTTTTTGCTACTTTTAATCCTGAAGCTAAAGAATATTGGCAATTAAGAAAATTATTGGAAGAAATAAAAGACACTAATGCCTATAGAAATGAATATAAAAAGGCTTTAAAAATGCAAACTAACTTTGATAAATTTAAAGAATTTTTAACTGCTGCTATGGAAGGAAAATCTGAAAGAGCAATCGAACTATATCTTAAAAGAAGAACTAAAAAAAATAATTAATTTCCTACTTTAAACTCAATAACTTCTCCATCTCTTACAATATAGTCTTTCCCTTCAAATCTTGTTTTTCCATTTTCCCTTGTCTTTTTCCAACCTCTATTTTCAATAAAGTCACTAATGCTAATAACCTCTGCTTTTATAAAGCCTTTAATAAAATCCGTATGAATTACTCCTGCTGATTTTAGGGCATTTGTTCCTCTTTTTATGGTCCAGGCCCTAACCTCTTTTTCCCCAGCTGTAAGAAAGGAGATTAAATCTAAAATTTGATAACCTTTTTTAATAATTCGCTCCAGTCCTGATTCAAAAACCCCAAGGTTTTCTAAATAATCTTTTTGTTCATCTTCTGATAAGATAACCAGTTCAGATTCCATTTTTGCAGAAATTGCAATTGTATCTTTTGGATATTCTTTTTTAAGTTCTTGCTCGTCTACGTTTGCAGCATAAAAAATAGGCTTTATAGTTAATAAATGTAAATCTTTAGTTTTCTCTTTCTCGTCTTCTGTTAAATCCGCATCTTTTGCTAAAATTCCTAAATTTAAAGCTTTTTCCAGTTTTTCCAGTCCTTGATTAAAAACTTTATCGTCTGTTTTTGTTTTTTTCTTTTTTGAATTCTCAATTGTTTGAAGATCAGCTAAGATTAACTCCGTATTAATAATTTTTATGTCTGATTCGGGATTTATTTCTCCACCAACATGTACAATATCAGAGTTTTTAAAATGCCTTACAACATGACAAATTGCATCAACTTCTCTAATGTGTGATAAAAACTTATTTCCCAAACCCTCACCAACAGATGCACCTTTTACAAGTCCTGCTATGTCAACAAAACTAACAGTTGCAGGAACAATTGGAGGCAGTTTGTCCATTTTATGCTCTTCTTTTTCAATTTCCGCTAGCTTTTTAAGTCTAACATCCGGAACAGGAACAACACCAACATTTGGCTCAATTGTGGCAAATGGATAATTTGCTACAAAAGCCTGCTGTTTTTTTAAAATTGCATTAAACAACGTAGATTTTCCAACATTTGGAAGACCGATTATTCC
>CAZFYA010000003.1:0-93124 GCA_964523705.1 uncultured Gammaproteobacteria bacterium
TAAAGCCCGCTAGCAAAATCATAACTGATTTTGCTCTTTGGCGGCAAATTCTTTTTAACTTTCAGGATTAAATACTCACCGTAAATTCAACCAGCGCGTAAACTATCCAAAAAAACAATAGAATAAACCCCTCTTTTTTCGTTATTGTCCGTCCAGAACGCATGAGTTTCAACAACACAAGCGATGCCACTACCATAAACGCTCCGGTGATATAAATAATTTTCACCGGAAAATGGAAGGGGCTTATGAGCGCAAGTATGCCAATAACGATAGTGGCGTCCGCCAACACTGACCCCAAAATATCACCAACAGCAAGACTGTCCTCTTTTTGCCTCACTGCTTTCAGCGAATACAAAAATTCCGGCATCGTCGTCCCCAAACTGACAACGAGCATACCGATAAGAATGGGGGTTATGTGTAACGCTTCCGCCAATGCCGTTGCCGAGGCTACTGTAAAATGCGCGCCTGCGAGCAACAGAGCCATGGCGAAAAGCAACAAAAAAATATTTTTATACTTGCCATCGCCATTGCTGAATACCTTAGATTTTTCCGTGCCGTTCCTGAAGACTAGGTAGTAGAAAAGAACACCTGTGATTATCAAGATTGCACCGTCAATGCGTGAAAAATGACCGTTTAATCCCAGCACCACGGGGAGCAGTAAGAAAAAAGGATACAGACTGACATTTTTTAGTACCTTGCTTTCGATTTTTATTCCGCGACCGGATAGTAAAATCAAAAGTGCGAAAATAAGAGACAAGTCCGCGATGTTCGAACCGAACAACGTGCCGAGGCCGAATTCAGGAACGCCCTGAATCGCGGAATTTATCGAGATAATCGTTTCCGGCAGAATTGATATAAAGGCGACAACCACAAAACCGATAATGTAACGAGAAACGCTGAAGTGTTCCGCGAGTTTGGCGGAATATTTTGTTGCCAAAGTAGCACCCTTAACGACAATGACCAACGAAATGATAAAAAGTAGTAAATTTTCAATCATAGTTATTTCAATAAATCCTCGACGGAAACGCCAAGTACCTTAGCTATTTTAGCAATCATTTGAACACCCGGCTTCTTTACAAAATCGCCCTCGATTTTGGCGAGAGTGGAATATTTAAGCTCGGCTTTCCGCGCCAAGTCGTCTTGGCTTAAACCTTGTTTTGTCCTTAATTTTTTGATGTTTTCGCCTATAGTTGCCATACTATCCAAATTTTGATAACATAGAATTATGTTACAATCTTACTGTAAGATTATGATAACAAATTTTTTTATTTCTAACAAGAAAAGCCCGCTTTTGGCCTTACTGAATTCAAAACGGCTTGAATTTTCGGCAAAAAACGGCTGGCGAGCCCGCGTAGCGGGCGAGCCAATGAGCTCATTTCCTAACTGGCGGAGAGAGTGGGATTCGAACCCACGGTGACATTGCTGCCACGTTGGTTTTCAAAACCAATGCACTAGTCCACTATGCGATCTCTCCCTAGCTTGCATATTATAACAAAAACTGACAAATTAAAAACTTGTATTACGATAAGCGATGATATAAGATAAAGGAGGAGTTGCAAAGACGTTATGGAAAAAAGAGTAAAATTTAAACCAGGTGATCAAAAGAGGTGGATAGAAAAGGTTATGAAAGCTTCTAGTCTTTCAATTAAGGAACTTGCTGCTGTTGCTAAAATACATCCGAGAAGCTTTCGAGACTGGAAAAATGAAAAACTAGCAATGTCATTTTTTGCCATGAATTTATTTTGCAAAAAATTTAATATAGAACCTCCAGAGAGGAAGGAAGTTTTAATTAAAAGATGGCTTGAAGCGAGAAAAAAGAGAAATAGAATTGGGGGAATTGCGCGCTTTAAAAAATATGGAAATCCAGGAACAGAAGAAGGAAGAAAAAAAGGAGGATTGAATTCTATTAAAAAATTAAGAGAGAGTAGAAAGATCCCAATTGCTAAAATATACAATATCCCCTCCCGTTCAGTATCGTTAGCTGAATTTGTGGGTATTATGCTAGGAGACGGTGGTATTACTACTTCTCAGTGTACAATTACACTGAATTCAATATCGGACATTGATTATATAAGTTTCGTTTCGAATCTCGCTAATCAGCTTTTTGGAGAAAAACCAAAAACCTTCAAAAAGAGAGATTGCAATGCAGTTGTTCTTTATTATAACAGTGTTTTTCTAACCAGGTATTTTTGTTCAATTGGGCTTGTGGTTGGTAACAAAGTAAAACAACAAGTTGGAGTACCAGAGTGGATTACAACAAATCTTGAATATAAGATAGCCTGTTTAAGGGGACTAATGGATACTGATGGAGGAGTTTTTCTGCACAGATATTTAGTTAATGGTAAAAAATATGTTTATAAAAAAATATCCTTTTCAAATAGATCATTGCCCCTACTCAATTTTGTTTACGAAACTTTATCTGAGTTGGGTTTTGCTCCTAAAATTATAAATAAAGTAGAAAACAAAAAGGTTTGGCTGTATAATGAAAGCGAGATTAATCGATACCTAAAGGAAATAGGTAGTAATAATAAACGATTATTAAAATATGGAGGGTGACTCAGCCGGTTACGAGACAGGTTTGCTAAACCTGCAGGGTGAATAACCCTGAGTGGGTTCGACTCCCACACCCTCCGCAAGGACAATAACTAGAGGTTAATTTTGTAAAAATAAACCTTAGCTGGGGTATGCTCAAAAGAGCACATTTCTTCATTTGAAAGCTTTTCAAAATATTTTCTCATCGGCCTTAAAGAGTTTCCATGAGCGGAGATGAAAATAATATCATCTTTTTTCCAAGTAGGAATAAAATCATTTAAAAAAGCCATTACTCTTTTTTCAACGTCTTTTATACATTCTCCGTTAGGTGGGGGAACATCATATGATCTATGCCATAAGGCAAAATTTTTAGGATCAGCATCTCTAATATCATCCTTATTTAATCCTGTTAAGTCTCCGTAATCTCTTTCTTTTATTCTTTCGTCTTCAACAATATCTACACTTTTATGATATTTATCTAAAACTAATTCTAAAGTATGTTTTGAGCGTATTTGATCAGAAGTATATGCCTTGTTGACTTTAACATCTTTTAGCTTTTCTCCTATTTTTCTTGCCTCTTCCTCGCCTTCTAGGGTTAGGTCAACATCTCTAAATCCTGAAAAAGTATGATTTTTATTATCTGTTGTTTGTCCGTGTCTAAAGATATATATTTTTGCCATAAAAGTAGTATATAGTATTTAAGGAGTGGTATCCAGTATGGCGGTTTTGGTGGAGATGTCGAGTAGTGAACTCGAGTCCAAGAAATTTATTAAAAAACATTTACAAGCTTATTCGATTTTTAAGCTTCGCTTTATTCTTATCCAATCGAAAGGAAAAAATAAAGTTAAGATTAAATAAGTTCGATAAGGATATAATCAACTTCCTTATTATTTTCCAAACTGTGTTTATGCCTATAAAATCCCGTTTGGAAAAGATTAAATAGACAGGCAATCTACTTAAGCGTATGCGTAAGCAAATTGACCACTAGAATATTGATTTCTAGCATTTATATTTTGACTAGGATTTAGCGACATTTAGTCATTGTCGGCTTGCAGTTTTTTAAAGTGCTTTCCTGTCGATGCAATGCATCCCCATTAAGCGAGAATTATAGCACTGTGAGGCTAAAAAGTCAAATTTTGCCCCTTAACTCCTCCTCAACTTGTCTTTGTAAATCCTTTCTTTTTAGAGCTTCTTTTTTTTCAAATTTTCTCTTTCCCTTACCCAAGCCCAATTCAACTTTAATAAGACCACTTTTTGTGTACATGGAGATTGGCACAATAACTAAGTTTTCTCCTTCTGTTTTTGATTTTAAAGCAATTATTTCCTTTTTATGAAGCAAAAGCTTTCGACTTCTTGCCTGATCATAATCTTTAAGACTGGCATATTCATAAGGAAAAACCTTAGCGTTGACCAAGTATGCCTCACTGCCTTGAATTTTTACAAAACTTCCGGTTAAATCGGCATGCCCTCCTTTAATTGCTTTTACTTCATATCCATAAAGATTAATTCCCGCTTCGATTCTATCTTTTAAAGAATAATCATAATTTGCTCGTTTATTAATAATTTTCATGGTTCGACTACGCTCACCACGTAGTATTCAAATAATACGTCAAAGAGGAAAAAAAGTAAAATTTATTTTATTTCAATCTCGTAAATTTTATCAGAGGATAAAATAAGAATTTTTTTATTACCTTCTAAAACCTCAAGCTCTTTAGCGCCTGATAAGATACTTGCAGAATATTGCTCTATGTAATTTCCTTCTTTATCAAAAACAACAATTCTTGAATTGCCGTTATCTAAAATGTAAACATTGTCTAAATCACTATTGGTGTAAATCTTACTTGGACTAGAAAAAGCGGAGTCAAGCCCAGTTAAGCTTAATCCGTCTGATTTACCCCTGGTAAACTTCAGAACAGTACCATCTGATAGAAGTATCCAAATTGAGCCATCAATTGCCATTGATTTAGCATCGGCTAAATCAGGTTCTGTATCAGTAAAATAGTTTGCTTTTCCAAAGCCAGTTTGTCCTCCGACAAACTTAACAACTCCACCTTTTGCTTTTTCTAAAACATAAAGATTACTTAAATAGGGGACAACACTTGCTACATTATCCCAATCGCCATCATTTTCGATTATTTCTTTGGTATTTTCTTTTCCTTTAGTTGTGGAATAAACACCATCTTTATCAATAGAATAAATAGTGTCATCGCTTTGTCCAAAAGCAATTGCCTTTGATGATAGTACAAAGCTTAAAAACTCACTTTTTTCTTTTTCTATTTCTTTTGCCTCAACTGCATTTACGCCTGAAGTTGAATTTATGGCATTTTCAACTTTTTCTAAAAGTTCAAGTAATTGTTTTTGTTCATTTGAGCCTTCATTAAACTTTTCAAGGTTTTCGTTAATTATTTCCTTAGATGAATTAAAACTATCTCTTGCTAAGTTTTGATTTAAGTCAATAAGACTTTGTCCCTCATCATATTTTTGAACAGCTTGCGGATAAACACCATCAAACATTGCCTTAACCTTTGCTTCATTTTGCTTTTTAACAGCCAAAAAGATACTGAAAACAAGAACAATCACAACAACTATGGCGATAAAAAGATACAATTTTTTTGAATGATTAAGTGATGGCTTTCTTAAATTAATTTTTCCAAAAAAATTTGTAAAAACTTGACTAATTCTACCTAAAACCCCATTGGACGAAGAAGTTGTTTTAATTGGTGCTTCTTCTAAAACCTCTTCTTCTATGGTTTTATCCTCTTCTTTTTTCTCCTCTTTTTCATCAGCTTCTGCCAAAGGTTGCTTTTTAAAATTGATAATTATTGCCGCTGCTCCTCCTTGTTCATGTCCATGAACTGTTGGGGCAATAGATTCAACAACCTCATCCGGAGATAGGCTATCCAGAGTTGAAACCAGTTTTTCTGATGGAATAATGTCTGAAAATTGTTTAGTTTCAAGAATTATTACATCGCTTTCTTTAACATAACCAGAGGCTGCTTTAATTGTGGTTTTTTCGTTCCCTGTTGACTGTAAAATTAAACCAAAATTACCATCTCTTTTTAAGTATATTTTTCCAACTCCTAAAACAAAAATATATAAAATATTTTTAATAAGAGCGGTTATTACAAAAGAGGCTTTAACATCTTCTGGAATTTTATGAGCAGTAATTAAAATGGCATTTTTGATTGAGTCTAAATCTTTTGACTCTAGGGCAAAGTATTCACTCTCCAGGGTATCTAATATGTTTTTTCCTAAAATTGCCAAAAAGTCCTTCTCTTCAATTTTTTCTTCTTCTTGTTCTTCTTTTTTTTCTTTTTCAAGAGAAAGTGCAGCAAAGAGGCTACCGGCATTATATGCCTGCGACCAGATATTGGGCGTAGGATTAGCAGCGATTTTAGCGAATTCTAAGTTTGATTCAGGCATTAATTTATAATATAACAACTGCCAATAAGAAAAGCAAAACAGCTAAAATTACATTTATAAAAGAGATAAAAAGAAGTAAAAATGATACCTGGGATTGAGTAACAGTTCTATTCATTATTTGTACTCTTCTAGTAATTACAATAGACAAGACTACGTAAAACAAAATTAAAACAATTAAGCCGATTTTAATTAAAAAGAACGGATTTAAAAAAGGTAATAGTAAAAGTTCGTTATTCGGCATGTACCCCTCCTATTAATATTTCTACTAAATTTACAACTCTTTCAGGATTTGGTACACACATAAAACTAAAAGTTAAGGTTTTTCCGGCAGTTTCAACAAAGACATCTCCATAACCAAAAAATGAAGCAAAAAAGCCGGACTGAACATAGTTTACGTCTTCAATTAAATTAAGCTTAGTTATTGAAACGTGATGATAAATTATATCTTGAAAGTGAATATCAACAACCTTTTTATTAGTTATTAAGTCGGCATTGTAGTACCAGGTAACATAACTTATGAAAAGGTAGCAAAAAACTACCAAGTAATAGGCAAAAACCAAGATTATAGTTGTTTGGATTGAAAACAAAAAACTTGAGAACATATTAGTGTAATGATATAGATAAATCAAAAAAAGCGGGAAAAATATTAAGATTATTCCAAATAAAATCCAGGGGACATTAGTAACAAAATGTTTTCTTAAGATAAGTAAAATTTCCTCATCTGCGTCTTGTTCATGATATCTTAAGCCTTTTGGTTTTACTTTAAAATGACTAAAAGGACCAATTGGAGCAGCTATTATTGCATATTTACCTCTTTGCTTACTTCCCGGTAGGTGCAGGGCGGAAGCAATTAGTTCTTTTTTCTTACTTCCTTTTCTTAACTCATTAACAATTTCTTCACCATGAAGCATTACAGGATGTTCTTCTTCCCAAGTATACTTTCTTTCTTTTTTTCTTTCTTCCTCTTTTTCTTTGTTTTCCTTTTTATCGGCAGGTATAAAGATGTCAGGCATGTTTATTTTCTTTCTACATTATACAACTAAGAACCTGTAATCTACATTCGTTCTACATTGTAAAGCGAATACATTCCACATGAAAGATCACTGTTTGGTTGACAAGTTGGTTTCAATTGGATGTTCCCAGGAGCTCTTAAGTTAAACATGTTTTTAAATTTTTGAGCATCAAGCGATATGCCATTTATATTAATTGTTCTTGAAATGCCATTATTTTCCCAGTTTACGCTAATTGAGCTTATTGATCCCAAAGGCGTTTTACCCCTTATTCTTATTTCCTCCTTTACTTTATCAGAAGACCATGTATCTGGGGTTGATTTATCAGTTTGGCTTAAGTGTGAAATAAGAGAATTGTCCATCTCCCAAAGAATATAGGCGTTTACAATATCAACTACCTCTTCCTCTTTAAGCCAAGCAGTGTTGTTGTATTCTTTACGATATCCCCAATCGCAATAAAACCAAGGCGAACTTTTGTCATATGCGCTGTTTTGCAACTGATCCATAGATTCAAAAGCCGATGCATCAGGTGCATTTTTAGTCCAAGGAGTATCATTCCATCCAATTTGACCTGATTTTAAAGTAAATCCTCCATGAGTTGATGAGTACCAAGCAGTAATAGGATTGCCATTGTTAGTCATAACTTTTCCCTTAGTTTCTTCTACGGCATTGATCCACTCTTGGCTATTTAATTCTTTTTTAACAACTTGGCCAGATTGATTGGGAGGAATTGGTAATCTGCCATTTTCTGTTCTTGATAATGCATATGATCTTGCAGCAATTGCCTGTGCTTTTAATGCTTTTGAATCCCAACCAGAAGGCATTTCATATAAGTGTTTAAGGTATTCTTCAATGTTAAAAGACTCATTATTAAAAGACTGTCCATATTCATTGGTGCCGTTTACAATAATGTTTATTGATGTATCATAATCTTGAATCGCAAAATTAGCATAATACGCATTTAAAATTTCTTCATATCCTTGTCCTGCATCTGCCCTCCCTTTTGCCCCATATTGATTTAATCCTGTTCTATTGGGAACACCAAAACTAAAAAAACCAAACGCAGGGCTAAATCCAGGACTTTTACCTATGTCACTTGAGCATCCACCCAAAGATGTTACTGCAAGTTTTGGAACAGGTGCACTAGAAAACTTTTGAGCTAATAACTCCTGTTGTTTTGCAGACAATTCTGCAATTTGGGTTGATAGCTGTGATTGATATGCTTTGGCTCCGCTAACTAATTCGTCTAATTTTGCAGATTGTTCGTCCAAGTCTGCTTTTGCTAAAGAAAGGCTTTTTTGCTCACTCTCAAGTTTTTGTTTTTTTGTTTCTAGGTCCTGAATGGTAATTGCAATATTAGTAATTATTAATTTATCCTGGTCGGTTGCTGCTTTTTGGTAAGCCAGAAGTTGGGTAATATCAGAGGCTTTGGATGAGGAAAGAAAAATTAAAATAGGGGAGTAATAATAACTTTTAATGTAATAATCATTAATTGCTTTGTATAAAATTTTTTCTTGTTTATCTAAGTCTTTATACCCTTCATCAATTTTTATTTTTTTGGATGCAATATCTTTTTCAATTGTTAAAATCCTATTTTTGATATTATTGACTTGTTCTTTTAGAGCGTTCAGTTGATCCTCATGTGGTTTGGTTGCTTTAATTGATTGATCCAAGGCTGCTGTTAAATCACCGATTTGTTTATTTATATCATCTAATTCATCTGAAAAAGTTAAGCAAAGGTTGTTAAAAGAAAAAGACATCACTAACAGAATAGAGAAAAATAAAAATAGGAGTTTTTTCATGGTTATTTGATTATATCAGATAAAAAACAATCTATTGAAAAATGGAAATTTTCTGTTATACTTTGCTCAAAGGTTTTAACTATGGAAGATATAGCTTTTCAGGAACCTTCTCAAACATTTACTGCCCCTAAAAAAAGAAACCCAAAACGTTTTGCTCTTTTAATAGTTGCTATTATTATTGTCATAATTTTTTCCGTTCTTATTACCACTTCAAATCTTGGCAGGGAAAAAGAAGAAGCAACTACAACTACTTCTACAACAATAACTCCAACTGAGACACCAACTCCAACAGAAGTTGAAGAAAATGAAGAGGAGAATGAAGAAGAAGAGGAGGATACACCAACTCCTAATCCAACATCAAACCCTATTGATAAAGAATCAGGGCTTGATAGAAGTAAATTATCAATTGAAATTCAAAACGGAAGTGGTGTAGCAGGGGTTGCCGGAGAGGCAAGTACAATTTTAAGAAACCTAGGATATAAAATTTTAACAACCGGAAATGCTGATAGTTTTGATTATGAAGATTTAACAATAAGAGTAAAAAGTAAAAGCAGTGATTTTTTAAGTCTTTTAGAATCGGATCTTGAAGAAAAATATACAATTGGAGAAACTTCATCTGATTTATCTTCGTCAACTTCAGCTGATGCATTAATTATTATTGGTAAATAAAACTTGCTTAAAGTCTTCTAATAATTGTATAAATAGAGTATGAAACACTTTGATGTTATTGCGGTTGGTAACGCCACGGTTGATGTTTTTTTATCAATTGATGATGAAAATAAACATATTAGATTAGATGAGAAAACAAAAGAAATATGTTTAAAACATGGAGATAAAATCCCAATAGATAGGATTCAATTTTCTATTGGTGGAAATGCAGCTAATGTTTCAATAGGACTTAGTAGGCTTAGTTTAAAAACAGCAATTGTTGCTGAAATTGGACAGGATGAATTCTCCGAAAAAATAACAAATACCTTAGATAAAGAGGGGGTAGATAATAATTTAGTTATAAAATCAGCAGGTGAGACTTCTCCGTTTTCAGCAATTGTAAGCTATAAAAAGGAGAGAACTATTTTTTCTGAAAACAGTGAAATGGAACATGATTTTAGTTTTAAAGATTACGAAACAGATTGGATATATTTAACATCGCTTAGTAAAAAATGGAAAAGTACATACGAAAAGACTTTGGAGTTTGCAAAAAAAACAGGAGCAAAAATTGTTTTTAATCCGGGAGTTCCGCAAGTTGATGCAGGAGAAAATCATATCTCTAAAATCTTAGAAAACACACAGATTTTAATAGTTAATAAAGAAGAAGCAGCAAGGATTTTAGACAAAAAAATACCAACAGAAAAAGAAGAAATAATAACTCTTTTAAAAGAGCTTAAGGCACAAGGACCTAAAATATCTGTAATTACAGACGGCAACAATGGATCTTATTCTATTGATGAAAATGAACAATATTTTTACCAGCCCATAAAAGATGCTTTAGTAGTAGAAAAAACCGGAGCAGGTGATGCATTTTCTGCAGCATTTTTAGCAGCAATTATTAATAGTAAATCAGTTAAAGAGGCACTTTTTTGGGGAACGATAAATGCAGCATCTGTTGTTGGAAAAGTCGGTTCTCAAAATAAACTTTTAAATAAAGAAGAAATAGAAAAAGAATTAAAATGATAAATACTTTAAGTTTAGGATACAAAGAACCATTATATATTTTACCCTTTGATCATAGGGCTTCTTTTGAAAAAGGGATGTTTAATACAGAAAATGATTTAAGTGATTTACAGAAAAAAGAAATAGTTGATGAAAAAAAAATGATTTATGAAGCATTTAAAAAAGCAATTTTAGAAAAAGTCCCAAAAGAATACGCAGCAATTTTAGTTGATGAACAATATGGGGATGAAATTTTACAAGATGCTATAAAAAATGGTTTTAATGTATGTTTGACAACTGAAAAAAGTGGACAGGAAGAATTTGATTTTGAATACAATGAAAATTTTAGAGAGCATATTGAAAAATATAACCCAAAGTTTGTAAAAGCACTGGTTAGATATAATCCTCAAGGAGAAAGAGAAGTTAATAGTATTCAGGAAGAAAAATTAAAAACATTAAATGATTATTGCAGGGACAAGGGTTTTTGGTTTTTACTTGAAATTTTAATTCCACCAACAAAGGAACAACTAGAAAAAGTTAGCGGAAATCTTTTGGTATATGAAGAAACAATAAAACCGGATTTAACAATAGCAGCAATTGCCATGCTTAGAAATGCAGGGATTAAGCCGGATGTTTTTAAACTTGAGGGTATGAATACAAGGAAAGATTATGAAAAAGTTGTTTTAGAAATAAAAAAAGATGGAGGAGAAAATGTTGGGATGGTAGTTTTAGGAAGAGGAGAAAGACAGGAGATGGTTGAAAAATGGATTATCGAAGCAGCAGGCGTTAGGGGAATTACTGGTTTTGCAATTGGCAGAACCATTTTTTGGCAAGCATTAGTTGATTTAAGAGAAGAAAGATTAACAAGAGAAGAGGTAGTGGATATAATTAGTAAAAATTACCAATATTTTTATCAATTATTTATTGATAATAAAAACTTATGAAAATATATTTAGCAACAGATCATGCCGGTTTTGAATTAAAAGAGCACATTAAAAAATACTTATTAACTAAAAACTATCAAGTAGAAGACTTTGGTGCTTTTGAATTTAAAGCAGATGATGATTATCCTGATTTTATTGAAAAAGCAGCCAGAAAAGTAGCAGATGATAAAAATTCGCTTGGAATTATTTTTGGAAAATCAGGAGCAGGTGAGGCAATTGCGGCAAATAAAGTAAAAGGAATAAGAGCAGTTGTTGGTTTTAATAAGGAAAATGTTGAGCTGGCAAAAAAACACAATAATGCCAATGTTTTATCTTTAGGTTCACAGTTTATGGATGTGAATTTAGCAGAAGACTTAGTAAGTTTGTTTCTAAACACTTCTTTTACAAATGAGAATCGGCACGTAAGAAGACTTGAAAAAATTAAAGCAATTGAGGATAAAAATTAATTTATGTTTGAAATTATCCCCGGAATTTTAGAAAAAGATTGGGAATCAATTGAGGCAAAAATTAAACTTATTAAGCCTTTTTCAAAGACTGTTCAAGTTGATATTATTGACGGCAAATTTGCTCCAAATATTACCTTTTTAGATCCCAGTCCATTTAAAAAATACACAAATGATTTGTTTTTTGAAGTACAACTAATGACTAATGAACCAATTAAATACGTAGAAAGCTTTGCTAAAGCAGGTTTTAAAAGATTTATTGGTCAAATAGAGAAGATGTCATCTCAAAAAGAATTCATTGAATATGCTAAAAAATTTGGTGAAGTAGGCTTAGCAATTGATGCTGAAACTTTAATTGATGAAATCAATGTTGATTTAAATTCAGTGGATTGTATTACTTTAATGAGCGTTAAAGCAGGGTTTTCAGGACAGGCCTTTTTACCTCAAGTTTTAGATAAAATAAAAACAGTAAAACAACAAACAATAAAGCCAATTGAAATAGACGGTGGAGTAAATGAGAAAACCATAAAACAACTTAAAGACTTAGGTGTTGAAAGATATATTGTAAACAGTGCCTTGTTTAATGCCAATGATATAGAAAATCAATATCAAAAACTACTAAAGCTTGTTTCTTAATTTATTGCAACAGGAGAAGCACTTGGAGTTGCGGTTAAATTACACTTTGCTAAATTTTCCGTTCCTTTTATAAAATACTCAACCTTTCCGTTACAAAGTTTGGTAATAATATTATTTGGCACACTTTGTTTTTCTGTTTCTTTATTTTGAATAAGGTTAGTCATTATTTTGTTCCAAATAGGAGCAGCGCCTGTAATACCGGAGGCAATGCCACTCATTGGTGTATTATCGTTATTACCAACCCAAACAGAAACCAAAATAGAGGGCGTATAGCCAATTGTCCAATTATCCCTTATGTTATTTGATGTTCCGGTTTTAACAGAAACTGTTTTTCCAGGGATATTAAGCGGTGAATTTGCTCCAAATTCAATTAACCTTGCCTTATTATCAGCTAGGATATCTGAAATTATAAAGGCAACTGCGCTGTCTAAAACCCTGGTTTTATTATTCCCTCCTTTTTCAAGAAGAAGGTTTCCTTTTGAGTCGGTAATTTTTAAAATCGGATCAAGGTTTACTCTTTCCCCGCTGTTTGCTAAAGTGCCATAAGCTGTTGCAAGATCAGTCATTTTAACTTCAGCTGCCCCAAGCGTTACAGCCAGTCCATAATCATCTGCTTCTTTCCAGGTGGTAATACCCATTTTTTTTGCCAAATCTACCATCGTCTCAATACCAATTTTATTTAATACTTTTACAGCGGCAACATTTATAGAATTTCCAAGTGCATTTCTTAAGCTTATTTGTCCATGAAACTTTCCATCATAGTTAACCGGTGCATAGTCTTTGGCTCCGGGATTTTTAAAAACAATTGGAGAATCATTTATAAGCGAAGCTGCTGTAAAACCGTTTGATAAAGCAGCACTGTAAGTAATTGCTTTAATGGTTGAGCCCGGTTGTCTTTGCGCTGTCGTAACATTAAAGTTGCCGCCCAATGGGTCGTTATAATCCTTACTGCCAACCATGGCTAAGATATCGCCGTTTTTAGGATTAGTGACAAGCGCTGCACCATTGGTTAAATTATAGAAATAGTTATTGTTTACTTCTTCTCGAACAATCTCTTCAGCCATTTCTTGCGTTTCAAGATCAAGGCTGGTAAAGACATTTAGCCCACCCTTCTCAACAATAGGAAGTCCGTACTTTTTAATTAAAAAATCTTTAACATACATTACAAAATGAGGGGCTTTAATTGGTGTTTGATTAGGTAAAAAGACAAGTTCTTCTTTTTCTGCCTCGTCTTTTTCTTCTTTAGTAATCATTTTTAACTCTTGCATTCTGTTTAATACGTCAAGCTGTCTTTTTTTCCAAAGATTAGGATTATCTGCGTATGGAGAATAAACACTTGGTGCCTTTGGCATTCCTGCCAAAAAAGCTGATTCAGCAAGGGTTAAATTTTCTACTGATTTACCAAAATAGGTTTGCGAAGCTGCTTCAACTCCCCAAGCAGTACCACCATAAGGAACCTGATTAAAATACATCTGCAAAATCTGATCTTTGGTATATATCTGCTCAGACCAGAAAGCTAAAATTACTTCTTTTACCTTTCTTGTTAAAGTAACCTCAGAGGTTAAAAGCCCGGATTTAATTAACTGTTGAGTAATTGTTGATCCTCCTTGAAGCGATTCTCCTGAAAGATCGGCAATTGCCGCTCTTATGATAGCGGCAATATCAAAGCCCGGGTTTTTATAAAAATCTTTATCTTCAATTGCAATAGTTGCATTTATTAAATCTTTTGGAATACTTGTAATTGGAACAATTGTTCGATTCTGATTAGCATAAATTTGGTATAAAAGCTTACCGTTTCGATCGTAAATTTTTGTTGTTTGGGCAATTTCAGCTCCGTCCAAAAGCCTTGGGCTAGGAAGATTTTGTAAAAAAATTAAAAACAAAAGCGGGATAAAAATTAAAATAAGTGAGGCAAAAACCCCAATTAAAAAATATTTAAATTTTGTAAAAAAGGGCAGTGGAAAAAGCTTGGCTTTTCTTTTTCTTTTAAAGAGATTAAGTCTAAATTTAGGAAGCTTTAAGTTTTTAAAAGGCTTAATCTTAAGTAGGGAAACCTTAATGGACATTTTTATTAAGTAAAAATATCTCTGTAATTTTTTTAATAAAACCTTTAGGTATTTACCAATAAATTTAATGAGTTTTAAGATTTTTTTAAAAAGAAATTCGGCAATGGATACTGGAATATCCAATAAAAAAAGCGTAAAATCCCCAATTTCAATTAAAACCTTAATAATTATAAAAATAATATAAACAAATACTTTCATATCCTTTTAAAGGGGCAGTTATTAATAAAATAAATAAGTTCTAAGGGTAATGTTTAAGCTTGCTTTATTATACTATAGGTATTTCTTTTTTTAAAGAGCTTTTTAGGGTGTTGGACTAGGAGTGGGTGATGGATGAGGACAAGTTAAGCAATATTTATCTCCTGTTAAGTCAATTAAGACTTGGTGTTCTTTTGCTTCAAGATTATCGGTTTTTCCAGGCGGAGGAAGATCCTGTGTGTCTTTATCAACCCAGACCTCCTGCGTTTTAATAGTGGCATATTTTCCCTCAGTTCCTTTTATAAAATACTCAAAGCGCGTTACACAACCTTGGGGATTACTATCAGATGAGGCAAGTGCTCCTGACATTGAGCAAACGGATTTTTGAATAACATTTGATGGTCTTTGAATGGACTGGGGATCTTTTCCCAAAAGTAAGGTAGACATAATTCCGTTCCAAATGGGCGCAGCTCCTGTAACACCTGAAGCAAGCCCGCTCATTGGCGTATTATCATTGTTTCCAACCCAAGTTGTTACAACAAAAGAGGGAGTATAGCCAATTGTCCAGTTGTCCCTATAATCATTTGTGGTTCCTGTTTTAACAGATACAATTTGACCCGGAATTCTAAGTTCAGAATTTGGCCCAAAAGCAATCAGCCTTGCGTTATTATCAGCTAGGATGTCTGAAATTATAAAAGCAATCCCCTCGGGTAGTACTTTTTTTCCAAAAATAGGGCTTTTTGGGGGTTGATATTCTTCAAGCACTTTTCCGTTTTTATCAACAACTTTTAAAATAGGGTGTAATCCTACTTTATAACCTGCATTTGCAAAAACACCAAATGCCTGTGTCATATCATACATAGTTACTTCTCCTCCACCTAGGGTTAAGGATAAACCGTAGTTATCAGGATTTTTAAAAGTAGTTATTCCCATTGCTGAAGCAGTAGAGATCATTGTTTTAAGTCCATTTGCCTTAAGCATCTTAACAGCTGGTATATTAAGCGATGAACCAAGGGCAATTCTCATTGAAACAATACCATGAAATTTCCCATCATAGTTTACAGGGCAATAGTTTTTTCCTCCTTGATTTGGAAAACAGGTTTTTTGGTCAATAAAAGGAGTTGCTGCAGTATAACCATTTCCTAGTCCTGCAGCGTAATTTATTGGCTTTATTGAAGAACCTGGTTGTCTAAAAGCAAGGGAGACATTAACGTTTCCGTCAATTTCTGCATCAAAATAGTCTTTGCTGCCAACCATTGCTAAAATTTCACCGGTTGCCGGGTTTGATACCATTGCAGCTCCATTTGAGACTCGATAGTTTTTTATTTTTTCAACTTCAGCTGCAACAGTTGCCTGGGCCATCTCCTGAATGTCTAAATCAAGACTGGTTGTAATTTTTAATCCTCCTTCTTCAACCACTCGCTCACCATATTTTTTAATTAAAAGATCTTTAACAAAAAGAGAAAAATGAGGCGCCTTAATAGAAGTAGAGAAGCGTTTATAATTAAGTGTTTCATTTTCTGCCTTCTCCTTTTGTTCTTTAGTGATATAGCCTTCTTCAAGCATTGCGTTTAGAACTTGTTTTTGTCTGCTAATTGCCAGCTCCGGATGAGAGCCAAAAGGAGAAAAAGTAGTTGGCGCTTCAGGAAGTCCTGCAAGCAGTGCCCCCTCAGCAATAGTTAAGTCTTTTGCTTTTTTACCAAAATAGGTTTGTGAGGCTGCTTCAATTCCATAGGCAGTCCCGCCATATGGTACCTGATTTAAATACATCTCCAAAATTTTATTTTTTGAATATAAAAATTCAGTTGCAAAAGCTAAAATTATTTCCTTTATTTTTCTTACTACTGTTCGCTCAGGTGTTAAAAGACTTGTTTTAACTAATTGCTGGGTTAAGGTTGATCCTCCTTGAAGTTCTTTATGAAAAACAATTGAATAAGCAGCTCTGGTCATTCCTCTTATATCAATTGCGCCATGACTATAAAAATTTCTATCCTCAATTGCAATTGTTGCCTGTTGTACGTGCTTTGGGATTTGCGATAAGGAGATAAAGGTTTGGTCTTTTGATTGATAAATATTATATAAAAGCTTACCGTTTCGATCGAAAATTTGTGATGATTGAGGATTTGATGAGCTGGCTAATTTTGTTGGAAGAGGGAGGTCTTTTAAAATAAAAAAGTAAAAAGGGATTATAAAGATAATTAAAACCGCAACAGCCATTAAGATTATTTTCGTTATTTTTTTTGTTTTTTTAAACTTTTTCTTAATTACTTGCATAAGCCATATAATATCATTATCTTTATTTCGTGGCAATCGGTTATAAATATTGTCTATAATAGAATTAATGGATTTAAGCTCTTGTTTTTATTTAATTTCAAAATCAGGAATAAATTGGGTTGATGTTTTAATCCTATTTGTAATTATATTTTATGCAATTGAAGGATATGCAGCCTCATTCTGGGATGCTTTTTGTGATTTAGTAAGTTTTGTAATCGCCTTTTTTAGTGCGCTTCTTTTTTACTCAACCTTAGCAAAGTTAATTTTAAGTGTATTTAAAATTCCTCAAGGGTTTGCAAACGCAATTGGCTTTTTTCTAATTGCCTTTATTTTTGAAATAATTCTAATCTTTATTTTTCGATCAACAATTTGTAACTTTTTTAAAAAAGAAGATGAAGAAGGTTCTAATAAAGAATCATTATGGAAAATAGCAGGAATTATCCCTTCGGTAATATCAGGATTAATTTTAATTTCCTTTGTTTTAACAATAATTGTAAGTCTTCCGCTTTCTCTTTTTTTAAAACAAGCAGTGTCATCTTCATCCATTGGAAATCTTTTAGTTGCCAATACCCAAGGGTTATCAAAAGACATTAATCAAATTTTTGGGAAAGCAATAGATGATAGCTTAGCTTTTTTAACTATTGACCCTCAAAGTAAAAGAGTAGTAAGTTTAAATTTTAAAACTGATAAAATAGAAGCAGATCCTAACGCGGAGAATAAAATGCTTGATTTGATTAATTTTGAGAGAAAAAAGCTTAGCCTTTTAGAGCTTGAATTTTCTTACGATTTGCAAAAAACAGCCAGATTTCATTGCGAAGATATGTTAAAAAAGGGATACTTTTCTCACTACTCACTTGATGGTTATTCTCCTTTTGATAGAATGGCACAGTTTGATATTTATTATACTTATGCAGGAGAAAACTTAGCCTTTGCACCAAACACAGAGCTGGCAATGAAAGGATTAATGCAAAGCAAGGGGCATAGGGAAAATATTCTATCAAAGGATTTTAAAAAAGTTGGCATTGGAGTAATTGATGCTGGTATTTATGGGCAGATGTATTGCCAGGAGTTTACTGATTAAATGAATAATTTTTTAACAATAGATAGTAATAAATGTAAAAACAAAGTTGTTTTTTTAAGACTGGATTTAGACGTTCCTCTTAAAAACAGAGAAATAGAAGATGATAATCGCTTAAAGACAAGCTTAAAAACAATTGAGTTTTTGCTTGATAATGCCAAAAAAATTATTATCTGTGGACATTTAGGAAGGCCAGTTGGTTTTGATGAAAACTTAAGTTTAAAACCAATTGCCAAATGGCTTAAAGACAAATTAAATATCCCATTTGATATACAAAACGGAAAACTAGAAAGTTTTCCAGGTTTTAAATTAGGGGACAAGCTATTCTTGCTTGAAAATATCCGCTTTTTTAAAGAAGAAGAAAAAAATGACTTAGAGTTTGCTAGGAAATTAGCTAGTCTCTCCGACATTTATGTTAATAATGCCTTTGCTTCTTCTCATCGAAATCACGCTTCAATAGTAGGGATTACTAATTTTTTGCCCTCATTTGCCGGTTTTAGCTTAAAAGAAGAAATAGAAGCTTTAGAAAAAGTGCTTAAAGAACCTAAAAGACCTTTAATAATAGTAATCGGCGGAGCAAAAATTGAAACAAAACTCCCCTTAGTTAACAAAATGAAAAATTTTGCGGATTATACACTGGTTGGTGGAAAAATTGCTAAGGAATATCATAAAGATGAGCAAGACCAAAAAGTTATAGTAGCAAATTTAACTAGTGATGGAAGAGATATTTCAAAAGAAAGCCTTAATGATTTTATTAAGACCTTATCAACTGGTAAAACAATAGTTTGGAACGGTCCGGTTGGAAAAGTAGAAGACAGTGATTGCGTTGACACAAGCCTTAAAATTGCAAAAGAAATAATTAATACAAATGCTTACAGTGTAATTGGCGGAGGAGATACAATAGATTTTGTTAAAAAAATGGGATTAATTAAAAAGTTTTCTTTTGTTTCAATGGGCGGGGGAGCAATGCTTTCTTTTTTAACAGGAGAAAGCTTGCCTGGAGTTGAGGCTTTAAAAAAACCCCATTGAACCTCAAGTTTTAAAAAGTTATACTACTTATATATTTATGTTAAAAGTTGCAATTAACGGTTACGGAAGAATCGGAAGAGTTGTTCATAGAGTAATTTTAGAAAGATTTTCAGAAGATGTAGAATTAGTTGCTATAAATGCCGGTTCCTCAACGGATATTAAAGGTTGGATGTATCTTTTAAAGTATGATAGTGCTTATGGGCCAATT
Organism: uncultured Gammaproteobacteria bacterium; assembly: GCA_964523705.1. GTDB lineage: Bacteria > Patescibacteriota > Microgenomatia > Levybacterales > UBA12049 > CAYWVK01. Next base: position 19,291 of record CAZFYA010000003.1, read on the forward strand.
TTAACAATTGACATTAACTTTGAAGAAGCAGAAGAAAATCCTAAACTAAAAGATTTAATTGGATATTTAGTTATAGATAACAAAAAAATTCCAGTAATTTCCCAAAAAGATCCATCTCTTTTACCATGGAGTAATTTAGACGTAGACGTTGTTATTGAGTCAACCGGTCATTTTACAACTAAGGAAAAATTAACTCCTCATTTAAACTCCGGTGCAAAAGCAGTTGTTTTATCAGCTCCTGCTAAAGGAGGAGATGTACCAACCTTTGTGCTTGGGGTTAATGCAAAAGACTATAAAGGAGAAAAAATAATTAGTAATGCTTCTTGTACAACAAATTGCGTTGCTCCAATTGCTAAGATTATGGTTGATAATTTTGGAGTAGAAAAAGCAATGATGACAACAATTCATAGTTTTACATCAGATCAGCGTCTTCAAGATGGGGGACACAAGGACTACAGGCGCGCAAGAGCAGCATCGTCTAATATTATTCCGACTTCAACAGGAGCAACAATAGCAGCAGCAGAAGTAATAACAGAATTAAAGCAAATTTTTAACGGCTTAGCGATTAGAGTCCCGGTGATTGTTGGGTCTTTGTCTGATTTCACCTTTGTTTTAAAAAAAGAAACTTCAGTTGATGAAGTGAATAGTGTTTTAACAAAAGAAGCTCAAAGCCCAAATTACCAAGGAATCTTAGCAGTTTCAAATGAACCATTAACCTCAACTGATATAATAGGGAATCCGTATTCAGCAGTTGTTGATTTATCATTAACACAGGTAATTGGTAATTTAGTAAAAGTAATTGGTTGGTATGATAATGAATATGGATATGCAAATAGACTAATGGAAGAAGTATTGCTAGTTGGAAATACACTAAGTCAAAGCCTGCCTCAAGCATAATAAATGAAAAAACCAGTAGAAATTCCAAACATCAGAGTTATTACTGTTTCAGGAAGAATTGCTTCTGGCGCAACAACCTTGGCAAAAAAACTTGCTGAAGAACTAAACTGGACACTTTTGGAAGGCGGAGATCTTTTTGAAAAAATTCATAAAGAACTAAATTTAGATCAAGAAATGGTTGATAAAAGGCCTGATCATTTTGATTTAGAATACGAAGAAAAATTAAAGAAAATTTTTACTAAAGAAAAAAATATTGTTGTTCAAAGTCACTTAGCTGGCTTTGATGCACAAGGGATAAAGGGCGTTTTTAAAATACTTGTTGAATGTACTGAAAAAGACCTTGATAAGCCAGAAATTAGAATTGACAGGCTTGTCAATAGAGATGGTGTTCCAATTGAAAAAGCAAAACAAGAGGTATTTGAGAGAGAAAAAAATCATTTAGAAAAATTCAGAAGGCTTTATGCAAAGGGAGATAAAAACTGGGTTTATTGGCAAAAAAAATATTACGACTTAATTATTAATACCTTTGATCACAATGCTAAAGAAGCTTTTGACCTTGCTCTTAAGGCAATTAACGTATAAAACTTTGACTTTAATTTTTGCTTGTAATATAATCCCCTTCCTTTAGAAAATAAAGCACTATGCATGAGAGAAAATTTTGGCCATTTCCTATAAAGAGAAGAGCATCAACTAGTGATGTTGATGAGCCAACCAATATTAAGTCACAAGGACTAGAAATAAGACATGGGACAAAAAGATATCTCCCGGAAAGATCAGATTACGATCCGCTTCTAAGGGGAGAGGTAAGCAGCATAAGAGAGCTTGATCTAGAATCTGAAGAACCTGCAATTTACTTAGATTTGCTTCGTAGAAACAGCACCCATTTTACAGGTATTTTTACAGAAACAGAAGGTGATATTAAGCCAATAAAATTAAGAAAATTTAAAAGTTATTTAAGAAAAGCGAATAATCATCCAATTGTTGGTTTAAATAAATATGGGGAAAAAATTGGATACGCTGTTATTTCAGATGCTCCAGAAGGGCAAAGAGATAACTGGATTGAAAGATTGACAGTAATAGACGATTTACAAGGAGACTTAACACCTGCAAAAACAGGAAAAACTATGTTAAATCATGTTTTAGATTATGCTTTTACGACAAAAGATTACCTAGAAAGAGAAAGAAATAAAATTGATGCAGCGGTAGTAATGTTTGTTCCAGGTTGGGAAAGAGCATATAATCTTTTTTTTAAAGACTCAAGATTTGAAGCAAGAATGGTGTTGCCCAAGCAAGCAGACGTATATATTCCTCCTGGAGTATTGTTAGATGAAGAGAAAGAGCCTTCATTGGAGGGAAGAATTATAACAAGACCAACTACCAGGTTTGAGACAATGCGTGATACTTGGGAAGTGGAATCCATGATAACAAGGGTAAAAAATGGTTCAAGCAAGAGGAAATTAGGAAGTTGAAATTACGATTGTAAAATGATAGAGTAAATATAATTTTAGTGCCCTTATTTTTATGAAAGTATCAAGGGTAATGTCAAAAACCGTAGACCATGTTTCTCCAGAGACCTCGATAAAAGATGTTTCTAAAATTATTTTTGGTCGTGGAATAAACGGAGTACCTGTTTGTAAAGGTAAAAAAATAGTAGGTTTTATTACAGATAAAGATATTCTTTCTAAATTTTACCCTTCGATTCAAGAATTTGTCGAAGATCCTTTTCGCTCAAGCGATTTTGAAGCTATGGAAAAAAAAGTACCCGAGGTTTTCTCGTTAAAGGCAAAGAATGTCATGAGCTTATCACCTGTAATTGCAACGCCAGAGATGCCTTTGTTGAAAGCTCACTCATTAATGTTGGTTAATGAAATTGGAAGAATGCCTGTTGTTGATGAAAAAAATAATTTAATAGGCATGATTTCAAAAAGTGACATTTTTAGAGCAGCAGTTGGTGATAGGTTGCCTGTTGACACTCAAGAAGAATATCATGACTGGCTTTCTCGTCACTACGATTTATTTACAGACTGGGGAGAAAGATTGAAAAACGAAATTCCAGATCTTGTTAATCTTTTTAAGAAAGAAAAAGTAAATACAATTATAGATATTGGTTGTGGGACAGGGGAGCATGATATCGCTTTGGTAAAAAAAGGATTTAAGGTGTTGGGATTAGAGAAAAGTAAGTCAATGTATGAAGCCGCTATTTATAAAAAAAATAAATTAAGAAAAGAAATTAAAAAAAGAGTAGATTTTGTAAATGGCGGTTATGAAAAATTATTAAATTTACAAAGAGAAAAATATGATGCCGCTATTTTTATGGGAAATGCGTTTCCTCACTTAGCCAATGAGTATAAAAAGGTTCTTAAATCAACGGTAAAAGCGCTTTCTCAAAAATCTTTAATTATTTTTCAAATAATAAACTTTGAAAAAGTTTTTAATGTAAAAAATAGAATACTAGAGTTTAATTTTCCTAAATCTCCCAACAATGAAATTTATGAGCATGGATTTTTAGAGTTTTACGATCCTCCTAAAGAAGATAAATCAATGATTACGTTAAATATGTTTATTTTTGATTTTGATGGTAAAGGATGGAACGATAGATCAAAAAACTCTACAAAAATTGCGTATTTAAAACAAAACGATATTATTAAGCTTTTAAAAAAAGAGGGCTTTAAGAAAATTTCATTCTATGGTAGTATGTTTAGGAAATCGTTATTTGCAGGTCCATTTAAACCATTAGAGAGCGATTGGTTAATTGTAGTAGCTAAAAAGAAATGAAGAAAACATTAATAACACTATTTATATTATTAGCTTTTTTATTTACTTTTAATGTCTCCTTTGCAGCCAATGAAGTAATAGATAAGAGTTCATCTTCTGCGGAAAAGGAAACTGTTGATTATGAACTTGCCTATCCTGGAATTTTACCGGATCATCCTTTTTACATTGTTAAAGCAATAAGAGATGCAATTACCAGGTTTTTTATTTCAGATCCGTTTAAAAAGGCAGAGTTTGATCTTTTACAAGCAGATAAAAGACTAAACGCAGGATACTACTTATTTTTAAAAGGAGAAACTCAAGAGAAAAAGGCAATTGAAACTATTTCTAAAGGAGAAAACTATTTTGATAACGCTATAAAAGAAGCAGTAGAAGCAGAAAAAGGGGGAATAGACATTAATGGATTTTGGGAAAAAATGTTTCTTTCAACAAAAAAACATCAAGAAATTCTAAATGAATTAATGGAAAAAGTTTCAAAAGAAAATAGTGTAAATCTTGAAAATGAGCTAAAAAGAGTCCAAAATTTTGAGGAAATGGTTGGTAAACTTAAGGCAGATTAAAAAGAATTAATTTATTTTTTGTACATTTTTTTTACTCTTAAAAGTAAGACATATTTTTTAAAAATATGTCTTTTTTAATCGTTTTTTTAAATTTTAAAAAACAACAGCAAAATTGAGGCTAAAAATTGCCCTGATCAATTTTGATATATTAATTAATAGTTGACATAACAGATCTAGGGCTTTATGATTTTTTTGGCACTAGATATAGTGTTTTTAAGATGAAATGTCCATATTGCGGTAATCGAGAAACAGAGGTAGTTGAAACCAGAGTAAGCGAGGATTTTGACACTATACGAAGAAGAAGAGCATGTTTAAAGTGTGAAAAAAGATTTACAACTTACGAAAGAACGGAAAACATTACCTTAATTGTTATTAAAAAAGACGGTAGAAGAGAGCAGTTTAACAGAGAAAAACTTAAAAATGGAATGATTCGATCTTGCGAAAAGACAAAAGTATCAATTGCAGATATAGAAAAAATAGCAGCAGAGATAGAACAAGAATTAAGAGGCGCAGATTCAGTAGAAGTAGAAAGTAAGAAAATTGGACAAATGGTAGCAACAAGGCTTAAGAAATTAGATAAAGTAGCATATATTAGATTTTCAAGCGTATTTAAAAGATTTGTAGACGTTGAAGACTTTGAAAAAGAAGTCAAAAGATTAATTAAATAAATTATGAAACTAGACGGTATCAGAGAAAAAGTTTTTCTAGACAGATATTCATTAAAAAATAAAAAAGGAGCTCCTGTGGAGAAAACCCCCAATGAGATGTGGAAAAGAGTAGCAAAAGGAGTTGTAAAGGCTGAAAAAGCAAATGTTAGAGCAAAGTGGCAAAAAAAATTCTATGATGCAATGCAGGATTTTAAATTTGTTCCGGGAGGAAGAATTTTAGCCGGAGCAGGAACAGGATATCAGGTAACTTTTTATAACTGTTTTGTTTTACCAAGCCCCAAAGACTCAAGAGATGGAATTTTAGAGAACTTAAAACATATGACTGAAATAATGGCAAGAGGAGGAGGAGCAGGAATCAATCTTTCATCACTTAGGCCAAGAGGGGCAAGGGTTAAGAAGGTAAATGGATTTTCTTCAGGTCCGATTAATTGGGCAGAGCTTTATTCAATAACCACAAAAGACATTATTCAACAAGGTGGCTCAAGAAGAGGAGCATTAATGCTTATGCTTTGGGACTGGCATCCTAATATTGAAGAATTTATTACCGTAAAGCAGGATTTAACTAAAATTACCGGAGCAAACCTTTCTGTTTGCGTATCCGATAAATTTATGGAGGCAGTTAGAAAAAATAGCAACTGGGACTTAGTTTTTCCAGATATTAATGATAAAGACTATGATGAAAAATGGGATGGAAGCCTTGAAAACTGGAAAGCCTTAAAGAAAAAAGTAAAAGTATATAAAACTGTTAAAGCAAGACATCTTTGGGATTTAATTTGTGAAGCCGCATGGAAATCTGCTGAGCCAGGAGTTGTTTTTATGGAAAGATATAACAAATGGTATAACAACTGGTATTGGAATAGAGTAAATTGTACAAATCCATGTGGAGAAGAAGGCTTACCAGCTTGGGGAGTTTGTAATTTAAGCTCTTTGAATTTATCGGCCTTTGTAAAAGGGTACAGTGTAGACAAACCAGGGGAAATGGATTATAAATCCCTTGCTGAACATGCAAAGATTGGAGTTAGGCTTCAAGATAATGTAATAGACCTTGATTCCTATGCTTTTCCTCAAATAAGAGAAATGCAGTTAAACGGAGAAAGAAGAATTGGCCTTGGAACAATGGGTCTTGGAGATGCATTAATAAAAATGCATCTTCGCTACGGATCTAGCGATTCACTTAAGGTAATTGAGAAGATATTTAAAACAATTAGAGACGCAGCATATGAAGCATCAGCAGAGCTTGCCAAAGAAAAGGGTGCATTTCCAAAGTTTAATTCCTCAAAATATTTAAAAGGCTACTTTATTAAAAAACTACCAAAAGAAATAAGAGCAAAAATTAAAAAATATGGAATTAGAAACTCGCTTCTTCTTCAAGAAGCACCAACCGGCTCAACCAGTCTTTTAGCAGGGGTTTCATCGGGAATTGAACCAATTTATGAATTTGAATTTACAAGAAAAGATAGACTTGGAGAACACAAAATTTATCATCATTTATATGAAGAATGGAAAAACACTCATCCTTCGACAAGCTCAGGACAGGTCCAAGAAAAACCAGACTATTTTGTTTCAGCAAATGACTTAACACCTGAAGATCATGTAAAAGTTCAGGGTAAAATTCAAGAATATGTTGATGCTTCTATTTCAAAAACAGTTAATGCACCAAAAGCCCATACAATTGATGATGTTAAAAGACTTTACATGCTGGCGTATAAAGAAGGTTGCAAAGGAATTGCCTATATGAGAGAAGGCTCAAGGGAAGGGGTTTTAGTTAGACAAGAAGATAAAAAAGAAGAAGTAAAAAAAGAAGCTACACAACCAATTGATACAAAACGCCCAATTACCCCAAGGCCGTATATGGTAGAAGGAGTAACATATCAAACCGAAACTCCGGTTGGAAAAACCTTTATTACCATCAATCATGATGATAATAAAGAACCATTTGAAATTTTTATTACAGTTGGGAAAAGTGGTTCAGACGTTGCTGCGATGGCAGATGCATTAGGTAGAATGTTGTCTTTGTTTTTAAGATCACGTGGACATTTATCTTCAAGGGAGAGAATAAAACAAATAATAGCACAGCTTATTGGAATTGGTGGTGCAAAAAGCGTTGGTTTTGGTGATAAAAGAGTAAGATCCTTGCCAGATGCGGTTGCTAAGGTTTTGGCTAAGCACTTTTCTTTTAGAGTAAATGGAATTGTTGAAGATAATCCAAAAGCTGCAAATGGACAAGTTAAAGCAAATGGAGTTACTAATGGAATAACCAATGGGCATGTAAAGCCTTCACCTGTTTTAGAACCTCAAAAAGAAGAAGAAAAAGAGGTAGTTATGCTTAAGCAGTTAACAATTGAAAATCAAGAAGGACACTTAGCAACAGAAGGATTAGCAACAGGGCTTTTTGATATTTGTCCTGATTGTGGAAGTGGAAGCTTAGCTTATGAAGAAGGCTGTAGGAAATGCTACAGCTGTGGATATTCAGAATGTTAGGTGTATAGGTAATTGCCGTGTAATTCGGCGACAGTGCCGCTACTGTTAAAGTCAGAAAACTATACACACCTCTATATATTAAGTAGAGGATTTCCCGAGCAGGAATTTTTTTATAAATAAACCTTCTTGGGAAACAAGGAGGATTTTTTTATGAAAAAAATATATACAAAAAGGGGAGATAAGGGCTTTACCTACCTTTTTAGCGGTAAAAAAGTAGCAAAAGACCACGCAAAAATACAAGTCTTAGGAAGTATTGATGAGCTAAATTCAATAATAGGGATAGCAATCTCTTTTTCAAAAGATAAAAAGATAAAGCAAGAATTAATTAATGTTCAAAAAGATTTATTTTTAATAGGAGGATGCTTAGCAGGATCAACACAGGGAGAAATAGGAACATTAAAAGAAAGAACAGAAAAAATTGAACAATTAATAGATAAATTATCAATTAAACTTCCTATATTAACTCACTTTATACTTCCGGGAGGAGTAAAGGAAGCTTCATTGTTACACCTTGCAAGAACAATTTGCAGAAGAGCAGAGCGAAGTATTATAGCTTTTTCCAGAAGAGAAAAGATAAAAAAAGAAATACCCATTTATTTAAATAGGCTTTCAGACCTCCTTTTTATAATGGCGAGATATACAAACTTTAAATCGAAAAAAAGGAGGTAGTCTGGAGAAAGTAAATGAAAGAAGTTGTTGGTTCAAGCGCATTTAAAATAGAATATCAGCCACCAGTATTAGACAAAGAAATTAGAGAAGATGTTGTTTCCTATCTTTGGGAATATCGATTTTGTGGCCAAAAATATAATTACACTTTAGATTTTTCAAATGGGCAGATTCGCGATTGTCATAGAAGTGAGCCAATGGGAATTAAGGCAAAAAGAGCAATAGAGGATAGAGAAAAAAAAGGGCTATTAACCAGAAGAGAAGAGGCGGAAGCTATAGGAATTAAAAGATTAGAAAACAAATTGATGTTTAGTCGGGATAATTCATCGATTGTTTGGGCAAGTCCACCAGGATTAATAGAGGAGGGGTATGGAGACTATGGTTTTGTATACTTTGGGAAAGTAAAAAAAGAAGGAAAAGATAAAACGCTTGAAATGACTGCAATAAGAGTAGAAAATCCTTCAATAGATGACTTCAATAGTTTTTTTAAAGAGATACTAGATGAAAACATTGATTTTAAAAACGCAGAAGATTTTATATCTTCTCCTGTAATAGTTAGTGAAGAAATCAGCGAAGAGTCAATAGAAAAAATTCTAAATAAAGTATTTTTATATCAAGAAAGAAAAGGTGAAGGAGAATACTTTTCTAAAGTAAAAAGAAAACTAGAACCGTTAATAGATCAATTTATTCGCTTAGAAGGAGAAGGGAAATTAAAAGCATTTTATGCACTTGAAAATTACGCAATCTTACTTAAAGAAGAACATGAAACAGGATTTGAAAACGTACTTTATTTAAGACAAAACAATGATCCAACCCTTGAACAGTTAATATCAATTCATGGACACAAACCACCAGTTGTTAGAGGAAGCTGTGGTAGTACAGGAAGTATAGAGAGCAATAACCTTTTTAATACAACTTCGAGTTTAGACTTTTTGGAAAACGATAAATACGGATCAAGAAGTTTTACTTGTCCTAATTGTGGAATGGTTAATGTTAGACCCGAAAACGAACTTATTTCTTGTTGTCAATATTGTGGCAGCAATGAGGTTTCTTGTTCCCACGCTTAGGTTTGTTTAAGCCCTTTTTTAATGCTATTATGTTTATATATGGACGACCAGCAAAAAAAGGGATTAAGTAAAGACCAGGACAATATTAACGTTAGCTTGCCTAATAAAGAAGTGGAGCCAGCTCCTGTTACAGAATATGTAAAACCTTCGGAGTCGGAAATCACAATAGATAAAGAATTAGAAGAAACAAGAGTTAAAAAAACAGAGGAAACACCAAAACTTACAAAAGAGCATAAAGACTTAGGGATTGAACACACAGAGCAAATTGAGACACAACAAAAAAAGATAAATTTACCAATTCCTGAAGAAGAAGCAGAACAAATAGAAAAAAAAGAAAGCCCATCAAGTTCTATAAAATGGTTAGCCTTACTTGTAATTAAGGCTTTTAAAAAAATAAAAGTAGGAGATAATAAATGAGCTTAACAGACGCTTTAACAACCAGTAATTTATTAATGGGAATGATAATGTTTATTGCCTACTTGCTTTTAGTGGCAATTATCGCCTTTGTTCTATTTATAATTTTCTACACCCTTTTTCTCTTTTATAAAAATAGAAATAGGGAAAAAGAATCTTTAGACTCTGTTTTGCTTCAGGTTGCCCTACCAAGAGATAATGAGATAAAAATTGATGCTGCAGAACAGCTATTTTCTTCTCTTGCTTCAATAAAAAAGGGTGGATTTTTAAAACTTCAGCCACACATTTCTTTTGAAATAATTGGAATTCCAGGAGATATTCGTTTTTATGTTCATGCACCGAACAATTTAAAAGATTTAGTAGAAAAACAAATCAACGGAGCTTATCCTGACGCAGAGATAAAAATAGTGGACGAGGAAAGCTTAAAAGAGGGCTTTATAATCGGAAACGAATATAATATTTTTTCAAAACAAGGAAAGGTTGCCTTTACTTCTTTAAAGCTTAAAACATCAAATTATTATCCGATAAAAGTATATAAAGACCTAGCAGTTGATCCCTTATCTTCGATAACTTCAGTGCTTGCTAAAATGACCGAAGGAGAGGGAGCAGCCATTCAGGTAATAATAAGTCCGGCAAAAGATAAATGGAAGAAAATGGGAAGAGGTTTTCTTTCAAGAATTAAAAAAGGAGAAGCAAACCCGGAGACTGCTAAATACTCCGCGGATTCAAAAGAATTAGAAGCAGTGGAGGGAAAAATATCAAAACCGGGCTTTGATACTGTGATTAGAATTGTTGTTTCATCAAGCACAACTGAATCTGCTAATGCACACTTGGGAAATATTATGACCAGCTTTGGGCAATTTAGCGGCATAAATTCATTTACTAAAAACAAACACTTTTTTAAGGGCTTGTTTATGAATGATTTTATTTACCGTTTTATGCCAATGCGAGGACAGTCATCTGTTTTAACAAGCGAGGAATTAGCAACTGTTTATCATTTTCCAAATAAAGCAATAACAACTCCTCATATTCACTGGCTTAATTCAAAAAGAGCACCTGCTCCTGCAAAAATTCCAGTATCAGGACTTTTTCTTGGTAAAAGTACTTACAGGGGTTTATCAAAACCGGTATATATACAACAGGATGATAGAAGAAGACACATGTATGTTATTGGAAAAACAGGTGTTGGAAAATCAGAATTTTTAAAGGACATGATTTTACAAGATATTAAAAATGGGGAAGGGGTTTGCTTTATTGATCCACACGATACTATTGATAAACTGCTTCCGCTTATTCCACCGGAGCGGGCAGAAGACGTAATTCTTTTTGAGCCATCAGACACTGAAAGGCCAATGGGATTAAACATGCTTGAAGCTCAAACAGAAGATCAAAAACACTATGTTGTCTCATCAATAATTGGCTTAATGTACAAGCTTTATGATCCTAATAAAACCGGAATTATTGGGCCAAGATTTGAACATGCAATTAGAAATGCAATGTTAACAGTAATGTCTGAACCCGGAAATACTTTTGTTGAGGTGGTTAGGGCGTTAACTGATTCAAGTTTTGTTGAAGAACTTTTGCCAAAAGTACAAGACCCAATGGTAAGAAGGTACTGGACAGATCAAATCGCCCAAACTTCAGATTTTCATAAATCAGAAGTCTTAGATTACATTGTTTCAAAATTTAGCAGATTCGTAAGTAATAAGATGATGAGAAATATTATTGGTCAATCTGATTCTGCTTTTAATTTTAGAAAAGCAATGGATGAGGGGAAAATTCTTCTAATCTCCTTATCTAAGGGGAGGATTGGGGAGGAAAATTCAAGCTTTTTAGGTCTTGTATTAGTGCCAAAAATCTTAGTTGCAGCTATGAGTAGACAAGATACACCGGAGGATAAGAGGCGTGATTTTTATCTTTATGTTGATGAGTTTCAAAATTTTGCCACACCTGACTTTGCCCAAATCTTATCAGAGGCCAGGAAATACAGGCTTAATTTAATAGTTGCCAACCAATTTATTGGCCAAATGGATGAGGAGGTTAAAAATGCTATTTTTGGAAATGTTGGGACACTAGTTTCTTTTAGGGTTGGAGTAACAGATGCTAATTACCTTCAGCATGAATACCAACCGGTATTTACTGAGGCAGATCTTATTAATGTTGACAGGTTTAATGCTTACATTAAAACAGTAGTTAATGGAGAACCGGTTCCGCCGTTCTCAATGGATTTAACGCGTGACATGGTAGAGGAAAAGAAACAAGAAAACCAAAGAGTAGCAGAGTTAATTAGAGAGCTTTCAAGGCTAAAATTCGGAAGAGATGCTCAAACCGTTGAAAAAGAAATTGCCCAAAGAGCAAGACTTTAACCCCTTTTGTTTGAAGATTAACAAAATCTTGGTATAATTCAATAGTAATTTTGCTCCTGTAGCTCAGTGGCAGAGCGCTACTCTTATAAAGTAGATGTCCTTGGTTCGAATCCAAGCAGGAGCACAATTTAAAGTTCTGTGAGAACTGAAGATTCTTTTCCCCTTTCAGGAACATATTGAAGATATCGCTCAGTTGTAGATAGTCTTTTATGTCCTAAAACCTTAGATAACATTACTAAAGAAATCCCATGTTTTAAATGATGAGCAACAAAAGTATGTCTTAAATCATTAACTTTTGCTCCTTTAATTTCAGCTAATCTAAAATATCTTTCAACAGCAGTTCTAATATTTCTGATTAAAAATGGCTTTCCGGATTTTGTAATAAATAATGTTTCTTCAGTTGTTTTAGGTCTTACTTCCAGATATTTTTCTAAAGCATCTTTTGCTCTTTTATTAAGGGGGACCATTCTTTCCTCGTGTTTTTCAAAAGGAGCAATATATAGACTGTCTTTTTTAATATCTGAAAGTTTTAGGGCTGCCAATTCTCCAATTCTAATACCGGTTTGAAGTAAAAGCTCAATAATGGCATACATTCTGGCATCATTTCTTGCAGCATCTCTTAATGCTCTGTATTCTGTTGGTGTTAAAATTCTAGGTGGAGCAAGTTGATAAGTAGGGTGGGCAATTAAAAGCGATGGATCATCTGTAATATATTCATTTATTTTTAAAAACCTATAAAAAGTTCTGGTAGAGTTAATTTTTCTAGATACTGACTTTGGAGTATAACCCTCCTTGTTCATTTTTGCTAAAAAAGCCTCTAGGTCTTCTTTGGCTACATCATGAACATGAGCTTTTTTAAGCTCTTCAAGAAAAACTACAAGCTGATCAATATCTTTTCCGTAGGCAACTACGGTTGAGTTTGAATGCTTGTTATCCTGTAAATATTTTTTAAATCGCTCGTGGGCATCCCGAAGCTTAATTGGCGTCATAATATTATCCTATAATATCACTAAAATTACCTATAGTCAAGAAGAAATATTTCGGTAAAACCATAAAAAACATGCTATTATAGACAAAATGGCCTATGAAAAAGATAGTTTTTATAATAACAGTAATAATTTTACTTCTAATAATTAATAACCTTTTGCGCTCAACCTTTGATTTATGGCATAAACAAGACCTTTTAACCAAGGCTCAAAAAGAGCTTATAAAAGAGCAACAATTAAATCAACAGCTTAAAGCAGAGCTATCATTTGCTAAAACAAGGGAATTTATTGAAGAAGAGGCAAGAAATAAGCTGTTTATGGTAAGACCCGGAGAACAACCGGTTTTGATACCAGAAGAGCTACTTAAACCGTATTTATCAGTAGAACCAACTCCAGCAGTCCCAAATTATCAAAAGTGGCTTGATTTATTTACGAAGTAGTATTTGTTGTTAGAAACTCTAAAGTTCCCTCCCCAAAAAGACTTTTAGTAAAAACTGGTTTCTTTTTTAATTTACTAGAGTCAAGCTTCTCCGCCTTTCCTACAAAAACAAAGTCTAAAGAGTATTCATCTTGTAATTCTTCTGCCATTTCCGTATCTGATTGGCTATCTCCAATAGCTACGATGTGTTCTGGTTTAATACCCCTTTCCTTTAACCAGTTAGCAATTCTTCTTGCTCCTAAATGTTTTCCAACATGACTATTTTGTATATCAGTAGCAATTGTTGTTGGGTCAATCTTAAGATCAAGCGATTTAAACTCTTTTTGTTCTAGAATTTCTCTCATTTCTTCAACTAAAATATGTTGTTTTTTTGAATATTTTGCAATAGGGTGTCCATCAATCATTTCTGTTGAAATCATGGTTAATTTACTTTCGTCGTAAAACATACAATCACTAAATTTGTCATTAATTAAGTTTCTTATGGCGTTTTGAAGGCTTTTAGGAGTACTAACATTTTTATCAACTTCAGTAACCCATTCTCCATTTTGAAAGAAAAGCCACGAACCTCCTTTTTCTCCAACAGCCAAGAAATTATCTAAATTTTCTTTATTTTTAACAGCTTTTTCTATTGGTTTAATAACCCTATCCATCATCCAAGATAGGGAACGACCGGTGTTTAAGGTAACAATATCCCCTTCATCTAATTTCTGAGCAATAGCCTCAATTAAGCCTTCTTCCGTTACCTTTTTTTCAGCAGGGTTGGTTATAACTCCGTCAACGTCGAAAATATAACAGTATTTTGGGGTTGTCATATTAAAATAGATAAAAATCTTTGTTGCGGGGCTAGGAGTTGCGCCTAGCCTATGAGATTATGCAATCTGTTTCTCTAATTACTTAGAGTGTCGGACTATATCATCATCCATTTTCTGGATGCTTGGCGTGTAGTCTCTACGGGATCTTTTTTTAGACTTCCCTCGGTATTGTCCTATCGAAATAGGATTTTACCGATATAGCCAAGTTCTCTTCTCATTATTGCTAATAAAAAGGGCCCATTTGAGCCTCATGTGCACTGTACACTACCCCGCACGTGAAAGCATTATAACAATTTAACTTTAATGGGTCAACGTTTGACAAAAATAGAACAGGTAGCTATAGTATTAGTACTAATATATTTTGGCAGTTTGATTATGGCAAAATTTGAGCTTAGATTACGGGCACGAGAAATGAGAAAAAAAGGAATTAGCGTCAAGGAAATTGCTAACACGTTGGGAATTTCGAAAAGCACAGCTAGTATTTGGGTTAGAGATGTAGTTCTGTCAATTAGTCAACTAGAGAAATTAAGACAAAAAAGCCTTGATGGAGCAGAGCGTGGGCGTTTAAAAAGTGCTTTAATGCAAAAAAATAGATGGATTAAAAAATTAGAAGCACATAAGCAAGCAGGAATAAAAACGATTGGTGATTTGGACAAGAGAGAATTTTTTATCGCTGGGCTTGCATTGTATTGGGCAGAGGGAAGTAAAAAAAGCAGATCTGTAGAATTTTGCAACTCAGATCCCAAGATGATCGTATTTTTAATACGTTGGCTTACGGAATGTTTTTCGATAGGGAAAGAAGAGCTTAGGTGTAACGTTGGAATAAATGAAATTCACAGGAAAAGAGAGAAAATTATTAATGAATACTGGTCAAATATTACAGGTATTCCATTAAGTCAATTTAGGAAAATAATGTATAAAAAAGTTATAAATAAAAAAATCTATGAAAATTACGATAATTATTTTGGAACTCTTGCTGTCAGAGTAATGCAACCATCGAGATTTTATGCTAAAATCTTAGGGCTAATAGAAGGATTAGCATTTGCCAGCGTAGCTCAGGGGTAGAGCGGACGTTTCATAAGCGTCATGTCGCAGGTTCGAATCCTGCCGTTGGTACTAGTAAAATCAAAAATCTCCTTATTTTATGAATAATCAACCAATCGGAATTTATGATTCAGGAGTCGGTGGTCTCTCGGTTTTAAAAGAGCTCAAAAAACTTTTGCCTAAGGAAAGTTTTGTTTATGTTGCGGATCAAAAATATGTTCCGTATGGTGGAAAAACAACTAAAGAACTTCATAGGTTATCCTCGGATATGGTTAAGTTTTTACTTTCTAAAAGGGTTAAGATCGTTGTAGTTGCTTGTAATACCTCAACGGTTCATTCAATATCATATCTTCGCAAAAAGTTTAAATTACCAATAATTGGTACAGTGCCAGTTATTAAAACACTGGTTAATATTACTAAAACTAAAAAAACGGCCGTATTTTCAACTCCTGCAACTGCAAGAAGTGCATATCTCACGAGATTAATTAATAAATTTGCAAGAGGAATTAAAGTATATAAAGCAGGAGGAACAGGACTTGAAGATTTAATAGAAGAAGGAGATATTTATTCAGAAAAAATAAAAAAGATTTTAAAAAAACATCTTTTACCTTTAAAAGAAAAAGGAGTTGACACAATTGCTCTTGGTTGTACTCATTACCCATTTCTTAGAGATCAAATAGAAAAACTAGTGGGGGATAAAATGCAAATAGTTGATTCAGGTGGAGCTGTTGCTAGAAGAACTAAGGAGATATTAATAAAAAATAAGATCCTTGCAAACAAAAAGGACAAAGATTACTATTACACAACAGGAGATAAAAAGAAGTTTGAAATAGCCTTAAATAAGCTTTTAGGTAAAGAAAAAAGGAAGGTAGAGTATTTAGAGTTATGAAAATAGACTTCAAAAATAAAAAAATAGCGGTTATAGGAAAGGGAATAGAGGGAGAGGCAAGTTTTAGATTTTTTAAAAAGGTTGGTGCAAGTGTTGATATTTTAGATAAAAACCAGGGAGAAGACTATCTTAGAAACCTTGATGATTATGACTTAATTGTCAGAAGCCCTGGAGTTAAACATTCTTTATTAAAAGTAAATAAAGATAAAATAACTTCTCAAACAAAACTTTTTTTTGATTTTTGCCCTGGTGAAATAATTGGAATTACCGGAACAAAAGGAAAGGGGACAACTACCTCTTTAATATATGAAATTCTTAAAAAACAAGGTATTGATGCATATTTAGTTGGGAACATTGGAAAGCCCCCACTTGATATATTGGACAAATTAACTCCTCAATCAAAAGTGGTATTTGAATTGTCTAGTTTTCAACTTTTGGACCTAGATAAGAGTCCGCATATTGCAGTTTTATTAATGGTAACAAGTGAGCACTTGGATTACCATAAAAATTTAGAAGAATATATTGAGGCAAAAAGAAATATTTTAAAATTTCAAAGCGAGAAAGACTTTGCAATAATAAACAGGGACTATCCATCAGCTAATGAAGCAGATATTCTAACTAAGGGTAAGATTTTTCAAATATCAACGGAGCAGGATGTTTTAGAAAACGGAGCATTTATTAAAGATAATGCCATTTGGTATAAAAGGGACGGTGAAGAGGAATTTGTTTGTGAAACTTCTCAAGTTTTACTTCCCGGAAAACACAATTTAGAAAATGTATTACCGGCAATTATAGTTTCAAAAATCTATAACACTTCAAATGAAACAATAATTTCTACTTTGGAAAACTTTAAAGGACTTGAGCATAGGCTTGAATTAGCAAGGGAAATAGGGGGAGTAAAATATTATGATGATTCCTTCTCAACCATTCCAGAAACTGCAATCGCAGCAATTAATGCTTTTGATTCACCAGAGATTTTAATCCTGGGGGGATCTGGTAAAAAAAGCGATTTTAAAACTTTAGGAAAAATAATTTCTGAAAATAAAAATATAAAAGCAATTATTGGCATTGGTGAGGAGTGGAAAAGAATAAAACAAGAGATTTCCGATCCGAACCACAGAATGATTATTGTTGAAGGAGCAAAAAACATGCAGCAAATTGTCTTAGCAGCTTCAAAAATAGCAAAAGCAGGAGATGTAGTACTTCTAAGCCCTGCTTGTGCCAGTTTCGGCATGTTTAAAAACTACAAAGACAGAGGTGATCAGTTTAAAAAAGAGGTAGGAAAGTTATAGAACCTAATGTTTAAGTTTGAAATTCTTCATAAAGATAAAAAAACCAAGGCAAGAGTTGGAAAAATACACACAAAAAGGGGAGTAATAGATACTCCAATGTTTACTCCGGTTGGTACGAAAGCTACAGTTAAGACATTAACGCCAAAAGACTTAAAAGAAATTGGAGTGCAATTATTTTTTGGTAATACTTATCACTTGCATCTTCAACCAGGGGAGGACCTAATTAATAAATTTGGTGGCGTTTCAAAATTTATGGGATGGGAGGGGCCTGTAATTACCGATAGCGGAGGATTTCAAGTTTTTTCCCTAGCCAGAACAAAAAAATTTAGAGGCCCAAATAAAGAAGAGATCCCAATGTTAGTTAAAATTACTAATGAAAAAGTAGAGTTTCGCTCTCACTTAGATGGGAGCTTACATATTTTTTCACCTGAAGAATCAATAAAAATACAACACAAATTAGGAGCAGATTTAATTCTTTGTTTTGATGATTGTCCACCACATCCTTTAACAGAAGAAAAAGTAAAACTAGCAGTTAACAGAACTCATAAATGGGCAAAAAAATGTCTTGATTATCATAAAAAGAGTAATAAAAAGGGACAAGCGCTATATGGAATAACTCAAGGAGGAGTATATAAAGATTTAAGGGAGAAGTCGGCAAGATATATTAATAGTCTTTCTTTTGATGGAATTGCTATTGGCGGAGTAGCAGTTGGTGAAAGCAAAACTGAAATGTTAAATGTTTTAGATTGGTCAATGCCACATTTATCTGAAGAAAAACCAAAACACCTCTTGGGAGTAGGCGAAGTAGATGACTTTTTTGAAATTATTGAGCGTGGAATTGACACTTTTGATTGTGTTATTCCAACCAGACTTGGTCGAACCGGTTTTATTTTTGTATCACCACCTGAGGGAAATATTAAAAACAGATTCAGAATTGATATTCAAAAAGCAAAATGGCAAAGCTCAAAGGTACCACTTGATAAAAATTGTAATTGTTATGTTTGTCAAAATTTTACCAGGGGATATATTCACCATTTATTTAAAGCAAAGGAACTTTTAGCATATAGACTTGCAACTTATCATAACCTTTATTTTTTAATAAGTTTAACAAAAAAAATTAGGGAAGCAATTTTGAAGGATAAATTCTTAAAGCTTAAAAAAGAATGGCTGGTGTGATAAACTAAATACAATGAAAACAGTTTTTTCAGGGCTTCAACCAACTGGTAATATGCACATCGGAAATTACATTGGTGCAATAAAACAGTGGGTTAAGCTTCAGGATGAAAGAGATGCAATTTATTGCATTGTTGATCTTCATGCAATAACAGTGTATCAAGACCCAAAAGTCTTAAAAGAAAAAATTCTTGATACGGCCGCATTATATATTGCTTGTGGACTAGATCCTAAAAAAGCAAAGCTTTTTGTTCAATCTGATAATCCAGACCATCCATATTTAGCTTGGATTTTAAACACGATAACTCCTCTTGGTCAATTAGAAAGGATGACTCAGTTTAAAGAAAAGACAGCGAAACACCAGGAAAATGTAGGCCTTTTTGATTATCCGGTTTTACAGGCAGCAGATATTTTGTTGTATCAAACAGATGAAGTGCCGGTTGGCGATGATCAAAAGCAACACATTGAATTAGCAAGAGATTTAGCTGAAAAATTCAACAGTAAATTTGGGCAAACATTCAAATTGCCAGAACCTCTAATTCAAAAACCCTTCGGATCCGCTCAGGGCCAAGGGCAGGCAAGAATTATGAGTCTTCAAAATCCAACAGCTAAGATGAGTAAGTCTGATGTTGATCCAATGGGAGTAATTAATCTTTTAGACACAAAAGATGAGATTTTTGAAAAAGTTAAAAAGGCAGTAACTGATTCCGGTTCAAAAATTTCCCGCGATAAAGCTTCGGAAGGGCTATCTAATCTTTTAACAATTTATTCTGCATTTAAAAATCAGGGGTTAGACAAAACCTACGACGACGTAGAAGGGAAGTCTTATGGAGAATTCAAAACTAAATTAGCAGATCTTTTAATTGAAAATTTAACACCAATTCAAAAAAATTATAAAGAAGTTAGAAGTGATGAGGATTATCTACGTAACGTTTTAAAACAGGGTTTAGAAAATGTTAAAGAAAAGTCCTCAAAGACAATAGAAGAAGTAAAAGAAAAAGTAGGACTTGGCTAGAAAACTAGCCTCTCCTGTGCTATACTGACCACCATGCCAAACAAAAGAATAAAAAGGTTTAAGATTATAAAACCAAAGCCTAAATTCTCCTGGAAAAACTTAATTGTTTATGGTTTTTTGGCAGTTTTTTTATGGTTTATAATCCTTGGCATTACTCAACCAACTGGAAGCATTAGCGAAGATGCAAAACAAGTACCTCTTTCTCAAGTAATAACAGAAGTTAAAAAGGAAAATGTAAAACAAATTGAAGTATCAGGAAACAAGATTACCGCAATTCAAAAGAATGATGAAGCAATTGAGGCATATAAAGAGCCGGGAGCCAATCTTTATCAGATTTTTAAAGACTCTGGAGTATCTTTAGAAAAAACAAAAGTTGATGTAAAAGATGATACGGCAATGAACAATTGGATAACCATTTTATCTTCAGTTCTTCCGATTTTATTAATGGTTGCTTTTTTCTATTTTATCTTTCGTCAGGCAAGGGGAGCGCAGGAAAGCGTATTTTCCTTTGGACAATCAAAAGCAAAGTTATTTAATAAAGGAATTCAAAGGATTACCTTTAATGATGTTGCAGGAGTAGATGAGGCAAAACAGGAATTATCAGAAGTTGTAGATTTTCTTAAAAACCCCGGTAAATACAAGGCAATTGGAGCAAGGACACCAAAAGGAGTATTAATGATTGGTCCTTCAGGTACAGGAAAGACCTTGCTTGCCAGAGCAACTGCCGGTGAGGCAAATGTACCATTTTTCTCAATGGCAGGTTCAGAATTTATGGAGATGTTGGTTGGAGTTGGCGCATCAAGAGTTAGAGATTTATTTAACACTGCTAAAAAAGCTCAACCGGCAATTATCTTCATTGATGAAATAGATGCGATTGGAAGACAAAGAGGAGCAGGCCTTATGGGAGGACATGATGAAAGGGAACAAACCTTAAATCAGATATTGGTAGAAATGGATGGGTTTTCACCAAACGAACAACTAATTGTAATTGCAGCAACTAACAGACCCGATGTATTAGATCCGGCCTTAATTAGACCCGGAAGATTTGACAGAAGAGTTGCTCTAGATATGCCAGACGTTGAGGGGAGAAAAGCTATTCTTCAAATTCATGCTAAAGGAAAACCGTTCACAAATGATGTTAATTGGGAAAAAATTGCTAAAAGAACAGTTGGTTTTTCAGGAGCAGATATTGAAAATATGTTAAATGAAGCAGCTATTTTAGCGGCAAGACTGTCTAAGAAAGCAATTGACACAAAAGATATAGAAGAAGCAGCAACCAAGGTTAAATTGGGACCGGAGAAGAAAAGACTTCAAACAGAAGAAGATAGAAAAATGACTGCATACCACGAGGCAGGACACGCTTTAGTTTCTTGGAGTATGCCCCACACTGATCCGGTACATAGAATTTCAATTGTTTCAAGAGGGGTGTCTTTGGGTCATACAATGCTTGAACCAACAGAGCATATTCATCAAACAAAAACTTATCTTTTAGAACAAATTGCCGTAATGCTTGGAGGCAGGGCAGCTGAAGGGTTGATTTTTAAAGAAATGACAACCGGTGCAGCTGATGATATTGCTAAGGCAACTCAAGTTGCCAGAACAATGGTTGTTGAATTTGGAATGAGTGAATTAGGGCCAGTTAACTTAGACGGAGATAAAAAACTAATTTATGAACAAAGTACTATTTCTCCCGATATGGCTTCAAAAATAGATGCAGAAGTTAAAAGAATTATTGATACTGCATTTAAGAACGCAACAGCTGTTCTTTCAAAAGCAAAACCAAGATTAGATAAGTTAGCAGAAGAACTTCTTAAAAAAGAAACTCTTGAGTCAGAAGAATTTGAGGCCATAGTTAATCCTAAAAAAACCGCTAAAAAATAATCATGAAAAAAAGACTTAAACTAATATTAATTAGTCTTATTTTGCTCTTTTTGTCAACTTCTCCTGTTTTTGCTTCATCTGAATCAATCCAAAATTTTTATACAGAAATTACAGCTCACAAAGATGGAAGTTTAGACATAGTCGAGAACATAAAATATGATTTTTCAACTAATCAAAAGCATGGTATTTTTAGAAATATCCCTTTAATAAATACGGTTGAGGGTGTATCAAGAAAAATTGATATACAAGTAATTAAAGTTTTAAGAAATGGAGCAGAAGAAAGATATGTGGTGTCTAATAGCAAAAATGCTTTAAATTTAAAAATTGGTAAGGCAGAAGAGACAATTTCCTCAATTCAAGACTATACTATTTCTTATAAGGTCGCAAATGCAATTGGTAATTTTGATGACCATGATGAAATATATTGGAACGTAACGGGAAATGAATGGGGTGTTCCAATTTCTAATGCTACTGCATCCGTAAAAGCTGATTTTGAAACAACAATTACAAAAGCAACATGTTTTACGGGAGTGGTAAACAGCAAGGATAAAAACTGTAGTTTTCAAAAAGAAAATGATGTAGAGTTTTTCCAGGCGGAATCAATGCTTAACAGTGGGGAGGGGTTAACTATTGTTGCTGCTTTTCCTCCTAATACTTTTCCCAAGAGTAAAATTGAAGTTTCTCCAGCTCAAATTTCCTCAAAAACAGCAACAATAATTGCTATTATTTCTTTTGTTTTGATAGTCCTTTATTACATAATCCTTCCGTATTTTATCCTTCGTTGGTATTTAAAAAGAAGACATAAGTCCCGTTTTGGAAAACCTGCTGTTAATTTTGATATTCCAAAAGACAAGAACAAAAAAAGACTACTCCCGGCAGAAGCAGGAGTTATGGACACAGCAAGGCTTGACAGGGATGATGTAATTGCCACGATTTTTGATTTAGCAATTAGAAAATATCTTGTTATTGAGCAAACTAAAAAGAAGAAAAACTTTTTAGGCCTTGGTGGCAAAGAAGAATTTACAATAAAGAAAAAAAAGGATTATAAAGACCTAACTACCTTTGAAAAAACCTTACTTGATAGGCTCTTTAAAGATGGAAATTCAATAAAATTAAGCTCATTATCAAGTGATTTTTACAAAACATTTAGTGCTTTACAGACAAATATTTTCTCTCTTCTTATTAAAAAAGGTTTTTATAAAGAAAATCCAAAAAACAAAAAAGCACTGTATTTATCATTGGGGCTTGTTGCCATCTTTTTCTTTTTAAACCTCCCTTTGGCTTTTGTTCTTTTTTGGATGTTTAAATCATATAACGGCAGAACAGATTTAGGTGATGAAGCGGATTTTAGAATTGACGGGCTTAAACTTTTTCTAAGTAGTATGAGTAGGGAGCATAAGTGGTATGCAAATGAGTTAGCCCTAGTTGAAAAGATGATTCCATATTCAATTGCGCTTGGCTATATTGATAAGTTTATGGAGCAATTAAAAATTTCTTATCCTGATTATAATCCAAGCTGGTATAAAGGAAACCTTGCCTTTTATGCGGCTTCTAATACTATGTTTAAGTCAATGAATACTAGTGTTTTAACAAATGCTCCTTCAAGATCAAGTGGTTTTTCCTCTGGTGGAGGTTTTTCAAGTGGTGGTTCAGGTGGAGGAGGAGGCGGAAGCTGGTAATTTTTGCTTGACAAAAAAGAAGTTTAAGTAGACAATAATTTTATGGAAAAGTTTTCAATTAAAGAAGCAGTCAGATTTGGGTTTAAGATAGCGATAAAAAACGTTCTTTTTTTCCTTGGAATTTTTGTTATTACAATTTTTATTTCAGGCATCAGTGGTTCTCTCCAAAACAGTCTTGAAGAACAAGCTCTTCTTGCTTTTATAGTTTCTTTTATTTTCTGGGTCATTTCAGAAATAATTGGTATGGGAATTTTAAGAATTAACCTTAAGTTTGTAGATAAGAAAAAACCAGGTTATAAAGACCTTTTTGTTCTTAATTGGAAAGCGATTTTTAATTATATTGCTTCTGTAGTTTTAGTAGGTTTAATAGTTCTAATTGGTTTTATCCTACTTATTATACCCGGAATTTACCTTGCGCTTAGACTTCAATATGCTGGTTTTCTAGTTGTTGATAAAAACCTTACTGCCATAAAGGCAATTAAAAAAAGCTGGGCAATAACCAAGAATCATGCTTGGCATTTATTTGTCTTAGTCCTTGCCCTAATTGGAATAAATATTGTAGGTCTTTTAGTACTTGTGATTGGTCTTTTGGTCACAGTTCCTTTGTCAATGGTAGCTACAGCTTTTGTCTTTAGAAAGCTCTCCTCATAAAAAAGGCTTTAAAATGCTATAATTTCCATATGCAAAAACTTATTCTTATTGATGGAAACGCAATACTACATCGCGCTTTTCATGCTCTACCACCTCTTAATAATAAAAAGGGACAACAAACAAATGCGGTTTATGGGTTTTTTAGTATGCTTTTTAAAATAATAACTGATTTAAATCCAGAATATTTAGCAGTCTGTTTTGATCGGCCAAAACCCACCTTTAGAAAAGAGTTGTACGTTGGTTATCAGGCAAAAAGACCAAAAATGGATGATGACTTGGTTCCACAAATTAAACTTGTTCACAAAGGATTAAAAAAAGCCAATATCCAAGTTTTTGAAATTGACGGCTATGAAGCAGATGATTTAATTGGGACAATTTCTACTCAAGCAGTAAAAAATAAAAAAGAGAATCTTCAAGTTATTATACTCTCAGGAGACAGAGATTTATTGCAATTAGTAAATCACAAGGTAAAAGTTTTAGCTCCAATAATTGGCATGACAAAAATGATTTTATTTGATGAAGAAAAGGTAAAGGAAAAATATCATCTTAAGCCAATTCAAATTATTGATTACAAAGCGTTGGTTGGGGACTCATCAGATAATTATCCAGGTGTACAAGGAGTGGGACCAAAAACTGCAAGCGAACTATTAAAAAAATATGAAACCTTTGAAAATCTATACAAGCACTTAGGCGAACTTCCTGAAAAAATATCTATAAAACTTGCTCAAGATGCAGAGCAGGCAGCTTTATGTTTAAAACTAGCAACCATAGTTAATAATGCTCCGTTAAAATTAAAACTTGATGATGCAAGCTTGATAAAATTAAATAAAGAAAAGCTTATTCAGTTTTTCAAAACAATGGGTTTTAAAAGCTTAATTAATAGAATAATCAATAAGAAGGAAGAGAAGTTGAGCGAAGCCGCGTCAGACGCGGCGAAAGCGAAATCCGCCTCTGGCGGAAAAAACAGTCAACAATTAGGATTGATATGAAAATAGCTTTAGTTCACGATTATATTAAAGAATATGGCGGGGCAGAGAGAGTGCTTGAGGCCTTACACGAAATATATCCTGATGCACCGATATATACTTCGCTTTTTCTCCCACAATTCTTGGGACCGCATAGGAAACGCTTTGAAGAGATGGATATTCGACCTTCTTTTTTACAACAACTTCCAATTAAAGATAAATTAATAAGCCCTATTAGGCTTATTGCACCGATGGTTTTTAAAAGCTTTGATTTATCAAAGTTTGACTTAATTATAGTTTCAGCAACCGGAGCATATTCTCCTAATTTAATAAAAAAAAGTGGCGCAATTCAGGTTTGTTATTGTCATACACCGCCAAGATACCTTTACGGTTTTGCAACAGCCAGAGAGTGGAAGAAAAACCCACTTTTTAAAATACTTGGAGAGGGGGCAAATCACTTTTTAAGGCTTTCGGATTTCAAATCAGCTAAAAATGTAGACTATTTTATTGCCAACTCTAAAAATGTTCAAAGACGTATTAATAAATTCTATAGAAAAGAGGCAGTTGTAATTTATCCGCCCGTAGACATTTCAAATACAAAATACAAAATACTAAATACTAAATACTATTTGGCTGGAGGAAGATTGGCAAGGCCAAAGCATATTGATTTAATTGTTAAAACATTTACGAAAAATAAACTGCCACTTAAGATATTTGGTAAAGCCTTTGCCGGATATGGGGAAGAGTTAAAAGCAATTGCTGGTAAAAATATTAATTTTTTAGGGGAAATAACAGATTTAGAAAAAGAAGTTTTAATGAGCAAAGCAAAAGCCTTTGTTTTTGCCTCAGAAGATGAAGACTTTGGTATAACACCGGTTGAAGCAACAGCAGCAGCAACTCCTGTTATTGCATATAGCTCAGGTGGGGTTTTAGAATCTGTAATTGAGGGTAAAACCGGTATATTTTTCAATGAATTAACAACAGAAAGCTTAGATGAAGCTATTAAAAAACTTGAAAAAGTAAAATTTAATAAAGAAGAAATGTTTAATCATGCTCAAAAGTTTAGTAAAGAGCGCTTTAAAAAAGAAATAAAGAAATATATACAAAGCTTAACTTAATATGCCAGAACTTCCGGAAGTAGAAACACTAAAACTAGGTCTTCAAAAATATATCATAGGTAAAAAAATCTTAGATATTGAAGTAAAAGTTGCAAAGCTTTTTCAAGGAGATAAAAAAAATATAATTGGTGCAAAAATAACAGGGGTAAAAAGAATAGGAAAGGGATTAATAATTGAACTTGATAATAAATTTTGTCTTGCAATTCATTTAAAAATGACCGGACAAATGATTTATCAGGGAAAAGAAACAAAGGGAATTGTACTTTCTAAAAAAACAGGAGGAGATTTACCTTCAAAATACAGCCATGTAATTTTTACACTTAGTAATAATGCCAAATTATACTTTAATGATCTTCGAAAGTTCGGTTGGATTAGGGTTTTAAAAAGAAATGAGGCTGAAAAACTACCTCTTTTTAGCGAAATGGGACCTGAACCATATGAAAAAACCGATTTAAAAAGAGAAAAGCTAACCCTTGAAAAATTTAAAGATATCCTTAGTAAGAGCAATTTAGCAATAAAAGTACTTTTAATGGATCAGAAACGAATAGGAGGTATTGGAAATATTTATGCTAATGAAGCCTTATTTATTGCAGGGATTAATCCTAAAAGAAAAGCAAAGGAGCTAACAAATAAAGAAACAGAAAAACTTTTTAAGGCAATTTTTACTGTAATAAAAAAAGGAATAAAGTATGGTGGATCATCAGATGAGAATTTTATTAATGTTTTAGGGCAGGAAGGCAAGTATCAACAGCATTTTTTAGTCTATAACAGAAAGGGACAAAATTGTGTTCAATGTGGCGAAAAGATATTGAAAATAAGGCTTGGCCAAAGAGGCACATATTACTGCAAAGCTTGTCAAAAATAAGCATTGATTTATTTTTCGTAGTGTGTTAACATCAACTTCTAGCAACCTAAAAAATTGCTAGTTTTTTATGTCTAACGGATATAAAGAAAAAATTGTAATCTCAGTAGGGGGATCATTGATTGTCCCCAACGGAGGAATTGATTCAGATTTTTTATCTGGATTAAATAGATTTATAAGAGAACAACTGGCGAAAAATAAGCACCGCCAGTTTTTTTTAATCACAGGTGGGGGAAAAACAACAAGACATTATCAAATGGCAGCAAGAGACGTAATTGGTAAGAATTTAACAGATAATGATTTAGACTGGTTAGGAATTCATGCTACAAGGTTAAATGCCCATTTAGTAAGAACAATTTTCAGAGATATTGCTCATTCACATTTAATTGATGATTATGATTACATTAGAAAAGCTAAAGAACCGGTAGTTATTGGGTCGGGCTGGAAGCCTGGATGGTCAACGGATTATGATGCAGTTTTAGTTTGTGAAGATTACGGAGCAAAAGAAATTATAAACTTAAGTAATTTAGAAAAAGTATACAATAAAGATCCTAAGAAATATAAAGATGCAAAGCCATTAGATAAAATTTCTTGGCCAGAATTTAAAAAACTAGTTGGTGACAAATGGACTCCTGGTTTAAATGCTCCTTTTGATCCAATTGCTTCTAAAAAAGCAGAGGAATTAGGAGTAAGAGTAGCTTTTCTTGGCAAAGACTTTAAGAATCTTAAAAATTACCTTGCAGGAGAGAAGTTTGTTGGTACGATTATCGAATAAATTAAATTGAAAAAAACCTCTTAAAAATGTAAAATGCTTGTTAATGTTTCTTAAAAACCTCAAACTTACTAATTTTAGAAATTATAACAAAATTGAGATTAAATTTAATCCTAAGACTACTATAATTATTGGCCCAAACACTTTTGGTAAAACAAATCTTTTAGAAAGTATTTATCTTTTGTCTACCGGAAAAAGCTTTAGAGCTGAAAAAGACATTCAAATGATTAGCTTTGGTGAGAATATTGCCAGAGTAACAGGAGAAGTAGGAGATACTAAGCTTGAGGTGGTGCTTAGTAATGGTTTAACAAAGAATAATGGGTTTTTAAAAAAGCTTTTAGTTAATGGAATACCCAAGAGAAGAGTGGATTTTGCAGCTAATCTTACAACAGTTTTATTTTCTCCTGAAGACTTAGACATTATTGTTGATTCACCCTCACTTAGAAGAAGGTTTTTGGATAATGTTTTAGAGCAAGTAGATAAGGAATACAGACTCTCTTTAATTTCCTTTACAAAAGCCTTAAGACAAAGAAATGCGCTTTTAGAAAAGGCAAGAGAAACCCATTCGATGTGCTCAGGGCAAGCGGGAAGAAGAAATGAGAAGCAGTTTGAATATTGGGACAATATTTTAATTGAAAACGGTAATAAAATAACTGAAAAACGTCAAAATTTTATTGAATTCGTAAACAAAGAAGAAAGAGAAATATTTGATTTTGTAATGTATTATGATAAAAGCATAATTTCAAAAGAAAGACTTTTGCAATATAAAGAAGCTGAATTAGCTTCAGGAATAACATTAGTTGGTCCACATAGAGATGATTTCTCTCTTTCCATGTTTGATGATGAAAAAAGAACAACTCATGATATAAAACTATTTGGCTCAAGAGGACAACAACGCTTGGCGATTTTACAGCTTAAGCTTTTGGAATTATTATATATTGAAAAAAACTTAGGCTATCGTCCCGTGCTACTTCTTGATGACATTTTTTCAGAACTTGATGAGGAGCACATAAATTTAGTATTAGAAATTATTGACAAACAACAAACAATTATCACAACAACACATAAGGAATTTATTCCAAAAAACATTTTAGCTAAAATACAAGTATTAAAGCTTTAGAAATGAATAAATTTGACTTAAAAACACTTAGTAAAATTTATAAACCAAGTTTAACTTCTCATAAAGGGCAAAATGGGAAATTAATGATTATTGGAGGATCAAAGCTTTTTCACGCAGCCTCTCTTTGGTCTTTAAAAGTTGCATCCAGAATTGTAGATATGGTTTTTTACTCTTCAGTTCCGGAAAACAATAGGATTATTCAAAAAGAAAAAGAGGAATTTAGAGACGGTATTATTATTCCAAGAGGAAAAATAGATAATTACATTAATGAAGCAGATTGTATTTTAATCGGTCCTGGCTTACCAAGGGAAGAGGGTAAAGAAGAGGGAGACGACGATACAAAAGATTTAACTCAAGGCTTACTTAAAAAATATCCTGATAAAAAATGGGTTATCGATGGAGGGAGTCTTCAAGTAATTACTCCTGAAGATATTCCTCAAACAGCTATAATTACACCTCATAAAAAGGAATTTAAAACTCTTTTTAATCTTGAGCCAACAGTTGAAAATACAAAAGAGGTTTTAAAAAAGTATCAATTTACAATTCTTTTAAAAGGGGAAAAAGATATTGTTTGCGGCAATAAAGAATGTGCCTTTATAGAAGGAGGAAATCCTGGTATGACAAAAGGAGGAACAGGAGATGTTTTAGCAGGATTAGTTTCAGCGCTTTATTGTAAAAATGAAGCCTTTTTATCAGCTTCTGTTGCCAGTTATATAAATAAAAGAGCAGGAGACAGGCTGTTTAAAAAGGTGGGAACATATTTTAACGCTTCTGATTTAGCAGATGAAATACCTTTGGTAATGAAAGAGTGTTTATTTGACAAATAAAATATTTTTCTTATAATAACTCTTTTATGAGAGGAAAAGAAAGTGAGATTCGAGTTATTAAATCACCAGGAGGATATTGTGTTAAAAACCCTGATCTAGATATTGCGCGACTGGAAGCACATTTAGATTTTTATGAGACAATCATGAGTGAAGCTCCTAATAAGACAAATCCGGTAATAAGAAAAGGTCTTCGTCTTAGAAAGAAATAACTTGCATTTTTTCGGGAAATATGCGTTAATTAGTATCTAATGTTTCAACCAACATTTGTTATTACTAATAAAATCCTTAAAAACATTGGTCAAATTGAAGCCTCTAAAGAAGTAATTGATCATGCTCCTCTTCTTCCATATTTTGAAAAAGAATTTCAAAAAGACGCAATTATTAGAACCGTGCATTTTGGAACTCATATTGAAGGGAATGAACTTAATTTATCCCAAGCAGAAAAAGTTTTAGAAGGGAAAGAAATTTCAGCAAGAGAAAGGGATATTCAAGAAATTATTAATTACAGAAAAGTAATTGAATACATTGGAAAAATTCAAAAAACCTCTGAAAAAGAAGGCAAGTTTAAATTAACAGAAGAAACTGTAAAAGAAATGCACAAAATTACAGTTGAGAAAATTTTAGATGATGAGAAAAGTGGAGAATATAGAAAAACACAAGTTGTTGTTAAAAACAGTTTAACAGGAGAGGTAACTTTTAGGCCGCCAAGAGCAGTTGCTGTTCAGTTTCAAATAAAGGATTTGCTTGATTTTGTAAACAAAACAAGTGATATTCACCCAATTTTAAAAAGCGGGATTGTGCATTACGAATTAGTTAGAATTCATCCCTTTTTGGATGGAAACGGAAGGGTAGCAAGAGCCTTATCAATGTTAATCTTGTTTCTTGAAGATTATGATATTAGAAGATTTTTTTCTTTAGAAGAATATTTTGATTCAAATGCCACAGATTATTACGATGCACTGCAAAGCGTTGAAAAGGGAAAGGGAGATTTAACTAAGTGGCTTGAGTATTTTACCCTAGGTTTGGCAATTGAACTTTCAAAAATTAAAGATAAGGTAGAGAAAATATCAGTTGATGTTAAGTTAAAAGAAAAGCTTGGTGGAAAGCCAATAATGCTATCTGATAGGCAACTTAAAATTATTGAATATATTCAAAAAACAGGTTATCTTCAAAACAAAGCATTTGAGCAGCTTTTTCCAATGGTTTCAGAAGACACGGTTTTAAATGAATTAAAACCGCTTTTAAAACACAAGATTATAAAAAAACAGGGAGTAACTAAATCGGCAAGGTATATAATGTCTAAATAACAATATGCATTTTAAAGAATTAACTTCATATTTTGAAAAACTTGAAAAAACCTCTTCAAGGCTTGCCTTAATTGATATCTTATCCTCTCTTTTTAAAAAAGCAAAGGTTGAGGAAATTGATAAAATAACCTATTTAATTCAGGGCAGAATTGCTCCGTTTTTTGAAGAAATAGAAATTGGTATGGCTGAAAAAACCGTTGCTTCATCTATTGCTATTGCCTTTAACTTAAAAAGAGAAGACGTGTTAAAAAAGTTTAATAGCTTAGGTGATATGGGAAAAGCAGTTGAAGAGCTGTCTTTGGTAAAAACAAGTTCTAAAATAACTATAGATGAGGTATTTAATATTCTTTTGCAAATTGCAAACACAAAAGGAGAGGGAACAGTTGAAAAAAGACAAAATCTTTTAGCAAGTCTTTTAAAACAAGTAGATAAACTATCTGCAAAATATATTGTTAGAATCCCACTTGGTAATTTAAGACTTGGAATTGGAGACCCAACTGTTTTAGACGGACTGGCTAAGGCAATACTGGGGGATAAGAGTAAAAGAAAACTTTTAGAAGGAGCATATAACAGAACTTCAGATCTTGGTTTAATTGCAAAAACATTAAAAGAAAAAGGTTTAGCTTCGGTTGAGAAATTAGATATTCAAGTTGGAAAACCAATTAGATCTGAGCTTTGTGAAAGGCTTCCAAATCCTAAAAAAGCAATTGAAAAGATGGAAAAAGCTGATGCTCAGTATAAATACGATGGATTTAGGGTGCAGATTCATAAAGATAACAATAATGTCTATATGTTTTCAAGAAATCTTGAGAACATGACTCATATGTTTCCAGAACTAATTGAAGCAACCTTAAAACAGATTAAAGCAAAAACAGCAATATTAGATACAGAAGCGCTTGCATATAATATTGAATCTGAAGAGTTTTTACCATTTCAAGAAACTACTAAACGAAGAAGAAAGCACCAAGTTTCAGAAATGTCTAAAAAGCTTCCGCTTAAAGCATTTGTTTTTGACATTTTATATAAAAACGGAAAGTCTTTAATTGATGAGCCGCTTTTTAAAAGACTTGAAGTTCTTAAAAAAACAATTGTTGAAGATGATATTTTAATTCCAACTAAAAACCAAGTAGTTGATGATGATAAAACATTATCCCTTCTTTTAGAAGATGCAATATCTAAAGGACTTGAGGGTTTGGTAATTAAAAAAATTGACAGTAAATATGAAGCAGGGGGAAGAAATTTTAATTGGGTAAAGCTAAAAAGGCATTCATCAGGAGAACTTAAAGACACAATAGACTGCGTTATTTTAGGCTATATAGTTGGAAAAGGAAAAAGAACCGCTTTTGGAGCAGGGGCACTGTTGGTTGGTGTTTATGATGAGAAAAAAGATGAATTTGTTACTGTTTCAAAGATTGGAACAGGACTAACAGACGAGGAATGGAAGGAAATCCACAAACGCGCAGATAAAATTAAGGTTGATAAAAAACCGGCAAGAGTAAACTCCTTAATTACCCCCTCTGTTTGGATAAGCCCTGAAATTGTAATAGAAGTTTTAGCAGATGAGATAACCAGATCTCCTGTTCATACGGCCGGAAAAACAGAAAAAGAAGCAGGATATGCACTAAGATTTCCAAGACTTGTTAGTTTTAGAGGAAATGATAAAAAAGCAGAAGATGCAACAACAGTTAAAGAATTAATATCAATGTATAAAGAGCAGGGAAAATAACTAATGGAATACATTACAGACCTTCATTTTCATTCTAAGTACTCAAGAGCAGTAAGTAGGGACATGACTCTTCCAATAATTTCTATGTGGGCAAAGAAAAAAGGAATTGATATTTTATCAACTACTGATTGGACCCATCCCCTGTGGTTCAGAGAAATAAAAGAGCAATTAGAAGAAGAAAAAAAAGGACTTTTTAAGTTAAAAAAATCCTTTACTCAAGAAAATGGAAGAGAGGATATCTTATTTATTCTCTCAACTGAAATCTCAAGTATTTATTCACAAGGGGGAAGTGTAAGAAGAATTCATAATTTAATATTTTCACCAAGTTTTGAAGTAGCAGAAAAGATAAATAGAGAATTTATAAGAAGAGGAACAAATCTCTCATCAGATGGGAGGCCAATTACAGGACTCACCTCAATTCAGGTAATGGAATTAATAAAATCGGTTGATAAAAACACATTTTTAATCCCTTGTCATATCTGGACTCCCTGGTTTTCCATGTATGGATCAAAATCCGGTTTTGACTCAATTGAAGAGTGTTTTGGGGAGTATAAAAATGAAATTTATGCTATTGAAACAGGTCTTTCAAGTGATCCGTTTATGAATTGGCAAATAAAAGAATTAGAGGATAAAACAATAGTTTCCTTCTCAGATGCTCATTCTCCTCCCAAACTTGGAAGAGAGGCAACTGTTTTAAAAACTTCTACAAATAAAATTTCTTATGATGATATTATTAAGGCTTTTAAAAAAGATAAGACCACAGATTTAAAAGTATCCTACACAATTGAGTTTTATCCGGAGGAGGGAAAATATCATTTTACAGGGCATCGAAACTGTAAAGTGATTCAATCTCCAAAGGAAACAAAAAAGAATGGTTATTTATGTCCGGTTTGCAAAAGACCATTAACCTTGGGAGTAATGCATAGGGCTGAAGTTTTAGCAAAAGAAGGCACTGATTTTACCAATGAAACAGTAAAATATAATAAAGATGGCATTAAATGGGTTATAGACCCCTCAAAAAAACACCCCCCATATATAAAATTAGTTCCTTTAATAGAGATTGTTGCCGAGAGTATTGGTTCAACTGTGAATAGTCAAAAAAGTAAAGATTTATACGAAAGTTTGTGTAGCAAATTTAATTCTGAACTTAATGTATTATTAAGAGTTAAAAAAGAGGATGTTTTAAAAGTTGCTTCTGAAAAAGTCGCGGAGGGAATTGAAAAGGTAAGAGAAGGAGAAATCGTAATCAGGCCAGGGTTTGATGGTGAATATGGGATTGTTAAGATTTGGAATGAGGACACGGGAAAAAAAGAAAAAAATAAAAAAGAACAAGAGAAAAAGGCTCAGCTTGGTCTTGACTTTTAAAATGAGCTAACTTAGGATTAAATTAGGTTAAGTTTTAAAAAAAGGAGGTGATAAAAACGGCAGAAAAGAAAACTTCAGTAAATTCCATTATTACTTCAATGGGGCAATTATATGCAAAGCTCCCATCACTTCCAAAAAATGTCAATGACTTTATAGTTGTGGTAGTACCATGGCTAGCTTTGATCTTTGGTATTTTAAGAGTTTTAGGATCGCTTTCTGCATTTGGCGTTTCAGTTGTTGCATCTCCTTTGGTAGCATTAGGCGGTGGTTTTAATGCAGCTACAGGATTAATTGTTGCAACCTTAATTGGCCTTGTAGCAAGTGTATTGGAAATAATCGCTTTTCCAGGACTTTTAAATCGAAAAATGTCAGGTTGGGTATTTCTTTTTTGGGTTGAAATCCTTGGAATATTATCAGCAGTAATTACGCTCTCAGGATTTGGAGTAATAATGGCTTTAATTTGGTTTTATTTCTTATTCCAAATAAAACCTTATTACAAATAAGGTTAAAGTTTTTATAATTAAAAAAGAGCCGGTTTTTTAACTTGGCTCTTTTGTTTTTTTAAAGTAGTATAATAGGAGCAAATGTTTGGGGGAAGAGAAGAGGCAGGTTTAAAACTTGCTAAAAAACTTGAAAAAAAAGTAAAAGATAAAAATACAATTATTCTTTCACTTACCAGGGGAGGAGTGGTTGTTGGTAAAATAATTTCTACTTATCTTAATTTTCCGCAAGATATTTTAGTACTTAAAAAAGTAGGAGACCCAAAAAATAAAGAGCTGGCAATTGGAGTAGTAGGGCCAAAAAATACTGTTGTCTGGAATGAAGACATTTTAAGTTACTTAAACTTAAGCGAGAAAGAAAAAAATAAATTAAAAAAAGTAAAGGAAAGAGAAAGAGAAAAACAAGAAGCATTTTTTAGAAAAGGTAATAGTAGTTTAGTGCTTAAAAATAAGACAGTAATATTAGTAGATGATGGAGTTGCAACCGGAGCAACTGTTCTTTGTGCGCAAAAATATTTAAAGAAAGAAAAAGTTAAAAGGTTAATATTAGCTGTTCCAGTGATTGCTAAAGATACATTAAATTATATTAATAAATACTTTGATAGTGTTGTCTATTTAAAAAAAGCCAAAGAGTTTTTTGCAGTTGGCCAATTTTATAGAAGCTTTCCTCAAATAACCAATGAACAAGTTATTGATTTAATGTTATAATTTATTATATTAAATGAAGTTAATCGTCGGACTTGGAAACCCCGGAGAAAAATATGAAAAAACCCGCCATAATCTTGGTTTTATGGTAATAGATAAATTTTTAAAAGAGTTTTTAAGAGGCGGAGAAAATCATTGGGAAAAAAAGACAAAATTTAAAAGTGAAATTGCAGAAATTGAATGGCAAAGACAAAAACCACTTAATAATAGCTTGTCTGAGAAAATAATTTTGGCAAAACCATTAACTTTTATGAATTTATCAGGACATGCAATTTCCTCAATCTCGTCATATTATAAAATTAAAACAACTGATATTTGGATAATTCATGATGATATTGATTTAAACCTTGGTGCGTTAAAAATTAGAAT
The DNA here is from genome assembly GCA_964523705.1 of uncultured Gammaproteobacteria bacterium. Lineage (GTDB taxonomy): Bacteria > Patescibacteriota > Microgenomatia > Levybacterales > UBA12049 > CAYWVK01. The sequence continues at coordinate 54,679 of CAZFYA010000003.1, forward strand.
AGGGGGCGCATCAGCAGGACATAAAGGCGTTGAGTCAATTATAAAATCGCTTAAAACAGATAGATTCTGGAGATTTAGACTTGGAGTTGGCCACCCATTAAATAAGGAAAAAAACAGAAAATCAAAATTAATGTTAGTTGATCAATATGTTTTAAAAGATTTTGGGCGAGGTGAGGGAGGAAAACTAAAAGACATTATTAAAAAGGCGGTAAAAGCCTTAGAAAACGGACTTGAGATTGGACTTGATAAAACCATGAACAAATTTAATGCAAAATAATGAAATCAGTAAAACAAATACTTAAAAACTTTAATCCGGTAGAAGATAAATACATTTCTCGTGAGTTTCAATCATTTGGAATTCATCTTGCAGAAGAATTAGATGACTATAAACATAGAAGTTTATATATTAAACTTGCAAAAACCCATCATCGCTCTCTTCTTGAGAAGGCCCTATCTTTTGTATCAGATAGTAATGCCAGAAATAAAGTGGCACTTTTTATGTGGAAACTAAAGGAATTAAAAAAAGAAACAAAAGTTAAAAAATAACATGACAGTTCATTTATTAATTTCAGGATTTGTACAAAGAGTAGGATATAGACAGTTTGTTAAAAAGGAAGCAATCAAGCTTGGTTTAACCGGCTGGGTTAAAAATTTACCTGATAGAAGAGTAGAAATTCAAGCAGTAGGCTTAAAAGAAAACTTACAGGAATTAATAAATAGGTGTAAAAAAGGACCCTTTTTAGCAAAAATAAAAGAAATAAAGGAAGATTGGTTTGAAAAAGATGATAGTTATAAAGACTTTGTGGTTTTACTTGAGTAGTAAATTATTTTTCAATAAATACCATAAGTAAAGCTAATAAAACTCCTGCTAAAAAAGCAAACGTTGAATGTTTTTTTTCATGCTCTCTGGTTTCTGGTAAAAGATGAGAGGCTGAAACATATACTAATACACCAACTACAAAACCCAAAGCTAGTCCTAAAACTGAACTATTCAAGTTCTTTACAAAAGGATAGGCTACAAATGCTCCTATTGGGGTGGTTAAAGCAGCAACAAAAAAAGCGTAAAGCATTGCTTTCTTTCTTTTAATGCCACCCTTTACTAAAACAGAAAATGTAATTATCCCCTCGGCTAATTCGTGTATCACAAGTCCAATTCCTGCTAATAAACCTACTGCAACGCTTACACTAAATGTTACCGTGTAAATTACACCATCTAAAAATGAATGTATTCCTATTCCCTCAACAGCAGTGATTCCAAAAGCCAGTTCTTTTTGTTTGCTTCTGTATTTTATAAATTTATTACTAAAAAACATAAACAAAAAACCAACTAAAGCGGCAAAACCGGCATATTCGGTTTTCTCTATAGCTTCGGGGAAGGCAAGTATTAAGGGAGATGAGATTAAAACACCTGCAGCAAAACACATAAAGTATTCTTTTGTTTTTTCTGCCCATTTACTGTTCTTAAAGATGATAAAAATGCCAATAGTATTAACTACTGCTGCGCTTAGAGCAAAAATTGTAATCCAGGAAAAAGTGCTAAGTTGCATAAATTATAAAAAATTATTTCAGATTTTGATTATACAATATTTATTATGCTTTTGTCTTGGATATTTTACTTTTTAATTTTTGATAAAGACTTAAAGCTTAAAATGTTATGTTATAATTAAAGATCGATGAATTTAAACGAAGTATTTATTCCCTTTTTATTAACACTAATTGCCGGTTTATCAACAGTTCTTGGTAGTTTTATTTTTCTTTTTAAAAATTTTTGTCAAAGAAGATTTCTTGGTTTTTTCCTAGGACTATCTGCAGGGGTAATGATTTACCTTTCTTTTGTTGAGCTTCTTCCTTTTGCAATTGAGAACATGGGATTTCTAAAAGGCAATATTTTCTTTTTTATAGGAATTTTATTAATGGCGCTTATTGATTTTTTTATTCCACATAACTATTTAAAAGAAAAGGCATGCAAAGGGCAGGGAGTAATTGATAGTAAATTATTATCAGTAGGAACAGTAGTTGCCCTAGGTCTTATTATCCATAATTTCCCAGAAGGAATGGCAGTTTTTTTAGGTTCGTTTGCTGATATAAAACTGGGACTTTTACTTGCCTTAGCAATTGCTGTTCATAATATTCCGGAGGGAATTGCGGTTTCTGCTCCAATTTATCATGCTACAGGAAGCAAGATAAGAGCAATAAAGTATGCTTTTATTGCCGGAATAGCAGAGCCATTAGGAGCAATTATTGCTTTTCTTTTTTTAAGACCGTATTTTAACCAGGGAATTCTTGCGTTGGTGTTTGCTCTTGCTGCCGGTATTATGGTTTATATTAGCTTTGACGAATTACTACCTGCATGTTTTAGAGATAAGAACGCACACCACGTAATTTCAGGAATAGTTATAGGAATGATAATTGTTGCCTTTAGTCTTCTTTTTCTTTAATTAAGATAAGCTTGACAAAAACACCCCTTAATGTTATTATGAATAAGTATTCAATACTTAATAAAAGGAGGTGAAAGAAATATGCCAAGATTTGATGGAACAGGACCAATGGGACAAGGACCTATGACAGGTAAGGGCTTTGGGCCATGTGGAATGGGACTAGGTTGGAGAAAAAGATTTGGTGCAGGTAGAGGTATGGGAAGATACTTTCGCTGGAATTGGCCAAATACTGCTGAAGACCAAAAAAAAGCTCTTGCAGAATATAAACAAGCATTAAAAGAAGAGCTTGAAGATGTCGAAAAAGAAGAAGAAGAGTTAAAATAATATGTCAAGACCAAGACTATTTCGAAAGTTATGCTTTAATCCAAGTGTAATATATTTTAAACCACAAGGAATTCCCTTAAGGGAACTTGAAGAGGTAATTATATTGCCTGATGAGATTGAGGCACTAAAGCTTTACGAAGTTGATGAGCTTGAACAAACAAAAGCAGCAAAACAGATGAAAATATCACAACCTACCTTTGCCAGGCTTTTGGGGAGTGCGAGTAAAAAAATTGCCAATGCAATAATAAACGGTAAGGCAATTAGAATAGAAAAGACTAAATAATGAGACAAAAATTTTCCAATTTAAAGCTTAAACATTTCTTATTAACAATAATATTGTTAGTTTCTTTTTTTGTTTTATTTAAAGAAAATGTTTTTGCGCAAAATTTAGCCAGTGCTCCTAAAGAAGAGATTTTAGAAGCAAAAATAGAAAAAATCTTAGAGGAAAAACAAATTATCCCAGAAGGTTCAAAAGATACTCAACTTTATCAAAAGCTAGAGCTTTTAGTAACTAAGGGTTCTTTAAAAAACGAAAAAATTATTGTTGAAAATGGAAATCTTCCTGTTGCCAATAGCCTTAAATATGAAGTTAATGATAAAGTAATAGTGACTTTTACCAAGGATCTTAAAGGCAATGATGTATTCTACATAACAGACTACATAAGGCGTGATTCTCTGCTTTTTCTATTTTTAATTTTTGTAATTTTAGCAATAGTTGTTGCCAGAAAACGCGGTCTTGCTTCGCTTATTGGCATGGCTTTTTCATTTTTAGTAATCTTTTTATTTATTTTGCCAATGATTTCATCGGGAAATAGTCCGGTAGAAATTGCTATACTTGGTTCTTTGGTAATTATTCCGGTTACTTTTCTTCTTTCACATGGGATAAACAAAAAAACAATGGTTGCAATTATTGGTACAATTATTGCTTTAATAATTACCGGCATTTTAGCAAGTATTTTTGTTGAAGGAGCAAAATTAACCGGTTTTGCTTCAGAAGAGGCAAGCTTTTTATCAGTTGCAAAACAAGGTGTGATAAATATAAAAAACTTGCTTTTAGCAGGAATAATTATTGGCCTACTTGGTATTTTAGATGACATTACTATTTCTCAATCAGCAATTGTTTTCCAGCTTAAAGAAACCGATAAAAAATTAAAAGTTTCAGAGCTTTACAAAAAGGCAATGAACGTAGGGCAGGACCATATATCCTCAATGATTAATACACTTGTTTTAGTTTATACAGGGGCAAGTCTTTCTTTATTTCTTCTTTTTATTGATAATCCGCGTCCTTTTCTAGAAGTAATTAATTATGAAATTATTGCAGATCAAATAATTAGAGTTTTAATTGGTAGCATAGGATTAATATTAGCTGTGCCGATTACAACTTTTATTGCAGCACTTGTTGCAGATCATAATAGTTGAACTAGCAAAATATTTTAAAAATTATTATTTGAACCCTTTTTATATTTTTGCTAAAATTTTAAACTGTGGAGAAATAGGGAGGTGAGAGGATGAAAGTTTTAAAAATTGGAGCAATTTGGTGTAACATCTGTAATGTTATGCGACCTCGTTTTGAGGAAATTGAAAAAGAAAATCCTTGGCTTAAGACAGAATATTTTGACTTTGATAAAGACAAAGAGGTTTTAAAGAAACATAATTTAGAAAGTGAAAGCCAAAAATTACCAATTTTTATCTTTTTGGATAAAGATAATAAGGAAATTTTACGTTTAAGAGGAGAAGTAGAAAAACAAGAGATAGTAAAATTAATTAACGAATACAAGGATAAATAATTATGTTAAAAAAAGTCTTTAAATACTTATTTTTATTGATGTTTTTTTTGCTTTTAGCAAGACCGGCAATGGCAAAAGAGGCAACTCTTCATTTTTTTTGGTCTTATGGATGCCCGCACTGTGCAAAAGAAAAAGCGTTTTTGGATACTTTAAAAGAAAAATATCCTAAGTTAATTGTTAATGAATATGAAGTTTCCTCAAATCCTCAAAATTTAGAAATTTTACAAAAAACAGGAGAAAGATTACAGGCTGATACTTCAGGAGTTCCGTTTACTGTTATTGGCGAGGAGTATCTTATCGGCTATTTAAATGATCAAACAACAGGAAAGGAAATAGAAGAGAAAGTTAAATGCGCAATAGATAATGGATGTAGTGATTTGGTTTCCAATTTAACTCCTGAAGAGAAGGCTAGTGAAGTAGAAAAAGTGGAAAAAGAGACGTCTAAGATCTTAAGTGTTCCTGTTTTTGGCGAGGTAGATTTAAAGAGTTTTTCATTGCCGCTTTTAACAGTAGTTTTAGCACTTTTAGATGGATTTAATCCATGTGCTATGTGGACGCTATTATTTTTGATTAGTCTTCTTTTGGGAATGCAAGACAAAAGGCGAATGTGGACCTTGGGGATTGCTTTTATTGCTTCTTCTGCTCTTGTATATTTTCTTTTTCTTGCCGCTTGGCTTAATCTATTTCTCTTTTTAGGATTTATTATTTGGGTAAGAATACTAATTGGTTTAGTTGCTTTAGGCGCCGGTGGGTATTATTTAAGAGATTATGTTGTCAACAAACAAGGAGGATGTAATGTTATGGGTAATGAAAACAGACAAAAAACATTTGCCAGAATAAGAAATATTGCTCAAAATCGTTCGTTCATTTTAGCAATTTTTGGCATTATTTTACTTGCATTTGCTGTAAACTTGGTTGAGTTGATTTGTTCTGCGGGACTGCCGGCAATTTATACCAATGTTTTAAGCTTATCAAACCTTGCTTCTTGGCAATATTATCTTTATCTTCTTTTATATATTTTTATCTTTATGCTTGATGACTTATTTATTTTCTTTACAGCCATGATTACGCTTCAGGTAGTTGGAATACAAAGCAAATACTCCAGATTTTCTCATCTAATCGGCGGATTCTTAATGCTTGTTATTGGTTTTCTTCTTCTATTTAAACCCGAGTGGTTGATGTTTGGATAAGTGGTTTATTCGCAACTTGCTGAAGCGCCTTCTACTGATACAGTTTCTGTTTCTGAAAAAGAACTAGCCATCTCATCCTTAGATAATTCTTTATTGCAAAACTCTGCCTTTGTTTTTGAACCACAACAAACTATTTGTTTTATTGCATCTGCAACCCTACCGCCAAAATCAAATTCAGAAACCGTCTCTTTATTGTTAAGCACTAGAGTAGGAGAGCCGGTAACGTTAAATTTAGCGGCTAAATCAAAGTCAGCCTTAGCATATTTTAATCCCTTATTGCTATCAGTCATACACGTATTTAACGTTGCTTGATTAACGCCTACTTGATTTAAACAAGTTTGTGATAGACCTTCTGCTTTCATGTAGCAAGAAAGATATGGCCAGAATTTATCTTTTTGCTCTTCTCTTATACAAATTTGTCTTAAGTTTTCCTGAGCTTCTTCATCGCCATGCATAGAAGTTATTTTTCCGTCCTCAATACTTCCCATGTATTTAACACTTAAATTATTGGCAATTTCCGGAAGCTCTGATATTGTTTTGTTATACAATCTTTGCATCTGAAGTCCAAAAGGACAATTAGAAACTACAAATGCCATTAAATCCGGTTTATCTGTTTTAGTTAATTCTTCACAGGATGCTTTTTTTGTGGTAGTGGTTGTTGATGCTTTTAATTCTTCCAGTTCTATACCTGATGTAAAGAGAATTTTTCCATCCTTTGAAATAAAAGAAGTATACTCTTGAGCCTGTTCCCCTTCACCAATGCTTAATTTGAATTCATATACGCCGCTTTTTTCCTTTACCTCTCCAATAGTAAATTTGGTTTCAGGATTATTAATTGCCAGTTTTACTGCTTCTGGAATTGTTTTTTCCTTAATTTCATTAATTTTTGAGTTTGAAGTAATTCTTGGAATTAAAATTGCCAAAACAATGATTAATGCAATTAAAATGTATATTTTTTTTCTGGAGCCTTTAATTTCCTTTTTTGCCATGTTGGTATTCTATCTTTTTTTTAAAAAGTTTGTCAATAAGTAAAAATTATTAATTTAAATGATTGAAAAATCTATTTTAACTTATATAATAATAGTAATGGCAAAAATAGTTTTTTTCGAAATAGAAAAGTGGGAAGAGGAGTTAGTTAAAAAAGCCTTATCTGAACATCAGTTAGTTTTTACAGAAGAAAAACTAGAGCCAAGAACTTTTGAAAAATATAAAGACGCGGAAATTGTATCCCCATTTATTTATTCAGATATAAATAGGCAAGTATTAAGTAATCTATCAAATCTTAAATATATTGCCACTCGTTCTGTTGGGTTTGATCATATTGATACTAATTTTGCTAAAGAAAAGGGAATTGTTGTTTCAAATATCCCGCGCTATGGAGGAGATACGGTTGCAGAGCATACCTTTGCTTTAATTTTAGCAATTTCAAGAAAACTAATCCCCTCAATTGAGCGAGCAAAAAAGGGCGATTTCAGTTCAGATGGATTAACTGGCTTTGATCTTTTTGGCAAAACCTTAGGTGTTATTGGAGCAGGGCATATCGGAAAAAAAGTAATAGAAATTGCTAAATGCTTTGGAATGAAAATTTTAATTTATTCAAGAACCAAAGATGAAAAATTAGCAAATGATGAAAAAATAACCTATGCAGAAACTCTAGATGAGCTTTTGGGAAATTCAGATATTATTACTCTTCATGTACCTCATACAAAAGAAACAGAACACATAATAAACATGGGCAATTTAGATAAATTTAAAAAAGGTTGTATTTTAATTAATACTGCACGGGGTATTTTAATTGAGACACAAGCAATTTTAGAAGGTATTAAAAAGGGAGTTTTCTCAGCTGTTGGATTAGATGTTTTAGAAGAAGAAAGACCTCTTAAAGAAGAAAGAGAGCTTTTAACTACTGACTTTTTAAAATTATGCGGAGAAGATACAAAAAACGAACTTTTAAATCATATTTTACTAACCAGAGAGGAAGTAATTATTACTCCTCATAATGCCTTTAACAGTAAAGAAGCCTTAGCGCAAATAATTGATGCTACTATTTTAAATATTAAAAATTATCTTTCAGGACAACCTCAAAATGTAGTTTAGTCATTTCTATTGCATGATTTTTAAGTTATGATAAGATAGGAAAATTAAAAAATGAGTAATTCAAATTTTTCTCCAGTTGTTCGAGCTTTGCTTAAAGAGTTTGAAAAAGGAGAAGTAGCATCAATAAGTGATAAAAAAATCAGTGTTAATCCAATAGTTTCTAAAGTTGCGCATCTTTATGAGAAACTTCGAAACGTAATGGACTACAGAGACGAAGAAGTAATTTTAAGAGCAGCAATTGAGAGAATTCTAAAAAGAAGATTTCTTCTTGGTGGAAGTGGTAAAACAATAGCAGCGCCTTTGGTAAGGGAATTAGTCTGGGCAAGATACTTTGCAGATGAAAGCCTCTCCGAGTCTATTGTTGAAAAAATTGAAAAAGAAATAGACCTTTTTTTAAATTTAAGAGAGCAAATATTAAAAAAACATAAAAGCATAAAAGAAAAAACCGTTAACGAATGGATTTACCAGCTTATGTCCTCAACAATTGCTCATGTGTTAGGAGCAATGAAAAGAAAAGAGAAGATGACCAACTTCATGTTTGAAACGATTAAAAATAACATCACTATTGCTGATGATACGGATCAGGTAAGAGATATTCAGGTATTTATAGCTGTTCATAAAAGTTTTGCCAAAGATGATTTAGCGCTTCTAAGATATCATTTATTTAGACAATATTTTGGAGAGATTAACCAAACAAACATAAATAAAGTAGGAGATAATTTTTTAGATTGTTATAAAGAAATTCAGCATCAGCTTCATTATCCCTGTAAGGATAAAATTTTAAATTATGTTAAGGATAAAACAGCAGTATTTTTTATTCTTGAAGACCTTTTAAATTTGGAAAACGGAAGAATAGGAGTGCTTTATGAAAATGAAAATGAGCTAAGAAGTATTATTAACGACATATGTGAAACAAGATATAAAGGGATTGCGGCAAGAGTAAGAAGAGGAATAGTAAGGAGTGTTATTTTTATTCTTTTAACAAAAGCTTTTTTTGCTATTGCGGTTGAAGCAACCTTTGAAAGAATTTTTTACGGAGCAATAATTTGGGGAGCATTAATAGTAAATATTGTAACACCGCCTGCTTTAATGGCTTTGATGGGTCTTTTTATCAAACCCCCGGGTCAGGATAATACAGATAGAATATACTATTATATAAGGGCTATTTTTGTAAACAATCAATTAAAATTTGCTAAGCCATTAGTGGTTAAGAAAAATCCTCCTAAAACAAAACCACTGGAAAGTTTTCTTTTTACCCTTCTTTGGCTTGTTACTTTTGTTGTTATTTTTGGCGTAATTGTTCTTTTGCTTATGAAAATTAATTTTAATCTTTTAAGTATCGGAGTCTTTATTTTCTTTTTAGCAATTGCTTCATTTCTTGCTTATAGAATTAATCAATCTGCAAAAATATATTTAATTGAACCAAGGAAAAATATCACGACTCCAATTGTTGATTTTATGTTTATCCCTGTTGTTAGAGTAGGAAGATATTTAACAACCGGAGTATCTCAAATTAATATCTTTATTTTTATCTTTGATTACATAATTGAAATGCCGTTTAAAGGAATATCAGCCTTTTTGGAACAGTGGTTTTTGTTTCTTCAGTCAAAAAGAGAAGAATTAGAATAATTTTTTAAAAAATCCTTGACACAATTTTTTTTTGTTGATACAGTAGATAGGTAAAATTTTATGGCACATACTTTTACAGACGAAAATTTTAAAAAAGAAGTTTTAGATTCAAAAGAGCCTGTTTTAGTTGATTTTTGGGCAGAGTGGTGTGGTCCATGCAGAGCGGTTGGTCCAATTATTGATGAGTTAGCAGAAGAATACAAAGGAAAATTAAAGGTTGGAAAAGTTAGTGTTGATGAAAACGGAGGTACTGCATCCTCATTTCAAATAATGAGCATTCCTTCTGTTTTTGTTTTCAAAAATGGACAACCGGTTAAGCATTTAGTTGGAGCACAGCCAAAAGAAAGCTACAAAAAGGCAATCGAAGAAGTAATTTCCTCTTAATTTTATGTATGATGTAATAATTATTGGCTCCGGTCCAGCTGGTTTAACAGCTGCAATTTATGCAACTCGAGCAAGTTTAAAAACATTGGTTTTAGCTGGAGAGCAATGGGGTGGACAACCAATGTTAACAACAGAAGTTGAAAACTTCCCAGGGTTTCCAGAGGGTATTCAAGGATCCGACTTAATGGCAAGACTTTTAAAACAAGCTAAGCGTTTTGGAGCAGAAGTTATCAATGAAAACTATACAGATGGTGATTTATCAAAATCTCCTTTTAAATTGATAGCTAATGGAAAAACTTATCAATCAAAAGCAGTAATTATTGCAACCGGAGCAAAGCCAAAGTTTTTAGGAATAAAAGGAGAGAGGGAAAAACTGGGAAGAGGAGTTTCTACCTGTGCGGTTTGCGACGGTGGATTTTTTAGAAATAAAAAAGTTGCGGTAATTGGCGGTGGAGATGTGGCAATGGAGGAGGCAATTGAGTTAGCAGAGTTGGCAAATGAAGTAGTTTTAATTCATCGAAGAGGTGAATTTAGGGCAACTAAAATAATGCAGGATAGGGTATTAAAAAATCCTAAAATTAAGAAAATTTTAGACTCTTCAGTTTTAGAAGTTTTGGGAAAAGAAAAAGTAGAAGGGATAAAAATAAAAAATATTAAAACAGGAAAAGAAGAGGAGATTGGTTTAGACGGAGTATTTTTGGCAATTGGATATGAGCCAAGTTCTCAAGTTTTTAAAGGTTTAGAGATTGATGACAGAGGATATGTTGTTGCTGATGGAGTCAAAACAAAAATAGAAGGGCTATTTGTAGCAGGAGATGTAATGGATAAAAGATACAGGCAATCAGTAACCGCAGCGGCCTTTGGTGCAATGGCTGCTCTAGAAGTTGAGAAGTGGTTAATGCATCGTTAGGGTCTTCACCTATTGACACTCCTTTTTTGCTATGGTAAGATTGCTTCTACAAACAATTCTTGAGCCTCCTTTTTGAGGCCAAGAGGTTTCTTTATGACGAAAATTAATTACATAGTGTTTACCCAAATAGGGCATATACTGTCTTCGTAAGGATTCCTCTTGAGTGTTGTTTTAGCACTTTTAACTAATTAGGATTGGATAGATTTAAGGCTATCCCTATTATGCAAAAATGGGCCGGTAGCTTAGCTGGTAGAGCGTCGCGTTTGCATCGCGAAGGTCGAGAGTTCGAATCTCTTCCGGTCCACTTCGACTCATTTCATTCGCTCAGTGCCATGGCACAAGAAGAATGAAGTTTAGTACGTAGCGCTTACCACAATGACGTGGTCGCTACATACTAAACACTAAATGAGTTTGGCTCTTTGACAAGTGAAGAGAAGAATGTTTTTATTAACCCTGTTAAATACCAGCAAAGCTGGTGCTGTAATACAGCATTTAATAGGGTAAATTCTACTCATAATGCCAATAATGGATGCCTAGGAGGCTTTGGCCGAGGAAGGACGCATATGGCGGCGATACTCGTCGGGTAGGTGTCATAAACCTTTGATCCGGCGGTTTCCGAATGGGGCAACCCTCCGCCTTTTGGCGGAAACCTATTGTAAAAATATGTCAGCAATGATGTATATAGCAGTAGGTAGGGAACGGCGTGAACTGAAACATCTTAGTAACGCCTGGAAAAGAAATTATATAAGATTCCCCAAGTAGCGGCGAGCGAAAAGGGAAAAGTCTAAACCCTGAGAGTAATCGAAGGGGGTTGTAGGGCAAATAATATCTGATGAGTTTTTTGTAGCAGAAAGGCTTGGAATAGCTTTCCATAGAGAGTGAAAGGCTCGTAAGCGAAACAAAAGACTCCGGTAGTTTGTTCCTAAGTACCATGGGGTACGGTGAAACCCTGTGGGAAGCTGGGGCGGCCACGTTCCAAGACTAAATACCAAAGTCTACCGATAGTGAACTAGTACCGTAAGGGAAAGGTGAAAAGTACCCCGGGAGGGGAGTGAAATAGAACTGAAATTGTTGGCTAACAAGCAGACGAAGTGCTGAGAGTAATCGAAGTATAACGTCGTGCCTATTGAAGAATGAACCGGTGAGTTATTGATTTACAGCGTTAGTTTAAGTTACTTTTAGGTAACGAAGACATAGTGAAAGCGTGCCCTAATTGGGCGATTAGTTGTAGTCAATAGACCCGAAACTGGGTGAGCTAACCTTGAGCAGGGTGAACCCTGTCGAAAGACAGGGGGAGGCCCGCACTCGTATCCGCAGCAATGGGTTGAGACGACTTGAGGTTAGGGGCAATATGCCAAACGAACCCAGAGATAGCTGGTTCTCCCCGAAATATATCTAGGTATAGCGGGATAATTATAATAATTTGGAGGTAGAGCACTGAATGGTTCACGGCGGCGCAAGCTGTCGTAACCAATCAAACTCCGAATGCCAAATTATGTTTTATCCTATTCAGACTGTTCGGGCTAAGCTGATCAGTCGAGAGGGAAACAGCCCAGACTCCCGTCTAAGGTCTCTAAATGAAAACTAAGTTTTGAAGGAAGTCAAACTCCATAGACAACTAGGAAGTTGGCTTAGAAGCAGCCATCTTTTAAAGATAGCGTAACAGCTCACTGGAGGATGGTGTTTGGCGCCGAAAATCTATCGAGGATTAAGTTTTCTACCGAAGATGGAGATCCGCCAACTGGCGGATGGTAGGGGAGCGTTCTTAATTGCAGTGAAGTCGTGTTGTAAAGCATGATGGAGTATTAAGAAGTGAGAATGCCGGTATGAGTAGCGATATTCGCGTGAGAAGCGCGAACGCCGAAAGCCCAAGGTTTCCTCCGCAATGTAAGTCAGCGGAGGGTTAGTCGGCCCTAAGGGTGTTCCTCATGTTTAAAGGGGGAGTAGCCTGATGGATAAGTCGTTGAAATTCGACTACAGGGTATGAGCGTTTCTAAGGGGGTGACGAAGTCGGAAGAGTCGAGCCCGTTACGGCGGGTCTAAGTAGTTAGATAGAGATAATTGGTAAATCCGTTATTTTGTTTAATCGAGCTACGGGAAAATTTTCCGCCAACTGGCGGAGGATAATTCGATAGCTTTCAGTTTCCAGGAAAAGCCTCATTAGTCCTGAGAGTAATTGAAGGAAAACTCATATTCTACCGTACCGTAAACCGACACAGGTGGGCTGGTCGAGTAGACTAAGGCGATCGGGAGAAGGATGTTCAAGGAACTCGGCACAAAAGCTGGGCGTAACCTTTGGGAGATGCCCTGCCATCATTAGTTTGATGGCCACAGCAAAAGAATACTTAGCGACTGTTTATCTAAAACACAGGTCCCTGCAAAACCGAAAGGTAAGGTATAGGGGCTGACGCCTGCCCAGTGCTGGTAAGTCAAGTATGGAGAGTGAAGTTTCGTAAGGAATCAGCTTTTTATACAAGCTCCAGTAAACGGCAGCAGTAACTATAACTGTTCTATGGTAGCGAAGTTCCTCGACAAGGGGACCATATTAAGTAATTAATATGAGCAAACTTGGCTATATGCTGGAACACCTGGTAGTATGTTTTGATACTTGATATGCTTAAAGCATGTTGAGTAAAAATTCAAAACTGAGCATTAATAATGCACCAGACAATCAGCAGGAAACAAAAAGAGTTCCTCATAATTTCTATTACACAGGCTTTTGTATTGGAGAATTAAGTTGTTGTTTAATTAAAGCAAGTAATAAGGGTAAAGGTTTTTATTTTACCCCTGATATAACTATTTCCAATCAAGATAAAAATCTACTACAAGATATTAATTTGACAATAGCTTCTAGTATAGGAGTAATTAGTCCGATTAAAGGTGGATATAATTTAAAATTTCGAGGAAAAAGAAGAGTAAAAAGCGTGCTTAATTTTTTTAAGAAATATCCAGTAATTGCAGGAGATATTGCACAACAAAAACTTGAACTTATAGAAAATAGTTTACCGGCAATCGGTAAAAATTCTAAAGTTCAAGATAGGTTTAATGTAATAGAGAGATGTCGTAAAGAATTGAAAGATCTTAAGTTATGTATAACTGTTAAGGAATCAATGGAAGCCTGCTATTTTAGCGAGGATGAGATAGGATTCTTTATAGTAGGAGTTATTGACGCTGAAGGATCATTTGGTCTAAAGAAATCAGGTCAAAGATTGGAGCCTTTTTTCGCAATCGCAATGAAAGACCAAAAGATTATAGAACTTATTCAAAAGTTCTTGATTTGTGGAAATATTCATAAGCGAAGCGATGATGGTTTATATCATTTTGAGACCAATCGAAGACTTGATATATTAAGACTAATAAATTTATTTACGAATAAATATCCCTCAAGATTAAAAAAAATGAGGGAGAGAATGGGGAATTTAAAACGGATCCTCAACGACTATACGCCAGGATCCCGTATACCACGGGATTATAATATAGTCTGAACTCTACAGCGATGTAGAGAGTTAAGTAAAAATAACTTAACCTCTTAAATTAAGAGTAACAAAATTGTGTCGGGCTGGTTTATGCGGGTCATAAATCGGCTTACCCGACCCTGATTTAAATCAGGGACACTCGGGAATTGCTATCACAAATTTGTAAACAGTGGTTAATTGCCTTTCAGAATAGAGTGTAAAATCTGGCTATATGCTGGAATAACTCAGTATCCGACAATACTAAATTATTAGTTAGTAAAAATTTGTTCGGTGGAGTCAATCAGCAGGAAAGATCCGCCAACTGGCGGAAATCCTCAACGACTATACGCCAGACCCCAGAAATTAGGGGATGATATAGTCTAATCTTTCATGGCGACATGAAGAAGAACAAGAATAAATGGAGTTCCGACCCGCACGAAAGGCTGAACGACTGAGTAACTGTCTTGAACATCTACCCGGCGAAATTGAGATGGCCGTGAAGACGCGGCCTAGTTGTCCTTGGACAAAAAGACCCCGGGAGCTTTACTGTAGCTTGGCATTTGAAAGTTTATTTTAATTGTTTAGAATAGGAGGGAGTTTTGACACAATATGAAATACCTCTCTTTGAAATGGGCAATCATTACCCTTTTGCCGCAAAAAAATCCGGCAAGGGAACAGTGTCTGGCGGGCAGTTTAATTGGGGAAGTTGACTCCTACAAAGTAACGGAGTCGTACAAAGGTTGGCTAACTCCGGATGGAAATCGGAGTGATAGTGCAAACGCATAAGCCAGCTTGACTGCGAGACCTACAAGTCGAGCAGAGACGAAAGTCGGTGTTAGTGATCCTGTATAGCCTAGTGGTAGGCTTACAGCTTAACGGATAAAAGCTACCCCGGGGATAACAGGCTGATCGCATCCAAGCGTCAAAATATGGCGCCACTTGATAGTAATATCGAGATGAACGAAGCAACTAATATCGGTGAAATCCCATTTTATATATAATAGGATAATACCGAGGGAAGATAATTTGTTGTGGATACGTTATTAGCCAGAGAAGCAAGAAAATTAAGTTTTTCCAGAAAACAATTAATGTTAATTGTTGGTTCTCTTTTAGGCGATGGATATTTAGACAAGACTACAAGAGGATATTCACTACGTATAAATCATGGAATTAAACAAAAAGAATACGTAGATTTTAAATATTCTCTTGTTGGTAAGTTTGTTAATTCCAGGCCCAAGAGAAGCGGAAATACTTATTATTTCAGAACGGTTTCTCATCCATTACTTAGTAAATTGCGAAGATTATTTTATTTACAAGATGAGAAAAATCTTCCAAGAAAGTTTTTAAAAGATAATTTTGATTCTTTTGCATTAGCAATTTGGGTTATGGATGATGGATCAGCTGATAAAAATCAGCTGAGAATTAACACTCAATGTTTTACGTTGAAAGAAAATCTCTGGTTAATTAACTTTCTACAAGCTAAATTTGGAATTAAAGCTACTGTTAATGTAGATAAAGGGAAATATAGATTACGCATATCAGATTCAAGTATGAATCTTTTAAAGAAGCTAATTATTCCTTATATAATTCCAAGTATGCTTTACAAATTGTCCCCGTAACGACTGATTCCGCCAATTGGCGGATGAGATAATTCAATCTTCGCATTTTTGCGAAAAACACGAATTATAATACGTTGCTATCTTGAAAAAGATAATGATATAGTCTAATTCCATAAGTAATTATGGGTTAATTGCCACAGCGACGATGCGGTTTGGCACCTCGATGTCGGCTCATCGCATCCTGGGGGTGGAGAAGCTCCCAAGGGTCGGGCTGTTCGCCCGTTAAAGCGGTACGCGAGCTGGGTTCAGAACGTAAATTACGTTGCGTTCTACTACAGTAATGTAGTACAATAAATCTGACTAAAATCGGTGAAACCTAAAATCGTTTTCCGAACACGATTATGGCAACACCGAGGATAAGTAGAAGATTGTGACAAAAGAGGAAAAATCATATATCGCAGGTTTTCTAGATGGAGATGGCTGTATAATGCTCCAATTGGTGTTCAGAAAAGATTATATTTTTGGATATCAAATTAGAGCAAGTATCGTCTTCTATCAAAAAGCGCGATATAGATCATATCTGGAATGGTTAAAGAAGAAACTGGTATACGGTTATATTAGAAATCGTAACGATGGAATGACAGAATATACGATTGTAGGAATTAATTACGTAAATTCTGTTATAAAACTTCTTTATCCGTATTTAAAGCTAAAAAAGCCTCAGGCAGATTTAGCTCTGAAAATCTTTAAGCAAATGCCCAAGGGTATAGGATTACCCAAAAGCAAAAGGATGCATCCTCAATTGCTATTAAAATTAGCAAAAGAGGTTGATAAGTTTGCAGATTTGAACTATTCAAAAAAGCGAACAAATACATCCATACAAGTAGAAGATTTTCTAAATCGACACAATTTTCTAATTCCGTAGAGACTTGTAATTTTAATTACAGACTTTGTTTTTAAACAAGGTAATACGTCAGCTCCCTATAATAGGGATGAAGATATAGTCCATGCAATCAGAAATGATTGATTAACATGCGCAAGACAGTTCGGTCTCTATCCAGGACAACCGTTGAGATTTGAGGAGAGTCGTCCCTAGTACGAGAGGACTGGGATGAGGGAATCCCTGGTGTGTCAGTTGTTTCTTAAGAAGAGCATCGCTGAGTAGCTATATTCCCATCTGATAACCGCTGAAAGCATCTAAGTGGGAAGCAGACTCCAAGATTAGATCTCGTATCACCGTAAGGTGGTGAAAACCCCTCGTAGACCACGAGGTTGATAGGCGGGCGGTGGAAGCACTGTAAAGTGTTAAGCCTACCCGTACTAATGGTTTAAGAGTAGAATTAACCCTATTAAATACCAGTAAAGCTGGTGCTCCTTCGGAGCATTTAACAGGGTAAAAATAAAAGCATTACTTCTCTTCACTTGTTAAGGGGCTAAACAAAAGCACATTTATTTTGAAGAAAAAAGTTTCCTGGTGATTTGTGCGAAGTGGTAACACCTCTTTCCATTCCGAACAGAGAAGTGAAACGCTTCAGCGCCAACGATACTGTCGCTTGTCGAGGGGAAAATAGGTCATCGCCGGGAGATTTTTTTCTTCAAAACCTCATAATATTAATATCTTTGCTATACTAATAATTAATGAAAAAGGCGCTTATTGCCATTTTTATACTACTAGCAATTATTTTTCGTTTTATCTGGCTTAATAATGTCCCGGTTGCAATCGGAGGAGACGAGCTAAATTATGTTATAACCGCAAAAGCAATTTTCTTAAACGGAACAGATATTATTGATAAGTGGAATCCCTTATCAGTTTTTGCCTTTAACTATCCCTATGCAGAGGGACAAGCAGAGCTTAATTATTTTTTGCTTTATCCGTTTGTATTAACTTCTTTTTCCTTGTTTAGCACTAAGTTTATTTTTTCCTTACTTAGTGTTTTTTCTGTTTTTTTAATTTATTTAATAACAAGGAAACTGTTTGATGAAAAAGTAGCTATTGTTGCCGGTTTTGTCTCAGCTTTAAATCCTTGGTTTATCTTTATTGGAAGAACCGGGTATGAAATGACACCTGCGCTTTTTTTTGCACTTTTAAGTTTTTACATTTTACTAATTGCTAAAAGGTGGAAAATATTAATTTCTATTCCTTTTCTTTTTTGTCTTTTCTATTCATATATTGCCGTAAAGCTTATTTTTATTCCTTTTGTTTTGGCAATCTTGCTTTATTTATATTTTTATCAGAATAATAAAAAGTTTTTAAAACAATATTTAATTGTTTTTTTTGCTTGTTTGGCTTTAGTTTTGTTTTTTATTATTTCTTTAAAAATTAATCCCTCCATGTCAAGAACAGGGGAGATATTTTTAATAAATAACAGCGAAGTTGTAAAACAAGTAGATGAGGCAAGAAAATTAACAATTCAAAGTCCAATTACTAATTTAATTGAAAATAAACTAACGGTTTACGAAAAGTTTTTAGCAGTTAAGTTTTTAAATATTTTCTCCTTTGATTACCTCTTTTTGTATTCCGATCAATTTGTTGGAATTGAAAAACACGGACTTTTTTATTATTTAGATGCTCTATTTTTACTTTTAGGAATTATCTTTTTAGCCTCAAAAAACAAAAAATTACTTACTTTCATTTTAATTTTAGTTGTAATTGGGGCACTGCCTCATGTTTTTCATAAAGCAAGAACTGATAATTTCACACCGCATATTTTTTTAATTTTCCCGTTTTTAATCATGCTAATCAGTTTTGGAATAAAAGAGAATTTTTCATTATTTAAAAAAAGATATTTAAATCTAATAGTAATTGTTATAACGCTACTTCTTTACGCCTTTTTAGTGGTTAATTTTTTCAATATTTACTTTTTCAATTATCCTTTAAGAGGAAATTTTGATTTTCAAGTAAGAATACTTTCTAAATATGCAAGTTCTATAAATAAGGAGACTAAAGTAACTGTTTATACAACTGAATCTTTTGATTATTTTAAAAAATACCTTTTTTACACTAATTCATACAATAATAAGACGTTTGAAGAGGTAAAGAGGGCAATTATTAACAGAAACTATGTAATTAATAATGTTAAATTTACAGATTGTCAAAAAGACATAGATTTTTCAAAAGAAGAAGTTATTATTGTTGATTCTTCCTGTTTAGAAATACCAACAGAACAAAAACACCTAACAATTCCATTGCTTATTGATGGGGGAGAAAGTCTTAAAATCTATAATGATAATCTTTGTAGTAATTACAAGCTTAAAACTTATCCAAATAAACTTAAAATAAGTGATTTTGACGTTGAAAATTTAGCAAAAAAAGACTTTTGTGAAGGCTTTATAACCTCTCTTTAACAGTTTAATAACTTTAAAAATTGTGGTATACTTAAAGCATCTTTTTGGAAAGCGAGCATAAATGATTAGTGGCAACTACAAAAACTTCTAAAAAAGCCCATTCGGCAGGCTCAGGGCGAGCTAAAACAATGGCTGATTTATTAAAGTCAGCTGCAACAACTTCTTTTGTCGGTCTTAAAAGAGGAGATAATATTGAAGGGACAATTACAAAATTAACTCCTAAGGAAATATTAATTGATATTGGTTCAAAAACAGAAGCAGTTGTTTTAGAAAAAGACAGAAAAAATTTAAAAAAACTTCTTAATTTCTTAAAAGTAGGGGATAAGGTTTTAGCTTATATCTTAAACCCGGAATCAGATCTTGGGCACCCAATAGTATCACTTAGAAAATATATGGATGACATTCTTTGGAAAGACTTAGCAAATCTTCAAAAAAACAAAGAGGTAATAAAAGTTGTTGTAACCGATTCAACTAAGGGAGGGTTTTTAGTTACTTCGGAAAATGGTTTTTCCGCTTTTTTACCAAATTCTCAAATTTCTTTTGCTAAAACAGGACAGGATTTAATCGGAAAAGAAATAGAAGTTTTAATTTTGGAATTAAACAGACAAAATCAAAAAATCATCCTTTCAAACAAAGCAATAGGTGGATCTGATGACTTTGAGAAAGAGATTAAAAACTTTAAAGTTGAACAAAAAATTTCTACAGTTATTTCTAACATTACTCCTTTTGGAATTTTTACTTTAATTAAAGGAAAAAGCGGGGAAATTGAAGGATTTATTCATATCTCTGAAATTTCCTGGGAAAAAATTTCTCAAGTTCCGCAAAGTTTTAAACCAGGAGCAGAAATTGAAGCTCTAATAATTGGTTTTGACAAAAAATCTGCCAGGGTTAATCTTTCAATAAAACGTCTCTTAAAAGACCCGTTTGAAGAAAAACTTAATCAGTTTACAATTGACAAAAAAATTACCGGAAAAGTAACTAAAGTTTTATCAACCGGTGTTTTAGTTGAGCTTGGTGAAGGGATAGAGGGAATTATTAAAAAAGAAAAAATTCCGCCAAATACAACTTACAATGCAGGCTCAACAGTTACTGCCACGGTAGTTGATGTGGACAAGAAAAAACACAGAGTTTCTCTTGTGCCAATTCTTAAGGAAAAACCAATCGGATATCGCTAGTTTTATGAAAGCGCAGACTTCTTTTGTTTGTCAGGAGTGCGGATATGATTCGCCAAAGTTTTTAGGCAGATGCCCGGAATGCGGCGAGTGGAATTCTTTAAAAGAAATAACCAATGTTTCAAATTTAAGTTTTGATAAAAGAAAAACTCAAGTAAGCTTAAAGCCAAAAACTTTTAATGAGGTTTCTTTTAAATCGGGAACAAGACTTTTAACAAACTTTTTGGAGATGGACACTGTTTTAGGAGGAGGATTGGTGCTTGGAAGCGTTACTCTTTTAGCAGGAGACCCGGGCATTGGTAAGTCAACACTTCTTTTACAAACCGCCTTAAAAATAGCTTTAAAAAATAAAAAAGAAAAAGTTTTGTATATTTCAGGAGAGGAATCTGAAGATCAGATAAAATTAAGAGCTAAAAGAATAACTAAGGATTTAAAATTCGATAATTTTTTAATGCTTTCCCAAACTAATACTGATGCCGCACTTCAAATAATTGAGGATATAAAGCCAACATTGGTAATTATTGATTCTATTCAAACTATGGAATCGGAAAATTTATCAGGGCTTTCAGGAAGCGTTGGTCAGGTAAGATATGCTTCCTCCCAGTTTATAAAATTAGCTAAGGGCTTAAATATTCCAATTGTTATTGTCGGGCACGTAACAAAAGAGGGGATGGTAGCAGGGCCAATGGTTTTATCACATATGGTTGATACGGTTTTGTTTTTAGAAGGAGAGAAAAACACCGGAACAAGAATTTTAAGGAGTCTTAAAAATCGCTTTGGTCCTGTTGATGAAGTAGGAGTTTTTAACATGCAAGAAGGGGGAATGGTTGAGGTTAAAAATCCGGAATCACTTTTTTTAACTAAAGCAAATGATAATTCCCCAGGGTCTGTTTTAATTTCAACGCTTGAGGGGACAAGAGCATTTTTGGTTGAAATACAAGCATTAGTGGTTTATTCAAAACTTCCGATGCCAAGAAGAGTTGCATCAGGGCTAGATTATAAACGGCTTGAACTTTTACTGGCAGTTCTTCAAAAACATTGTAAGCTTCCAGTTGAGCAAATGGATGTTTTTGTTAATGTTGCCGGAGGTTTAAAAATTTCAGATCCGGCTTCGGATCTTGGGATAGTTTTAGCGGTTTACTCAAGTTTTAAAAATAAGGCCTTGCCAAAAACAGTTGGGATTGCAGAGGTTGGGCTTTTAGGAGAGCTTCGAAATGTTTCATTTTTGGAAAAAAGAGTAAAACAGGCAACAAAACTTGGATTTAACAAGATTATTAGTAGCAAAAATTTTAAAACCTTAAATCAGGTGCTACAATTTTTAGAGAGACAAAAATAATGAAAGATAAAAAAGAAAAAAAGATTAAAAAACAAAAAAAACAAGAGGAAAAAGGACCATTTTCTAAGAAATTTATTTCATTAATTGCAGAAGAGGTTGCAAAAACTGTTGTTAGAACTCTTCCTAAAAGAAGAACTAAAAAAAGAAAAAAAGCTAAAAAAATTGAAAATGCAGTATTTTTAGATACCTCGGCAATTATTGACAACAGGATATTTGAGGTAATCAAACTTGGAATATTTCATAATCACAATATTACAATTCTTGAAAGTATTCTTTTAGAATTAAAACACATTGCCGATTCAAAGGATTTAGTTAAAAGAGAAAGAGGAAGAAGGGGACTAGATGCTTTAGAAAAATTAAAAAAGCATAAAGGAATAAAAACTACAATACTTTCAGAAGCCCAAGAAAAAGACCTAGGACTTGATAAAACAACAGAAGTAGATGAAAGACTAATCAAGGCTTGTAAAATCAACAGAGGACAAATTGTGACCTGTGATTATAATTTGGAGAAAAAGGCAAACATCAGTGGAATTGTAGCGATAAACATTAACACTTTAGCCAACCTTTTAAAAGTTACTGCAGTTCCCGGAGAATCTTTACACATAAAAATACTTCATAAAGGAAAAGATATTACTCAGGGCGTTGGTTATCTTGACGATGGAACAATGATTGTTGTTGAAAACGGGAGTAATGAGGTAGGGCAGGAAATAAATATTGCAGTTTCAAGAATAATTCAAACAACTGGCGGAAGAATTTTATTTGCTAAAAAGATTTGAGTGAAACGAAAACCCTGTTAAATACCAACTTTGTTGGTGCTGCTTCGCAGCATTTAACAGGGTAAACTAAAAAGGGGATACGATTATTTACTCCGTAAAAAGTTTTTTATAAGCTCTAAAGAGGTGGGAATACCTGCCCAATATTCCCACCCCATTAAAACCTATAAGCAGACTTTATATGGAGCCTGCCTCCCACAGATCTTTGCCGTTCGCCTTTTCAGAACTATTCGTTCACGGCTCACAAAGCGATTTTGCGGGACAGGCAATAATCGTATCCCCGTTATAAATTCACCTTGTTAAATACCAACCTTGTTGGTGTTGTTTCGCAACATTTAACAGGGTAAATTTAGCCTCTAAAAAAAGTATTTTTTAAATCAAAATATATCAAGTAATATCAAGACAAATTAATGATTTTAGCTTCACCAATTTTCCTTGACAAATTTTTTATTTTTGTTATAAAAAACAACAAGGCAATTAGTTTTATTTCCTGCCTAAGGAACTAAATGCCCTTTTTCCAAGAGCATTGCTTATCGTACCTGAAATTATCATACCTTGAGTAACGAAAGCGATGCTCTTTTTTTCCGCCAGTTGGCGGATTATAAAAACGCGATCGGAACCCCGATCCCTTTTTCCATTAGTTTTTTAAATTGTTCTCTGCCTTGTCTTACAAGAAAATCTTGTTTATAGTCAGATAAAGTTTTCCTAGCACCCTTTTTCCTCAAGCCTAAAAACTGAAATTTCATACCTAGCCGGATTGTAGCACACCTTGTCAAGTCTGTCAAACCTATAGCAAAAAAATGACAAAAAAGTTCATAACTTATAGTTTATACTGTTTATTTTAGATTGCTATATCAATCTATTCAAATGAGTAAAAAAATTTGTGGATAACTATGGGGAAAGAGTTTTTAGGGTTTTCTATCAAGTTTTATTAATAATAAGACAAAAGTTGCTAAAAGAATGATTAATCCAGAATATTCAAGATATTGTGGCCAGTAAACTACTATTATTTTTGCTTCTTTTAGCTCTAGATCATCTAATGTCCATCCATTTGCCCAATTGTTTATTAATACGTGTTCGTTGAGTTCTTTGTTAAATATGAAAGGGAGAACGTTATTAAATAGAGAAAAATCATTAACTAAATAAGCTGTCCAGCCTTTTTCATAACTTTGAGGCAATACCAAGGTTTTATTATTAAAACCATTTTCATTAAAGAGTTCAATTTGATATAAGGACTTATTTATTTTTTTATTTAATAATAGAGCACTTATTGAGGAGTTAGTATTTTTTACTTGTCCTTCATACACACTATTTAGCCACTCATAAGGGAAGGGTACTACAAGAATTGATTTTAAGTCATTAATGCTTTGTGTATTGCTAATTGCATAATTGTTAATATTTATATCAAAACCGGTTTTATCTCCCATTGGGGGGAGAAGAAAAAATTGTTCCTCAAACTCTTTAGAATCGGTTAATTGAGTATAGATATCACAACGACTAGAATAGCTATTTGTCACGCATAATCTGATTGGTAATCCCTTGATATTTCTTGAGGTTATAGAAATTAAATATGCCTGTGTTTGTGCAAGGTTTTCATAAGAAAAATGATCACAATAGGCACCGTTAGTAGAGTTATAGCGTATATAGTCTTGGTTTTTTTCAATAAGAACATCTTTTTTATTGATATTTTCACCTCTAGGATTAGTGCTTGGACAATCTCCTGTGGTTTTTGGTGTTTTGGTAATATCTTTACTTAAAGCTTGGTTTCCTGAAAAGGGAACAAGGAAGGAATAACTGTTTTGTTGTTCAAGTGTGTTTGAGGCTAAAGCGTTAGAGATATTTTCTTTACTTATTTTAAGAACAGAGCTTGGTTTAGTAAAGCCAAATGTTAAATTATTTATGTCTATTTTATAATCCTCTTCTTCTCTTGCGTCTATATAAACTTTAAACAGTAAGTTTTTTAGATCATTTGGCTCAAGTTCTAAAAATTGATTTGATTTAACAGGAAGTGGATTATTAACATTAATGTTTTTAGATAAGAAGAAAACACAATTACCACTTTTAGCCTCAGCAATACATACGCTTGGTTCGTTTTGTGCTTTGGTTTCAAGATTAAACATCACACTCATAAGGCTTTTTTCATTGTTGAAGTCAATATTTTTGATCTCTTTAACAATTTCTGAAAGAGGCACGGTTAAGCATGTTTCGGAATTTTTAGTAAAGATTGAAAAATTATTATCTTCTGTTATATTTGCTCCGAAAGTGCTTTTTGCACTTGTATTCCCACAGGGGAATAGGGAATAGCTTAAGTTTAATATTTGAGAGCTAGTTTTAAAAACATTATCTAAGGAGTAGATAGAAAGATTATTGTCTTTGTTTGTATTTAAAAGCACATTTCCCAAAAGTAAAGGAGTGTTTTCTTGAATGTTTTCAATTAGAAAATTATCCTTTTTATTTACAGAAATTACTAAACTACTTTTTCCAGTTATTGTTGCTTCGGCAACAATAGGAATAGAAGAGCTTTTTTCCTGCTCAATAGGATAGTTTGGATAAAAAGTTATTGTTAGTTTGCTATTAACCCTTTTTATAGAAAGGCTTGTTGAGATTAAGTTTTCAACGTTTTCAAAGCTTGAGAAAGAGATTAAATTATCAGTTTTAGCTTGAAAAGTTAAACCCTCATTTTTTATTTCAGGAATTATTAAAACCTCGTTTTGATTATTAATAAAATCTCTAAAAGGAAAAGATGTGTAATTTTTATTTGTTAAATAATTACCAAGCTTTTCATACGCAAAATCTTCATAGAATACGGCTTTTGGCCCAATATTTGAAGCGTTTGACAGTAAAAATCCATTAATGTTATCTATTTGATTGGTTTTATATACAGATATTTTTTCACCAAATTGAGCTACTTTTTCAATATTTCCATCATTTAGAATAAGTTTTTCGATTTCATCATAAAAAAGAACTTTGTCTTTTTCATTTGAAACAGGGGCAATAATACTTTTATCCAGTAATAAATAGCCGATGTTATATTTTTCTATTACCTGTTTAAACAATTGACTATTTTGGGAATAAACTGCTTGGGTCATTTCTCGATAATACTGCTCATTGTTCTTGCTCCAGCGGTCAAACTCCCTATCAAGCAAAGGTTGTTTTAAACCAAACCATAAAAAGCCTGCTCCTTGATAACCCCAGTCATGATAAGTCCAGCCCCAAAAACTGTTAATCGGAAAATTTGCAATACGCCCTTGAGGCTGATTATTAAACCAATCAAACATTGAAAAATACTCTTTTGGTATTTTAATGCGCATTTTAGGATTGATTAAATTACTATTAAAGGCTGGAAGCATATAATAGATTAAAGAAATGGTAACTATAAAAAACAGGAGATGAGAGAGATACTTATCTAGCTTTACTTTTTTAAATACATTGATTAATAAATGTATACAGTAGGAAAAATAAACACTTAAAGCAAATAATAATAAAATTGAGAATTTTGTAAAAGGAAACCTGAATGCTTCTTTAAAAAAGGGAATTTTTTCCTGAAAGAAAACAAAGACTTTTCCAAATGGGGGATTAATATTTAGCCAGAAAAAAAGACAAATTAAAAAAATTGGCAAAAGTGCAATTGCAACTTTTTCTTTTTTCCATAGAGAATAAATAATTCCAATTATTGAAAAAGAAAAAAACAAATAGCCCAAAAAAGGAATAAAAGGTTTATTAAAATTAGCTATCCAAGGGTTTAAAAGAGGCTCAAAGTGATTGTTGTTATATATAGACCAATTAAAGAGAAAATTCTTAAGCAAAAAAAGGTCATTTACGTTTCCAAATGATGCGTTTTGTAAAAATGCCTCCTTCGTAAAAAGTGAGTGAATTTTTGATTGGCTTACCTCTGTTCCATGGTTTATAGCAAAGTAAAGATTTGGCATTAACCAGAAGGAGTTAACAAGTACGGTGAGTAAGACAATTAGTAATGACTTTTTAAGTAAGCTTATACGATTTTTGTTTAATAAAGAAAAAGTTAGTAAAAATAAAAATAAAGTTACAAAATATACATACCAAAGTGTTGCAGTGTGGGCAATTGAGGATGAAAAAAGTGTAATAAGTAGGAAAAATAATAATGTTTTTTTATTTCCTGTTTTTAAAAACTTAATGGAAAAAAGATATAACCAGCCAATACTGGCATAATGAGTAGCAAACATTTCAAGTGGAACATTAAAATGTTGAACTGTAATTAGGTTTAAAAGATAAAAAAGTGCTCCTAAAGAAGAAACAATTTTGCTTGTAATGTCGTTTTTGGTAAAGAAAATCTTTTTTAAAAAAAAGTAAACACCCAAAGGTCCCAATAGTAAACACAAGAAAAAATAAAAGTATCTTAGAAACATTTTCGGTAAAACAAGAGAAGAAAGATAATAAAAAATTAGCCTTGGTAGTTCTGAAGCATGAGCCTGTGTAGCTAGGGCTCCAAGCCCTTGGTGTTCTTGCCATGCACCAAAAATTACTCTTGAGAAATATTCCTGAAAATTAAACTCCGGATGAAGTGTATCCCAGCCTGAAAGATAGGTTTGAGGGGTATAGTTTAAAAAACAAAGTATAAGAGAAATTAGAACAAGAATTACTACTGGGTAGTTTCCAATTATTTTTTTAAGCATATACTATATATTATACAGATTTAATAATAGGGGAGAAAAAGGAGCGAATTGGTGGTTGATAGGAATAAGATGTTTTTGATCTTACCCAAAGCTTTAAAAGAGATAAAATATTCTTTTTAAGATCAACAAAATAATCCTGTGGGTTTCTTCTATGGAAATGTAGTACCTCATCAAGGTTAGCTAACTTTCCATAAGGAATTAGCTTCATGAAAATATCACTATAGATAAACGGTTTTGAATTTGTATTAAACCTTAAAAGGTCTTTTGGTAAAAGAGCTTTGTTTATTAAAACAGTTTCAAACTGCATTGATATTCCATGCAAAGGGTTTTGGTAAATAGAATTACTGATAAGCGGAAACTTACTAAATCCTATTTTTTTGTTAAATTCATTAATAAAGGCGCATTGGCAGCCAACTGCAACTACGCCTTCATTTTTAAGCAAGAAATTTAACTGTTTTTTAAGCCTTTGTGGTGCCATTAGGTCATTTGAGCTGATGACTGTAATAAATTGTCCCTTAGCTTTCTCCAAAAGCCTATTTAAGGTTACTGCTATACCGTATCTTTTAACATTTCTGTATAGCCTTATCCTTTTATCCATTTTTTTAAACTTATTCAAAACTCTTCTTGATTTATCGCTTGAGAAGTCATCAATTGCAATAATTTCAATGTTTTTATAGCTTTGCTTAAGAAGGCTTTCAAGACACGTTGATAGGTGCTGTTCTGCATTGTGAACAGGTAATAGTATTGACAGTAATGGTTTTGTTTGTTTCATATGTTTAGTAAAAATATGAGGCTAAATAGCTAAAATAGGGTGGGCAGATTTACATAACTTCGGTAGTTTAGCATAGTTGAATCTTAGTGTCAAATAAAAAATCCCCCGCAAAAAAGCGGGGGATTTTAAACCTAAATACGTTAGGCTTTAAGCAACGTTATTTATTAAGCCAGTTGCTTGCAACAGATTTCCAGTTTCCACTTGTGTCAGTATTTCTGTCAAGTTTCTGCTCAATTACTGCGTATGCCTTTGTATTTGCATCATAGCAAACTACGGTTAAGATAGAATTTCCACCGTCTCCGCCGTTTGTGCCATGACTATGGCTGGTTTCTGCCATTTGCTTAAATTGACCTTCAGAAATGAAAGCTGCATTGGTTTCATCTCTTGATTCATACATATTTACCAAAAGATGCCCCGGTTTATAATCTGTAAACTCAATAGTTTCATTTCTATCTGTGTCTTGCTTTACATCTCCATAAAGACCTCTAACTACTAAGAAGTAGTTATTGTTTTCTTTATGATTAAGTTTAATGGTGACATCGCCTATTTTAGCAGTCATTTCAGCTGCTGAAGCTAACACCCATCCTCCTTCTGGAAGGTTTTGGTATGCAGGCTCCTCAAAGCGAATAACCTCTTGAGAAACAGAGCTAAAAGGTCTAATGCTCCCACCTGATTCATACATAGAGTTCCATCCTTCAGGGTTTTTACCCATTGGATTTTCACTTCCTGTATAACCGAAGTCAGGTCCAACTAAAAGTACTCCTGGTTCAGCAAAAGCCATTTCGCTTCCTAAGCCAATGGTGTTTTTAAAATCACCTTTAGCTGTATCAACTACGCCAGGATCAACTTTTTCAGGTGCTCCTGCAATAACAACACTTCCGAATTCAACACCTTTTACTTCTTCAGAAGCACTTGGTGTTTCCATGTCGGTTACCTCGCTATTAACACTAGTAGTTGTTGTATCTGCTTTTGGGCTTTCAACTATTGTACTGGTAGTTGTATCTCCATTTCCGGCACCAGCTTCGCTGGTGGTTGGTGTTCCTTGCCATAATTGATAACCCTCATATTGCTCTTTTGTTAACTCAAGCTCTTTTCCTGTTTTGGGGTCTTTAACAACGTATGCTTTTCCTTCAAAACAGCCTGAAAGTCCTGCTCCAGCTCCTGCAAGTAGTGCAGTAGCACCAATTACTGCTGTTGCTTTTTTTGCTCTATCTCTTATACTTAGTTTTTCTTGTTCTGCATGTGCCATAAGTTACTCACCTCCTTAAAAAGTTTAATTACTTAACCTTCCTTCTTAATATAAATCCTGCTATTCCACTTGGGATTAAAGCTAAAAGGGGAAGAGCAGCAGGTCCTGTTGATGGAGTTGTTTTTATTTCAGGTGCAGGATAAACAGGAAGTCCTGCCTTTGTTTCAACACCTTTTACTTTAGTTTCAATACAAAGTTGAGCATTATCTTGTGCACTTTGACCATTTGAAGCATTCATAATAGCCTGATTTACAACACAAGTTACGCCATCTGAAAAAGGAAACTTGTCACTATTTGCAATTTGTCCTTTAACTTCATAGGTTCTAGCTTCGTTTTTAGGAAAATCAGCTATTTCAAAAGTTAAAGTATGAGTATTTGCATCATAACTTCCAGGTCCTGAAACATAATTTACGTATTGGGGAAGTATATCCTTTACAGTAACTTTTGAAAGAGTAGCATCTTCCGTATTTCTAATAGTGATATTAAAGTTTACAGTTTGACCTGGTGTGAACCTGGTATCATTAATATTTAAGCTGTCAACATAAAGTCCATTTGAGGGGTTTTGAACTGTTTTATCAAGTAAAACATTCCCTGTTTGAATACAAGTTTCTCCGCCACCATAGATTGGTTGACAAGATGTACTAGCCAGTACATTACCGGTTACTATGAAATAAAAGGGAATGGTTAATAAAATACCTAAAAGTTTTTTCATTATTTAATTTAAAAAAGGTACTGAAAAGACAGTACCAATTAATTAAGTGGGGGAAGAATATCATATATTATAGGATATGTCAAGTGGGGCTTGACAAAGAATAAACAATATGGTCTAATAATATAGCTTTACTGCAAGTAGCAGAACTTCAAAAGCAAATCCCAATTATTTAATACATGAAACTCGTTTAGATTCCAACGCCAAGAGTATATGCCTTTTAAGGACTTAATTTTATGGTAACTAAGAAAAAAACAATCCGCCAGCCGGCGGAAAAAAAGGAAAAAGCCTTATCCGTTGAAGAAATGGTGGGAAAACCAGAAGAAAAACCTCAAGAAGAAAAAGTAGCTCCTAGAAGAGATTTTCAAAGAAGAGACTATGGCCGTGAAAATCATTTTGACCAGCCTGTTCAAACCTATCCGGTCTCAGGAATTCTAGATATTCAACCGGAAGGACATGGCTTTTTAAGGCCAAAATTTACCCCATCACATAGGGATATATATATTTCTCAATCTCAAATCAGAAGGTTTTTGCTTCGTCCCGGAGACTTGGTTGAGGGAATAGGAAGACCACCAAAAGATACAGAGCGATATTTTGGTCTTTTAAAGGTTGAAAAAGTAAACGGAATTAAGGCCGATGAGTCTATAAATAGAGAATACTTTGATGATTTAACTCCTGTTTATCCTAAAAAACAAATTACTTTAACAACCGGAAAAACTCCGCTTTCAACCAGAATCATGGATTTAATTGCCCCAATTGGCTTTGGTCAAAGAGGAATGATTGTTTCTCCTCCAAAGGCTGGTAAAACCACTATTCTTAAAGAAATAGCTGATGGAATATCTAAAAACTTCCCGGATGTTCATTTAATGGCAGCTTTAATTGGAGAAAGGCCGGAGGAAGTAACTGATATTTCAATGTCTGTTAAAGGAGATGTTGTTGCTTCAAACTTTGATGAACCGCCTGAAAATCAAACCAGAGTTGCTGAAATTACACTGGATAGGGCAAAAAGATTAGTTGAAATGGGAAAAGACGTAATTATTCTTTTAGATTCAGTAACAAGACTTGCCAGAGCATATAATCTTTGTGTTGCACCATCCGGGAGAACCTTATCTGGTGGATTTGATCCGGCAGCGCTGTGGCCTGCAAAAAAGTTTTTTGGAGCAGCCAGAAACTGTAAAGACGGAGGCTCCCTAACTATTATTGGTACAGCTTTAGTTGAAACAGGTTCAAGAATGGATGATTTAATTTATGAAGAGTTTAAAGGAACCGGTAATATGGAGCTTCATTTAGATAGAAAACTGGCTGATAAAAGAGTATATCCAAGTATTGACGTTGAAAAGTCCGGTACAAGACAAGAAGAGCTATTAATCAGTGAAGAAAAGCTTAAAAAAATTGTTACCATGAGAAGAATGATATATATGTTAGGAGAAGAAGAAAGAACTGCACTTGTAATTGAAAAGCTTTCCAAAACAGAAACAAACGATGAGTTCTTAAACACCTTAAGTAAGGCCTAATAATTTGACTTCCAGGTTCAATTTTGTTAATCTTTAAGTTTGCTATGTTTAAAAAAATTGTTTTTTCATCTATTCAATTTTTGCGCAAAAGAGCAAGAGATTTTAAAGAGTTTTTATCTTTTTTCTATAGCTACCTTAGAAAAAAAATCCTAGTAAGCTTAGGGTTTTTTGAGCTTAATAAGAATTTTGCAGTTAGGTTTTTTACTATTAAAAGGGGCCGTTATTCAAGGCCCTTTTTACATATGGCCACAATTGGAGTTTTAATTATTGGTGTACTTTTAACTCCGCACTTAGCAAGCACTTATCCGGTTTTTTCAGCCCAGGAATCAATTTCTCCTGAAATAAACTCACCATCACTTGAGCAATCAATTGTAGTAGGAGAAGATGTTTTTAAGACTGATATTTCTCAAAAGCCAAGAGATAAGATAGTAAATTATACAGTAGCAAGAGGAGATACCATTTCTACCATTGCTAAAAAGTTTGGGATTTCAGAGGATACAATAAAGTGGGAAAATAATTTAAAAAATGACAACATTACAGTTGGCGATAATTTAAAAATCTTGCCTGTCACAGGTATTGCGTATAAAGTAGCAAGAGGGGATAGTATTTATACCATTGCTAAAAAGTTTGATACAAATGCTCAACAGATTGTAAACTTTCCCTTTAATGACTTTGCTAATCCGGAAACCTTTTCCTTAGTTGAAGGGCAAATCTTAATTGTTCCTGAGGGTGTTAAACCATCGGAGCAACCAACATATATAAGAAGACAATATATTGCCAAAGGCCCGGTTGGTATATCTTCAGCAGGATTTACCTGGCCATTAAGTGGTGGAATTAGCCAGTTTGCAACCTGGTATCATATGGCAATTGATATCACAAATGATGTTGGAGCACCGGTTGTTGCTGCTCAAAACGGAGTAATTGTAAAGGCAGCATCCGGAGTTTGGGATGGAGGATATGGAACAAATGTAATGGTTGATGATGGAAACGGCAATCAAACCCTTTACGCTCATTTATCAGGACTTAATGTAGGAATTGGAGACGAGGTAGTTGCCGGAAAAACAGTACTTGGTTGGGTTGGAATGACCGGAAGAACAACCGGACCCCATTTGCATTTTGAAATAAGAAGAGGTGGGGCATTAGTTAATCCACTTGCTTATCTTCAATAAAAAATCTAAATTAAAGTGTGTTAAAATAGCAAAAGGATAATGGGCTTGTAGTTAAGTGGTAAAACGATGCACGCGTCCCGTTAAATATTTGGGCCTGTGGTTGAACGGTACAATACTGCATTCGCATTGCAGAGATCCGGGTTCAATTCCCGGTGGGTCCACTGGAATTTAACGGGATGAACATTGAGGAGGTAAGCGGTTCGAGTCCGCTCAAGTCCACTTATACTATTTAAACGGGCCGGTGGCGCAACGGCTAGCGCACCTCCATGGCATGGAGGGGGTTGAGAGTTCGAATCTCTTCCGGTCCACCCATTCGACTTCGCTCAGGACAAGCCCTTTTTCTTGACATTAGCTTCTTTTCATTTCATACTAAAAACAGTTGTTTTTAAATGAGAAAGGCTGCCCTAAAAAAGCCTGTTTCAGGCTTTACTTTAATTGAGCTTCTGGTAAGCATTGGCATGTTTGCAATATTAATTGTTGGTTTAATTGCAATTATTAATCCCATTGAGCAGATAAATAAGTTAAGAGACTCCCAAAGAAAACACGATTTAGAGCAGATAAGAAATGC
This sequence comes from uncultured Gammaproteobacteria bacterium, assembly GCA_964523705.1. Classification (GTDB taxonomy): domain Bacteria; phylum Patescibacteriota; class Microgenomatia; order Levybacterales; family UBA12049; genus CAYWVK01. The sequence goes on from CAZFYA010000003.1 coordinate 87,711, forward strand.
AATGGACCAATACTACAACGACAATAATTGCTACCCATTAGAAATTCCTTTTGGCGAGGAGTGGGAGGAAGGTGGAGTTATGTATATGAAAGAAGTCCCCTCAAATATGGAATATTACTGTAGGTCTTTAGAATCTTGCTATCCGGGGTATTATTACCAGGTAGATGAGGATAGCACTTGTCCTCAATGGGCAGTTTTATATACCCATTTATATAGCAAGGGGACAAATGAAACTGAAGAAAAAAAGAAAAATTGTCCGCTTTGGACAAGAACAATCGTTGATCAAAACGGTGTTGCCTGCAGAACCCTTATTTCAGCCTACAATTACTGTGTTTTTACAGGACAACTTGACTGTGACGTTATAAACAACAGTGGTCTTATAGGTATTCCGGACGGTTCTTGGCTTCCATCAACAACTACAACCGAAGGTACATCTACTTCAACTTCAACAACTACTTCTTCAACCTCACCTACCTCAACCTCGACCACTACTACAACTTCCCCCGGTACTACCTGTTTCTGTGGTGGTGTCCCGGCAGAATTTGATTTTAGAGGTGAGGGTGTGTGTAATAGAGTAGAGAGTGGTGGAGTATATTGCGATGCCGAATGTAGCATAATGGGTGATTGTGAGTAAGATATTTTAAATATAGCTATGGATATAAAAGAAGAATTAGAAAAAGACGCAAAAATAATCTCAGAAGAACTTAAAGGTAATGACAATTATCTTACCTCATCTGTTGTTTTAGCAGGAGTTGCAACCTTAATATTACTAGCAGTTCTTTTAATTCAATATTTTACAGTTAATAGTACTTTACAAAAAGCCCTGGACTATTTAAACCTTCAATTTAAAAGTGATCAGGCAACAACACAAACACTTGCTCCAACTCCAACCCCGGTTCCATTACCCAGGGGAGAAAGAGAGTTTGGTGTATCAGGTGGAGATAATCCATATATTACAAATCTTAAATTTAGTGAGTATTATCCAAAAATAGGTGAAAAACAAACAATAACAGTATCGGTTTCCGATGAAAAAGGCGGAAACGTATTAGGAGTTGAAATAACGCTTTATACAGACAAAAAGACCAAAGCCTATCCGCTAACGCTTATTTCAGGCGCTCAAAGAAAAGGAGATTGGTCAACTACAATTACAGCAAATGATACTTATAATTATGTTTATAAACTTGATATTAAAGCAAAAAACGACAGGGGGCAAACATCAGCTGTTTTCCCTAGATTTAAATGATTTATTAATATATGAATAGATATATAAAGATTAGTTTTAACATAGTTATATTTTTACTCTACTGTTGTGTGTTTTTTGTTTTACAAAAACCTATTTTTGCTAGTACTACATATAATTACACCGGCGGTCAACAAACTTATGTTGTACCTGCAGGAATAACCTCAATAACAATTGAAGCTTATGGTGCAAAGGGAGCAGACGATGATGCAGTAGGAGGAAATGGAGGATATACTAAAGGAACGTATACAGTAACTCCTGATGAAACACTATACATCTATGTGGGAGGACAAGGTTCAGGTGCAACCGGTGGGTATAACGGTGGCGGAAGCGGTGGAACAGTAGATACCGCTGGTGGAGGAGGAGGCGCAACAGATGTTAGGCAAGGAGGAACAGCATTAACAGATAGGATTATTGTTGCCGGTGGCGGTGGCGGTGGCGGAGATAAAACTACGTGGCCATATGACGCAGGAGAGGGAGGAGATGGAGGAGCAGGAACTGGTGAAGACGGATCAAATGGAGATGGTTTTATACCCGCTTCTGCTGGAAAAAGAGGATTTGGTGGAACCTCTTTAGCGGGTGGAGCAGGTGGAGATGGAGAAGTCAGTGGTGATGCCGGTTCATTAGGTATTGGTGGGAATGGAGGAAGTAATCCTGGTAATTCTGGTGGCGGTGGAGGAGGAGGTTATTATGGTGGTGGAGGAGGAGGATCAGGTCCTGAAATGCATAGCGGTGGCGGTGGAGGAGGAGGAAGTAATTATACTGGAGCTGGTACAAATGTTACTTCTACAAGAGGAGTTAATGATGGAAATGGCTATGTTGTTATTACTAAAAACTGTGTAAGTACAGCCTGCACGGTTACTCTTTCAGGCTCAACCTGTACTTCTTATTTAGTTTCCGATCCTGATTGTGGAAACGCCTGTACCAGTAGAACCAGTACTTGCACTGATGGTTCATGGGATACCGCTCCTTATGATTATGGAACCTGTACTGATACTTGTTGTGCAAGCGGAGGCTGCCCACAGATTAATAGAGGGGCAGCTTGTATAACCTATTCAAATCCAGAGCCGGAGTGTGATACAAGTTGCGCCAGTTTAAAAACAACCAGCATCTGTCAAAGCAATCTTGCTTTTGATCTTTCTCCCGCTACTTATAATAGTTGTATTTCTTGTTGTAATATTCCCTGGGGAGGAAGTATAAATAATGGCTCATACGTAACTGCTTATAAAGAGTCATCAGCTTATCCGCCTTACTCTTGTTGGTTTAATTATAAAGAAACAAGGACATGTAACGATGCAACATTAACCGGTTCATACACAAATGAAAGTTGTATTGATTATTGGGATGAGTGTGCTTTTCCTGAAACCATGCCACAAGGTGGAGTTTTTACAATGAGAAACCATTGTAGCGCCGGAACAACCGCAAATATTATAACCGGAGTTGAGGATGATAATGATTCAGCTACGGATGCTTCAAATAGTGCATCATTTGTAATTGACGGATCAACCTTTACCATTGGTTCTAATGATAATCAAACAGTTCTTTTTGGGCAAATACGCTTAATAGAACCTACAACTTTTTATGACAAGGAAAGTTATTCTGCTGGTAGTTCAAGAATGGACATGCTGGCTGGAGATATTAATGGAGATGGGGAAATAGATTTAATTGGAGCAGGTTCCACGACGATTAGTATTCTCATAAACAATGGCGATGGTACTTTTGCCAGTCCAACAACAAAAAATACAAGTCAATCTATAATTGGTTACAAAACAAACGCACTTCATGATGTCAACGGAGACGGGAAACCGGATATTATTACAATGGTTAGAAAAACTACCGTAACTTCTTGGGATGAATACAAGGTTCCGATAGGCTGGGAATACCGCTTTTATGTAGATGTTTTCATAAACAACGGCAATGGCACTTTTGCCAATAGTGTAACCTATCCAATTTCAGGCGTTGAGTCTGTAGCGAACATTTTTAATCAATTAATGGTAGGCGATGTTACCGGAGATGGAAAGGGAGATATTGTTTATTCAAAAGGCACTTCAACAGTAGGAGACGTAGGAGTATTAATAAACAACGGCGACGGTACCTTTGCCGATTATGTAGAATACTCGATATACAGAGCGCCGAATGTTATGGAACTCCATGATGTTAATGGAGACGGGAAACTGGATATTTTAGTAACAACTTATTATTCTACTAACAGACACCTTAATGTTCTCATAAATAATGGCGATGGCACCTTTGCCGGTAGGGTGATATATTCTCTTACAGATCATAATCCCCATTCTTTAAAAATTAGCGATATAAATGGAGATAATTATCCGGACGTGGTTATAGCAACATATACTAAGGTTAGCGTTTTCATAAATAACGGCGATGGCACTTTTGCCAACGAGGCGATTTATTCAATAAGCGGAGCTAATATTGCTAGTTCTTATGATCCAATGGTGTTATCTGATGTCAACGGAGACGGAAACTTAGATGTTTTAGTAGTGGGCAGCACTAATGTTTTATTTGTTCTTATGGGTAATAGCGATGGTACTTTTAACGATGCAGTTAGTTATTCATTGCCTCATAGGCCATATACTATAAAAGCTGCTGATATCAACAATGATGAAAAACCAGACTTGATTATAGGAATAAATACTACCTCTTTTCTTGTTCTTGTTAATAAAGGAGACGGTACTTTTGATTCTCCTGTGCCTTATACAGCATCAGATGAGTCTTATATAATAGAAATTCATGATATTACCGGAGACGGGAAACTAGATATATTGGTGTGTGGAGCCAATAGTTCGTATTTTGATGTTTTTATACATAAACCAAAAGGTAGTATCATTATTGCTAAAGATAGGGGAGCACAACTGGTTAGGGGCGTAAGGTGGATATTGGATGCGGATGGTGATGGTAAAACTACAACTGCAACTCCATCAGCGGTTGCAAGCGCAGTAAGGCCAAGCTCAAGCTACGTTAGAAAAAACTATATTTCTACTTATAGAGATTCAGGGAATATCGCATATTATAAAATGGATGAGACTGCAACAAGCTCTGCGTATCTTGATTCTTCAGGAAATATGAATACGGCAACAGTATATGGCAGTGCATCTGTAGCTTCAGGAAAATACAATAACGGATTGTACTTTGACGGAAGCGCTTATTCATATCTATATTTTGGAGATGAATATGCGCCAGCTGCAAATAATTTTTCCTATTCTTTTTGGGTTAACCCTGGAAAAACAAGAACCAGCACGTCTGAATCCACATCCGGTACAATTGGTACATCAGTGAATCAAAGCTATGCAATTTTTCCAAAATTGTTTGGATCTGACGACGCAGGAGCCGGTGTATCGGTTGGCACAAATGGGGTATCAGTCTTTGAGCATGGAGGGAATTATTTACCATCATTACTCGTACACACACAAACTTTAACAGGATGGAATCATATAGTAGTTGTATATGAAAATAAACAGCCAAGATTATACATAAACGGACAATTGAAAAGAACAGGCTTAACAAGTCCAAGAGCAAATGTTTATTCATCTAATACCTCAGGTGGAGGAACAGAATCACATGGCACTTATGGTCCTTTTAAAGGCACCCTGGATGAAGTAAGAGTTTTTAATAGAACACTTACTACCTCTGAAATTTATGCACTGTATGACGCAGGTAAAATTTTTGTAACTGATTGTGATGATAATGATCCGGATAAGTGGCAAGTTCTATCAGGATACGTAGATAATGATGGTGATAATTACGGAACAGGAGAACTTCAGCAAGTTTGTTCAGGTAGCACACTACTTTCTGGTTATGGAGAATACGCAGGAGACTGTAATGATTCAGATGATACAAAGTGGAGAAATAGATATAGGGATGCTGATGGAGACGGATATGGTGTTAATGAAGCAACTTGTGTTGGAGATGATGCAGGGTACGTAGATGTGGCAGGTGATTGTTATGATTCCGGAACAGGCGCGGCAAATGTAAATCCTGGAGTAACATCCTACTTTGCTACTCATAGAGGAGACGGAAGTTTTGATTACGACTGTAGTGGCACCGAAGACAAGAATCCTACATATGATTGTACCAGAACGTATAACACTTCTTGTTCATCAACTCAAATGCCAGGATATAATACTAGTGTTCCGGCCTGTGGTTCATCAGCCTC
>CAZFYA010000004.1:0-59406 GCA_964523705.1 uncultured Gammaproteobacteria bacterium
TCAACTTTAAAATATGACTGAATTTGTCCACTATTTACCCTAAGAGAGTAATATTCGGTTGAAGTATATTTATAGATTATCGGCAATGCTCCTGTTGCTGTTGTTTTAAACCAAGCACCATAACTCCAATCACCGGTTCCAGGGTCAAGTGCATTGTTTTCAGTAACAGTTACATAACTACTACTTCCATTAAAGCTTAGTGCCTTTCCAAATTTTCCATTATTGTTCCATGTTGCTGAAGTAATTGTTCCGTTTAAAATACTTCCTCCATAGCCCGAGTTATATACTGTTGTTCCATGCCCTTTATCAAACTTCCAATAACCAACTTGAGATGCAATAGGGGATCCACCAGTAGGATGTCCCGCATTCATATCTTCAACTATTTGCCCAGGGGTGCGGGCGTAATTATATACTTTTACCTCATCCAAAGAAGACTTTAGATATCTACCACTAGCGTTACCAAATTGTAGGTTTGTAGAATTAGATAAGTTTGCAATGGAGGATGATGTTACAGCGCCATTATATATGCCGTCTACATAAAATTTATATGAAGTACCGGATGTTCTTGTAACAGTAATATGGTGCCAACCAGAAGAAGGAACGTTAGTGAATGGATAGTTAACATTAAAAACACCTGCTGTATCGTTGGTATCAAGAAAATGCAGGTTGGTAACGGGATTTCCAGTTGCAATACCCCATGTATTAGCAGGTGCGCTAGTTGTAAATCCTTTACTTACAATTCCGTTCCAAGTGGAAGATCCACCTAGCGGAAACTTAATCCATGATTCAATAGTAAAATCTCCAGTACCAAAATTGCCAACATTATTACTTAATGAGACATAATCATCGCTTCCGTTAAAACTTCCTCCTTTTCCATATTTTCCAGTTGTCCAGTGACTACCTGTTCCATACCATGTACCATTGTTTGAATTTCCACTGGAGTCTGCGACAGTGGATCCTGAGGCATCCTCGAAGGACCAATAACCAACCGGTCCTGGAGCCCAGTTATATAGAGCAGAAACTTCCGAAGAGGAGAGGCCTCGATTATAAATTCTTACTTCATCAAGTTTCCCATCATAATAATAAGAACTTGGGCCGCTTCCCATATATACATTAGTATTTAAGGGAACTCTTGTGTTCACGGTTGTTCCAACTCTTTGACTCATTGTTTGTTTTACTCCGTTGATATACATTTCGGAGGAGGTAATATCTCCATTGTTAATAACAAAAACAACGTGTTTCCATCCTCCTGATAATCCAGTCGGAGCTATCCCCCAAATATCAGATGCGTATGTATTAATTCCAAAATGACTAGTGCCTATAAAGAAAAGATCCATACTTGAAGATCCTCCAAAATTCATAACCATTTGATTGCTACCAGTACCATCCCAATTCATCCAAAATGCAACAGTAAACTTACTTCCGCTTGATGTAGGAAGACTTGAGACAGCAGTAGTTGAACTGTCACTTGATCCATTATGGTCTCTTCCATTAGCAAATTTTCCATTCGTTACGCTTGTTCCAGTAACTGTACTTGTATATCCATTTCCAGAGCTATCAATAAGGTTTCCAGAGTCTTCATCCATTTTCCAATAACCAACTAAACCATTTGACAAAGCATCAGAGAGCTCATTATCTCCTCCAATTTGAGAAGAAACACCCTTAACAGAACCACGAGATGTATAATCTGCCCTTATCTGCTCTGCTGTCCTTTCGTAGTTATATACTTTTACATCATCGATATAGCCTTTAAACGGATAGGTATTTGAGCCTCTCATTCTGCCGATTTCCCAATTACTTGTTCCAATGCTTTTACTAACCGTGTTTTCATATTCTTTTACAGTATTATTGCCGTTGATATAAAGGTTGTAATTACCAGAATTATCTCTTGTAAATGTTATTTGATACCAGGTGTTGGGTTGAAAGTCATATTGAGTCCCAAATGTTTCATCTGCAATCCATCCATCTACATATCTTGTACCATTAGCGTCTACGCTAAAGCGAAGTTCAAAACCAGAATTATAGCCTCCTTTGGAAATAATTCCTTGCCATGTGCTATTTGCTATTGCTTTAGTTGTTTTTGCCCAAACTGAAACTGAAAAAGCGCTAGTGTCAAATTGTAGATTTGAAGGGTTTCCTGCACTCACATAGTCATCAGTGCCATCAAAAAACAAACACTTAGAAGAAATACATTGATTTTCAGATTGCCAAGTAGCGCCGGTTATTGTTCCATTGTTTTTACTAGTTGTTGAGTCATGGGCTGTTGTTCCATAACCCTCATCAAATTTCCAGTAAGCAACAGGTCCTTTAGAGGTTTCTTCTCCCTGATAGTTTATAAACGTATCATTCATTGATTTGTATTCTGCAGCTATCCAATCAGCAGATCTGGCGACCTTTTCAACTCTGAATTCATCCAATTTTCCATTTAGAGGATTAACATAACCATCCCCAATAGTAAAAGTACGATCATTAATTGCAGGATAAGAACTGTCATATGTGTTCCCTGTGAGATATGCCCCGTTTTTATACCATTTATAACTATAGTCACTTGAGTCTCTAACAGCTGTAATATAAACCCATTGGCCTTGAAGACCAACGCTTGAGGCATAGTTGCTATATGGAACATCATTTCCTCCGTTGCTTCCCATGTACCAACTAAGAGCACAACTTGTTTCAAGAGTCATTGTTGACCATCCGCCAAAAGCTTGATCGTATGGATTTTGTCTTGAAGGAGAAGCGCAACTATTTATATACATCCAATAGGAGATAGTAGTATCAGCAGTTAAGATAGATGAACCAACTGTTCCAAGGCTAATTCCGGTTCCGGATGAGAAATCTACTGCAGGACCTACTTTTCCAGCTTGGTTAAATTTAATTCCTGTTGTTGGTGTTCCACTGGTGTTTCCAGTGCTATCATTTACAGAGCCACTGCCTGTTGTCCCAGCGGGGTCTGCTAAATGGTAAACAAGTGAATAGTCTGTGGAGCTCCAGGTAGTTGTTTTGCTTTGTGCATCAGTTGCGTAAGGGTTTCCATAGTATATAAAGATAGAGTCAGTTGTTGATGAAGCATCAATTTGCGGTACTTCAACCCAAATATATCCTTGTCTTGTAAATTGATCGAATTTTTCTATTTCATAATCTAACAAAGTAGTACCATCTGAATCAGTAAAGCGAATATCAGCCCCATTAGTTGCTGCTTTAGCAAAGTCAAAATTACTGGGAGTAAGCTTAACTAAAACCTTAAAATTAGTTAAGTCTTCATCTTGAGCAGAGTTGTTAAAAACTAGTTGCTTTCTATTTTTCCAGCTATCATCATACCAAGTTGCCTCTGATTTTGTAGCATTGCTTAAGGTATAAATAACACTTGGAATAAGAACTAAAAGAAAAGCAACAACACCGGTCATTACATATAGCTTTTGTCTACTTGTTAACTTCCCATACCAGGTAACAGGAAGCAAGTGTTTTAAAAATGTTATTGTTTTTTTAATTATTTTTAATAGATTAGGTATTTTCATAATTAATTAATAATTAACCAGTTAAACGGTATTGGTTTAGTTGTAAATTCATCAATTCCAATTGTGAATGAACCTTCAATTCCATTTAATTCTTGGTCTTCCGGTACTTGTCTTAGAAGATATGGATTTAGTCCATTAACTGAGCCAATTGGAGTAATATAGATTAGAGAATCTTTAGTAATTAAGTCATTATTAATAGTAATCTCTTTTTGTCTTGCACTTATTGTTGCAATTCCAGCAGATCCGGTTGCAAGTATTTCGTTATCAGATAAGGCTAGAGCTTCTTTAACAAAGTTTAAATTAAGCTTTCCAAAAGTACCAGAACCTGAAGCAATAATATCTCCTTTTTGGCTAACTGATAGAACTGCTGAATCGCTGGCATTAACAATAGCTAAGTCATTATTGGCAATTGGGCTAATTATTCCTGTTGCTAATTTTCCGCCAACCGTTACGTCTTTTGCAAAAGTAGCATTACCTAAAACCGCTAGGTTGCCGCTTTCATCAATTTTAACTAAACCTGAAAGGAAAGAAATCCCGCCTTGTCTAAGTGGTTGAATTTCAAGGTCTGCTCCTAAAACATTAATTGCTCCGTCAGCTAAGATTAGATTTCCACCAACTGCTAGTTGTCCGGCAATTGAGGTGTCAGAAAGACTGGTTGGTCCAAATGACATTAAACCTTGAGTAAAGGTGGCCAGTTTTGTCTGAAGTTTATCAACATAGATAAACTGTCCTGACATTGAGGAGATATCCATATAGTCTGAAGAAACAGGTATTGTTGCTAATTCACCAGCTCCTGTTGATTCGTAATAATTATTAGTTATGTATTGAGCAGAGATAGTGCTACTTGATATATTTAATCCTTCTATATTTTCAGCAATAATATTTTTAGCTCTTAGCGTTCCAGCAAAACTTGCACTTCGGGCGGTCAGGTCGCCCTCAGTGTAAACATTTCCGCTATCATCTATTCTTGCAACTACCTCTTTTGTTTCACTATTTCTTACCTCAAGTGATGAATTACCAAGTGCTAACTCAACTGTTGAGTCTGATGCTAGAGGAGAGATAATACCTGTTTTTAACGTATCAATGCTGGCAATAGGAGAGGAGATTTCGTCTCCTGATATTAAGTAATTATTATTTAATATATTTTCAATAGATGATGCGATGTATTCTTGAATTGTTTGTCCACCAATACTTAAACTTTCGGTTGCAATTTCTGAAGCTGACAATGCTCCAGCCTGAAGATTAGCGGCAATAAGAGTTGAGAATCCTCCGGTTCTTTTAATTGAATTACCAAGACTATCAATTAATGCATAGATTGGTTCTCCAAATTCACTAAAGGTTTTAGCAATTGAAAACTCACTATATATTGGAGAACCGGACATGGTTGCATCTTCTAGCTTTTCATTGATTAAATCTTCTGCTCCCGGAACAACAAGGCCAGTGATATTTGGATCAGTCTCATCTGAAATATTTCCCCAAGACATGTGATCAAACCTTGGAGCAGTTAGTCTAAACGAAAGTGAAGTAGGTGAGTCGGAAAGGAAAGTAATTTTCCTATTATCAACATCTTTTTTGTACCAAACCCTAGAAGAGGAGTCAGGTGTTAAAAGAATTGAAGTAAGAGCGATATTTGGATCAGTTACTCTTGAGAAGAGCCAGAGATCAGATGCAACCTCTTGGTTATTTAAATCAATGGTATATGAATACGCCTCATCCAGTGCATTATATGAAAGGGAAGCTTTGCCTGTTACTTCTTCTTTTACTCCAACCATTGAGGTTCCATAGGTTGAATATTTTCCTCCATCAATTGTGTACAAAGGATCAATAGTAGCTGCTGTTAATTTTCCTGTTCCATTTGGACCAACGTAAACATCTCCGTCTGATGCAACTCTAAATTGAGTTGTTCCGGAATTTGATGCAACTAAAAGATCCGCGCCTGAAGCACTACTTAATTGGTCAATGATAACAGCTGCATTTCCAAGGCTGTTTTTACTTACATGAAGCCCTGTTGAAGTTAGTGGAGAAGCTGTACCGATTCCAACAGAACCATAGGTAGTAAGTGATGTTCCGGTTGCAGCAGGATCAAGGAAATAACTGCTATTATCTATATCATAGAATGACGCACCATATAATACACCGGCATTGGTAAGGTAAAACTTGGTTGTTCCTGAAGTGGAAGCAGTTAGAATATTTTGATCTGTCCCTGTGTAATTTAGATTAACCAAGGCTTTACCTACGGTTTCTCCTTGAACATCTAATCTGCTGTTCGGATCGGTTGTCCCAATTCCTACATTGCCGTTATAGTTAATACGCATTCGCTCAGTTGGGGCAGTATCTGTAACCACGTTTCTTGTTCCAAAGATTAAATCCCCATAAGTATTACCACTAATTGTTGATATTTCTTGATAACCTATATATCCTGGAAAGTGAGTTGTGCTACCGTCTTTATATCCCATTCCCATTAAGCGATAAGAATTTGCTCCCCATTCTTGGCCACCAAGTCCTAAATAGTATGCAGCTGCATTTATTGATGTTGGGGCAGTTTCAGAATCAGTAGATGCTAGTCCAATTTGTAAGTGTGCATCTGGATCAGATATACCAATGCCCACATCTCCTCTAAATGAGGAAACATTTGTACTTGGATAAAATCTTACTGCATGGTCATCCCAAGCTTCTCCAATGTATAAATATGACATTGCATCACCTGAGCCAAATCCTCCATAATTAGCCCAAACAGTGTCTGCAGCATTATTAATAAAGCCATAACCATAAGCCCAGCCTCCAGATGACTTATTTGGTCTAATAGCGATACCATTTGCGAAATAGCTATCGAGAATAACCGTAGATGTGTTTGGCCCTGCACCCCGAACTTCTAGTCTTCCAGCTGCGTCAACAACACCTATGCCAACATAACCATCATTAATGGTCATGCTCACAGCATCATTAGTACCAAATTGTAGATAATCATCTGATATAGTTCCAATTAATAAGGCATCGCTTTTGGCATCTGAATAAGCGTTATTCTCTGGGTCATAGTCATTAGTACCAGAAAATCCAATAATTCCACTTGTTCCACCATTATCCTGAGTTAATTTTAAGAAAGGATTATCAGATTCAGTAGCGTTGTCTATATCTGCTTCAAGATAAATAGCAGCATCAGCAGTATTTTGAATATGTAGATTATAGCCTGGGCTTATCGTCCCTATCCCTACATTTCCACCCCAGCCATTATCAGGCATAACTATTAAATTTCCGGATACAGAGGCTGTTGCTTGTCCGGAGTTTAAGTTAAGTACTGCAAACTTGGCAGAAGAGGTTGCTTGTCCACCAATAAGAAGATCTACGGTAGAGTTGTTAGGGTAGAGTGCACCATCTGATTGAGTCCAATAGCCTGTACTTCCTAAGCTTACCCCTTCAATGTTATTAACATACAATGTGTCCCAATATGCCCCTTCAGAACCTAAATCATAGGTACTATCAGTACTTGGATTAAAGGTTCCCCCCATGGTAGCTATTAGTCCTGTAGGGGATAAAGAGAGGTATCCAAGTTGATCTGTTTTGATATCAGAATATACAGAGCCGTCAGTTGATGTTAATCTTAACTGTGTTCCTCCTGCACCTGATAATACATCTAATTTTGCATCAGGGCCTGTTGTGCCGATACCGACATTACCATCTTTTGTAAACTCTATAACAGGTATGTTATATTCATTGTTTCTAATAATTCTTAGATCTGCATTGTTTGTTGCATCGTAGCTAATATAATTAGTGCTGTTTCTTGCAAAGGCTAAGCTATTTGGAGATATAGTAAAATAATTAGTTGGATCTCCTCCATCTGCTAATCTTATTGTGCCTACAACATGAAGTGGGGTATATGGATTGGTTGTCCCAATTCCTACATTACCATTGTTTAAGATTGTCATTTTTGCTGATAATCCAGAATCTCCCCCAACCGAGGTTTGAAAATCAAGCCTATTCCCATTTAAAACATCAATAGTAGATGGGGAAGATCCTCTAAAAACCAAAGATCCAGAAGTTGATGCATCCCCGGCAATATCAAGTTTAGCAGTTGGACTCGTTGTTCCAATTCCAACATTTCCACCCTGGATAGCCATATTTGCTACCCACGAGGAGCTTGTATCTGCAGAAAACTCTAAGCGAGTATTTGTTCTGTCATATCTAAGTCCGCCACCAGAATATGTATTAACAGTTGTTGCTTGTAGCATTAATGTTGCTGTTGAATTTGCATCAGTTGAAAAATTTCTTAATCTAAATAAAGCATCTTGTCCAGCTAACGTCTTTTGGGCAACAAATACTCCATCTGGACTCGTTGTTCCAATTCCTACATAACCCGTATTGTCTGCAATAGTTAGGGCATTCGTCCATGTATTTGGTCCAGATTTATATTGAAGATTTAAGGCTCCTGTTGGAGCTTTAATTGTATTTACAGCCATGGTTCCTGAAACAGAGGCATTTCCGATGACATCTAATTCTTCCAATGGAGAGGTAGTGCCAATGCCTACATCGCCATTATTTGTTATTGTTAATTTGGGAGAGGTGAATCCATCACTATACGCAAAGTAAAGATTATTTGTAGAATCTTGATCTTGACCAATAGTCCAAGTTGTACTCCCGCCCCTAGCAAATTTAAGGTATTGGCTGCCGGTTGACCAGTTAGCTCCACCATTTAGTAACAGTCCGACATCTGTGGCTGAAAGTTCCAATTTTTCATTTGGATTTATAGTTCCAATTCCCACATTTCCACCCCAGCCATTAGTTGGCATGACAATAAGGTTTCCAGAAACAGAAGCTGTTGCTTGTCCTGAATTAAGATTAAGTACTGCAAATTTAGCGCTTACTGTTGATTGACCACCAACCAATAAATCAACAGTAGGGTTGTTAGGATATAAAGTGCCATCTAATTCTGATTGAGTCCAATAGCCTGTACTTCCTAAACTTACACCTTCAATGTTGTTTACATATAATGTATCCCATTTTCTATCAGTTGAACCAAGATTATATGTACTATCAACAGAAGGATTAAAGGTCCCTCCCATGGTTGCAATTAGTCCTGTTGGAGCAAAGGAGAGGTATCCAAGTTGATCTACTTTGATATCGGAATATACAGAACCGTCAGTAGAGGTTAGTCTTAATTGGGTTCCACCTGCTGCTGATAGAACATCCAGTCTTGCATCAGGTCCTGTTGTTCCAATTCCAACATTTCCTGAATTGTTAATAATAAACTTAGTAGCTCCTGAAGCAGAAGCAGAGAAAATATCCCCTGTTCCTGTTTGATTAAATGTTACTAATCCATTTGAGCCAGTATTGCCTGAAACGGATAGTTTTGAAATTGGAGTTAAGTCTCCAACTCCTAAGTTACCGTTAGAATTAAGTATCATTTTAGTTGAATTATTAACTCCGAAATAAAGATTTTTAGAAGCAGCTGTATTTAAGTAAGTTGTTCCGTCGTCTTTTTGCAGCAATGCAAAGCCATTTCTATTAGCATAAGTAGCCATAGTAGTGTTGCTAAAATAAGCATAGTAGTTATTTGAGCCGTGTCCTTCGCTAAAAGCTCCACCATCACCAATTGCCGCATAACCAATTCTTGCGCCTTTATTTATCGTAGATGGATAAACATCTAAGGCTTGAGTAGGACTTATCGTCCCTATCCCCACATTCCCACCCCAGCCGTTAGTTGGCATGACAATAAGGTTTCCGGAAACAGAAGCTGTAACTTGGTTATTAGCAATACCAGTTACAGAGAATAGGGCAGAGGATGTTGCGCTTGAACCCAAAAGAAGATCATCGGTTATATTTCTTGGTGATAATGCACCCAGTACTCTTTGCCATTCATTACTGGCAACAGTTGTACCAACAAGGTTATTTACATAAATTGTATCCCAGTATGCATCAGTTGATCCAAGATTGTATGTAGAGTCAACACTTGGATTAAAGGTTCCTCCCATGGTGGCAATAAGTCCTGTTGGGGTAAAAGATAGGTAACCCAATTGATCTGTTTTGATGTTAGAATATACAGAACCGTCAGTAGAGGTTAGTCGAAGCTGGGTTCCTCCGGCTCCTGCTAATACATCCAATTTTGCATCAGGCCCTGTTGTGCCGCCAATTCCAACATTTCCATTGGTTCCTTCGATAAAGATAGCATCGGTATATGTATTGGAGCCCATCTTTATATCCCTATTTGCAAAAGTTTGAATATATGCTTTGCCACCACTATTTCCTATTCTTAGAATTTCATCTCCTCCGTCACTTCCTCCTCCGACCTGAAAAGTATATCCATTATCAATTATTATTCCACCTTCTATTTCTAATTTTGCTTCAGGATTAGTATTTCCAATCCCTAAATTACCAGTTCCTAGGTTAAACCAGGCATTTTCGTTATTGGTTCCCGGTACATGAAAGTAGGCAGAGGAGGATGAAGTACTGCCTATATTTAGCGCATCTGTTAAATTAACAGGAGACATTGCCCCAAGGTTTCTCTGCCAATATTGAGTTAGAGCAACTCCGCCTGAAATAATGTTGTTTACATAGAGGTTATTCCAGTAGTTATCAGTTGAACCAATGTTATATGTATCAGGCGTTAAGGAGAGTAGATTTCCCGAAGATACTGTTCCATCGTTATCTACGGTGAATTTAGCAGTTCCCGAGGTTGAGGCGCTAATTAATGGACCAGTGCTTGTTTGATTGATAGTAAGGGCTGATTGGCCACTTGAGGATGCTAAAATAGCCAGTAAATCATCAATTTCTACTGCTCCTATGGCAGTTGAAATATTGTTGTTGTTTGTTGTATTTTGTAATGGTTTCTGAAGATCAATTACTCCAGTACCATCAGGGCTAATTTCTACATTGCTGTTCGTGCCTGCAACCGTGGTTAAAGCTAAAACATTTCCCGAAATAGTAAATTCTCCTCCTGTAGCTTGGAAAACAGGCGTTGCAGAACCACCAATGGTTAGATTACCTGAAGAATCCAGAGCTAAAACAACGTTTTCTTGAGTAGCACTTGGATCGGTTATTGGTAAAAGTCCTTGAAGTGTTTCGGCATTTGCTGCATAGGCAACAGTTGCTATTCTTTGCCTTGGCTCAAGTTCAGGTGTGGTTTCAACCGTAACTCCAAGCCAAAGTGAAGCATTTTCCGTGAAAAGCGTTGCTGGAATAGCTGTGTTTTGGCCAAGATATATATTAAATATACCGTCAGTGTCAGGATCAACAGAATCTATCTCTTGCCATAAAAGAGCAGCTCCTGATGCTACCTCATCATCATATATCCCAAAACGAAGCGCAGTTAAGCTTTCAATTGGATTATCATTATCATCAGTTAATCTTCCCTGAAAGGAAAGAATACGAGGAGGTGCAGTTGGTAAAGCAGCAAGTACAGGTTGTTTTAATTTAGGTTCAATAAAAAAGGCATTATATATTCCAAAACCAAGTCCTGCCATAAAGATAACCAGAATTGCTAAGTTGAAATAATGGACAATTGAGTATGAATGATACTTTTTGTACCATTCTGGTCGTGTGTATTTGGCATGATGAATAACTTTTCTATGCCAAGGATATGAGGCTATCGAGACTGAAAGTGGAGCGTAAAGTTCCTTGCGGATATTATCGATTGATTTAGGATTTATGATTGATGATTTATGATCTTGAATCTTGAATCTTGAATCTTGAATCTTGGTGAAAATTGGTTTTCCTTTTCTTTTCCAATTAAGGTAAGTTATCTTTTCACCAAATGAAGCCAGGTGGGAAGTAATTGCTAAGTCAAATGCAATTCCACTTAATTTTCCAATTTTTTGAAATAGCCTAAGAGGAGGAAATGATGAGTATTTGGTATTTGGTATTTGGTATTTGGTATTTGGCGTTTCTTTTATAGCTATTGGCCTTGAAGTTTTAAGTTTTTCCAAGTTTGAAACTTGTTCTTTTTTTATGTCTCTGACTAATCCTTCTGAAGCTGCCCATGCGGTATATCTTCTTAAAGAAGACAGTTTTCTATTGATTGTTAGAGGAGAAAAGCTTTGTGAAATTAGCCTTTTTTTATACTCCTCAATAAGGCTGTTGTCTAATTTTTGAAAAAGGTCTTTTTCAGATACGTCCCAAGTTTCTTTTATGCCTGTTACTTCCTCGGCCCAGTTTAAAAATTGTTTAACATCAATGACGTAATTTTTAATCGTTAAGTGAGAGGCATTATATACGTAAAGATAATCTTTAAAATCTTTTATTCTGAAAGGATCGTTTTCTTTTTGGTTTTTAGCTTCAGTTTTATCAAAAGGAGAGCGTGAAACATAGCCTTCTAGCTTTAAAAAATTAAAAAACTTTCTTAGAGAAGAGAAGTGCCTCTCAATAGAACGAACTGATACACTTTTACCTTCGTTTTTAGGATTAAGCCTATCTAGTTTGTATTCGTTGAGAATAAAAGAAGAGATGTTATCAGCTGAAAATTCTTCATGGTATTTAGCTTCGTACCAGCGGATAAATTGGCTAACATCAGCTTTGTAGTTTTTAACCGTTAGCTTTGACGGTTTATCCTTTTGACTTTCTAAGAATTTGAGAAAAAGACCTATAAATCGTTGGGCAGTGTTCATTCCCGAACCTCGCTTTTTAAAAACATGTAATTAGGTTCAACATTATACGGATTATACGTTTTATCCAGCCAGTTGGCGGACAAGTAAGAATTAGTTTTATATATATACATACTATTAGAATAAGGAGTTTTTTTATGAAAAGTCAAGAACCTAGAGTAATATACCGTTGATATATTTTTATGCATTCCGATATAGACAGGGAAGCGTATTTAGAATACAAAAAAAAGCAGAAAATTTGTCTTTTCACAGCTTCAAAATGCCCATTTTCGACTATTATTATACTTTTATAAAAATCGGTAAATCAAACAAACAGTATCAAAGAGTATCACTAGTCCTATAACTCGTTTTCACGAAAAAATTATCCTTTAGTTTTTTAGCCTCAAAAAAATTTGTTAAATTTGGCAAAATCTAACGTTTAGAAAATTTCTTATTAGCAATTATTTGTCCTTAGTGATAGGTTTTTTAGGGTGTTGTTTTTTATTGATTTTATAGGCATATAAAGAATTGCGGTTATGTCTTAAGGCTTAAAAACTTATAAACTTAAAATCCTTAATGCCGGTTGCTTTAATGGTTAAAATTTGCTTAAAATTAGTTTATTGACTAATTCTTTATGAAAAAACATCTGCCCAAAATTGTTGTTTTCTTGTTAGTTTTCTTAGCTTACGTATTTTTTTCTACCTTTAATGTTTCTGCCCAAATGAGTTTACCCAAGGCAAAACATGAAACCAGTGTTTCTGCTAAGGTAGGCCAGTTCTACTTAAATCTTTCCGGTTGGATATCTCCTTATGCTTCAGTTGTTTTAACTTCAGATGGAGTGTTTCTAAGATCAACTACAGCTGATTCAAAAGGCAATTTTTACATTACAGGAGTATTAATTAAAGCAGGGTTTTCATCCTTTTGCTTAGAGGCAATAGATTTTAAGCGCCTTGGTGATTCATATACTTGTTTTAAGGTCAAGCCGGCTACATCGGATATTACTATGAAGGATATTTTTCTTCCCCCAACCCTTGGTTTATCCAGAAACGAAATAGGAGAGAATGAGGAGGCAATTGCCTTTGGTTATACAATGCCGGGAGCAAAGGTAAAACTGTATTTAAGTAATGGTCAGGTTATTGAAACTACGGCTGATTCTGACGGGTATTATGAGTTTAAATTAAAAAATCTTAAAGCAGGAAAGTATGAGCTTTACGCAAAAGCAGAATATCAAAACAAAGAGTCTTTAAAACCAACTAAGACCCTAAAGCTTACTTCATTATCGTGGTGGGAGATGTTTCTTGCTTTTCTAAGAGATATTTGGGATAGAATAGTTAAATTTATCACTTCAATAGGCCTAGGGCCGCTTTGGATTGCCTTACCAATAATTTTAGTAATTGTTGCACTTGTTCTAAAGCTTTGGCCTGAAAAGTTTACCTTTATTTACAACAGTAAGCTTTTAGCATGGTTGCCTCGTAAAAAAAAGAAAAAGCTTCACCATAGCTGGTTTATGGGGTATTAGTTTATTCTTGGGGGTTTTCTTTATTTAATTTTTCCTCTTTTACTCTTAGGCTTTTTTTCCTTAAATACATTATTCCCAAAATTATAGCAACTACGATGAGTATAACAACCAACATTATTTTCCAGGGTAACACCCAGAAGGTTAAGGTCGCAACTAAGGGTAGATTATTATCTTTTCCATAGGTTGCAGTTAGTTTTGCTGTAAATGGACCAAAAAGTACTTTTTTATCAAGTGTGTTTTCAAAGTTTCTTACCGCTTCCGGAAAGATATTGTGTTCAGGAAGGGTAAGAGAAGCTATTTTTCTTCCTAAAATATCAGTAATTGTAATTTGTCCGATTGGCTTTACGTGTAAATCTCCAAGGTTTTTAATTTGAGTTTCAATTTTAACCGGACCATACTCTTGAAACCTATTAGCACTAAACTTGGTTACACTTGCGCTTTCTTTTATATCTCCTTTAACATCAACGTAAAAAAGAGTGCCAACTTGAGTATTTACAGCTGTTCCTGTTCCCTCAACTTTAATTAATTCATCCGGTTTATATATTACAGCAGCGTAATGTCCGCCCGGTTTTGCATCCATAGGTACTTGTAAATAGTAATTTAGTTCATATTTTTCATGAGGACCAACAGTAAATTTACCCGGATAGGCTGCCAGCCAGGAAGCTGCAGAGTATTTATTTGATAGCGTATTAGGAGGTAAAATGGTTGGAACTCCTTCATTGTCTTCAACAATAAAGTCCTGGGTTGTGGCTGTAAAGGTTAAAGTTTCATTTGAATCGTTAATTATTTTAATTAATCCTTCAGCTACTTCTCCCGGATTTAAACTTTGTTCAACTGTTGGTGGGACCAGGGTAAAGGTTCTGGTTGGCTGCTGTGCGTTTATTGAATAAGTAAATAAGCTAATAAATAAACAAGCTAATAAGTAAACAAAGATAATTTGAAATTTACGTATTATTTTTTGGACAGTTTTTTTCATAAGTTTTAAAAGGTTGGTGTTGCAACGTAAGTGACTTCTGATGTGTAAAGACCTGCAGGAACCGTTACATCTACTC
Organism: uncultured Gammaproteobacteria bacterium; assembly: GCA_964523705.1. Taxonomy (GTDB): domain Bacteria; phylum Patescibacteriota; class Microgenomatia; order Levybacterales; family UBA12049; genus CAYWVK01. Next base: position 14,657 of record CAZFYA010000004.1, read on the forward strand.
CTGCTGCATACTCAACGCTTATTAGGCCATTTCCTGCTTCTATAACGTTTCCAACCGGCCCTGTAGCATCATAGGCTAAGGTTACAGCAGTTGTAGCTGTTGGCCAGCCGTATTTACACTCATTAGCAGTTGAACCGGTAATTACAGTACTACAGTTTTCATCATCTGTTTCAGTCCAGGTAGTTGTGCCGTATGAGTCAAGTGAGCAGGGGTGAATTCCAAACCAGGGAGTGCTGTTGGGAAATGCTGCAGGAGTGGTACTACTGGCAATAGCAAAACCTGATGCGTCGTTTCTTAACTGACCGCTTGAAGTGGCGGTTAAAGCATAGCCGTTTGGTGCATTAGTAGAAATGGTAATTAATTGGGCTGCAATATTGCCGACTTTAGTATCGGCTCCGCCCGGAGTATTGCCTAGAATTCCCAAATCTACCAAGGTTGCAGTTGAGGCAATTCCGGCATTAGTAGTTTCCGAGTTGGTACAACCGGTAGTATTACCGGTGTTAATTGCTGTTGCATTGGCAATTCCGGTAATTGTAAAGGTAAGAGTTGGATCAACTGTTGCTCTGACTGTTACTGATTCAATTGTGCCTACCTTAGCGCTTGATTCTTCTCTTACTACGTCTGATGAGTCAGTTGTTTTAATGTCTATTCTCCAGGTGTCAGCTGCACCGGCTGTAGTATTGCTTTTAGTGGGGTTAATCAGGGTTGGAACTTGAGTTGTACAACTTGAGCCGGAACTTGCAGAGCAGCCAATTAAAAAGGTAATAGTTGTTCCTAAAGCTACTCCGGCATTAGTGGTGCAGGTAATTGAAGGGGAGGAGACGTTCCATGAGTCACAAGTTATTCCATCAGTTTTAATATTAGTGCTGGTTAAGTTATTAAAGGCAAAAGTTGAAGCAGAAGGAGAAGCAGTATTATTTGCGCTTCCCGGAAAAGTAATTACTACTTTACCACTGGCAGGAATTGCAACTTCGGTTTTAAACTGAACAGTGTGCATTGCAGTAATTGGAACCATAAAAATATCACCTGCACCAAAAGCATTAGTTGTGCCACTGGTTAAATATACGTTTCTGGTTCCCCAAAGGCCGGTTGTAGCAGAGGCAGTTGAAACAGTAGTATTTTCCAAAACAGTTCCAACCGACTGCACAAGTCTTGCCGAATCAGAAGCAAGAAAAACAGCTGAAGCATTATCAACAACAACAGCTGATGTAGCCCCGGCACTTACAGCAGAACTTAAATTGGTTGAGGTTGAGGGTCTTGAAGTTGAGAGAGTATCAGAAACTAAAGTTAAAGCATTGGCTTTTGGAGTATTTAAAAAAAACAGCAGTAATAATGCCGGCAGTATAACCCGTAAATTTTTCATTTAAATAAAATAAATCCTTAAAATTAGTATGGAAAACGATTAGTTAATTGTCAAGGGGTAAATCAGCCCTTTTTGTATTGTTTAACTCTTTTGTAGATAAAAATGATGACTAAAACGGCAACAATAATACCAAGCAGTATTTTTATTGGAAAGGCAAAAAAGAAAACTGTTCTTTTAAATAGCGGTCCGTTTTCAGAAAGTGCAATAGTAAGAGAGGCAGAGTAGGGGCCTAGTAGAAAATTTTCATGCCAATAGGCAACAGGATATGCGTATTTAGTATTTAGTCCGCCAGCTGGCGGATTGTATTTGGTATTTGCGGAGCCAGTTGCGAAAGGGTTTTGTAGTGAGTCCGGAATGAAGCGGGTTGATCGAGACAAGATGTTTACAGGAAGTAGGTCAACTCTTCCAACTACTTGACCAAATATGTTTTTAATAAGTATTTCTCCTTTTGGGGTAATAAAATGATTACCTTTGTTTTTCACCCTTAAAGTAAAAGGAACAGGTCCGCTTTCCAAAAACAGGGGAGTTGAGAACTCTTCAATACTTCCTTTAGCCATGTCTTTTGGCCCAATGGATAAAAGAACATTTGTGGCAATCCCGGCTTCTGATACGGATTTTGTAGATTGGTCATCAGGCTTATTACTTGATACAAAGATTATTGAAAAGTAATAGTCTGATAGGGTTTGTTCCTTGGGTATATCAACTATTAAGCTTAAGTCTTTTTTCTGCTTTGGTCCTAAAACAACCTCGTTTATTTCTTTTTCTTGATCAAGTACTTTTATTTTTTGAAAAAGTAAAGGATCATCCTCAAAAAAAGCGTTTTCACTTAAAAATTCAATTTCACCGTTTTCCTTACTTGAGGGCTTAAACGGTCTAAAAAGAATTTTAAGGCTTATTTCTTCTTCTTCAAAATTAACAAGCGTTATGGTTGCTTCTGTTTTTGCCGGTGGAATAGCCTCAATTTCAATTAGTGGAGGATAAATGCCAAGTTTTATTCCACTTGCTTCTGTTTTGTTAATTGGAAAAAGTAAAAATAAAAATAAAATAATGAGTGATAATTTTAATTTCATATTAAAATGTCGGTGTTGCAATATACGTAATTACATTTGTATAAACACCTGCTTCTTGTGTCCCTGAAATATTAACCTTATATGTTATTTGAGCTTGTTTAGTTCTTCCGACATTAGTTCCGCTCATAACAACCTTAGCCGATGGTGAGGCATCAAAAGGACGATAATAATTGGAGCTTGAAAAATCAGTTGGGCAATCAGTTCCTGATAGATTATCACAGCGATAACCAAAGCCATAAGTTAAGCTATTTGACCATTCAGTAGCGTTTGAGGGGGTACATAAGCCATCATCGCAAGCTGTATCAGGAATAGTTTTTCCAATACCAGGGGATAGAAGAGCATGGTTTTCAGATGCTGTTACCTGGTAACCGCTGGCAGAACCGTTAGAAATAGTTAAGGTATTGGTTCTTTCAACAGGATTAGTTGCAATTAATGAACCAAAATCAATATTGGTATCAGAAATTGTAAAAGTAAATGGAATGATTGAATAAATATATTGAAAGCCGGCCCTGACTTTGTAATTTACGCCGGTTTTGCTGTATAGGCCAAAGGCTGTTTGACCAACGGTATCGGTTAGTTTGTATCCTGAGCCGCTTTTTGCTCCTGCGGCCATATTTAAGTTTCCCATCCAGATTATATAATCTTCATTAGACATTGTTTGAGCATAAGCGTTACCTATTAAAACTGTAAAGATAAAACTAAGAATAAATAGGGGAATAAAGATTTTTATTTTCTTCATACATAAATTATTAAATATTTTCCTTTTTTTCCTCTCTTAAATCTTCTGTTTCTTCTAAAATTTCATTTAATTTTTCAACGTCTTTATCTTTTAAAGTTTCTTTTTCATCTTCTAAAATTTCCTCAACGTTCTCTGTTATTGTATCGGCTGCATCTTTAGCTCGTTCTTCCATTGCTTCAATCTTAGCTTCGCTTTGTTCGCTTTTTTTGTATTCATTGCCAAAAAAGAAAGCTAAAGGAGAGATTAAAAGAAGAGAGCCAAGCCTAAGCATGTTTCCCATGACGTCATCGGTTAAAGCTTGAGGTAAAAATACCAAAGCAGATCCAAGGATAAAGATAAAAACACTGGCCGGTTCAAAAACAAAGGCAATTCCAAAGGCTAAGAAATACAAAAGGAAGAAAATAGGGGAGTATAGTCCATCGGTTGAGAAGATAAGAAGAAAAATAAGCGTATTTAGTATAAAAATACCCCATGGACCCTCTCCTCCCATGTTTAAAAAACCTTTGCCTTTTTTCCTAGCAGAAAGCAAAAGGTAAACAAAGATAAGAAGACCTAGGATTGGAATTGTATAGGTTGAAAGTGGAGTTTGTTGCCAAATATATATAATTACAAAAGAAAGAATTAAAATTAAACTTTGGGAAAAGAATTTCATACTTTAATAATAAGAAAGATAACTTAAAAAGGCAAGAGGAGTGTGTAATAAAAGTGATTGACAAATCGTTTCAATATGATACGATTTATATATATGAATGATACGATTGATCCAAGACAAGGTTATATCCTGAATATAATTAACCAATCAGAAGGCTTGTCAAGAAGCGAAATTGAAAAGAAAATTAGCAAAATATATAAAATATCAAAGATAACTTTAATTAGAGACCTTAATGATCTTATTAATACTGGTTTAATAAAAACAAAGGGGAAGGCAAAAAAAACAAGGTATATGGCGGCTTCTGTTAATCCCTTGCTTAAGTATTTTGATCTTAATCAATATTTTGAATTAGATCCAGATAAAAGAACAGACATTAAGACAAGCTTTAAAAGCGATGTTTTTAAGTATTTAAATAATTTGATTTCAAGTAGTGAATTAGAAAATCTTCAGAAATTGAGTTTCTCTTTTAAAGATAAAATAAAACATCTTAATTCAGATATTTTAAAAAGAGAGCTTGAAAGGTTTGTGGTAGAGCTTTCCTGGAAATCATCAAAAATAGAGGGGAATACCTATACACTTTTAGAAACTGAAAGCTTAATAAAAGAAAAAAGAGAGGCAAGAGGAAAATCAAAAGAAGAGGCAATAATGATTCTTAATCATAAATCAGCATTTGATACAATTTTAAAAAACAGAGATCATTTTAAAGAAATTTCGATAACTAAGGTTAATCAGTTACATAATATTTTAGTTAAGGATCTTTCGATTTCTACAGGAATTAGAAAACATGCCGTTGGTATAACAGGAACCTTATATTGTCCGTTAGATAATGAATTTCAAATAAGAGAGAACTTAAAAAAAACAATTGATATAATTAATCAAACCAAAAACCCTTTTGAGAAAGCACTAATTGCTTTGTTTATGATTTCGTACCTTCAGCCTTATTCAGACGGTAACAAAAGAACAGGAAGAATGTTGGCTAATGCACTTCTTGTGGCTAATAATCTTTCTCCAATTTCTTATAGAAGCATTGATGAAGATGAATTCAAAAAAGCTTTAATACTTTTTTATGAACAATTAAGTGCATTTCATCTTAAGAGATTGTTTATTGGGCAAGTTATTTTTGCTAATATAACATATTTTAAATAAATATTTGATATACTAAGCCTAATTTATGAATAAATATCAGCCAAAAGAAGTAGAAGAGAAATGGCAGAAAGTTTGGGAAGAGAAAGGCATATATAAAGCTAAAGATTCGCCAGCCGGCGGAAAAAAATATTATATCTTAGTTGAATTTCCATATCCTTCAGGAGACAGACTTCACGTTGGACATGCCAGATCCTACATGGCAATGGATGCGCTGTCTCGAAAAAAGAGAATGGAGGGGTTTAATGTGCTTTATCCAATTGGCTGGGATGCATTTGGTCTGCCTGCTGAAAACTTTGCTATAAAAAGCGGTATTCACCCAAAAATTATAACCGAAAAAAATATTGCTAATGCTAAAAAGCAAGCTAAATCCTGGGGTTTATCTTTTGATTGGGATAGGGAAATTAATACAACAGATAAAAAGTACTACAAATGGACGCAGTGGATCTTTTTAAAGCTTTTTAAAAACAATATGGCCTACCAGGCAGACGTTTCAGTTAACTGGTGCCCAAATTGCAAAACTAACTTAGCAGATGAAGAAGTATTACCAGATGGAACACATGAGCGGTGTGGAGTAGAAACTGAAAAAAGAATGCAAAAGCAATGGCTGCTTAAAATTACCAAGTATGCAGAGAAACTCTTGGATGGCTTAAAAGAAGTTGATTATCCGGATAAAGTTAGAATTCAACAGGAAAATTGGATTGGAAAATCTACTGGAACAGAGATTATCTTTAAAACCGAGGACAAAAAAAATGAGATCCCTGTTTTTACAACCAGGCCTGACACTGTGTTTGGCGTTACAGCTTTAGTTGTTGCTCCAGAGCATCCTATAATAGCTTCGCTATTAAATTTCCAATTTCCAATTTCCAATTTCCAATTAAAAGAAGTGGAAGAATACGTTGAAAAAGCTAAGAAAAAATCTGAAATTGAAAGATTGGCAATTGATAAGAAAAAAACAGGAGTAAAAACAGGCCTTTTTGTAATTAATCCGCTAAACAATGAAAAGATACCTGTTTGGGTAGGAGATTATGTTTTAGGTTGGTATGGAAAGGGAGCGGTAATGATGGTTCCTGCACATGATCAAAGAGACTTTGAATTTGCTAAAGAACATAAGCTTTTAATAAAAGAAGTAATTACAGGTGGGGATATTAAGAATAGGGCACATGAGGGAGAAGGAAAACTTATTAATTCAGGTGAATTTAATGGGCAGGATTCAAAAAAGGCAAGGGCAAATATAACAAAATGGCTCAAAGAACATAATAGCGGATCAGAATCAGTTCAATATAAATTAAGAGATTGGGTATTTTCAAGACAGCATTATTGGGGAGAACCGATTCCTGTAATTCATTGTGATAAATGTGGAATAGTTGGAGTTAAAGAATCGGATTTGCCAATAGAACTTCCATATCTTAAAGAATATCAACCATCCGGTACCGGTAAGTCTCCACTTGAAAAAGTTTCCTCCTGGGTTAATACCAAGTGTCCAAAATGTGGAGGAAAAGCAAAACGTGAAACAGATACAATGCCCAATTGGGCAGGATCTAATTGGTATTATCTTCGTTATTTAGACCCTAATAATGACAAGGAATTTGTTGGTAAAGATAAAATGAAATACTGGATGCCAATTGATATTTACCAAGGCGGATTCGAGCACACAACGCTTCATTTGCTTTACTCAAGATTTATTTATCGATTTCTTTACGATGTAAAAGAGGTTTTAACTAAGGAACCTTATGCAAAAAGAAGAGTACATGGAATAGTTTTGGGAACAGATGGACGAAAAATGAGCAAATCCTTTGGTAATGTTATAAATCCGGATGAAATTGTTAATAAATTCGGAGCAGATACTTTAAGGATTTACGAAAGTTTTATGGGACCGTTTGATCAAACAATTAGCTGGAGTGAAGAGGGGGTAGAGGGTTGTTTTAGATTTTTAAAAAGGGTTTGGCAACTGGCGGATGAAAAAACAACAGATGGAAACTCAAATAAAGAGCTTTTAGTTTCTCTTCATAAGACCATTAAAAAAGTAAGTGAAGATTTGGAAAGCTTTAAATTCAATACAGCAATTGCTTGCCTGATGGAGTTTATAAATTCCTGGCAACAAGATAAAAAAGGACTTAATAAGAACGATTTAGAAAAATTCTTACTGATTTTAGCTCCTTTTGCTCCGCATATCACAGAAGAAATTTGGCAGACAAAATTTTTAACTGCTAATAAGTTTATATCAATTCATGAACAAAAATGGCCGGAGTTTGATGAAAAGTTATTAATAAAAGATAGGATAAATATTGTAGTTCAGATAAACGGCAAGGTAAGGGATACTGTTATTTGTGAGAAGAATAGTATTAAGAATCAAAAAGAAGTTGAAGAAGAAGTTAAAAAAAGCAGTAAGATAAAACAATACTTATTAGGAAAAGCAGTTAAAAGAGTAGTCTATATCGAAGGAAGAGTGCTTAATTTTGTAACAGACTAAAATATATGAATAAAACCACTGCCTCTTCCAAATTAGCCTCAATTTTTAAGGAATATTGGATACCCATAGTTATTGGTAGCCTTGGGTTGATATGTTTAGGTTATGGTTTGATATATTTGTTTGGATCATCTTCAAGTGCCAGTGAAATAGTTTTTGAAGCTAATGATAGTTCTAAGGAATCTTTAAAAAAGATTATGGTTGATGTAGAAGGAGCAGTTGTTAACCCCGGTGTTTATTCCTTAACTGAAGACAGTAGAATTCAAGATGCATTAATTTTAGCCGGCGGTTTATCAGCAGAAGCTGATAGAACCTGGATAGCTAAAAGCCTGAATTTAGCAGCTAAGCTTTCTGATGCTACAAAAATATATATTCCAAGTAAAGATGAGAAAACTATTGTTGAGGATACCAGCTTAAATGAGGGTTCTTTAGGGGTAGATTCTAAGCAGATTAATATTAATACTGCTAATGAAAATGAACTTGACACCTTATATGGAGTGGGTCCGGCTACAGCAAAAAAGATAATTGACAATCGTCCATATTCAACTATTGATGACTTACTTTCCAAAAGCGTTGTTTCAAATAAAGTGTTTGAGCAGATTAAAGATGACATCATCGTTTACTAAAAAACTTCTTCTTTTCATTTTGTTTTTAATGCTTATTCTTATTCTTCGTTTATTCTTTTTTTATCAAAATAGGCAAGAGTTAAAAACAGGAGAAAAAATAACTGTTGAGGGAACGGTTGCTTCAGAACCTAAAATAAATGGAAATTTTCAGAATTTTCAGCTTCAATTAAATGATGGAAACAGAGTTTTTATCACATCTTTTTCAAATAAAGAATATAATTATCAAGATAGACTACTTATAATTGGCAGTCTTGAAAAGAGACTGCTTAATAATAATGAATTATATACAATTTTCTTACCTGAAATTACTTTAAAAAAAGATATAATAGGTTCATTTTTAGCAGTCCCAAGTTTTATCCGCCAAAAAATAATTACTGTTTTTAATAATTTATTGCCTCCTGATCAATCAGCACTTTTACTTGGAATTGTCTTTGGGGTAAGAACAAATATTTCAGATAGTTTCATGCAAAACTTAAGATCAGCAGGGGTGTTGCATGTTATTGCTGCATCCGGAATGAATGTAACATTAGTTGGTGGTTTTTTAAGTTCCATGTCCATTCTTTTTTTAAAAAGACAATGGGCAATAATACTAACAATCTTTGGCTTATTTTTCTATGCCTTACTAGCCGGTCTTCAACCATCAATTATCAGAGCAACAATAATGGGATGTTTAGTTTTCTCAGCCCAGCTTTTAGGAAGACAATATTTTGCCTCTTTAGCTCTTTTTCTAACTGCTTTTATAATGCTTTTTATCTCTCCGTTTCTTTTTTTTGACATTGGCTTTCAATTGTCTTTTTTAGCAACCTTAGGGCTTTTATATCTTCGTCCAATCATTGATTTAGGATTTTCAAAGACATTAATAAGAAAACTGCCTGTAATTGAAGATTTAACAACTACAATAGCAGCTCAAATAACAACCCTTCCTGTTCTTTTGTTTAATTTTGGTAGTTTCTCTTTTTTCTCAATAATAATTAATGCTTTAGTTTTATGGACAATCCCCATTTTAATGGTTCTAGGAGGCTTAGGAGCTATTTTTAGCTTTGTTTTTGAACCAATGACTAAGCTTTTTATTTACCTTTGTATTCCACTTTTAATCTATTTTGAAAAAATTGTTATTCTTTTTCCAAAGCTTAGCAGTAACATAAACCAGGAAAACATTCATTGGAGCTTAAGTATCGGTTATTATTTAATAATTATTTGTTTGGTTTTGCTTTTTAAAAAACATGAAGATAAAAAGAACTAAATACATATTAACTTTTTTCTCTTTAGTAATCCTTTTAGGAGGGCTTTTTACCTATCAACAAGCTAAATTTAATGACGGTAAGCTTCACGTTGTCTTTTGTGACGTAGGGCAGGGAGATGCAATTTACATTAGAACACCCAGCGGAAAAGATATTTTAGTTGATGGAGGACCAAGTGATAGAGTGTTAAATTGTTTATCAAGACACATGCCGTTTTGGGACAAAACAATTGATTTAATGATATTATCACACCCTCATGCAGATCATATTACAGGCCTAATTTCCGTATTAGATAGATATTCTTTGATATATTATGCTAGTGAAAAAGTAGAAAATCTTAACTTTTTACAAACAAGACTACAAGATAAATTAGCAGCAAAAAACCTAACTGCTAATTATTTAAAAACAGGCGATCGGATTGTATTCTCAGACAAAATAGAGATTAAAACTTTTTGGCCTGATAAAAACGCTGTAGAAAAATATACTATAGCCTCAAAAAGCGCTAATTTTGATTTAGATGCTAATGGTTTGTGTCTTGTTCAGCTCCTATCTTTTGCTGACTTTAAACTATTATTAACAGGAGATACGGATATTTCAGTTTTAAATAGGATTGAAAAAGAAATAGGAGACGTGGATATTTTAAAGGTAGCGCATCACGGTTCAAAAACAGGCACGAACAGTCAGTTTCTAGACGAAATTACACCGGAAATAGCAATTATTTCAGTAGGAAAAGATAATAAATATGGTCACCCCACAAAAGAAGTGTTAGATTTATTAGAAGAAAAAAAGATTAAAACCCTTAGAACAGACGAGAATGGAGAAGTGGAGATAATTGTTGATAGAGAAAAATGGATGTTAAATGCTAATTAATGGTCTTATGCATTATTGGGGGAATGATTGGTTTTTGATATTCTCTTTCATCAGAGGTAGAGACTCTAAGCAGTGGAAGGGAAAAAGAAATTGCTGTTCCTTTTCCTTCTTCCGAATCTACCCAAACATTACCGTTATGAGCCTCAACAATGCCTTTAACTATGTATAAGCCAAGACCTGTACCTCCTTTTGATAGTTCGTGTGGGGTTTTTCTAATTTGATAGAACTTTGAAAAAAGATCTTGTTGTTCGTTTTTGGGAATCCCAACGCCATTGTCCGAAACAGAGATGATTAATTGTTGTTTTTCCTTACTTACATTAACAGAAACAGTTATTTTTCCGCTTTCAGGGGTAAATTTAAGGCTATTTGAAACCAAATTATTTAAAACCTGTGATATTCTTAATTTATCAAATTCAAACAGGGGAATAGGGTTAAATGGAATAACGCTTAGTTGAATTTGTTTTTTATCAGCTTGTGGTTTAAAAGTAGTTATTGTTTTTTCAATAATTTCTTTAACATCTGAGGTTGATGGATTAATGGTAAACCTTCCTGATTCCATTTTTGCTGCATCCAAGATTGAATTTATGCCTTCAAGAAGTGTTTTAGATTGTTCATCAATGATTTTTATAAGTTTTTCTCTTTCCTCATTTTTCATCTCTTTGTTATCAAGAATAACCTCCGATGAATATTTAATTGCGGTTAAGGGAGCTCTTAACTCATGAACCATCATATTGGTAAAGTCTTCTTTTATCTTGGAGATTTCTTTTTCAATTGTAATATCATGAAGTAGAATTGAAGCTCCGATAACTTCTTCTTTACCTTGGTTTTCAACGTGAACAGGAGTAATAAAGGTTTGAAAAATTTTATCCTTTATATTAACTTCTTTTTCTTCAACCTCAATGTTTTTTGAAATTGCTTCGTTTACTTTTTTTTGTAAGTCATAGCCTTGACCCACTGAATGAAGTATCTCAACATAAGTTGGACTACTATTAGTTAAGCTTAAAAAGCTTTTAGCAGCATTGTTGATAATTAAGACCTGGTTTTTGGTATCAACCATAAATATGCCGTCTGCTAAGCTTCCAATCATTGAGGTAAGCTTTTCTTTTTCGTTTTCCAGTACGTCTTCAAGCTTTGATAAGGCTTGTGAGGCCTGATTAGTTATTTGATAAAGAATAGTCATTTCATCCTCTTTGTATAGACTTGGTTTAGTTGAGGAAACATTAATTAAACCCATAACTTTTCCATTAACAACCAAGGGAATATGAAAAAAAGAAGAAGGAGGTAATTTGTTGTTGTCATCAAGTATAACTCCTAAGAGCTTATCATCTGTTGTTTGAGGCAAGTTTTCAATTAAGGCAGAAAGAGAAGCAAGCATACTACTTTTAACATTGTTTACAAAGTTGTGACTAACTGCTTCTTCAATGTATGACTTAAAGATTAATTTATCGCTTTTTATAACAATAGAGGAGGCAGTTGAATAGGGAAAAAGCTTTTTTAGGCTGCCGGTAATAACATCAATTATTTTTTCAACGTCTAGGGAGTAGCTAACTCTATCCTGGATTTCCTTAAGCATTGAAATCTGATACATTTTTTGTTTTTGCTCGTTTTCTTTTTTCCTAAGCAAATTCTCTGTTCTGATATGAGTAATTAAAAGAAAAACAGTAGAAGCTCCAAAGATTACGGAGGCGAAAATAAGTATGTGCTCAAATATTTCGGGCAGCTGCATATTTATCTATAGTATAAACCAACAATTAAAAGCTAACAACTAAGTATTAGTATTTAGAATTTAGTATTTAGAATTTAGAGGCTGCTAGGTGAGGCTTTCTAATTTATCTCCGGTTTTTTTACTGCCGATAACAATAATGTAGGTGCCGATAATAAAGAGAATTTCTTTAATAATTATTAATACGGTTATTATCTCAAGCATGCCTGAGGAAATTTGAGCATATGATTGAGCAGCGTCAATAAAAATAGCCAGAGCAACAAATAAAACTCCGACTGAAATTGACTTAAAGCCACTGGCTAAAATTCCGGTTCCAAACTTTTTAGTAACCTGAATCATGATTACACTGGCTACAATAGCTGCCATTGCTGAAATAAATGAACCGGCCTGAATAATTATTGATAAAAGTCTTTCAGAATCAATCATGTTTTATTACCTATGTTTTCATTTTGAGTGCTTGCTGGTTGATTAGTCAAGGGGGGAGTTTGAGTTTGTGGTGGTGTTGTTGGTTGGGTAGTGCCTGCTGCCGGAGTTGCAACTCCGTCGGGATAAATTGAAAGAAGCGGTTCCATGGTTTTTTTAACAATAAGACCTGATAATTGTACAAATTGATCAATAAGTCCCTGAATTAATTCTTGAGGGTGTCCTTGGATATCAGTTACTGTTCCATCATCACTAATGGTAAGACCGGGAACATTTCTTGCCTTAGCAAGGGTAATGCTTGGTCCTAAGATAATCATTTGTTTTTTAATAACGTCTGTTAATACTTTTTTGTAATCTGTATGTTGGTCCATATTAGGTTTGGTCTTCCTTTATTTCGTGTTTTTCAGTAATCTGTTTTATCTTCTCTATTATATCCGTTGGTTCAACCTGATATTTAAAAACATAATCAACTGCACCAAGTTCAAGCGCTTGGTTAACCAGCTCTTGCTGGCTAAAGTTTGACAATATTAAAACAGGGATATTTCTTGCTTGCTCGTAAGCCTTTATTGCCTTTAAAACATCATTTCCTGAAATATCTGTTAATACCTGGTCAAGTAAGATTATGTCAAATCCTCCTAATTTTGCCTTGTCAATCCCATCGGCTCCTGTGTGAGAGATGGTCGTTTGAAAGCCTGTCTTTTTAAAGGCAGTTTCTAAAACCGTTGTTAATGCCTCATCGTCATCTATTAGAAGTATTTTCATAATATATATCTAATATTAACGCTAGCAAGATTTAAAAGAAATTGCAAGGCCTATTTCTTCTTTTTTGCCTTTTTTTTCTTAATAGGTTTGGCAATAGGATTAAGAGGAAGAAACACTTTTTCCCAGTCGGCAAACTTTGGTACTCTTGGATAGCGAAACTTAAACTTATTTGGGTATCTTAAACCCTGAAGAATTCCTCCGACAACGATTCCTTTAAAAATCATTGGGTAAGAGAATTTTTCGCTTAAGATAAAGGGGAGTAAGATAATTAAGGCTAAAACAAGCCAGTGGTGAAAATGATAAGTTTTGCTACCAATGTGAATCCTAAAGTTTGGTAAAAATTCAATGTTCCAAACGCCAATTTTTGGTATTCTGTGTTTTTGTTTTTCAGGGTGAGAAAGATATAGGAAAAGAAAATAGCCAAAGGCTACTGAAAGAATAAAAGTAATAATCTCAAAAAAGGTTGGCATTTGCTGTCAGATGTAATAATAAGTTATTTATACTAAAAATTCAATGTTTAAACTTAATAGATTATGCTAAAATGAAAACGTATGGAAGTTAGAAAAGAAATAGAAAGCTTAATTAAAAAGGCACTTAAAAAATTAAATATTAAAGAAGAAAACTTCTTGGTTGAAAGGCCAAAAGATATAAAAAACGGAGATTATTCAACAAATATTGCCTTAATTCTTGCTAAAAGGGAAAACAAAACCCCAAGAGAAATCGCAGAAGAAATTGTTAAAGCAATAGAAAAAAAGGAAATCTTTGAAAAAGTAGAAATTGTTAATGGATTTATTAATTTTTACCTTTCTAAAAATTACTTTCAAGACAAGATAGAAGAAATACTTAATAAAAAAGAAGATTTTGGAAAAATTAACATTGGAAAAGATAAGAAAGTAAGTATTGAATATGTTTCTGCTAATCCAACAGGTCCACTACACATTGGTAATGCAAGAGGAGGGCCAATTGGAGATGTCTTAGCAAGTGTTTTTAAAAAAGCAGGTTATGGCGTTGAAAAAGAATACTTGCATAATGATGTTGGCGGACAAGTAAAAGAGCTTGGAAAAAGTATTTATTTTAACTTAAAACCTGATGAGAAAAACAAAGAGGAGGTCTATTATCAGGGAGAATACATCAAAGAACTAGCTTTAAAAGTAGCTCAAAAAGTCGATATTAATAAGGTTTCAAAAGAAGAATTTATCAAAAAGGCAGGGGAGATTGCAGTTGAGATAATGCTATCAGAAATTCTTATTGATACAAAAGCAATGGGAATTAATTTTGATTCCATTAGAAAAGAATCCGATCTTAAAAAAGAAGCTCCAAAGGTTATTGAGAAGCTAAAGGATAAGGGTTTTATAAAGGAAAAAGATGGTGCCTTATGGTTTGCTCCCGCGTCAAACGCGGCTTCACTTGATGAATTTTTAAAGGATAGGGAAACAGTAGTTAGAAAATCTAATGGAGAATATACATATTTTGCTTCAGATATTGCCTATCATAAGGAAAAATTTGAAAAAGGCAATGCTTTGGTTATTGATGTCTGGGGAAGTAATCATTCAGGACATGTGCCAAGGTTAAAAGCTTCAATTAAAGCACTAGGATTTAATCCTGAAAACTTTAAAGCTATTCTTTATCAGTTTGTCAGAGTAAAAAGAGGGGAGAGTGTCTTAAAGATGAGCAAAAGGGAGGGCAATTTTATTACTGCCAAAGAAGTAATAGATGAGGTTGGAAAAGATGCGTTTAGGTTTTTTATGTTAATGCACAAGAGCCAAACACATATGGATTTTGACTTGGAACTGGCAAAAAAAAGAGCCAGCGATAATCCAATCTTTTACGTTCAATATGCACATTCAAGAATTTGTAGTATCTTTAAAAAAGGAGAGAAAATAGATATTAGCAATCCTAATTATCAATTGCTAACAAGTAGCGAAGAGATTGATTTGATAAGGAATTTGTTAGAATTACCTGAATTAATAGAAGAGATTACTGTTTCTTTTGCAGTTAATTTGCTAACAGCATATGTAATTGATTTAGCCTCACTTTTTCATCATTTTTATGAAAAGCACACAGTTATTTCAGAGGACATAGAGTTAACCAAAGCCAGACTAGCCTTACTTAAGGCAACTCAAATTGTTTTAAAAAACAGCTTAGACCTTCTTGGCGTTGCTGCTCCCTTAAGAATGTAGCTTTTATTGCATTTATAAAAATGCTAAAATAGGTTCTTGTTATGAAACACAAAAGATTAGTTTTGGCAAACGGCCTTTCAGTTGTTACAGTTCCAATGAATTCCACTAAAAGCGCAACGGTTATGGTTATGGTTGGGGCAGGAAGTAGATATGAAACAAAGGAAAATAACGGTATTTCTCACTTTCTTGAACACATGGCTTTTAAAGGTACTAAGAAAAGACCATCAGCCCTGCAAATTGCCAATGTAATTGATGGAGTTGGTGGTAAATGGAACGCTTTTACAGACAGAGAAATAACTGCATTTTACATTAAATCAGCCTCGGAACACATAGAGCTTTCCCTAGATGTTTTATCAGACATGCTTTCAAATTCTTTACTTGATCAAGGGGAAATAGACAAGGAAAAAGGAGTAATTCTTGAGGAGTTAAACATGTATGAGGATGCACCAATGCAAAAAATTGATGATTATTACAAAAATCTTTTATATAGCAACACACCAATGGGAAGAGATATTATTGGCTTAAAAGAAGTAATCAGGAGTATTAAAAGAGAAGACTTTGTTAAATATCTTAAAAATTTATACAGTCCAAGTAATATGACAGTTGTTATTGCCGGAGGAATTGACGATGAAAAAGCAGAGGAATTAGTTAAAAAATATTTTGGTAAAATGAAACCCTTTGATACATTAAGATATAAAAAGGTAATTGAAAATCAGAAAAGACCTAGTCTTCTTCTTAAGCACAAAAAAACAGAACAAGTACATCTTGCACTAGGTTTTAGAACAATTCCTTTAAAAAACAAAGAAAGATATGCCTTATCTTTATTATCAGTTATTTTAGGAGGAAACATGAGTAGCAGATTATTTCACGAGGTAAGAGAAAGAAGAGGACTTGCGTATTACATAAGAACTTATTCAACTCATCATTTGGATTGTGGAAGCTTGGTTTCTTATGCAGGACTTGATTCAACAAGAATTGATGAAGCTATTCAAGTAATCTTAGAAGAATATGGAAAAATTAAAGACGGGAAATTTACAATTACGAAGGAAGAATTAAAAAAAGCAAAGGATTTTGCCAAAGGACATCTGGTTTTAGAGCTTGAAGACAGTCGCTCTGTTGCATCATTTTATGCCCAACAGGAAATATTGGAAAAAGAAATAAAAAATCCTGAAGAATCACTTAGAAGAATTGAAAAAGTAAGCTTAGATGAGGTAAAAGAAGTAGCTAAAAAGTATTTTATTGAAAAAGGATTAAACTTAGCAATTATTGGTAATTTTACCAGTAGACAAAAATTTGAAAACTTGCTAAAGTTATAACAAATGGAGCAAACAGTTGTTTTAATTAAGCCCGACGGCGTAAAAAGAGGATTAATAGGGGAAATTATTCACCGCTTTGAAAGAATGAATTTAAAAATTGTTGCCATGAAAATGGTAATAATGACTGACGATGTATTCCACAAACATTACGGAATAGATAAAGATACAACAATTCAAAGACTAGGGAGTAAAACACTTGAAACTTATTCAAAATACGGAAAAGATGCTAAAAAGGACTTGGGAACCAATAGCCCAAAAGAGCTTGGTAAAATGGTTGTTGGTTGGCTAAAAGATTATGTTCAATCAGGACCGGTTGTTGCCATGCTTATTGAGGGGATGCATGCAGTTGATAATGTAAAAGCCTTAGCAGGTCCTACAATGCCCGTACAAGCTGCTCCCGGAACTATTAGAGGAGACTTTTCAACCGATTCTGCAGCTTATGCAAATGATCAAAAAAGAGGAGTCTCTAATTTAATTCATATATCGGGAAGTTTAGAAGAGGCTAATTTTGAAAAAACAATTTGGTTTACTCCCGAAGAGGTCCACGCATATAAAAGAGCAGAGGAATACGTTTAATTGCCGTTAAGCTTTAAAGGAAACCGTAAAACTTCAATACTTCTTAATTCATCAGGGGTAAAGATAACTCTTCTTAAGTAACTTTCAAGTCTTGGTAGTTTTTCACTTGCTCCGACTAAAACAAGTGTTCTGCCGTCTACATTTTCCCTGGTGTATTTCTGGTTCCTAATGGGATATTTTAGATGGCTATAGTCTTGATAATGAGCTGAAAACCTTACAATTTGCAAAAGTGAACCTTTTTTATCAGGAGTATCATAAGTTTCTGATAAATATTCATATTCTGAAAATATCTCAGGAAATCTCCAGGCTCCTCTCCAGCCAACCCCAATCATGAGAATGGGTTTTCCATTTGTTTGTCCAAACATTTTTTCTGCGATTTGAAAGTCTTCTTCTTCAAGCCTTGAGGGTAAAAACGCTAAATCCGGTTTTTCATGAACTCTGTAATTAAGCATTTTTCTAAGACGTGAATCTTTAGAACCTGAAGCATTAACAACTTCTTTATATTCAGAAAGAAGGGCTAATGCTCTTTTACTATCACTTTGGTAACAGGCAATGGCAATATCTATAGCTAATTGTGAAGCATTAAAAGCAGCATCTTTTAACTTGTAATCTCTGTCAAACTCTATTTCAATTTGTTCGTTAAGAGAAAACTTTAACAAATCATAAGAGCGAAAAGCAGCAATTAATGGTGAAGATTTTTCATCACTCAATACTCTTTCAAGTTCAGAAATGTTTTGTTTAACATTGCCATCAAAGGGTACGTACTTTTCGACTTCTCCTATGTCAGTTTTGCGACTAAACAATTGTTGGTATTCTTGATGGGGAATTTTTTTAGGTGGAATCCTTTCAATTGACATAGGGTAATTAATATATCAGTAAACAAAATACTTTTCAAGATTTATTTTTCACACGATTTATAATTTTTTCACTGGTTAGCTCTCTTAGGGCATCAGATGCTATCCAGCGAGCGGTTTTTGAGTCATTTTTTTTGAGTTCAGTTGCGGTTTTTACTGCAAGATTATATAGGTTTTCGTTTTTAAACTTGCCAAGATTTCTTAAAGCCCAGTTTACTGCCTTTCTAACGTAATTTCTATCATCCGTTGCTTCTCTTTTTATAATTTCAAAAAAAGAATAAAAGTTTTTATCAGGTGCATTTTTATCATGGACAATAAGTCCTGCCATTAATGAAAATCCTGCCCTTTTTTCAAATTCTTTTTTTCTTTTACTCCACTCAATTGCCTTTTTATAGGCTAGGGGAGTTTTATCAAAAAGAGAAGTTGTTGCCTGATCACAAATATCCCAGGAGTCAAAATCAGAAACCCATTTTTCCATTTGTTTTTCAGTTACGTTTATTGGGTCTTCAATAAAAACAGCTAAAAGCCTTGCCTCATGAATACCTGTTTCCCAAAGCTTAAGCGATAGTTTGTGTAGTTCAACCGAGTTTGACGCGGCTTTTTTAATTTGTTTTGCCATTGGACGAAGAATTGTAAGGGGAATGCCTAATATTTTTGTCTTTGGAGTAATTCCAAATCTTTTCATACCTAAAACATTTTTTTTGTTTGAAAGAGAGTTTAGTTTTTTTAAGATCTCTTCAGTTTTCATAAGTTATATTTTACCATGTCGGGGTGCTGGGAATTGAACCCAGTGTCTCACGGTCTTTACCCTGTTAAATTTGTCGGGGAGAAAGGGATCGCACCTTCGACCTCACGGTCCCGAACCGTGCGTTCTGCTACTGAACTACTCCCCGTATTCAATATTTCCGGATTTAACAGGGCAGGCGATGCGTGATACCGATTCACTACACCCCGCTCACTGATTATATTCCAGATTGTTTGATTTTTAAAGCAAAATGTATTATCATTCCAAAAAATGACAAGATATTTTACTTTTCTTGTGATATTTTTTATCCTTCCAACTGTATTTTTGTGGCTTTTTTACCTTAAAACACTTAAAAAATATATTTTAGTATTTTTACTAACAATTTTTTGTACATTTGTTTTTGGCATGCCCTGGGATTTATTATCTGTTCGAAATGGAGTTTGGGGTTATGACTTAATCCCAAATATTGGAATTTGGCTTTTTGGAGGTCCTAAAAATGGTCTTCCTTTTGAAGAAGTAATTTTTACCCTTTTTACACCTCTTTTAATAGCGTCTTTAACAGTGGTTTTAAAAGAAAAACTTAATTAATATGTTTGAAAAATATACTTATCTTTTATACACATTATTTTTTACTTTTCCTTTAATTCTGGTATTAATAATTGCTAATTTTAAGCTTCTTAAAAAGAATCTTAAACCAATTCTGTTAACAACTGTTTTTATTACTGTTTTTTACGGTATGTTTTCTTGGCAAATAGCGCTTGAAAACAGACTATGGTGGTATGGAGACGATAGGATTTTAGGAATTACTCTTCTGGGGACAGTAATAGAGGATATAATCTGGTGGTTTTTAATTAGTTTTTTAATTTCTTTTTTTACAATAGTAGCAGTTAAGAGAGTAGAAAGATTTAAAAAATAGTCTACAAAAAGTACCCTTGAGAGGAATTGAACCTCCAACCTTTCCCTTAGGACGGGACTGCTCTATCCGTTGAGCTACAAGGGCGTAATTTAATTGTATTCTAGCATAAAAGTAAGTAGAATTATATTAATGACCAGGTCTGAAATTATTAAATTTTTAATTTTAAGAACAGTTGGTAATTTTTTGCTTATATTTGCTCTTTTTGGGGTTTTTGCCACTTTTGGTCCAATACTGTATTACGAAGCAACATATCGGATTATTGAATTTAAAGGAATTACATATAAAGCACCATCCACCCCCGAGCTTTTGGAAAAAGAAAATCCGGGTAGAACAGTTATTGAGGGTGGGGGATTAAATGGTGTTTTTGCAAATGCTAAAGAGCAAATTTTGATACCAAAAGATACAGAGTTTGGTATTTTGATACCAAAAATTGGGGCAAATGCTAAAGTTTATGCCAACGTAGATTCTTCTAATCAGAATAACTTTTTACCAATCCTTAAACATGGAGTTGCTCATGCCTTAGGAACTGTTTTTCCGGGAATGAGTGGCAATATTTATTTATTTGCCCATTCAACTGATAATTTCTGGAACGTTGGTAGATACAATGCCATATTTTATCTTTTAAAAAACCTTACACCAGGGGATGAAATCGTTATTTTCTACCAAAATAAAAGATTTGATTATAGAGTAGTTGAAACAAGGGTTGTAGAAGCTTCAGACGTCTCATATATAACCAAAAGCCAGGAGGGACAACAAGAAACCTTAATTCTTCAAACTTGTTGGCCTCCGGGAACTACTTGGAAGAGGCTTTTGGTAATTGCCACACCCAAATAGCCCCTGGTCTAAAAAATAATCATATGTTATAATCCCTTTTTTATGGCGTCAAAAAAAATAGAAAATATACCAATAAATGAGTTAATAGAAAAAGGCGTAGAAAGAGTTGTTTTGTTTAAAGGCGACAGGCATGCTCTTCTTACTAAAAAAGCACCCCCCGATGGTCAAGTAAAATTTTGGGAAAAAGTTCAAAGACAAGCCGGAGAAGAGTTATACGATGATTTTACAGAATATTTAGAGTCATTGCCATTAACAGAGGAACAAGATTCTTCTTTTTTATCAGATCCGAAAACAGATACTACTTCAGACTAATTGTATAAAGATTAGGGGTGATATCAGGGTTTCCAAGATTAGTTAGGATTACAATTTTTGAACTGTCAGACCATGGGAAAACAAAGCTATCTACAAATGGACCTGCATAAACAGTAGTATTATTTGCTCCGTCGTATTCCATGATGTCAATTTTTTTATCATGAGTATAAATTAAGTGTTTGGAATCCGGAAACCAAGAAAGAGCAAAGGGGTTTGCGTTTTGTTCTGTCTCTGGCTTTAGGATTTCAAAATTCTTATCTTCCTTAATATCGTAAACATAAATTGCACCTTTTTCTATTTCTCTTTGTTCAGGAGTTGAATCAACACCGATAATTCTTGGATTAATAACTATTGGAAGCTTAGCAGAGATAGAAGCTGAATACAGAATTTTAGTTTCATCCAAAGACCAGGCTAAAATATCAAAATTTTCATTTACTACTTGTTTTAATTCCTTTTTAAGTCCGTCAATTCTGGCCTTTTCCTTTTCTTTTTTTAATTCTTCCCATTCTGCCTGTACATTGTTAAGCGTTGCTGTTACGTCTTGAGGATTTTGACTAAATCCATTAGAGCTAATTAAGTATGTTGAGGTGTAGCCTTTAGCAGAGATACTGGCAACTAATTCTCTTGCATCAGGAGACCATTTCAATGAAGAAGTTGAAAAAGCTGCAGTTGTATCATCAACAATTTGACTTGAGGAGCTTTGAAGCGTAAGAACAGGCTTAATAGTCATATCCAAAACATATATTCCGTTTTTCTTTATTGACTCACTTGAAGTAGTATAGGCAATTCTGGTTAAAGTAGGATCAATTACGGGATTACTTACTCCGTATTTAGTGATGCTTTCAAGCTTAGGAGCAACCGGTAAAAGTAGTGCATCGGCTTTAGTAACAATTTCAGTTTTAATAACAAGCTTTTTCTCCCAGGGAAAATACCCTTCCTTATATATCTTAACCTTATATGTTCCGGGGGATAGATTAATGGTATTGTCTGTGGCTGTAGTTAAGTGTCCGTTAATAAACACTTGAGCACCGTCAGGCACACTGGTTGCAACTAAAAGTCCCGTGCCGGATATTCCTATCTTTCCCTTATCAAAGCCAAACCTATAACCCCTACCGTAAAGAATCACTAAGGATGTTATAAGCAAAATAAAGATAAGAATAGCAATTGGAATAATCCAGGGTTTTTTCATAGTTTACGGTCATTATACAGGCAGAGATTGATACTTGCAAGACATAATTATGGTATATATAATCTTTATTGTAAGGCTACATTTTAAAATTGATAGGTTAAATATATATTTTGATATAGTTAACCAGACTGAATAAACCTATGCTATCAAAAAGAATTGGAATTGATTTAGGCACAGCTAATACAGTTGTTTATGTTGCCGGAGAAGGAATTGTCCTTAATGAACCAACAGTAGTTGCAGTAACAGCGGAGGAAAACAGGGTAGTGGCTGTTGGTAAAGAGGCAAAAGAAATGCTTGGTAGAACTCCCGGTAATATTGTTGCACAAAGACCACTTAGAGATGGAGTAATTGCTGATTACACAATTACCGAAACAATGCTTTCATACTTTATTGATAAAGCAGCCGGTAAATCTCGTTTTTTTAAGCCGGAAGTTATGGTTTGTATTCCATCAGGTGTAACCCAGGTTGAAAGAAGAGCAGTCTTGGATGCTACCATGGCAGCAGGATCTAAGGTTGCCTATTTGATAGAGGAGCCATTAGCTGCAGCAATTGGCGCAAAAGTGCCGATTGCTCAAGCTGCAGGGCACATGATTATTGATATTGGCGGAGGATCTGCAGAATCAGCTGTAATCTCTTTAGGAGGGGTAGTTGTGCATGATTCTGTAAGAGTTGGAGGAAATAAAATTGATGAAGCAATAGCAGCGTATGTTAAAAAAAAGTTTAATCTTCTTATTGGAGAGCGTTCAGCAGAGGAAGTAAAGATCAATATTGCGAATGCTTTAATTGAAGATAGAAAAGGTGGACAAAAAAAACTTGAAATTAAAGGGAGAGATAGTGTAAGCGGGCTTCCAAGATCAGTTGAATTAACAGAGGAGATTGTAAACGAGGCTATAGAGCCGGTTTTAATGAACATTATCCAAGCGGTTAAAAAAGTACTTGAAAAAACACCTCCTGAATTGGCGTCAGACATTATTGATAAAGGAGTAGTAATGGCAGGAGGCACATCGCTTCTACATAATTTTGATAAGTTAATGACTAAGGTAACCGGAGTTCCGTGCCACGTTGCAGAAGACCCGCTTTTGTGTGTTGTTAGGGGAACAGGAGTTGCTTTAGAAAATATAGAGTTATATAAAAGAAGTATTGCCCGAAAATAACTGCCTAAAAATATTTAATCCTATAATATATATAATAACTATTTAAAAGATGATAATTTTCACAAAAAAACCTATTTTTTCACAAAGCCATAGAATTATAGTATTTAAATTGCCAATACAAAGAAAAATAAGCTTTTTTAACAAGAAATAGGCAATAATAGGTTAGAAACGGTTGGATAATAAAAATGTTCAAAAATGGCATAATTTAGCAATTTTAGTCAATTATGAAAAAGTCTTGTAGTAAAGTAGGGACAATTAGTAAAAGTAGTTTACTCGGAGTAGGGTTTTCAGCAGCCTCTAAGGAGGAAATCCTAGAGTATATTATTAGAGGACTAGAAAAAAATGATGAAAAATTTTATGTTGTTACCCCAAATCCCGAAATTTTGGTAATTGCTAACAAAAACTTAGACTACAAAGATGTTCTTAATAAAGCAAAATTAGCCTCAATTGATGGGGTTGGAGTACTTTTTGCAGGTAAGCTCTTGGGAAGGGAATTTAGGCATAGATTAACAGGCGTTGAACTACTCGAAACCCTATGTAAAAGGGTTGCAAAACAGCCTATAACGGTGGGATTTCTTGGTGCTGGACCTCGCGTAGCAGAGTTAACTGCCGAGTGCTTACGTGAAAAATATCCTGGTCTTGATATAGTTTTCACTGAAAGTGGAACCCCTGACGATAAAACAGCACACTATATTAATAGTGCAATGGCTAAAAGAACTGGTAAAAAAACAATAGACATCTTATTTGTTGCGTTTGGATCTCCAAAACAAGAGCTTTGGATTGCAAAAAACCTTGAAAAATTACCTGTAAAAGTAGCAATTGGAGTAGGCGGAGCATTTGATTTTATAAGTGGAAGGGTAAAACGTGCTCCAGGGCTAATTCAAACTTTGGGGCTAGAATGGCTTTTTAGGCTTTTAATTCAACCATGGCGTATAAAACGTCAACTTTCATTAATCACTTTTCTATATCTTGTTTTAAAGGAAAAGCTTAATAAAAGATAAACACCCTCAATATTTGTATATATATTGATATGCTTTTAGCTTAAAAAATAGTTAATAATAATTAAATTTTAAGGATTACCGGTATTAATTAGTATATAAATCAATATCAATATATCTAATTTAGTAATTAATTGCCTCAATTTTATTTAATTATTTTTTTAAACAAGCAAGTCCTTGCATTTTTACCAAAAACTACTGTTTAATAGAGTAAGGTATGGATTTTAAGTTTATTGAGAACAAGATTAGTGACGTTTTTATAATCTCCGCTATAAAACGCTCAAAAAGGCCTAATGTTGAAAAGGGAATTGAGCCTGTTTGCCCTTTTTGTATAGGAAACGAGGGGAAAGAAAGAGAGGTTTTTAGAATTGGAGGAGAAGAAGGAGACCCAAACTGGCAAGTAAGAGTAATTCCTAATAAATTTCCCTTTGCACCAATTCATGAAGTAGTTATTCACTCACCGGACCATCATAAAAATTTTGATACATTACCAACGTTTCATACAGAACTTATTTTAAAAACCTATTGGCAGCGCTATCAAACTCATAAGGATAAAGGCTGGGTATATATTTTCCATAATCACGGAAAAGATGGAGGAGAAAGCCTTCCTCATCCTCATAGTCAGATTGCAGTTATTCCAGAAGAAGTAACAATGAGCATTCAGCGCCTAGAAGCACCTTCAGATGAAGAAGAGACACAAGAGACAAGTAAATTCGTAATCTTTTGTCCATTATATAGTCAGTGGCCGGAAGAAATATGGATTTATCCAAAAGCAAGAGGAAGAACGTTTGGTGAAATTACAGAAGAAGAGATAACTGATCTTTCCAAAATCCTTTACAGAGTTATTCAGATAATGGATTTAAGACACGGTAATGAATTTCCATTTAACTTTTATATTTATCCCGGAGGAGACTGGTATTTAAGAATTATTCCAAGATTTAAGACATTAGGAGGGTTTGAGCTTGGAACAGGCATATTTGTAAACACCCAAGACCCAAGAGAAACAATTAGATTTATTAAAACTCACTTTGTTAGTCCAAATGAAGAATTAATCAGAACAAAAGATAGAGCAACGTATAGAAGAGGAGTGTAATTATTCGCTTTTTTGCTGCATTCCAAGTAGCCAAAGAACAGCTTCTTTTTTATATCTTCTATCTCCTCTGGAGTTTATTCTTATTGCCGGTAATTTTCCTCTTTTGCCCCAGCGTTTAATTGTAAGGGAGGAGACTCTTAAAATCTGAGCAACTTCGCGGACTGTTAGGAGATCTGGTAGGTTATTTATTGATATATTTTGTTTATCCATAGCCTCGAGAATATATTAATAATAATCAATATGATTATTAATTAATTACAAAATAACAAAGTATAACAAAAATGTCAAGGGTTAAAAAAGAAAAAATACAAACATAATTAATTTTCTCTTTACAACTTTAAATTATAAGATATAATTTAAATTTATGATAGAAATTGAGCAAAAAAGAAAAGAAATTGGTAACGGGTTTATACAACTTGATAAAACCAATATATTAGTTCCAGATTATTATGCCCCTTCAATTGAAGAAATTGATTTTTCCATACTAGCTAAGCTGGGAATCCGTTACGGAATATTTGATGCTGACAATACTCTTGTTTCCGCCGGAGAAAACGAATTATCCAGAGAATATCTTACGCTTTTAAAAAATATAGTTAGCAATGGAGTTTTTGAAAAGATTTGCATTGCTTCAAACTCCAGAAGAAAACCCTTAACTCAATTAGCAGAATCAATTGGGGCAATAAATGTAGTGCCCGGTATTTTTATAAGAAAGCCAAGTTCAAGATATTTTAGAAGAGTACTTGATGAGCTTGGTTGTGATCCTCATCAAGCAGTAATGATAGGAGATACGCTTACAACGGATATTTCAGGAGCAAAAAAGACAGGAATTTTATCAATTTTAGTTGATCGTCTTGGTTCTCCGTCAATACCTAATAATGTTCATGGAATGATACGTGGGGAGCCATTACACAGAAGCAGATTTCAAACAACCATTAGCATGGAAAGTTCCCACAAAAAAACTCCCTAAAACGGGAGTTCTTTTGAAAGTAATTGAATTAAATTATTTTAACTCAACTGTTGCTTCCTCCAGATCTTTCTTTTCGTCTTTTCAATTCTATCCGAATACGACTTAAAGAGCGATCCAAGAAGGACTTCATAGTCTCGCTATTTTAGCTCAACTGTTGCGCCTGCTGTTGTTAGTTTTTCTTTTGCTTCATCAGCAGTTTTCTTATTAACAGCACTCATTACTTCTTTTGGCGCAGTATCAACTAAGTCTTTTGCTTCTTTGAGTCCTAAGGTTGGAACTAATTCTCGAAGAGCTTTAATAACTGCTAGTTTATTTGCACCCGAGGAAGCAATAACTACATTAAAGACAGTCTGTTCTTCCTTTGGTTCATCAGCTGTTGCTCCGTTTCCTGCTTGAGCTGGAGCAGCGACCATTGCTTGTGCTGATACACCGAATTTTTCTTCAATAGCTTTAACTAAATCAGAAAGTTCCAAAACAGACATTTCTTCAATCGCTTTTATTAATTCGTCTTTTGAAAGTTTTGCCATTATTAGTTCACCTCCTTTAAATTCAATTTTTTTTAGCTTCAATTGCTTTAAGTGTTAATGCCAGTTTTTGAATATTAAAAGACAAGCTTCTGTGAAGATTAAAAATTGGTCCTTTTAAACCACCAACTACTTGGGCAAGTAAGACCTCTCTTGATGGAAGAGAAGCTAGTCTTAATACTTCTTCGCCTGTAAGGGCTTTATCTTCTAAAAAGCCTATTTTTACACTTGGTATGCCCAAGTCTTTGATTATTTTTGCTAATTGTTTAAGTGGATTTACAATATCTTCATAAATAAACATGGTTCCGGTTGGTCCTTCAATTGTTTTTTCGTCTTTTAATTTTATTTTTGCTTCCTTTGCGGAGCGTAAGATTAAACTATTTTTAGCAACCACAAAATCGCTATCCATGGTTTTTATTTGCTTTTTAAAATCCTCCAACTGCTTATGGGTTAATCCTTGATAATTGGTAAAAATAATTGCCTTAGCTGATTTCATCTTTTCAATTAATAAGGCAACAATTTCTTGTTTTTTTTCCCTGTTTTTACTTACTTTTGTATCGTCTTTCATAATAAAAAAGCACTCTTAAGACGAGTGCAAATATTTTATCCCTCGGCAGGATTTATCTTCGTCAAGTATGTTTATCCTGAGCTTGTCGAAGGACCCGCTGTCTTAAGAATAAATAGGAGTTTAACAGATAGGAAATATTAAGTCAAGAATTAATTATTTATATTTCTATTTTAATCCCAGGGGACATTGAGGATTTAAGGGTAATTTTTTGAATATTAACTTTTTTTATAGCTGAAATAAGTGCTTTTATGTTTTCAGTCAATTTTGTTTTACCAAAAGACATTTTACCAACTGAAACATGAAGAAGGGGAGCTTTAACTTCGGTTCTAAAAGATATCTGTCCTGCTTCATATTTTTTAACTAAATCTTGGGGATTAGCGGTAATTGTATTATTTTTTGGATTTGGCATTAAGCCTTTTGGTCCTAAAATTTTAGCAACTTTAGCAAGCTTTGGCATCATTGAAGGTTCTGCTACTAGAATGTCAAAATTAATTATTCCTTTTTCAATATCTGAAATTATCTTATCATCGGCAACTGCAACCCTTGTTTTCTTACCTGTTCCATGGGGAAGAGTAATATTACCTGAAATTCCGGTTGAAATAGTATTTATATGTAATTCAACAGTTTCATCAAAGCTTTTTCTTTGCAGTTTTTCCAATAAATCTAAACCTTCTGAAAGAGAATAAGTTTTGTTTTTATCAAATAAAGATAATAATCCTTGGTATTTTTTTGATCTTGGGGCTTTTACAAACTTTGCCTTTTTTTGTTTTTTTTCCTCTTTTTCTTCTTTCTCTTCTTCTGTTTTTTCTTGTTTTTCAAGATTTTCAAGTTCTTCTTCTGTTGGCCCAACAGATACAACTCTTTCTCCGCCTTTCATTCCGGGAACTTTTACGGTTCTTTTTTCCTCTTTTCTTTTTTTTGCCTCTTTTTTCTCTTGTTCCTCAACCTCTTCAATTCCGATTGTCTTTACTCTTACTTTTCCCATTATTTAACCTCCACTCCCATACTTCTTGCTACTCCTGCAACAATTTTTGCACCCTGTTTTACATCAGTTGTATTTAAATCCTCAAGCTTTTCTTTAGCAATCTCCTCAGCTTGAGTCTGTGTTAGGGCTCCTACTTTTTCCTTGCCTGGTTTTTGAGAGCCTTTTTCTTTTCCAATTGCTTTTTTTATCATCTCAGCAATTGGCGGTTTTTTAGTAATAAAGGAGAATGTTCTATCTTCATAAACAGTAATTACAACCGGTATAATGGTTCCTTTTTGATCGGCTGTTTTATCGTTAAAGGCCTTAACAAAATCCATAATAGGAAGTCCGTGTTGTCCTAAAGCCGGACCAACCGGTGGTGCAGGAGTTGCAGTTCCTGCCGGAATATTTAATTTTATAATTGTTTTTACTTTTTTTGCCATTTTGTTTGAATTAGTCGTCTCTAGTAGAAAATACTTTTTAGGGGTATTTTAGCTACTGGTTCGAACGACTAATAGTCTCCCAGATTAATATTTGTATATTATAGCTTAGCAACTTGTAAAAAGTCCAGCTCGACTGGTGTTTCTCTTCCAAAAATACTTACTAATACCTTTAATTTACCTTTTGCTTCATCAATTTCATCAATTGTTCCCAAAAAGTCAGCAAATGGACCATCAACAATTTTTACAGCTTCACCAACAGTAAAAGCAGTTTTGTAGAGTGGTTCTTCGGTTTTCATAAACTTTTGAATTGCTTCTACCTCTTTGTCTGATATTGGTGTTGGTTTGTTTCCTGCTCCAATAAATGATGTGACACCCTGGGTTGTTCTAACTAAAAGCCAACTCTCATTATCCAAAATCATTTTAACTAAAACATATCCTGGAAAGATTTTTTCATCAACATTTTCTTTTTTACCGGAAGTTACTTTAATTGTGTTTCGCATGGGGACTAAAACATCAAATATTCTATTTTCAAAACCTAAAGCTTGTACTCTTTGTTTTAAGTTTTTAGAAACTTTGTTTTCATGTCCTGAATAAGTGTGGACAATATACCATCTTGCACCAGCTTCATCAGCTTTTTTTGAAGGCTTAAGTGCTTCATCTAAGCTTTCTTCCTCTTTTACTTCCTCTTTTTTTTCTTCTTTTTCCTCAAGTGTTTTTTTATCCATATTAAATAATTATTCCTAAAAGATTGGTAAAAATATAATCCATTAAGCCTAAAAATAGTCCGACTATAAGACTGACTATTATTACAATGGTAGTTAATCTTATTACCTCACTTCTGGTAGGCCAGACAACTTTTTTAAGTTCGTCTTTAACCTCCTTTATAAAATTAACAGGCGTTGTCGCCATATTTGGTAATTTTATCAAACCTAGGTTGACATGTAAAGGGGATTAAGGATAAAATAATGTTTATCAACTTTATGAATAAAATCAGAAAAGTAGTTATCCCCGCAGCTGGTTTTGGAACCAGGTTTTTACCTCAAACAAAAGCAATGCCTAAGGAAATGCTTCCGGTTGTTGATAAGCCAATTATTCAATATGTTGTTGAAGAAGCAGTAAATTCAGGGATTGAAGATGTAATAATTGTTACCGGTAGTACTAAAAGGGCAATTGAGGATCATTTTGATTTACCCAATGCGGATTTAATTAAAAACCTTGAAGACGGAGGAAAAAAAGAAGCCATAAAAGAAATTGAAAGAATTTCTGAAATGGCAAACTTTATTTATGTCAGACAAAAGGGGCCATACGGAAACGGAACTCCTGTTCTTTGTGCAGAACCGGCAATTGAAAACGAACCTTTTGCGGTTGTTTGGGGAGATGAGTTTATTTATGCAACTCCTCCAAGGCTTAAACAAATGATTGATGTCTATGAAAAATATCAAGGAGTAGTAATTTCAGGAGTAAGAATTGATAAAAAAGAAGACTTAAGTCGTTATGGAATAGCTGATATTACAAAGGTTGAAGGAAATGTTTATAAGATTAATGAAATTGTTGAAAAGCCGGATCCTGATAAAGCACCTTCAAACCTGGCAACTCATGGAGCATATATTGTTCCGCCGGAAATTTTTAAGACCTTGAAAGAAATTCAACCCGGAAAAGGTGGGGAAATATGGTTAACAGATGCTATTAACCACTTAAGAGATAACGGTGTGCCAATTTATGCAGTGGAAATTAAAAACGGAAAATATTACGATACAGGAAACAAGATTGAATATATAAAAACAGTAGCTGAAATGGCATTAAAACACCCGGATTTAAACGGAGAATTCCGCAAGTTCCTCAAGGACTTAAATTTATAATTTTAAAAAATGAAGAAATTTTTAAAAATCAGTTCTTTAAGTTTTTTAGTGTTTTTACTGTTTATTTTCCTTTCATATTTTGTTGCCAGAGAATATTTTATTCAATTTGACTTTGATACTATGGTTAAATTACAGGATAATTTACCAAGATCTTTAGATTCTTTGTTTTCAGCCTTTAGTGTTATTGGAAGCTTTGAAATTGCAAGTATTTTTTTAATTATATTAATAGTCTTTATTAAAAAATTGAGGGGAATTCTTGTTCTAATTCCGTATGTATTCTTGCATCTCATAGAAGTTTTTGGAAAGACTTTAATTGATCAAAATAACCCTCCTTTTTTCTTTTTAAGAACAGAAATTCCGTTTAGTTTTCCAAGTTCTTATGTTCAACCCGGTTTTTCTTATCCATCAGGACATGCGGCCAGAACAGCTTTTATTTCTTTGATTTTATTTTTCCTTATTCATCGCTCCAAGAAATTAACAAGAGAAAAAAAGATATTTTTATATATTTTACTTTCTCTTTTTTGTTTAATAATGTTTGTTAGCAGGGTTTATCTTGGTGAGCACTGGACTACTGATGTTGTCGGTGGGGTATTGCTTGGTGTTTTTCTGGCCGTATTTTCGCTTTTCTTTGTCTAATGGTTTTTATTCCCTCTTTACTTAATAATTTAATCCACCATGTAGTATATTTGTCCTTAAGTACACTATCTCTTCCAACAAATTCGTGCAAAGTTCCATGTATTAGGCTTTCTTTTTCCTTACTCCTCATAATAATTGGCTATTATAGCACAGGATGAAAAACTTAAACACATTAAAGAGATTAAATTAAATATGTTTAATAGTGGTAAAATACACATACTACTTTTTAGATTGTATTTATATTAAAATATGAAGATAAATAAATATTCTAATATTTTCCCTAATTATAATAGAAGATCGTTAATTAATGTGCCACACACAATTTTGTCTCATTTTGGCATAACCCCCCTTAAGCCTACATTACCATCTTATATGACAAGTGAGCTAAAAAGTGCTTCTACCATTGTGCTTTTCATGATTGATGGTTTTGGTTGGAGTTTGTTTAAAAAAGTTTCCCAAAAAAATATTTTTTTTAAGAGAATGATTCAAAACAGAAAAGCTTTTTCTTTAAAATCTGTTTTTCCATCATCAACTACGCCAGCTTTAACCTCTTTTTATTCAGGTTTAACGCCAATAGAGCATGGATTATTTGAATGGGTTTTGTATTTTAGAGAACTTGACGCGACTATAAAACCACTTCCTTATGAAACAGTAGGTAAAGAGAATATTAAATTATTAAAAACTCCTAGTGTTCTCTTCGAAAAAAAAACTGTTTTTCAGCTATTAGCCGAGAGTAATGTGAGATCAGTTTCTTTTTTACCTCAAGAGTACAAGAATACAATGTACACAAAATCTTTACTAAACGGTTCTTATGTTTTACCTTATGTCAGTTTTACGGATCTTAACAGGAAAATAAAAGAAAGATTAATTTTGGGAAGAGAAAAATATATCTCCGTATATATTCCATTTGTAGACACAGTTTCTCATGTGTTTGGCCCAACCTCCACACAAGCTATGCATGAAACAGAAAAAATAGGTAAGGCAATAGAAAATTTATTAGGAAGCCTTGATTATTTAATTGCTAAAAAAAGCGCATTTATTTTGACAGCTGATCATGGTCAAAAAACAGTAAATCCGTCGTCTATAATTTATTTAAATAATTATCCAGAAATTATAAAAAATTTAAAAATAGCTCCATCTGGTCATTTTATTCCTCCAACAGGAGGGCCTCGTGATATATTTCTTTCAGTAAAAGAGGAAAGAATAAGAGAAACGATTTCAATGCTTAAAAAAATATTGGGTAATAAAGCAGTAGTTATTAAAGTCACAGATAAAGTAAAGAAAAAAATATTCGGTAGTATTGGCTCATCCGATAAAATTTTAAATAGAATAGGGAACGTTATTATTCTTCCGACAAAAGATAATATTATTTGGTATAGGTTTGACAAGGAGAAAAAGTTTTCTTTTTTGGGTCATCACGGAGGATTGGACACTGAAAGCATGAGAATACCGCTTATTATAAGTAAAGCAATTAATCTTCTATAGTTTATGTATTATTTCTTAGTTTTTTGTAATAAGATTAGCTTTTTGATAAAATCCTTGTTTAATATTATATGGAGCGCTTCTTAACAAAAGGAATTATCCTTAAGCGACCCTTTTTAACCGACAGAGATCGAGTGCCATTTTCTGCCTTTCCTCAGGACATGAATAAGGTAAAGAAAGAAATAAAGCTGGTTGAGCTTAATACGATGCTTCCTGATGGAATGATCTTCGAGGAGAAAGTTAAAGATTCCAAAAACGGCGATCAGCGTATAAGAATTGTTAAAACTACAAAGCCATATAATCCTGATTTTATTATATCAGCTCAAACACTTACTTTTATGTTTCCCGATAATCCTTCCCTGGCAATAGTAACTCCACTAGATGGAACAAGTAAAACATGGGGAGAATTTTTTAGGGTTAATGCACAAATAGTGAATGCTTTAACGGATACTTACAGGAATAGAAATATTGGGGATTGCCTTATTGCTTTAGGGCTTAACTTTAGCCCATTTAGTAGAGCTGACTTTTTACGTACTCAAACAATTAAAGTAGCTCATATGCACACTTTTCTTATTAGCGAAAGTCTTTTAAATGAAGTGGATTTTTTTTCTTCAAGAAGAGAATTGCGTTCAAAACATATTGCTGCTGGGACCTCTGCTAAGGACATTAGCAAAGATATTAGAAGATTTTTTCCTGGGCTAATTTACCAATTGTTTTCTAAGATAACCCTTCCTTTTGTTGAGCATCAATTAGAGAGTTTATCACTGACTAAATTTTCTAAACCCAAATTATTTATTAATAGCCATGGAAACTACCCATTAAGCGGTATTGTACTTGTAGCAAAGGGACTTAATGCTTTAGAATCTCCTGACTTTTTTGAAATTATAAAAAATTCTTATAGAGCTTTAGATCAATTTTATAAAGAAATTTTAATGCCTATTTTTACTCAAAATTATCAAAGAGTTATATCAAGCTCTTATCCTCAAGCTCAAAACCTTGAGTATAATGATGTAAATACTGCTCTAAATGTGATTAATACTTCGGATTTTTTTAATACCTTGCCTAGACTGCTTAGAAAAGACTTGCGTGGATTTGTAAAAAGACTTGCATTACAATTAAATAATAATAAACCCGAAGCGTTTTCTCTTGGGCCGGGTATTTCTTATACAGCATTATATCATCCTGAAACTGATGAGATAAAATTTTATATTGTTTGTAGTCCATTTGGCGGGGGTTCTGTGGAAAGTATTGGAGTAAATAAAATACCGCTTACTAAACAAGAGCAAAAAAGACTACTTGCACAATTTCATAGTTCAGAAAGTGAGGCAATAGAAAAAGATCTTGATAGAGCAATTAGAAAAAGATTAAGTTAAATATTGCATTTTTAGACTTATCTATTTCAAAATTACTGCTAAATAGTAGAAATTAAGTAATTATGTTAGAAGTTATTATAAAGGGGCATATTCAGTTTTGAGTGGATAATCCTAAGTGGTCTTCTATTTTTTCTACTCTTTTATCTAATTTAACATCAGTTCTATCAAAAACATCAATTGCCACGGAGATATTTTTTTCTACCTTTCGTAGTCTAATTGATAAATTTTTTACTCCATTTTCTACTTTTTCAAGCTGGTTTTCTAGTTTTACTCTAAATAATTTCAACTCTGTACGTAGCTCACTTCGTGTGGTTTCATTTTCTTCTTCACTTTCCTCACGTAATATTTTTCTTATTTGGCTAAAATCAGCTTTTGTTAGAGTCATAGACATTTATTATTAAGAGTTTTTCAGCTGATTTCAAGAGGACAAACTATATCAGTTGCAGGATTTAGTAACCATATTAGAAGGTGTTATAAAGGGACATAGTTAGTTTTGAGTGGATAATCCTAAATGGTTTTCGAGTTTCTTAACTCTTTTCTTAAGAGAAGTGTCTTCTTCTTCGTAGTTTTCTATTATGAGGTTAGATGTTTTTCTTAGATATTTGAGTTCTTTCTTTATTGGTTTTAGTTTAATATCCAATTTATCATCAACGATTTCACTGACTTCTTCTTGAATAACATCTCTTATTTGTCCTAAGTCATTTTTTGTTAATACCATGGATAATTATTATTTAGAATTTTTGTAAAGATTTCAAGAGGACAAACTACATCAGCAGGGGTGAAGGGAATCGAACCCCTAGTCGCGGTTTTGGAGACCGCTGGTTTACCGTTAACCGACACCCCTAATTTTACTTTAATTTTTCAGTTTCCTTATGATCTGTTCTTTTTTTACAATGTTTACAGTACTTTTTTATTAAAAGCTTGTTTGTCGTATTTAATTTATTCCGACTGGTAATATAATTTCTGTTTTTACAAACAGAGCAGGTTAGTCCTACTTTTATTCTATGTTCACCTTTTTTTGCCATACTTCGATTTTACTCAGTACGAGTATTTCCTCCTTTCCTTATCGGAGCCGGCTATGGGAATCGGACCCATGACCTAGTCATTACCAATGACTCGCTCTACCACTGAGCCAAGCCGGCTAAATGTGCTAGGAGAGGGAATTGCACCCCCGAAGTCCTTTCGGACGCTTGATCTACAGTCAAGTGCGATTGCTGCTCCGCCATCCTAGCCTGGAGCCTCCAAACAGAATCGAACTGTTGTCAACGGTTTACAAAACCGCCGCTTTGCCACTAAGCTATGGAGGCATTTAATAATAGCCTTACAATTTTATCAAATATAATATAGCTAAACAAGCCTCGTCAAAGAGGACATGGAGGATAAATTAAGATAAATTCTGTCTTTGGTATCGAGCATTGATTGGTTTTTCCCCAGACCGTTAATTAGGTGAACTCATTTCTGGTTCTCACGGAACCAGAACGCTTTGTTCTGTCTCCGCCAATTTGGCAGATACCTCAAGTCCAGTGAAATTGTAGAGGAAAAGCTACCAAACTTTTCTCTAATACCAAAGAACATATTAAGTGTAGAAACTTTTTCGTGAAAAGTCAAGTGAAAATTAAACCCCTAAAATACCTTGAGCAAAAATTAAAAGATTATAGATAAGTTGAGGAAGAGATAGTCCGCCGATTGGGAAAAGAAGTAGAAAAAAGATTATTAAAAACCCAACAGAACCAAAGGCTAAGTAAATTCTTGCCTGTTTTTCAGGAAGAAGAAGAGAAAAAATTTTAGAGCCGTCAAGCGGGGGAATTGGAATAAGGTTAAATATTGCCAATAATAAGTTTATCTGTACTACTATTTTTAAAAATATGTAGGAATATAAAACTACAATACTGTTTAGCATGGGATCAATTAAAAATAAAACTTTAATTAAAATGGCTGCAATAATGGCAATAATAATGTTACTTAAAGGGCCTGCTAGAGAAACAAGGGCAATGTCTTTTCTACCGTCTCTTAGATTAAATGGATCAACAGGAACCGGTTTTGCTGCTCCAAAGATAACAGGAGAGCCTGAAAAGATAAGAAGAAGAGGTAAGAGTATGCTCATTACAGGGTCGATGTGTTTTTTAGGATTAAGCGATAATCTCCCTAAAAGTCTTGCCGTTGGATCTCCGAGCCTTTCGGCAACAAAACCATGAGAAATTTCATGAATAATTGCTGAAAATAACAAAACTACCAGTAGTAAAAGCATTGAAACAAAGTTCATAGTAAATTAACAATTGTATCTTACGGTGCTTTCTAGTATAATTGATTATCTAAATATTGTCTATGGCACTTAGATGTGATTATTGCGGAAAAGGCGTTATGCATGGACATAACGTTTCGCATTCAAAAAGAAGAACAAAAAGACGCTTTAAACCAAATTTGCACAAAGCAAAGGTGGAGATAAATGGTGTTAAAAAAAAGCTTAGGCTTTGTACAAAATGCTTAAGAGCATTTAAGGCTACTGATAAAAAAGAAGAAATAAAAACAGAAGAAGCTACTACCCAACAAGAAAATTAATTTGTCAAATTTTTTTCCTCAAACTTTATTCTTAAAATAAGAACAGGAAGGATTATAAAAAACAAAAACAACAGCCCAGGTTTTGAAGAGTTGGCTAAACTTAATCCCAAAAATGTTAAAAAAATTCCAATATACATCGGGTGTTTAAAATATTTATAAAGCCCAGTTTTTATTTTTTTTTGCTTTTGTGGCAAAACTCCAAAAACTTTTCTTAAGTTATAAAAGCTAATAATCCAGAAAGTAAGACCAATAGTAAAAAAGATAATACCCAAAAGTATTAAAAGGAAAGGAAGCTTAATTGTATTAGGGTAGTAATAAGCTAGATAAATGTTTAAAAGATATAAAAGAGGAATAAAAATTGTTAAACAAAAAGAAAAAATTAATTTTAAGTTAATCATTTATTAATAAGATAGTCCCAATTTATTTAATAATTCTTTTCCAATATTAGGATAACCATTTACAAAGTCTTTATATTTCACTTCTTTTTTTCCCTCAACCTGAATTTTATCGTTTGGCAAAAACTTAATTCTTTTTCCATTTTTTTCTGTCCAAACACCTGGCCAGGGGAAATAGGCTTTAATCATTGTTTTTAAATTTTTTGGTGGATTATTAGCATTAATAAACCCACTTTCACGAGTTAAAGTCTTAGTATATGT
This sequence comes from uncultured Gammaproteobacteria bacterium, assembly GCA_964523705.1. Lineage (GTDB taxonomy): Bacteria > Patescibacteriota > Microgenomatia > Levybacterales > UBA12049 > CAYWVK01. The sequence goes on from CAZFYA010000004.1 coordinate 51,937, forward strand.
AGCTTTACTATCATCCTGCACTACTAATTTTAGATTACCTTTTATATATTGCTTAATATTTTGATATAGTAAGTCTGCTCCAATTTCAAAAAGTCTTTGGTATAAGCTATCTGCTGTATCATTGTCCTTTATTTCTTCCTCTTTTTGGGCAAGAATTGGTCCATGGTCTAGTTTTTCATCTAATTTAATAATACTAACTCCCGTTAGCTTGTCATTATTTACAATAGCTTCTTGTCCCGGAGTTGCACCTCTTCCTTTTGGGAGAAGTGAGGGATGAATATTTAAAATTCCCAAAGGAAAAAGATTAAGTATTTCTTTTGGAACTATTAATCTAAAATTTGCCAACACTCCTAAATTAGCTTTATGTTTTAAAACATCTTCTTTTAAAAAAGAGTTTATGGATTTGTAATCAACATTATTCTCATCTAAATATCTAATTAGGAAGCTTTGCTTTTCTTTTTCGGTCGTAAAAACAAAAAGGTCAAATTCCTTTTTTAAAACTTTAATAACAGAAATTGCATATTTGCCAGAGCCAAAAAATATTACTTTCATGATTAAAGATTAACTTCTTCAAAAACATCTTGTCCTTTTTCGTCTTTTGTTGATTTAAAAAGGGTGTTTTTTTGCTCAATTACTTTTTTTGGAAATAAAACGCCTTGTAGGTGATCAAGTTCATGTTGGATTATTGTAGCCATGAAACCGGTAAATGTTTTTACTCTTTTATTTCCATTTTCATCAAGGTAGGAAATTCTTATACTTGGTTTTCTTTTAACTTCTCCCCAAATATTAGGAATCGAAAGACAGCCCTCAAGCTTTAAGGGTTTATTTCTTTTTGGTTTTGGTTTAATTTCTTTTTTAACCGCTTGCTCACTAGTCTTAATTACTTTGGGGTTAATAAAAACACTGATTTTTGATTTTAAAGTTGGTTTAGTAATAAAAATCTGAAGCGGAAGGCCAACTTGTGGGGCAGCAAGACCAACACCAATTGGGTCGGTTGCTTGATTTAAGGCAGTAATCATATCCTGTATAATTCTTTTAATTTCTTTGTTTACTTTTTTAACGGGTTTTGCTTTTTGAGAAAGAACCGGATTTGGAGCTGTAACTATTTTTAACATTATTTTTTCTCCCAAGTTGAAAGTGCTTCTTTAGCTTTTTCATCTTCTGGTGCAATTTTATCTAAAATTAATTTCATTTGCTCAATTGCTTTATTGTGATAATTTCTATCAATAATTTGACCTTGTTCATTAGTTGCTAATTGTTCATAGAAAATTCCTAAAGCGTAATATGCATCGTAATAATCTGGTCTTAGTTTTATGGTTTTTTGTAAAAGTTCAACTGCTTTTTCATCATCTCCTAATTGTCCGGAGATTACGGCAAAATTGTAAATAATATTTGCATCGGTTGGGGCAAGTTTATAGGCTTTTTCTATTGCGTCTTTGGCAAGACTTAAATATCTTAGGTCAATTTGTGAAAGAGTGTAATATACCCTGGTTTTTGTTTTTAAAAACACTACATTTTTTGGATATTTTTGAGTTAACTCTTCAGTAACCAAGCTTGCTTCCTGAATAAGAGTTTGAGCAAGTTTTGCAGATTCTGTTGAGTCTTTTTCACTTGCTAAATAGGTTGCTAAAACCGCTGTATTTATAGCGTATTCGTCTCTAAAGACAGGTTCTCCTGGTCTTTGTTCAATCGCGCTGATTAAAAACGGCCTTGCTTGTTGATATTCTCTGGCTTTATTTAAATTCATGCCCATAGCATAGCTTCTGTCAGCGTTCCAAAAAACAATAAGAATAATAAGAAGGTAGAGGCCTATAATCCCAGTAAGTGTTATTAAAATGTATTGTCCTGTTGATAGTTTTTGATTTTCAGTTTTTTCAACCATTCTTGTTTTTGGCAAAAGAAAGACTTTCTGCTTATCAATTAAATTAAAGATTATTAAAACAAATAATGGAATTAAAAAGAGATATATATTTGTTATTACAACCGAAAAGCCAAAAAAGTTTGTAATTAAAATGGCAACGAAAGACAAAACAAGAGCCATTGCCATAAATTTTTCCCCTTTTTCTTCTTTATGTAATTTTTTAACAGCTTTGTAATAGAGAAAGAAAAATAGGATTATAAAGTAAAGATAAGTTCCAAAGCCAAAGATTCCGGTTGTTGCAAGGTAGTTTAAGAATTCATTATGAGCCTTGTTGTATAAAAAGTTCCATTCAGAAGTTAAATTATGAGCTTCTGGACGATGGTTGTAATAGGCATAGGCAAAGGTTTCAACACCGGAGCCAAAAATAGGACTACTTTTCCATATATTTAAAGCGCCCTCCCAGACAATAAATCTAATTTTACTTGAATCGGTTCCGCCTAACTCTCCCACATGTGGAGCAGGAGTGGGCTCAATTGCTTCTTTGGTAGTTTTTTCTGCTGCTTTATTTTCACTTGCATTTGAAATTAAAGAAGGAAGAGTATATTTTTGAAATTTTGCAAACGGAATTGAAGTTATAAAAGTAAGTAATATAAATAGTATTAAAAGATATACGGGAATTAATCTTAAAAATTTATCTTTAATAATTTTTAATTTAAAATTATGATAAAGGTAAATACCTAAAATTGAGACAATAGTAATCCAACCTGCAATTGCACCAGACCTTGAAGAGGTATACATTAAATCGGCATAAAAAAGCATGCTTAATAAAAGATAGGAAGCGGCAATTAGTATTTTTTTTCTTGTCAGAAAGGCTTTGCTGTCTTTGAGTTTTTCCTTAATTGAATCAAAAAACATAAATATTGATATTGGAAGAAGAATTGTAAGGTAAGCAGCCAGCCAATCAGGTTGTCCAAGAGTTGAAAAGATTCTTACCTTTGGTTGAAAATCATTTGTCCAACAGGAAACATCAAAAGTTCCTCTAAAAATTAAACAGGTTGGATCATAGCCAAAATGAGAGGGAAGTCCCCATAAAGCAACAATAAGACCGGAGATAAGACTCCATTTTAAAGCTTTTTTAATTTGTTTTAAGGTTGCTAAATTGGAAACAAAAGCGTAGTAAAGAAAAATATAGGCAATTATTGAATAAAGCCCACCGTTAAATCTTGAGTAATATCCCCACAGCGAAACATGTTTATCAATTGAGAATATGGTTGATAAGATTTGAGACAGCAAAAACAAAAGGATTGGTATATCAAGAGGAGTTCTTTGAATTCTAACTTGTTTTGTAACAATCATTTTACAAATCCATAAAGCCCCAATGATAATAGTAAGAACAAAGGTCATCCAAAGTTTGTTAAATTCAAAAAGCTCTGATGTATCACCGGTAAAAGAAAGAGGAACAAGCAAGAATACAGCGTAAAATACGTATTCAATAGCTCTATTTAAAATATTTTCAAGTTTCATTAATGCAATTTATGTTAGCATATTCAAAAGTCTTGGACAAGATTTAATCCTTATTGGCAAATGTAAAATCTAATGTTATTATTTAACTATTATGTTTAAGAAATTGTTTTCATTTTTTTCTCATGACATCGGTATTGATTTAGGAACTGCAAATACTTTAGTTTGGGTAAGAGGGAAAGGAATTGCAATAAGAGAACCATCGGTTGTTGCAATGCATAAGAAAAGTAAAAAAGTAATTGCTATCGGGACAGAAGCAAAGAAAATGCTTGGGAAAACTCCGGATATTATTCTTACCATTAAACCTCTTCATGGTGGTGTAATTGCTGATTTTGATGCAACATCTGAAATGATTTCTAAATATATTCAGCAAGTACATGAAGTAGGAGGGACAATTCCGGTTGCTTGGTCAAGACCAAAAGTAGTTATTGGAATTCCATCTGCTGTAACAGAGGTTGAAAGAAGAGCTGTTTGGGAAGCAGCGTTAAATGCCGGGGCAAGAGAAGCATTTTTAATTGAAGAGCCAATGGCAGCAGCAGTAGGGGAAGGGATTTCGGTTTTTGCTCCAACAGGAGTAATGGTAGTGGATGTTGGCGGTGGAACAACTGAAATCGCCATAATTTCTTTAGGCGGAATAGTTGTGAGTAAGTCGTTAAAAATAGCAGGAGAGGATATGGATAAAGCAATAATTCATTATATCCGTTTAAAACACGGACTATTGTTAGGTGAGAAGACAGCCGAAAACTTAAAAATTAAGATTGGTACGGCTTTTGATAAAAGACAAATTAAAAAAGTAAATCCGCCAACTGGCGGAGAAGAAAAAAAACATGAATTTAAAATTGAAAAAGAAGACAAGATGGCTGTTGCCAGAGGAAGAGATATTGAAACGGGACTACCAAAAAGCTTAAGGATAACGGAAGTTGAAATCAGAGAAGCCCTATCTCCTGTATTATCGCAAATAATTGATGGGATATCAGATGTTTTAGAAGAAGCACCCCCTGAATTGACCAGTGATATTTTAGAACATGGAATTTTACTAACCGGTGGAGGATCGCTTCTTCCGGGTTTTGATCATTTAATTGTTGAACGGACTCACATTCCGGTTATCTTATCTGATGATCCATTAACTTCTGTTGCAAAGGGAACAGGAAAAGTACTAGAAAACGACGAGCTTTTACAAAGAGTAAAAGTAATTGGTGGACTAAAATAACTTCTTATGTTAAAAAAAAGAGCCTTAGTTAATGCGTTTTTGGTTGTTTTTGTTCTCTCTATACTATTATTAATACTGTCAAACATTGGATTATTAAATGGATTTTCATCAATCATCTCCAAAATTACCACCCCTGTTCAAAAAAGCGTTTACAGTACTTTTGGCCTTATCCTTCAAAAAGGCAGCGATGATGACTTTAAAAAACTTCAAGAAGAAAATCTTTTGTTAACTAAAAAATTAATTGATCAGGAAAAATTAAAAGAAGACAATCAAGCTTTAAGAGATCAATTTCAAACTGCAAGCCCTAAATCAACAGAACTTTTGCCCTGCAAGGTTATTAGTTTTCCAAGCTTTATCCCTAATGTTTCAATCCCTGAAACTTTAATTATTGACAAAGGTACAAGTGATTCCTTAAAGATTGGCCAGGCAGTTATTTTTAAAGATAATTTGGTTGGTAAAGTTGCTAAAACGCTAAGCAATAAGTCATTGGTATATTTAGTAACACATCCAAGTTTAAATTTTACAGCAGAAATTTTAAACTCCAATACCACAGGAGTAATAAAAGGTCTTGGGGGAGGAGAAATGGTATTGGATAATGTTTTACTTTCAGATAATCTTGAAAAGGATGAAATTGTTCTTACTAAGGGAGACTTAACAATGGAAAATGTTAATTTTCCACAAGGTTTAATTGTTGGGAAGATAACTGCAATTGATAAAAATCCAAGCGCTCTTTTTCAAACTGCCGGTGTAAAAAGCCTTATTGATTTATCAAATCTTACAACAGTATTTGTTATTTTGGAAAAATGAAACAGTGGATACTTTGGTTAATCTTTATTTTAGCTTTCTTTTTTGAAGGCACAATTACAACTCTTTCTTTGGTTTTGATTTCATTTTTAATATTAATGATTTTTTTAAAAAAGAAAAGCTTATTTTACCTAGCTTTAATAACTGGGGTTATATTGGATATCTTCTTACTAAGACCTCTTGGTATAACTTCTTTAATGCTAGTTATTTTTCTTTTTCTTATTCATCTCTATGAAAAAAAATTTGAAACTTCAACTAATTATTTTGTCCTATTATTCTCTTTTTTTGGAAGCTTAATTTACCTTTTTGTTTTAGGGATAGGAAATGCTTTTTTTCAATCTGTTTTTAATGCAATTTTGGCATTAATATTAATCAAGTTTTTAATGCATTCAGAAATTAAAAAACCAAAATATAAAATGGCAAAATAACTATGAATAAAATTGGAATTGCTTTTCCTGAGTATATTTTTCAAGATAAAAGTAGCAAGAGACCAAGAGATTATCATTTTTCAAAAAGTTCTTTTAGAGAGCATTTTCCGCTAATTCTTTTAGTAGTAATTATTCTTTTTTTAATAGGAAGAGTGTTTTATCTTCAAGTTATAAGAGGAGCGTATTATCGTTATTTATCTGATAATAATAGGATAAAAACAGTTACGATTCATGCTCCAAGAGGAATAATTTTTGATAGAGAAAATACTCCTTTAGTCTTTAATGTCCCGGGTTTTAGAAGAATTGTAAACCAAAAAACAGAACTCTTGGAAAACGATAAAGCTTTAGAATTAATTGCTAATGGAGAGAAAAATTTAGAAGTCGATACATTAAGAAATTACCCATATAAAGAAGAAACTGCTCATCTATTAGGTTTTATTGGTCAAATTTCAAAAGAAGAATTAAAAGAAGAGGAGTATCTGGATTATGATTTAGGGGATTTAGTTGGGAAAACAGGAGTTGAAAATCAGTACGAAAAAAACCTTAAAGGAAAAAACGGACAGCAATTATTTGAAGTAGATAGTTTTGGAAATGAAATAAGAAAACTTGGACAAACAGATCCTGTTTCTGGACAAAATATAAAATTAACAATTGACATTAAGCTTCAGGAAGCCGCTTTTAAAGCTTTAGAAGATATTGAAAAAGGAGCAATTATTATTTCAAATCCAAAAGGCGAAATTTTAGCAATAGTTTCAAAACCCTCATTTGACACAAACTTATTTACAATGGGAGAGGGATATAAGCCCTCATCTTCTTCGGCAAATATCTCAAATATTTTAAGTGACTCTAAAAATCAACCGATGCTAGATAGAGCAATTTCAGGCACGTATCCGCCCGGCTCAACTTTTAAGCTAATTGTTGCAGCAGCAGGACTTGAGGAAAAGGTAATTGATGAGAATTTTGAAGTAGAAGATACAGGAATACTTCGAATTGGTGATTTTTCTTTTTCCAATTGGTATTACACAAGTTATGGTGGAAAAGACGGGGAGGTAAACGTTGTTAAAGGAATAAAAAGGTCAAATGATATTTTCTTTTATAAACTAGCTGAGAAAATAGGCGTTGAGAAGATTTCTAGTTGGGCTAAAAAATTTGGTTTAGGGAATATCTTAGGAATTAATTTACCAGGAGAAGAGAAGGGAACTGTTCCATCTGTTAAATGGAAAGAAGAGATAATTGGTGAAACATGGTATTTAGGAGATACTTATAATTTAGGTATTGGACAAGGATATTTACTAACTACGCCTCTTCAGGTAAATTCTTGGACACAAGTAATTGCCAGTAATGGTAATCTATACCAGCCGAAATTGTTACTAAATGAAAAACAAAAAATAAAGGAAGAAAAACTTTTAAGTGATGAAACAATAAGATTAATTAAAAAAGGAATGATTGAAAGCTGTAGTCCGGGGGGTGTTGCTTGGCCACTTTTTAATTTTAAAGTAAAAAATGAAGACTTAAAAATTGATGGTAAGAACTTTTTAGAAGTTCCCTTGTCTTCCGGCTCTGCCGACTTAAGAGAAATTTCTATTGCTTGTAAAACCGGAACTGCAGAGCAGGGAGGAAAAGAGGCTTTGCCTCATGCCTGGATT
>CAZFYA010000005.1:0-43529 GCA_964523705.1 uncultured Gammaproteobacteria bacterium
TGCCAGAACTTTAAGATACGACTTAAAGCAGCTTGAAAAACAAGGTTTTATAGTAAAACTAGGTACAACAAAGGGTGCGCATTATACAATATCTAATTAAAAAACTATAATTTATTTACAGGTTTGGTAAGATATAAGTAATATGTTAATAGGAATTGATGGTAATGAAGCAAATGTAAAAAACAGGGTTGGAATAGGCGAATACGCCTATGAATTGCTTTTGCAGTTTAAAAAACAAAAAACTAAAACTACTAAGTTTTTAATTTACCTTAAAGACAAACCCCTTTTAGATATGCCAGAGGAGGATGATGGGTGGAAATATAAAGTCGTTGGTCCTAAGAAAATGTGGACTCAATTTGCCCTTCCCGTAAGCTTAATTTTAGGAAAAGTTAAACCTGACATATTTTTTACACCTTCTCACTACGCACCAAGATATGCTCCTTTAAAAACAGCGATTTCAATAATGGATTTATCATACATTCATTTTCCAGAGCTTTTTAGAAAAAATGATTTATACCAGCTTACTAATTGGACTAAGTATTCGGCAAAAAATGCAAGGCTTATTTTTACCATCAGTAAATCAAGTAAAGATGATATAATCAAGGAGTATAATCTAGATTCAAAAAAGGTGGTTGTAACTTATCCGGGGATTAAGCAAATAAAAAGTATGAAAACAACGGATTTAAAAAAGTTTGACATCAATAAAGATTACATATTATTCGTTGGTACTCTTCAGCCAAGGAAAAATATTACAAAGCTTATTGAAGCTTTTTCAAAAATAGAGAATAAGAAAATTGATCTTGTAATTGTTGGTAAAAAGGGCTGGCTTTTTGAGGAGATTTTAAATTCTCCTTCAAAATTTGGCGTAGAAAAAAAAGTAAAGTTTTTAGACTTTGTAACAGATGAAGACTTGCCCTCTTTATATAGAAATGCTAAGTGTTTTGTTTTACCCTCCCTTTACGAGGGGTTTGGTCTTCCTGTACTTGAGGCAATGAAATATGGCTGTCCTGTAATAACTAGTAATATATCTTCTCTTCCGGAAGCTGGGGGAGATGCAGCAGTTTATGTTGATCCCGAAAACGTAGATGATATTACAAAAAAAATTGATAAAGTTTTAAAAGATGAAAAACTAAGAAAAGACATGATTAAAAAAGGAGAAGCCCAGGTTAAAAAGTTTTCCTGGGAAAAAACAGCTAAAGAGACTTTAAATGCATTAGAAGAATTAGCTAAAAAATAGCTATAATTAAAGTATGGGAAAAAAAATAATAAGACGGATATTAACAATTTTACTTGAATTTGAGAATATGCTTCTTATTTGGATAGGGCATATTCCATCCCACTTTATAAGGCTTTTCTTTTACCGTTTATTTGGTCTAAGAATCGGCTGGGGCTCAACAATTCATACCAATGCCAGATTTTACAACATTTCTAATATAAAAATAGGCAAGGATACAATTATTGGTGAAGGTGTAGTATTGGACGGAAGAGACAAGTTAATTATTGGAGACCACGTGGATTTTGCTTCAGAGGTAATGGTTTATAACGCAGAGCACGATGTTAAAGACCCAAAATTTAAAGCAACTACAGAGCCTGTTGTGATAGAAGATTATGTTTTTATTGGGCCAAGAGCAATAATACTGCCGGGAGTTACAATTAAAAAAGGAGCAATTATTGCAGCAGGAGCAGTGGTAAATAAAGACGTAAAAGAGGGGATACTGGTTGGTGGCGTTCCTGCAAGAGAAATTAGAGAACGAGGGACAAAAGAATATAACTATAAATTAGGAAGAGCTGCTTGGTTTAGATAATTTTATACAATGACTACTCTTTCAATAGTAATTTTAAATTACAATACTAAAGATTTAACCCTATCCTGTATTAATTCTCTTATTAAAAAATATAAAAGAGAAATTGAAAAGGAAAATTTGGAAATCATTGTTGTTGATAACAATTCAACTGACGATTCAGTCCCAGCTCTTAAAAAATTAGCTCCAAAGATAAAACTTATTGAGTCGGCAGAAAATCTTGGTTTTTCCAAAGGCTGCAATTTAGGCGCAGAAGCGGCAACTAAGGAGTGTTTACTGTTTTTAAACTCTGATACAGAAGTAAAAGATAATCACCTTTTTAAAATGACAGAGTTTTTAAAAGGTAATGAAAACATAGGAATTTTGGGTGGGAGATTAAAAAATATTGATGGTTCAATTCAACCCTCTTGTGGAAAATTTTATAATCTTTTTAATTTAATCTTAGTTCTTTTAGGTTTTGAGAGAGCTAAATTTTTAAGATTTAGTCCAAAGGTGAGTAAGGCAGTTGACTGGGTAAGCGGTGCTTCTTTAATGATAAAGGCAGATATCTTTAAAGACATTGGAAAATTTGAAAAAGAAATGTTTATGTATATGGAAGATCAAGAGCTATGTTTTAAAGCAAAACTAAGAGGATTTTCAACCTACTTTTATAAAGATGTTGAGATAATTCATAAGGAGAGAGGAAGCAGTAATAAAACATTTGCAATTGTTAATATCTATAAAGGGATTAAGTTTTTTTATAAAAAATATAAGCCTAAGTGGCAGTATTTAATCGCTGTATTTCTACTTAAGGCAAAAGCTGTTATTCTTGTGGTTTTAGGAGAAATAGTCAATAATAAATACTTGAAGGCTACTTATCGGGAAGCTTTAAAAGCATGAAGAAAATACTAAACTTTATTAAAAATAACTTTTTATTCTTACTATCTTTATTTTTGCTTATCTTTATTCCTTTGTATCCAAAAATACCAATTGTTGATATTAAAAATACCTGGGTATATATAAGGCTTGAAGACTTTATTGTTCTTTTTGTTCTCTTATTCTGGGTCGCGCTTTTATACTTAAAAAAGATTAACTTTAAGACTCCTTTAACTATTCCTATTCTCATCTTTTGGGCAATAGGTGCAATTTCAACACTGCATGGAATTCTTCTTATCTTTCCGTTAATTGCTAATGTTTTTCCAAACGTAGCCTTTTTAAGTTTGCTAAGACACATTGAATACATGAGCCTTTTCTTTATTGCTTATCAGGGAATGAAGGATAAGAAATATCTGCCATCAGTAATAGCAGTTTTAGTAATTACCTTAATTGGAGTTATTGCTTATGGGTTTGGACAAAAATATCTTGGATTCCCAGCCTATCTTACCATGAATGAAGAATTTGCCAAGGGAATTCCAATTCAATTATCACAGCTTTCAAGAGTCCCTTCAACCTTTGCCGGCCATTATGATTTAGCAGCTTATCTTGTTTTAATAATTCCAATTGTTGTCAGTCTTATTTTTGGTATTAAAAACTATTTTTTAAAGCTCATACTTTTAATTACCTCAATTTTTGGCTTTGTGCTTCTTTTTATGACTGTTTCAAGAGTATCGTTTTTTGTCATTATAATTTCTTTACTAATTGTTCTTTTTTTCCAAAAAAGAAGACTGGTCTTACTCTCTCTTCCCGTACTTCTGGCTCTTTTAATTCTTGTTCTCTCCTTTCAGACCTCTCTTTTTGACAGATTTAAAAGCACAATTAAAGAGGTAGATGTTTTAGTTGATGCAAAAACTGGAGAGTCAATAGGACACATTAATTTTGTTGATAAAGAGTATTTCAAGGAAAAATTGGTTTTACAAAAAAATGTAAGAGATAATGTAGAGCTTCAAAGAGCATTAACAGGAGATAAAAACGATCCTCTAGCTTCTCCAACTGCAATTCTTGAATATGAATATATCCCTCAAACTGCACCACTGATTGTAGCTAACAACATTTCAACAGGAGAAAGCTTACCGCAGGGAACAGGCTATATCAATTTATCACTTTCTCCGGTTGTAAATAGATTGGATAGTTTTTTCTATGAATTTCCACCTAACACTAAAGAAAAAATCGGTGCTGACCATTTAGTAGTTCACGGAGATTTTATTATTAAAAAAGCAGCAGCTTATGATATGTCTTTTACTACCAGATTTCAGGGAGAATGGCCACGGGCAATTGATGCTTTTGAGAGAAATGTATTATTTGGAAGCGGATACGGATCAGTTAGTCTTGCTGTTGATAATAATTATTTAAGAATGCTTGGCGAGACAGGGCTTTTGGGCTTTCTCTCTTTTTTAATAATTTTAATATCATTTGGAATTTATGTCAGAAGAATTTGGCCTGATATTAACTCGAACTTAACTAAAAGTTTTGTTTTAGGTTTTGTTGCCGGAGTGATTGGACTTGCCTTAAACGCAACTTTAATTGATGTTTTTGAGGCTTCAAAAATTGCCTTTGTTTTATGGATTTTAATGGGGATTGCCTTTTCACTTCTTTCTTTTTACCAAAAAGGTGCAATTAATCTTTTACTTGAGCTAAAAAAAGTCTTTACCTCATCTTTTGCAATTGCAATTTATCTTTTTTTTATATCTATTGTTTTGTATTCTTCGATGGTTGATAACTTTTTTGTAGGAGATGACTTTACCTGGTTAAGGTGGGCAGCGGATACAAAAACTAATTTACTAAGCTACTTTACAGAGTCTTCCGGATTTTTCTATAGACCAGGAACAAAACTCTATTTTTACCTAATGCATAATATCTTCTGGTTAAATCAGGTAGTTTATCACGCAGTGTCCATTTTTTTTCATTTTGCAATTTCTTTTCTTGCCTATCTTTTGGCAAAAAAGGTCTTTAATAAAAAATATTTAGCTTTTTTTGCGGCAGCTTTGTTTTTAATTCTTAGCGGGTCATTGGAGATGGTTTATTGGATATCTGCTACCGGAAATTTAATTAATGCTTTCTTTGGAATTTTAGGATTATTATTGTTTATCTTTTATGAAGAAAAAAAGAAAAAGTATTTATATATCTTATCTTTTATTTCTTTCGCATTATCTTTATTATTTCACGAATTGGGAGTATTTTTGCCCCTTCTTATTCTTGCGTATAAGTTAAAAGATAATACCTTTTCAAGTATTAAAAGCTTTATAAAAAGAAAAGATTATCTTTGTCTTTTTATACCGGTTGTAATTTATTTAATTTTAAGATTCTTATCAAGCAGCCATTGGTTTAACGGGGATTATAGCTATAACTTAATAAAACTGCCGTTTAATCTTGTTGGTAATATTTTAGGCTATATTTTTATTACACTTTTAGGCCCGGTTGCTCTTCCGATTTATGAAAAACTAAGGCTTTACTTAAGGGAGGAAATAGTAATTTCTTTAGTTTTAGCTATAGTTTTAATTGTAATTTTATATCTTATTTTAAAAAAAGTTATTAAAAAGTTTGAAAAAGATGAAAAGGGGATTATGCTTTTTGGCTTTTTCTTCTTCTTAGTTTCTCTTATCCCTTTTATTGGTCTTGGGAATATTACTTCAAGATACAGTTATCTTGCATCAATCGGACTAGTTTTTATAATCGTAGTTTTAGTTAAAAAGCTTTACAACTTTTTATTAATAAATGGGAAAAACGTAGCCATGATTTCAGTTTTTGTTGTTTTAATTACCTATTCACTTTTCCATATAATCTCACTTCAACAAACATCTTTTGACTGGAGCGGAGCAGGAGAAAAGACAAAGAAATTTTTTGTCTCAATTGACGCAGTATATCTTAACAGCTGGAAAGAAAATAAGGTTAAACTTAATTTTGTAAATGTTCCTATAAAATATGGTGATGCCTGGGTATTCCCGGTTGGTATTGAAGATGCAGTTTATCTTTCTTTTAAAAATGAGAATATAAAGATAAATAAATTTAATAATTTAGATGATGCCTTATCTTCAACTGTTATTTCAAGGAATAATAAAGTTTTAATTTTTAATGAAGATGGAAGTGTTCTTGATTACCAAGTAATTTTAGATGAAGAAAAAGCAAAAGAAGAGGAGGAAAATTAATGTTTAAAAGTAAAAAAGTAAAAATAGTATTAGTATTGGTATTATTTTTACTAGGTTTTTTAGTAAGGCTATATGGATTTAATAATCCGATTGCTGATTGGCATGCTTGGAGACAAGCTGATACCTCATCGGTTTCAAGGGATTTTTTAACAAACGGTTTTGATGTTTTGCATCCTACCTATCATGATTTATCCAATGTGCCATCAGGCTTAGATAACCCAAACGGCTACCGTTTTGTTGAATTTCCAATTTACAACTTATTACAAGCAGGGTTTTTTAGTTTATTTGGTGTTTTTACGCTTGAACAGTGGGGAAGACTGATTAGTATTTTTGCCTCACTAATTTCAGTACTTTTTCTTTATCTAATTCTTAAAAAAAGATTTGGTTTTCTGACAGGGTTTTTGGCTGCTTTGTTTTTTTTACTACTCCCCTTTAGTATTTATTATTCAAGGGTAATTCTGCCTGAGCCTTTAATGGTAACTTCATCTTTGGGAGGAATATATTTTTTTGATAAGGCATTAATTAAAAAAAATCTAATAAATATTCACTTTTTCTTATCTTTAATCTTTACCGCTTTTGCTTTTCTTCTTAAGCCCTATGCTCTATTTTTTGTTCTACCAATTATCTATTTAGCATTTGAGAAATATAAGCTTTTGATGTTTAAAAAATGGCAATTTTGGTTGTATCTAATTCTTTCTTTAATTCCTTTAATTTTATGGAGAAATTGGATGAGCCAATTTCCAGAAGGTATTCCAGCTACTGCCTGGCTATTTAATGCTGATAATATCCGCTTTAAAGGTTCATTTTTTTATTGGCTATTTGCCCAAAGGATTGGAAAATTAATCCTAGGTTTCTGGGGAGTTGGACTTTTTGTTTTAGGTTTTATTGCAAAACAAAAAAAAGAAAATCTTTTATTTACTTTTTCCTTTATTTTGTCTTCTCTAATTTATCTTTTTGTTATTGCCAGGGGCAATGTTCAACATGATTATTACCAGATTTTAATTATTCCAAGTATTGCAATTTATTTATCCCTTGGAGCAAGCTTTTTACTAACTTCAAAAAACTTAATTAATAAAATGTCCTCATATATAATATTTTTTGTTTTAATAATATTTACATTTTTCTTCAGCTGGTATTTTGTAAGGGATTATTACAATATCAACAATCATTCAATTATTACGGCCGGTTGGGAAATTGATAAATTAGTTCCAAAAGAGGCTAAGATAATTGCTAATTATAATGGAGACACCTCATTTCTATACCAAACTAAAAGAAAAGGCTGGGCAAGTTTTCAAAAATCCTTAGTTGAAATGAGGGAAATGGGAGCAGATTATTTAGCTCTAATTAACCCAACGGATAAGGATTTAGAGATTGGGAAGGAGTATAAGATTATAAAAGCAAATAAAGACTATGTTTTATTTAACTTAAATGAAAGCTTATGAAAATATTAATGGTTTCATCGTTTCTGCCATATCCTCTTTATTCAGGTGGGCACATAAGGCTTTATAATTTACTTAAAAATTTACCTAAGGAGATTGAGGTTACTTTAATATGTGAGAAAAGAAAGACTCAAACAGAAAAAGACGTAAAAGAAGTAGAAAAAATATGCAAAAAAGTTATAACAGTTGAAAGAAAGTTTCAGTGGGCATATTCAAATATCTTAAAAACAGGATTTTCTAAAAATTGTTTTTTAATCACGGGGCATACTTTGCCCGAAATGAAGAGCAAAATTAAATATGAATTAGAAAATATAAAATATGACCTTATTCACGTTGAAACATTTTACGTAATGCAAAATCTTCCTAAGACTTCTATTCCAATAGTTCTTGCAGAACATAACGTAGAATATTTAGTTTACAAAAGATACATGGATAAAGCACCTTTTCTTATTAAACCACTGCTTTTAATAGATATCCTGAAGCTTAAAAAACAAGAGATTGATTCATGGAGAAGAGCTACAAAATTAGTTGCAGTATCAAAAGAGGACAGAGATAAAATGGGAAGAGAGGATACGGAACTTGTAGCGAATGGAGTAGATATTAATAAATATAAGATGGAAGATGTTAGATATCAGAAAAAAAAGGAAAAGACATTACTTTTTATAGGAGATTTTAATTGGATTCAAAATGTGAACGCAGCAGAAAGTATTTTAAAAGAGATTTGGCCGAAAATTATTGAAAGAAATAATGATTTAAAACTATGGATTGTTGGAAGGATGATTCCGAAAAGGGTAAAAAGTATTGGCGGAGTAAATGTAGTCTTTGATGAAAATGCACCAAGTAAGACTGAGGAAATTTATAAGAGAGCAGATATTCTCTTAGCTCCAATTTATATTGGAGGAGGAACAAGTTATAAGATACTTGAAGCAATGGCAAGTGGTGTTTCAGTTGTTACAACAAGCTTAGGAGCAGAAGGAATTATAGAGTTTGGTAGTAACGAAGTATCAATTGCAAATACTTCAGACGATTTAGCGAATTTAGTTATAAGGCTTATAAACGATAACGAATATCGAGTAGAACAAATTAAAAATGCCAGGAAATTGATTGAGGAAAATTTTGACTGGAAAAAAATTGCCCAAAAATTAGATAATATTTATGAATCAGTAGTAAAAACATGAAGCTTTCAATTATTATTATTTCTTTTAATACTAAAGATTTTTTACAAAAGTGCCTTGCTTCGTTAAGGGAGAATGTCTCTGGAAAAACAAGATATGAGGTAATTGTTGTTGATAATGATTCAAAGGATGATTCAGTAGAGATGGTAAAGAGAGAATTCCCCGAAGTAATTTTAATTAAAAATGAAAAAAACTTAGGTTTTGCAAAGGCAAATAATGTAGGTATTAAAAAAGCTAAGGGAGATTATATTTTGTTTTTAAATTCAGATACTGTAGTTCCCAAAAATACAATTGAATACATGCTAAACTTTATGGATAAAAACAAAAATGTAGGAGCATCAACCTGCAAGGTCTTACTTGTTAACGGACAAATTGATGATGCGTCTCATAGAGGTTTTCCTACTCCCTGGAATGCAATTTGTCATTTTTCAAATCTTTCAAAACTATTTCCTAAATCAAAGCTTTTTAGCGGTTATAGCTTAGGCTTTATGGACTTAAATTCTGTTCATAAGATTGATGCACTTGCCGGAGCGTTTATGCTTGTTCGAAGAGAAGCAGGAAAAGAGGCTAAATGGTGGGATGAAGATTATTTTTTCTACGGAGAGGATATTGACTTTTGCTATCAACTTAAACAAAAAGGCTGGGATGTATATTATGTTCCTGATGTTTCAATACTTCACTATAAAGGAGTATCAGGAGGAATTAAAAAAATATCTAAAGGTATTACAACTGCAGATGAGAAAACCAAAGCTGTTGCAACAAATGCCAGGTTTGAGGCGATGAAGATTTTTTATAAGAAAAATTACGAAGGCAAATATCCAAAAATTTTAACAAAACTCGTAATGCTTGGAATTTCTCTAAAGAAACGCATGAATTAACCTCTTTTGTTTTCTTGTCTAGTTCTATCTTATTGAGTATAATTAGCATATGAAAATCGGAATAGATGCCAGGTTTTGGAATCAAACGGGTGTTGGAAGATACACCAGAAATTTAGTTAAAAACCTTCAGGAAATTGATAAGAAAAACGATTACGTTTTGTTTGTAAGAAAGGTAGATAAAAAGTCGGTATTAAAAGAACTTAAAAGTAAAAGGTTTAAATTTGTAATAGCTGATATTAACTGGCATTGTCTTAAAGAGCAAATAAATTTTCCAAAAATTATCAAAAAAGAAAATGTAGACTTAATGCATTTTCCATATTTTTCAGTACCGGTTTTTTATAGAGAGCCTTACGTTATAACAATTCATGATTTAATTATTGACCATTATTCAACCGGAAAAGCAACAACGCTTCCTCTTCCTTTATATTTGTTTAAAAAACTATGTTATAAAGTAGTTATTAAAAATGCTTCCCGAAAAGCACTCTCAATTATTGTTCCATCAGAGGCTACGAAAAAAGAAGTAATAAAAATATTAAAGCCTAATCCAAGTAAGATTTTTGTAACTTTTGAGGGATCAGAGATTAAAGGCGATATTAAAACAAATTGGGATTATAAGAAAAAATACTTTCTTTATGTTGGCAATGCCTACCCTCACAAAAACCTTGATGCTTTAATTGAGGCTTTTAAAAATATAAGAAATCAATTTAGTGATGTTAGTTTATATCTAGTTGGTAAAGAAGATTATTTTTATGAAAAACTTAAAGAAAAATTAAGGAAAACAAAATATAAGGATTCAATTGTATTTACAGGTTCAATAAGTGATAAAAAACTTGAAGAGCTTTACCAAAATGCACTAGGTCTTGTTATGCCCTCCCTTATGGAAGGTTTTGGTCTTCCGGCTTTAGAGGCGATTAGTAATAAATGCTTAGTTGTCTCATCAGATATACCATCAATTAGAGAAATCTGTAAAGACGATGCAGTGTACTTTAACCCGTTTGACGTATATGACATGCAGGAAAAACTAAAAGAGGTGTATAAAAAAGGAAAGAGAGGTTTTAAAACAAAAATAGAAAATGCATATAAACGTTCAAAGCTTTTTTCCTGGAAAAAAACAGCCATACAAACATATAAAATTTATGAAAGTTGCCTTAGTTTACGACAGAGTAAATAAGTGGGGAGGAGCTGAAAGAGTTCTTCTTGCTCTTCATAAGCTTTTTCCCAAAGCTCCGCTTTTTACATCGGTTTACCATAAAAAAAATGCCCTGTGGGCTGATAGTTTTGAAGTTAAAGCATCATTTCTTCAGTCCTTTCCTAAAGCCAAAAGCGCACATGAAAGTTATGTAATGTTAATGCCTTTAGCTTTTGAAAGCTTTTCTTTTGATGAATATGATTTGGTAATTTCTGTGACTTCTGAAGCTGCTAAGGGAATAATCACCAAACCTGAAACACTTCATATCTGTTATTGTTTAACTCCCACAAGATATCTTTGGAGCGGACATAAAGATTATTTTAAACACCCTCTTTTTAAGCTAATTTCAAAACCGGCAGTATTATATTTAAGACATTGGGATAAACATGCATCAAAAAGACCTGATGTCTACATTGCGATTTCAAATGAGGTTAAAAAAAGAATTAAAAAATATTATAAAAGAGATTCACATTTGGTTTTTCCACCCCTGACAAGTTTTTTAAAAGAAAATTCAAAAAAGAAGTTAGATAAAAAAGATTATTTTTTAGTTGTATCAAGACTTGTACCATATAAAAGAATTGATATTGCAGTTGAAGCTTTCAACAGGCTTGGCTGGCCGTTAAAAATTATTGGTACAGGAAAAGAGGAGAAAAAATTAAAAAAAATTGCTAAAGAAAATATTGAGTTTTTAGGAAACGTGAAAGAAGAGGATTTAGCCTTATTTTATAAAAATGCTAAAGCTCTTATTTTTCCGGGAGTTGAAGACTTCGGCTTGGTAATGGTTGAAGCGCAAAGCTTTGGAATACCAATAATTGCTTTTAAAAAGGGAGGAGCAATGGATATAATAAAGGAAGGTAAAACAGGAGACTTTTTTGAAAGACAAAACGCGAAAAGCTTAATAGAAAAGTTGAAAAAAATAAACTGGAAAAGATATAATACTAAATTATGTATTGAAAATTCTAAGCGTTTCTTAGAAGATGAGTTTAAAAAGAATTTTTTAGCTATAATAGAAAAGGAGCTTAAAAAAAGAAGATGAAAATAGTAATTTTTGCAGGAGGAGTCGGTTCAAGGTTATGGCCTCTCTCAAGAAAAAATTCCCCAAAACAGTTTGAAAAGATTGTTGGAGATAAATCCATGCTTCAAATTGCCGTTAGTAAACTTTTTCCGGATTTTGGCTTAAATGATATTTATATTTCAACCGGAAAAACATATTCTGAAACGATTAAAAAACAACTGCCAGAGTTACCAAGTGAAAATGTTATTACTGAACCTGAAATGCGGGATGTCGGACCGGCTGTTGGTTTAATTACAGCGCTTTTCAGTAAAGTCAACCCTGATGAGCCAATGGCTCTTCTTTGGGGAAGCGATCACTTGGTTAAAAAGGAAGAGGTTTTTAGAAAAGCTTTAAAGGCAGCAGAGGAAATTGTAACTGATAATAACCGAAAAATGGTTTTTATCGGTCAGGAGCCAAGGTTTGCCAGTCAGAACTTAGGCTATATTGGTTTTGGAAAAAAACTAAAGGAAATAAAAGATATTCCTATCTTTGAATTCAGTGGGTTTAAGTACAGGCCGGATTTAGAAACAGCAAAACAATATTTAGCGGATAAACACCACGCATGGAATCTTGGCTATTTTGTTACAACACCAAAGTTTTTATGGGAGCTTTTTGAAAAACATGCACCTGAACTTTTTAATAAGCTTAAAAAAATTAAAGAAGCTTACAAAACCCCTCAATTCGATAAAGTCTTAAAAGAAATTTACCCAACAATTGAAAAAATCTCTTTTGACAATGCAATTTTGGAGAAAATGGATAAAAAATATGCAGAGGTAATGTCTATTGATATCGGCTGGAGCGATATTGGAGCATGGGAGGCTTTAAAAGAAGCATTATCTGAAACAGAAGACGAAAATGTCACCAAAGGAAAAGTGTTAATTGAGGATTCTAAAGATACTCTTTTATTCAACTACACAGACCAATTAGCAGTTGGAATAGATTTAGAAAGCCTTTTAGTCATTAACACTGAAGATGTGCTTTTGGTTTGCCCAAAAGATTCTGTGCCAAAAATTAAAAAACTGGTTGAAAGCCTAAAAGGAACAGACCACGAACACTTAACTTAATATGCCATATACTGAAATCAAGAAAAATATTTTTTATGAAATTGTAAAAAGATTAATTGATGTATTTTCCTCCGCTTTTCTTCTTGTACTTTTCTCCCCAATTATCCTAATAGTTTCAATAGCAATAAAACTTGATTCAAAAGGACCGGTTTTAGCCGATACTCCGCCAAGAGTTGGGAAAAACGGTAAAAATTTTAAGATGTATAAGTTTCGCTCAATGATTATTAATGCTCATGAGATTTTAAGAAAAAACCCAAAATATGCACAATTTTACAAAGAGTACAAAAAAGGAAGCTATAAGTTAAAAGATGATCCAAGAATTACAAAGGTAGGCCGTTTTATAAGAAAACATTCATTAGATGAAGTCCCCCAGTTTATAAACATTTTAAAAGGGGATATGAGCTTGGTTGGTCCAAGAGCATATTACCCGGATGAGCTAAGGGATCAGCAGAAAAAATATCCAAATACAAAAGATGATGTAAAAATTGTACTTTCCATAAAGCCCGGGCTAACCGGTTTCTGGCAGGTATCAGGAAGAAGTGAAATAAATTTTGATAAAAGAATTAAAATGGATGCGCAGTACGTTTTGAAGCGCTCAATTGCTTATGATTTATTAATTATTTTAAAAACTCCCTGGGCAATGATATCCGGTAAAGGAGCACTGTAAAACCAATTGCTAAAAATTAAAATATAGTATATTATTTTACTTATGGATGGATTTAAAAAAATTGATATAGACGTAAATGAAAAAAAAGATGTTCAGAAATCATCTTCAAATAATGATTTTTCAAATAACAGATTAACTTCTGTAAAAAAGAAAAGATTTTTTAGAAAAAAACCACTTTTAATAACACTTGCAGTTTTAATAGTTTTAGGATTATTTGCTTTTTTTGCAATAATTTTACCGGCACAAAAAACAATCGCATCTGCTAAAAAAGCCTATACTGAGGCAAACTTAGCGCTTGATGCTATGAAAAAACAAAACGTTGCTTTAGCCTCGGAAAAGCTTGAAAAAACAAAAGCAGAGCTTGAAAACACAGAAAAAGACTTAAACAACATGGGTTATTTATCATTTGTACCAGTTGCCAACTGGTACTATGGTGATGCCAAGCATCTTTTAAACGCAGGCTTTTATGGCCTTGAAGCAGCCACAATTTTAGTTGATTCACTGGAGCCGTATGCTGATGTTTTAGGTCTTAAAGGACAGGGAAGTTTTGTAATGGGATCTGCAGAGCAGCGAATTCAAACTGCTGTTAAAACAATGGATAAGGTAACTCCGAAAATTGATGAGGTAGTTGATAAGCTTGAGCTGGTAAAAAAAGAAGTAGACGAAGTTGATACAAGGCGATATCCTTCCTTTTTTGGCGGAGACGTAATCAAGAAAAACCTTGAGAGCATGAAAAACCTAACTGATAATGGGGTAGTTTTAATCAGCGACGCAGCTCCTCTTATAAAAGTTTTACCAAAGCTTTTAGGAGAGCCTGAAGAGAAAAAATATCTGGTTATTTTTCAAAACGACAAAGAGCTTAGGCCAACCGGCGGTTTTATGACAGCCTATGCAATCTTTAGAATCGATGGAGGAATTATTCACGTTGATTCATCAAGCGATATTTACGAACTGGATAATAAGATTTCAGGCAAAAAGGCAGCACCTGAGCCGCTAAAAACATATATGCCTAAGGTTCCGCTTTTAAACTTAAGAGACACTAACCTTTCTCCTGATTTTATTGAGTCAATGAAAGAGTTTAATAAGCTTTATGAAAAATCACCCGGACCTGATGTGGATGGAATAATTGCAATTGATACTCATGTTTTAGTTTCAGTTATGGAAATCCTAGGAGATATTAATGCCGGTGGCACTACCTTTACAACAAAGACTGATAAAAGATGTGATTGTCCGCAGGTTATTTACGCTTTAGAAGAATATGCAGATAAACCGGTTGGCTATGAAAGGACAAACAGAAAAAGTATTATCGGAGATTTGTTATATGCAATTATGAACAAAGCTTTTTCTTCCTCTCCTAAGCTTTACTGGGGACCGTTATTCCAGGCCATTCTTTCAGAAACATCAGAAAAACATGTTCTTTTCTATATGTATGACAAGGATGCTCAAAAAGGGATTGACAGTTTAAATGCTTCAGGAAGAATATTAGCGTTTGATGGTGATTATTTCCATCTTAACGAAGCAAACTTTGGAGGAGCAAAAGCAAACATGTATGTTTCAGAAAGCGTAAAACAGGAATACGATGTAAAAAGCGATGGAACAATTACAAAAACTGTAACCGTAAGTTATAAAAATCCTTATGCTCCATCTGATTGTAATTTAGAAAGAGGAGGACTTTGTCTAAATGCAATACTTAGAAATTACTTTAGGTTTTACGTACCAAAAGGAAGTGAACTTGTAAGCTCTAAAGGGTCTGAAGTTAAAATGACAACTACAGAGGATTTAGGAAAGACTGTTTTTGATGGCTTTATGACAGTAAGGCCCCAAGGTGCAGCAACTGTAACTATAACTTATAAACTTCCGTTTAAACTTGAAAAAGGTTCAGTTCTACCTGTAATGATTCAAAAACAACCAGGAACAAGTGATTTTGAATACAGTATCAATTTAAACGGAAAAGAGGTAAAGAAATTTAAGCTAAATACAGACACAAAGTTTGAGCTTAATCCCTAAATGCCTCTAATTTTATGCGACTGTTTAAAACTGAAGGAATAATAATTAAGAGAAAGAATATCGGTGAATCGGATAAATTAATTACAGTTCTTACCAAAACTTTTGGAAAAATAAGACTTAAAGCAAAAGGTGTTCGAAAAATTAACAGCAGACGTTCTCCCCATATTGAAACCCTTAATTTAGCTACTCTTTCATTTTATAAAGGAAAAGGTATTCCTATTCTAACTGAAGCCAATACTAAAAACAGTTTTCCAAAAATTAAAAACAACCTTAAAAAAGTTGGCTATGCTTATTATTCCTGTGAATTAATTGATGTTTTATGCCCTGATAATCAGGAGAATGATACCTCTTTTCTTCTGCTTCAAAAAAACCTTGAAGATTTATCAAAAGACTTAGATATAGACTTATTAATTAAGAAATTTGAGCTGGATCTTTTAAGTAATCTTGGATACTTTAATTTAAACTCCGATAAAAATAATGAAGAAGACTTATCTATTTTAGTTGAACAAATTATTGAAAAGAAACTTAAAACAAAACAAATCCTCCCACGTTTAATCTAGCTTTTTAAAATAGCTTTTTTCTGCTATTATTAAGGAAATGGAAAACAACTTACTTGATAAAATTACTGCTCTTTCAAAAAGACGGGGTTTTGTCTACCCCTCATCTGAAATCTACGGAGGAATGGCAAACACCTGGGACTTTGGGCATTTTGGAACACTTTTAAAAAACAACCTAAGGGATTTATGGTGGGAAACCTTTGTTTTAAAAAGAGATGACATGGTAGGAATTGATGCTTCAATTTTTTTAAACCCTAAAGTTTGGGAAGCTTCAGGACACGTTGCTAATTTTACAGATGCTTTAATTGATTGTAAAAACTGCCGGTATAGAACAAGAGCTGATCAGTTAATTGAGGAAAATGATTCAAGTATTAAAGTTGAGGGACTACCTGTTTCAGAACTAACAAAAATAATTAAAGAAAAAAAAATTAAATGTCCAAAGTGTGGAAAAAGTGAATGGACAGAGGTTAGAAAATTTAACCTTCTTTTTGAAACCGCAATTGGGATTGTTGAAGAGAAAAAAGCAAAAGCCTATCTTAGGGGGGAAATTGCCCAGGGTATATTTTTAAACTTTAAAAACGTACTTGACACAATGAGGGTTAAAATCCCTTTTGGTATTGCACAGATTGGAAAAGCTTTTCGAAATGAAATAACCATGGGTCAGTTTATCCATAGAACCTTAGAATTTGACTTAATGGAATTTGAGTACTTCATAAAGGAAAAAGAATGGGAAAAACAATTTGACTACTGGAAAAAAGAAATGTGGAACTTTGCCACCGGTATTTTAGGGATAAGTAAAAACAATTTAAGATGGAGAGAGCATGAGGAATTTGAAAGATCACATTATTCAAAAAAGACCATGGATATAGAATATAAGTATCCGTTTGGTTTTAAAGAAATGTTTGGCCTTGCCTATAGAACCGATTTTGACTTAAGTAATCATGCTAAGCACTCAGGAAAAGACTTAAGTTATCAAGATTTAGTTACTAAAGAAAAATTTATTCCGCATGTAATTGAGCCAACTTTTGGTTTATCAAGATTAGTTGGCATTGTTCTTTTTGACAGTTATAGAGAAGAAAACGTAAAAGGAGAAAAAAGAGTATATCTTGCTTTAAAGCCTAAAATTGCTCCAATTAAGGCAGCAGTCTTTCCACTCCTTTCAAATAAGGAGAATTTGGTTAAAAAAGCAAGAGAAATCTATAAAGACTTAAAAGAAAATGTTAATGGTCCTGTTCTTTTTGATGATAGAGGTAATATTGGAAAAAGATATTTTGCTCAAGATGAAATTGGAACACCTTATTGTATAACTGTTGATTTTCAAACAATGGAGGATAATACAGTTACCATTAGAGACAGAGATACAACCAAGCAGGAAAGAGTAAAAATAGAAGCATTGGTAGAAAGAATTAATAAGAGCATTTGCTAACTTGACAACTTCAATAATTTGCCTCTATTATTAAATAAGTGAAGAAAGATAAAAAAATATTAATTGCAATAATCGCTGGGTTAGTTGTTGTTATTGCAGTAGTCTTATTTTTCGTCTTCGGACGAGGCAGTTCTTCTCAAACAACTCAAAACCAAGAGGAGGAGGCAATGCAGGTTATTCCTACAATTGAACCTGAAGAAATAGGTTTTGATTTAACCGCCGGTAAGGAAGGTAAGACGGTAATCTTGGAGGTAGCAAAAACTACCGGATTAGAAGTTGTTGAATACACGCTTTCATATCTTGATGATGAAGGTATTGAAAGGGGAGCTTATGGCCAGCTTGATCTTGATGAAACCCCTGCAATAAAGGAAATTACGCTTGGTACGTGTTCTGATGTTTGTCATTATGATGAAGGCGTAGAATCAGTAAATATAGTCCTAAAAATAACTAAAACTAACGGAAAAGTCTACCAATTAGAAAAAACCCTCGAATTATAACCTTAATTTAGTCCCACTTTTGTATATATAGTGTTTTTCATTGCTGTATAACCATATTTTATCAATTTTCCTCTTGACAAGCCTTAATAAATGTTTCAGAATGGACTAAAGTGGTTTAAAGTGGGAAAAGGTGGGCAGAAAGGCAGGTAAATATGCTAATTGGACAGCATGAAGGAAAAATTGATGTTAAAAACAGAATTGCATTTCCAAAGAAGTTTAGAAAAATACTTGGCGATAAGTTAATCGTCACTTTTGGCTATGAAAAATCACTCATCATTGTCTCGGAAAAAAACTGGAAGGCTTTACTTGAAGGCACAGAGGGAAAACCCTTTATACAATCAGAAACAAGAGAAACACAGCGATTTTTGCTTGGAGGAGCAAGCAATGTGGAGCTTGATAGCAAGGGAAGGTTTATCCTGCCTTCGTATTTACGAAGGTTTGGAAAAATTAAAGATGAGGTCATATTCCTAGGGTTATCAAGATACGTTGAGCTTTGGGATAAAAACATTTGGGAAGAGTACAGAGTGAACCTTGAAAAAAACATTGACCGGATTTCGCAAAGACTGGTAGAAGAAAAGGGAAAATAAGATGAAGAATTATCACATACCAGTGCTTTTAGACGAAGTAATTGGTTTTTTACAAGTTAAAAAAGGAAATAAATACATTGATGCGACACTTGGCGGAGGCGGTCATACTAAGGAAATCTTAAGACTTGGCGGAAAGGTTTTGGGAATAGACGTTGATGAAGATGCAATAAATTTTGCCAAGAAAAGATTTTTAAATAATAAAAATTTTGAGTATAAAAGAGGAAATTTTAAAGACATCGAAAAAGCGGCACATTTAAAAGGATTTGATAAGGTTTCAGGAATAATTTTTGATCTTGGATTGTCCTCTTATCAAATTGACAAAGGGGAAAAAGGCTTTAGTTTTTTAAAGAGCGGGCCTTTGGACATGCGCATGGACAAAAGCCTTAATGTTAAGGCAAAGGATTTAATTAATATCTTAACGAAAGGAGAATTATATGAAATTTTTAATAAGTTTGGTCAGGAACGTAATGCTTGGGCCATTTCTAACGCTATTATCAGCGCCCGTAGAATAAAGCCAATTGAAACGACTGATGAACTTGGGGAAGTGATAGGTAAGGCATACGGGATAAAGGGTGAGGTTTCTGACTTTAAGAAAAATGAACTATATAAAAGAGTATTTCAGGCTTTAAGAGTTGCAGTTAATAGCGAACTTGAAAACTTAAGAGAAGGGCTTAAAAAAGGGATAAGTTTACTAGAAAGAGGGGGAAGAATAGCGGTAATCAGTTTTCATTCTCTTGAAGACAAGATAGTAAAAGAGGAATTTAGAAAATTTGAAGAAGAAAATTTGGGAAGAGTATTAACTGAAAAACCTATTCTTCCAAAAGAGGAAGAAATAGAAAGAAATACAAGAAGTAAGAGTGCAAAACTTAGAGTTTTTGAAATAAATTAAGTTTTATGAAAAAAGAATTATTAATAATTACAGGTTTATTAACAGTTATTGCCTGTTTACTTATTACAAGAACTGTTATTTCAAACGGTATTTCAACCTCAGGTGAGGTTTTAGGACAGATAAAGGAGAAAACCAATAACTTAAAAATGGAAAATGCCATAATCGGAGAAGAACTTTACGCAATGGTTTCTTTAACTAATCTTTCAGAAAAGGCCTCAGAGCTTGGGTTTGTTGATCAAAAAGACATGGTATCATTAACTAAATCACTGCCACTTGCTATAAAACAATGATCTTAAGATATAAAGTCGTTTTTGGTTTAATCTGTTTAAGTTTTTTTCTTCTCATACTAAGGCTTTTTTACTGGCAGATTGTAAAAGCTGAAGAATTGGCAAAGCTTGGTCAGCTTCAGTACGGTAAAATCATTAAAATTCAGCCTAAAAGAGGAGAGATTAGAACCTCTGATAATTTCCCAATTGTTACCAATAAGATTACCTATTTAGTAGCTGTTAATCCTAAGGAAATTAAAGACAGAAAAGAAACAATTGACTTAATAACAGATGTTTTAAAAGAAGATGAGGCAAGTGTTAGCGCAAAGCTAAACTTGGATAAATTCTGGGTGCCTATAAAAGATAATGTTGACATAAAAGATAAGGAAAAAATTGAAAAAGAAAAGCTCCCCGGCTTTTATTTTGAGCAAAAATATACCAGATTTTATCCTGAAGCTTCTATGGCTGCTCATTTAACCGGATTTGTCGGTAAAAATGAGAACGGGGAAGATAAAGGATATTTTGGTCTTGAGGGATTTTACGAAAGACTTTTAAAAGGAAAAGAGGGGGAGGCTGTTCAGGTATATGATGCATTAGGCAAGCCGATTTTGGCAAAAATGAATACATCTTCGGCTCAGGTAGACGGTTCAAGCTTAAATTTAACAATTGACAGGGTTATTCAGTTTAATGTTGAAGAAAAACTAAAAAAGAGCATTAAGCAGTTTGGGGCTGAATCAGCCATGATTGGCGTAATGGATCCAAAAACAGGTAATATTTTAGCCATGTCTTCTTATCCGAAATTTGATCAGCTTGACTACCAGGAATATGAGGAGAATTTATACGTTAATCCTTTTATCTCAAACCTTTATGAGCCTGGCTCAACTTTTAAACCCTTAATTATGTCTTCAGCTATAGATGCAAAGCTTGTAAAATCAACCACTAAGTGCCCAATCTGCTCAGGCCCTGTTAATATTGGGGAGTATACAATTCATACTTGGAACGATGAATATCATAAGGATTTAACCATGAAAGAGGTAATTCAATACTCCGATAATACAGGAATGGTTTATGTTGCGCAAAAACTTGGTTTTGAAAAAATGTCCTCATATCTTAAAAAATTTGGAATAGGTGAGTTAACAGGAATAGATATTCAGGGAGAAGCCAGTTCAAGCTTTGAAGATAAAACCTGGTATCCTGTAGATGTAGCAACGCTTGGTTTTGGCCAGGGAATATCAGTTACGCCTATTCAAATTTTATCAGCTGTTTCAGCTATAGCCAATAACGGAATACGCATGGAGCCTCATCTTGTAGCCTCGGTTGAATCACCTGAGGGAACTATTTCAAAAATCCCTCCAAGAGCTCTAGAAAGCCCTGTAACAGCTGAAACTGCCAAGGTAATGACTGAGATGATGGTTAATGCGGTTGACAAGGGTGAAGCAGCCTGGGCCAAGCCTGAAGGGTATAGAATAGCAGGTAAAACAGGAACAGCCTCAATTCCGATTAAAGGGCACTATGATCCAACACATACAATAGCCTCATTTATCGGTTTTGCACCGGCAGATGATCCAAAATTTGTAATGCTGGTAATATTTGTTAAGCCTAAAACCTCAATTTACGGAGCTGAAACTGCTGCTCCTGTGTTTTTTAATCTTGCCAAGGATTTATTAACCTACTATGGGATTTCTCCGGAGAAGCAATAAAGAGTGAAAAATAGTATAATACGAGCATAAGAATTATGAAAAAACTAATTTCAAAACTTATTCTTTGCTATTTAAGATTTTTTGCAAAAATACAGCTTAAGAAAATAAAGCCAATAGTTATTGGTGTTGGCGGAAGCAGCGGAAAAACATCCCTGTCCAGTTTAATCACAATTATTTTAAGCGGAAAACATAAAGTACGTTTTAATGAAGGGAAAAACAGTGAAAGCGGAATCCCGCTTAATATCTTAGGTTTAAATTTAAAAAATTACTCTTTTCTTAGCTGGTTAAAAATTATTTTTCTTGCTCCTTTTAAAGTGCTTTTTGATTATAAAAAATACCAATTTTACGTCTCTGAAATGGGAATTGATTCTCCTTTTGAACCTAAAAACATGAGTTATTTATTAAAAATAATTCAGCCTGATGTTGCGGTTTTAACTAATATTTCCCTTGAACACAGTGAATATTTTGATGAACTGGTTTTAGAGACAAATGAGGAACAAAGAAGAGAGGAAATACTCAAATTAACGGCAAAAGAAGAATTGCTTTTGTTAAAAAGTTTATCAAAAGATAAAAAAGCAATCTTAAATATTGATGATTTACAAATTAACAAAGAGGTAGAAAATATTAAGGCTAACAAGATTACGGTTTCCAAAAGAAAAGAAAAGGCAGATTTTTACATTAAGGAAAGCATAGTTAAAGCTGATCGTTTTCTGATTAACTTCAGCTTTAATAACAAAGACTATACACTTAAATTAAATACTCCTTTGCCAAGTTATTTTGCAAAGACAATTTGTTTAGCAATTGCAACCTGTTTTTCCCTGGGAATTGATGTTAAAGACTCAATAGAAAGAATTGAAAAACACTTTAAGCTTCCACCCGGAAGACTAAGTATCTTTAACGGGGTTAAAAACACTTTAATTGTTGATTCATCATATAACAACGCAACGCTTCAGCCGTTTTTAGGCATATTAGACTTAATAACTGCGATTTCACAAAGAAGAAGAAAACTTGTGATTTTAGGAGATTTTAGGGAACTTGGTACAGCAAGTGAGTATATTCATAAAAAAGCTGCAGAAAAGATTATTCAGAGTGCAGACTTTGCAATATTAATCGGGCCAATGATGCAAAAGTATGTAGCGCCAATTTTAGAGAAGAAAAACCTTCCCTATAAGAGCTTTTTAACCTTCTCGGATGCCAGATATTTTATCTTAACCAATATTAAAAAAAGAGATTTAATTTTAGTTAAGGGTTCTCAAAATACGTTATTTTTGGAAAGAGTGGTTGAGATGCTTTTAAAAAATCCAAAAGATAAGGATAAGCTTTGTAGAAGAGGAGAATACTGGGATAAGATAAGACAAAAAACCGCCTAAAGCTTCAAATAAAACCTATTTATGAAAGAACTAGAGATTAATTTTTACAATATGTATAATAAGCAATATGTGGCAGGATATTAAAAACATCTACCATTTTTTTATTGCCGTTTTGGTAAATATTTGTTATGGTTTTCCCTCAAAGGGCTTAACTGTTATTGGTGTCACAGGAACCGATGGAAAAACTACAACAACGAGTGTTATTTACCATATTTTAAAAGAAAGCGGATACAACGTCTCAATGATTACATCTGTTGGCGCAAAAATTAATGGAAAAGATTTTGATACAGGTTTTCATGTAACTACTGCATCTCCTCTTAAGCTTCAAGGCTTTATTAAAAAAGCAAAAAGGGGAGTGGTAAAAGATGAGAAAAACTATTTAGTTCTTGAGACCACCTCACATGCGCTTGATCAATACAGAACTTGGGGAATAAATTTTGAAGCCGGTGTCTTAACAAATATTACCGATGAGCATTTAGATTATCATAAGACCTATAAAAACTATATAAAGACAAAGGCAAAGCTTTTTAAGAAAGCAAAATTTTCAGTTTTAAACAAGGATGATAAGTCATATAAGATAATTACAAGTTTTAAAAATTTTAAGGATAAAAAGAAAAAGATAATAACTTATGCAATAAAAGAAGATGCTGATTTTACACCTAAAAAATTTCCTTTTGAAACAAAACTTGAAACCACTTTTAACAAATATAATATTTTAGCGGCAATAGCTACTTGTAAAGCCTTAGGTATTAATGACAGTGATATAAAAGAGGCAGTAAAAACGTTTACTCTTCCCATAGGAAGAGTTGAAGAAGTATATAAGAAAGAATTTACAATTATTGTTGATTTTGCCCATACTCCAAATTCAATTGAAAATGTACTATCGGCAATAAAGAAAAAAACAAAGGGAAGAATAATTCATGTTTTTGGCTCAGCAGGAGAAAGAGATAATCTAAAAAGACCTAAAATGGGAGAAGCTTCATCAAAATATTCGGATATTCTTATCTTAACCGCTGAAGATCCAAGAAGTGAGTCAATAGATAATATAAATAAACAAATAGAAGAGGGAATTAACAGCAGGTATAAGCTTTTAAGTCATACAGCATATAAAGATAAATTAAAAAATAAAAAAATATACTTTAAGATAAATGACAGGCAGCAAGCGATAAGCTTTGCAGTTTCCATTGCTAAAAGGGGAGATTTAATAATTTTAACCGGTAAGAGCCATGAAAAATCCATGAATTTGGGAAAAGGGGAAGAGCCCTGGAGTGAATACGAAGCAGTTAAAAAAGCATTAGAAGAAAGACAGGTTTTAAAATGAAAAAAAATAAAAAAATATATTTTGTCGGTATAAAAGGAGTTGGTATGACTCCCCTAGTAATTATTGCCAGGGAGGCTGGATTTAAAGTTTTAGGTTCTGATATTAAAGATGAGTTTATTACCGATAAGGCCTTAGAAAAAGCAGGGATTAGTTATAACGATAAATTTTCAGCTGAAAACATAACTGGTGATATTGATTTGTTAATTACAACCGGAGCACATGGTGGATTTGACAATATTGAAGTAAAAACAGCAAAAGAAAAAGGCATAAAAGTATTAACCCAGGGAGAAGCTGTAGGAGAGTTTATGAAGGGTAATATTTTTAACAAAAAACTGATTGGTATTTCTGTCACCGGTTGTCATGGAAAAACTACAACTTCTGCAATGATTGCAACAGTGCTTAAGGAAAATAAGCTTGATCCAAGTTATGTTATTGGAACCAGTGAAATTTTATCCCTAGGACTTCCTGGACATTTTGGTAAAGGTAAATACTTTATTGCCGAAGCAGACGAATATGCAACAGAGCCAGTATATGATAAAACCCCAAAGCTTTTATGGCAAAAACCAAAAATTATTGCATTAACCAATTTAGAATTTGATCACCCGGATGTTTATTCTTCAATTGAAGAGATAAAAGAAACATTTTTAAAATTTATTAATCAAAATAAAGAGGCAACTGTAATTTACAATGCAGATGATATTAATTTAAATAGCATTGTTGATAAATTCAGCGGAAACAAGATTTCTTTTGGTTATTCAGAAAGCTCAGATTACAGAATTAAAAAAGTAAACTTGTCCCTGGAACAGACTTTTTTCTGGGTAGAACACAAGGGTACACTTCTTGGAGAATTTTTGATTAATACTCCTGGGGAATATAATGCTTTAAATGCGCTTTGCTCAATTATTGTTGGTTTTGAAATTGGCTTATCAGTAAACGAAATAAAAAAAGGAATTATAAAGTATAAGGGTTCTAAAAGAAGACTTGAATATATTGGAAAAACTGATAACAATTGTTTAATTTATGATGATTATGCCCATCATCCAACAGAAATAAAAAAAGTACTCTCTTCCCTTAAAAAAATGTATCCAAAAAAGAAAATAATCTGTATTTTTCAATCTCATACTTATTCAAGAACAAAAACACTACTAGATGAGTTTTCAAAAGCATTTACCGATTCAAACTTTTTAATTTTAACTAAAATTTTTGCATCGGAAAGAGAAAAGGAGGATAAGGAAGATCTTTCAAAAAGACTTTATTTAGAAGTGGTAAAAAATCACCCGAATACTTTGTTCTTGCCAGAATTTAAAGATGTGGTAAAATATGCCGAACAAAAAGGCTATAATAGTGAGAATGTGCTAATTACTTTAGGTGCAGGAGGCATATATAAAATAGGTCAGGCTTTGGTGGAAAAGGAGTAAAAAATGGATAAACTGGAAATAAAAGGAGGAAAAAAATTAACCGGTAAGATATCAGTTTCCGGTTCTAAAAACGTGGCTTTAAAAGCTTTAGTAGCAGCCTGCTTAACTGAAGAAAAGGTTGTCTTGGAAAATATTCCCTTAATTTCAGACATTTATGTAATGGCAGACATTATTAAACAACTGGGTGGAAAAGTTAAGTTTTCAAAGCATAAAATTATCATTAAAATGAAAAATTTTAAACATAATAAAATTTTTCTTGATGAAGCTGCGGAAATTAGAACTTCCTTTATGTTTATTGTTCCAATTTTAACAAGGCTTGGAGAAGCTGTTATTCCAAATCCTGGCGGTTGTAGAATCGGAGCAAGGCCAATAGACAGGGTTATTGGCGGCTTAAGAAGAATGGGTGTTGAAATTAAATATAATCCAGATGACGGATATTTTAACGCAAAGCTTAAAAACAAAAAATTAAAAGGAGCATCATATAAGTTTTTTAAAAACACTCATACGGGAACGGAGACAATACTTTTAGCAGCTGTTTTAGCTAACGGAACAACAGTTATTGAAAACGCAGCTAGAGAACCTGAAGTTGATGAACTTATTGGCCTTTTAAATAGAATGGGTGCTAAGATAAAAAGAATCAAGCCGCGTACGATTAAAATAGAGGGAGTAAATAAACTTAAAGGAACAACGTTTAAAATAAGAGCAGATAGAAATAATGTTGTTACTTATGCCGTATCAGCAATTATTACCAAAGGCGACATTTTAATAAAAAATATTAAAAAAGAAGGCCTTGAGGAATTTTTAAATGTTTTGAAAAAAATTGGTGCAGGATACCAAGTAAAAAGTGAAGGGATAAGGTTTTATTATAAAAACGAATTAAAGCCGACAAGAATTACTACTTCTTTTTATCCTGGATTTATGACCGACTGGTTAGGACCAATGCTTGTTTTAATGACTCAAGCCAATGGGAAAACAATAATTCATGAAACAGTTTATGAGAACAGACTAGGCTATGTACATGAGTTAAGAAGAATGGGTGCAAAAATAGAATTATTTAACCCTAAAATAAAAAAACCTGAAAATTTTTATAATTTTAATATTTTAGATGATAAAGAGGAAAATTTTCATGCAGCAAAAGTTTATGGCCCAACGGCTTTTCATAACGCAATCTTAAATATTCCTGATTTAAGAGCAGGTGCAACTTTGGTTTTAGCGGCTTTAGCAGCAAGTGGCAAAAGTACGATTTTTGGACTTGAACATATTGACAGAGGTTATGAAAATTTTGAAAAGCGTTTAAAAGACTTAGGCGCAGATATTAAAAGATCAAAATATGACTAAGAAAAGAAAACTAGGTGCAATCGTTCTTGCAGGAGGAAAGGGCAAGAGAATGAATTCAAATCATTCCAATAAAGTTACCTTACTTCTTGGTAAAAAGCCGATGATTTTACACGGTGTTAACCTTCTTAAAAAATTAGATATTAAAAAAATAGTGGTTGTTGTTGGTTTTAGAAAAGAGTCTGTTATGAAAGCCTTGAATAAAGACGTTGACTATGCCCTGCAGCGAAAAAGATTAGGAACCGCACATGCCGCCAGCTGCGGCTTTAAAAAAATCCCAAAAAATATCAGTGATGTTTTAATAATAAATGGAGATGACTCAGCTTTTTATACAGTAAGCTTAATTAAAAAGCTAATTAACAAGCATTACAGAACAAATGCACAATTTACTTTTTTAACAATTAAAAAAGATGATCCAACCGGACTTGGAAGGGTTGTAAGAGATAAGAGTAAAAAGCTTGTTGCAATTGTTGAAGAAAAAGATGCAGCTCCATCACAGAAATTAATTAAAGAGGTTAATCCATCATGTTACATTTTTAAAACATCATTTTTGAAAAATTATTTAAAAAAAGTTGAAAAAAGTAAATTTACAAATGAGTATTATTTAACAAGATTGATAAGACTTGGAATTAAAGATAATGTTAAAATTGAAACAATGCCGGTTGGAAACATTCCCTGGCGTGGAGTTAATACAAAAGAGGAGTTTTTAGAGGCAGAAAGACTTTTTAAAACGAAGCGGAATTGAATAAAAATACTAAAACCTTTATAATTTAAACTTATGGCACAGCTTTTAGGATTAACACTATTGTCCTTTGCAATTACCGGAATTCTTTTTGTTCCATTCATAGATTTTTTATACAAAATAAAACTAAGAAGAAGAAAGCAATTAACAAAAGACGTTTTAGACAACCCTACATCAATTTTTGATAAGTTTAACAACAGCTGGAAAGTCGGTACTCCTTTTGGCGGAGGAATATTAATAATTCTTGTAGTTTGTGCTTTGACCATTTGGGCTTATGGGATGTTTAGCGTTGAGATTAATTTCTGGCAGTTTTTTGTAATCTTTTTTACATTTATTAGCTTTGGTTTGCTTGGGCTTTATGATGATCTTAAAAAAATTATCAGCAAAGAGGAGATAGCTTTTTTTGGACTTCGGATAAGACACAAATTAATGATTCAATTTGTTATTTCATTAATAATTGCTGTCGTTTTATATTTCCAGCTTGGTTATAATTTTGTTTTTATAAGATGGCTGGGACTGGTTGATATTGACTTTTTGTTTATTCCATTTGCAGCATTTGTTATTATTGCATTTGCCAATGCCTTTAACATTACAGACGGACTTGACGGACTTGCTTCAGGGCTGTATTTAATTTGTCTGCTTGCATTTTTATCAATTGCCTCAAGTCTTTTAAATCCTGACCTTGGAATATTTATTGCCTTTTTAACCGGAAGCGTTGCCGCTTTTCTTTACTTTAATATTTATAAAGCAAGGATTTGGCTTGGCGATGTTGGGTCGCTGTCCTTAGGAGCATCGCTTGCGGTGATTGGGCTTTTGTCTGGAAAAGTAATTGCTCTTGTGGTTATTGGTGGTGTATTCATAATTGAAGTTTTATCATCTCTTATTCAATTACTGGGAAAAAAATACCTTAAGAAAAAACCTTTGCCAATTGCTCCTCTTCATTTATATTTCTTAAAAAAGGGCTGGGAAGAGCCAAAAATTGTCATGAGAGCATGGCTTTTAGGGTTTTTCTTTGCAATCCTTGGTCTCTACATTGCCTTTATTTAACAGATTAATACAAGAAATTTAGTTTAAAAAATAGTAAACTAGATTTTAGGCCTAATGAAAAAAATAAATTTCATCTTTGTTTTGGTAGTTTTTTTTCTGACAGCTTTTGGGCTGTTAATGATTTATGATGCTTCATCCTTTGTTGCCTTTAGGGATTTTAACGATAAATACCATTACATAAAAGAACAAAGTATCTGGGCTGTTCTGGGTTTTATCTGTCTTTATTTTTTTTCAAGGTTTAATTATAAAAAATTTTATAACCTTGCCCTGCCTTTAATTTTAATTTCAATTGCAATGTTAATTCTGGTTTTTATTCCTGGGATTGGGGTTTATCTCCTAGGTGCTCATCGCTGGATAAATCTTGGCTTTACTGTTCTTCAGCCTTCAGAATTTGTAAAACTTTCCTTTGCAATTTACCTTGCTGCCTGGCTGTCTGCAAAGGAAAAAGGCAGGCTTCTTCCTTTTCTGCTTTTACTCGGATTAATACTTGGTCTTGTAATACTGGAACCTGATATGGGAACAACAGTAATAATTTTAATAGAAGCAGTAGCTTTATATTTTTTATCAGGTGCAAATCCTTTACATGTGCTTTATCTGTTTCCAGCTCTTTTTGCCCTGGGATTTTTATTGATAAAAACATCACCTTATAGAGCACAAAGACTGGCTACTTTTTTAGACCCTAATCAGTCTACGCAAAACTATTCTTATCATGTAAAACAGATTCTTATTGCTTTAGGCTCCGGCGGATTAATGGGTGTTGGTATTGGAAATTCACTTCAAAAATACGCTTATTTACCGGAAAACACCACTGATTCAATTTTTGCAATTGTAGGAGAAGAGGTTGGCTTTTTAGGTTCTGTTTTTATAATTCTTCTATTTTTATTTTTAATCTGGAAAGGTTTTAAAATTGCATTAAGCGCAAGGGATAATTTCGGAAAACTATTAGCAGGCGGAATTACAACTTACCTTGCGGCACAGGTGATTATTAATCTTTCTGCACAAACCGCATTAATTCCTTTAACCGGAGTTCCTCTTCCCTTTATTTCCTATGGAGGATCGGCTTTGATTGTAAATTTGTCATCAATTGGTATACTTTTAAATATACAGAAACAAAGCGGAGGTTAATATATGAGAATAATTATAACCGGTGGACATTTATCCCCGGCATTTTCAGTAATTAAAAAACTTGATAAAAAAGATATCCTGTTTATCGGAAGAAAAAAAGCAATGGAAGGGGATAACGCCTTATCTTTAGAATACAGGCTTTGTCAAAAATTACGTATACCTTTTGTTTCAATAAAAACTGCAAGGCTGCAGCGAGGATTTACCAAGTATACAATTCCTTCGCTTTTTAATTTGCCGATTGGAATAGTTAGGGCGTTAAAAATTGTTAGAGAGTTTAAACCTGATGTGGTTTTAGGTTTTGGCGGTTATGTTTCATTGCCAATAATTTTTGCTTCTAAATTTTTAAATATTCCAGTAGTAATTCATGAACAAACCTTAGAAGCCGGATTTGCCAATAAGATTGCTTCAAAAATAGCAAAAAAAGTATGTATATCATGGAAACAATCAGAAAAATTTTTTCCAAAATCAAAGACAGTTTTTACGGGAAATCCAATAAGAGAAGAATTATTATTAAATAGAGAAAACAGTAAAAATTTTTTTAAGTTTAAGAATAATAATCTTCCTTTGATATATATAACCGGAGGAAGTCTTGGTTCACATGCCATAAACATTATAGTTGAAAAGACCTTACCGAGCCTTTTAAAAGTTGCTAATGTAATTCATCAGACAGGAGATGCTCAAAAATATCAGGATTTTGAAAGGCTTTCAAAAAAAGAACTTGAAGGATATATTGTGAAAAAGTTTTTTGAAGTTGAGGAAATAGCAGAAATTTATAAAAGCGCAAGTCTTGTTATTTCCCGTTCAGGAATTAATACTGTTACTGAACTTTTGTACTTTAAAAAACCTTCATTTTTAATTCCTCTTCCGATAGGGCAGAGAAATGAACAGTTAAAAAATGCTTTGTTTCTTAAAAACCTTAATTTAGCAGAAGTTTGTTTGCAAAACAGATTATCAGATGATAAATTTTTAAGAATAATTTCATACATGTTGAAAAACACTTCAAAATATCAGGAAAAAAAGGGTTTTGAAGGCTTAATTAGAAAAAACGCTGCTTTGGAAATAGTAAAGGTTTTAAAAAATGTTAAGAGGAGCTAAGCTTCTAAAAAAAAGAAAAAAAACCGTTATAAAAAGAAAAAATGTAAAAGTGCTGTATTACTTAATCGTCGCACTGATTCTTAGTCTTGTGCTTTTTTTTTCAGGATATTTTTTAAACAAGTATTTTCCTGATTTTTTAAGTCCCCTGGCAAAAGAAAAATTTAAAGAAGGTATGGAGCTTGAAAAAGCTTTAAACAAAAAAAACGTTAAGTTTATTAAAATTACCCCGCAAAGCGATTTATCTTTCCTAGTCGAATTAATTGACAAAGAAGAAGTAATTTTTACCTCAAAAAAAGCCTTTGAGAGCCAAATAGCCTCTTTACAATTGATTACAAAACAGCTTACAATAGAAGGGAAAAGGTTTAAGCGCCTAGATTTTAGGTATGATAAACCGATGATAATATTTTAGCTTCTATGAATGAGGGAAAAGTTGTTGTTTGTATAGACATAGGATCATCAAAAATTGTTACAATTATTGCCCGTGTTGACGAAGCAATAAACGTTTTAGGTGTTTCTGAGGTAAGATCTGCTGGGATTAAAAAAGGACAAATAGTTGATATAGACGAAGCAGTATTGGCAATTAATAATTCCTTGGAATCAGCAGAGCGCATGGCCGGGTTTTCAGCGTCTCATGTAGTGGTTTCTGTTGGAGGAAGTCATATTGAATCACAGAATTCAAGAGGTGTTGTTGCAGTTTCTGATCCACAAGGAGAAATTACAGAAAATGACTTAACAAGAGTGATTGATGCTGCAAAAGCTGTTTCTCTTCCTTCAAGCAGGGAGATTATTCATGTTTTACCAAGAGCATATATTGTTGACGGTCAGGAAGGCGTTAAAGATCCGATTGGAATGTCAGGGGTTAGACTTGAAGTTGATACACATATAATATCAGCAAGCACAGCAGTTTTAAGAAACCTTGAAAAAGCTTTAAGGGAGGTAGGAGTGGATATTGACGCTGTTGTTTTTAACGGTTATGCAAGTTCCTTATCCGCTCTTTCGGAAACAGAAAAAGAACTGGGAGTTGTTTTAGTAGATATTGGAGCCGGTACAACTGATATTTCAATTTACGTTGAAGGCTCTGTTGCTTATTCATCGGTTTTGCCAATTGGTGCAAGGCATATTACTAATGATTTGGCAATCGGTTTAAGAATTGCACTTGAGTCTGCTGAAAAGATTAAAATGCACTTATCAAAACCGCAGAAAAAAAGTTTTGCAGTAGAAGAGGATAAACAACGGGAAAAGTCAGATGAGCTTGATTTAACTCCACTTGGCTTATCAGAGGAAATTACTAAAGTCTCGAAAAAAACTTTAGTTGAGGGGATAATAAGACCAAGATTAAATGAGATTTTTACTTTTGTAGGTCTTGAAATTAAGAAAAGCGGTTTTGTCGGACAAACTCCATCCGGCTTAGTTGTTACAGGCGGAGGCGCAAGTACAATTGGTGTTTCTGAAAGCGCTAAAAGAATGCTTGCCATGCCGGTTAGAATCGGTGAACCAACTAATCTAAAGGGAATAATTGATGAGGTTGAGGATAGTTCATTTGCAACAGTTGTGGGATTGGCAAACTATGCTTCCAATCTGGATGTAAAATCGGGCATGCCGTTTGGTTTTTCTTTTTCCGGTTTTAAAATTCCAGGATTTAAAGGAAAAACATTTAGTAAAATAGTTTCTTTTCTCAAATCTTTTTTACCCTGAACAATGTTGCAGGGTCTGCCCTAAAAGCTTACTTGCAAAATAAAAATTTATTTGCTAGTATGCGCCTATATTAATTTATGTTGATAAAACCTCAGACTACTAACTTTGCAAAACTACGTGTTATGGGTATTGGCGGAGCCGGCAATAACGCTTTAAATTCAATGATTGCACAGGAAAGTATTCAGGGAGTTGATTTTATTGCCGTTAATACTGATGCACAAACGCTTTTAATTTGTCAGGCCGCAACAAAACTTCAGATAGGAGAGGACTTAACTAAAGGTTTGGGGTCCGGTGGAAATCCTGATATTGGACGGGAATCTGCTGAAGAGTCATATGAAAAAATAAAGGAAATGATTGATGGAACAGATATGCTCTTTTTAACCTGTGGAATGGGAGGAGGAACAGGAACAGGCGCAACTCCCGTTATTGCAAGAGCAGCTAAAGAACTTGGTATATTAACTGTTGCAGTTGTTACAAAGCCTTTTGCTTTTGAGGGAACAAGAAGAATGGTAAATGCTGAAAACGGAATTGATGAATTAAAAGATATGGTTGATACATTAATTGTAATCCCAAATCAAAGGATTTTAGAAGTTGTTGATAAAAAACTATCACTTCTTGAGGCATTTAAAGTCGCTGATTCTGTATTAACCCAGGGAGTTCAGGGGATTTCAGATTTAATTACTCTTCCTGGTCTTGTTAATGTTGACTTTGCTGATGT
This sequence comes from uncultured Gammaproteobacteria bacterium, assembly GCA_964523705.1. Taxonomy (GTDB): domain Bacteria; phylum Patescibacteriota; class Microgenomatia; order Levybacterales; family UBA12049; genus CAYWVK01. Next base: position 33,125 of record CAZFYA010000005.1, read on the forward strand.
GAAAACAATTATGACTGATGCAGGAACCGCTTTGATGGGAATTGGAACCGGCGTTGGTGAAAATAGAGCACAAGCGGCTGCAAGATCAGCAATTGCATCTCCTCTTTTGGAAATATCCATGGATGGAGCAAGGGGAGTGTTATTTAATATTATCGGTGGACCAGATTTAACAATGAGTGAAGTTGATGAGGCAGCAAAAATTATCTCATCTGCTGCAGATTCTGATGCAAATATAATCTTTGGCGCAACCATTGATCAAACAATGCATGATCAGATGAAAATTACTGTAGTTGCAACCGGGTTTGACCAGACAAGACAAACTTTAAAAGAGTTTATGACACCGCCTCAACAAAAACCAATGATTACAGAAACAAAAACAACAGAACAACAGGAAGAAACACCACCCCCACCAGTTGAAGAACCCCCAGTCCCAGATGAGGAAGACGATACTTGGGATATTCCCGCGTTTTTAAGAAACAGGAATTAATTTTCTGCCCTGAAAGGAGGGAAAGATGGGAAATAATATTGAAATTAAAAAATGTAGATATTGTGAAGTAAGTGGGGTTTCATGTAAACCAACTCCAAATGGTAAAAAAAGAGATAGGCATGATGGTCATCAAACACTAGCCGATCAAACACCAAGTATTGCTAAGTGTCTTAAGAAGACTTTTGGAGTTAAAGTAGAAGATGTTATTGGAGAAGATGGAGTTATTCCACCAAAGGGGCAAATTAACGTTGGTAAAAACTAAAACTATTAAGAAATGGAAAGACAAAAACCTGTTGAATGTTATCTTTGTAAAGAGTCGGATAAATGGTGTGGTCAACATAATGGAGATATTAGGGAAATTCATCAAAGATCCGGGGAGATGTTAGACAGAGCAACACCCGTACTACTGTGTATTGAGCAAAATGGCTTAAATCCAAACGATTTTAAAACAGAAACAAACAGCACAGTTATTTATAAAAAATAATTTTATTTCATATATAAAAGGTAAGGAATTGCTCCAACTACATTTACAATACAGGCAAGGATAAATAATATCTGAAATCCGTATTGTGCTGCAATAAATCCTCCAAGAGCTGTTGATAAAGCCATGCCGATAAACGTAACCGCGTCATAAGCACTCCATTCAAAAGCCTCTCTTCCTTTATCAAGATGAATTGAAAAAAGAGAGTACTTTGCAGGTGCAGTGATTCCCATTCCAACTCCTGCAACAATATAGGCAAAAAATAATTGTAGAATTGAATAAGAAAAAATAAAATTTACATAGCCAAACGAAAGTAAGGCAAGTCCGGATAACACAAACTTCAGCTTATACTTATTATCAGTGCCTGAAAGGTACTTACTGGTTATCAGTTCTGCTATTACCCTTGAAATTAAATAGGAGCTAAAGGCCATTGCAGCAATTTCTATTGTTCCACCTGGAATATTATTGGCTATAAAAATAGCAATAATTGGAATCATAAAATTCCAGGCCGACCAGACAAATCCTTCTGAAATAATAAAAGCTTTAACAAATGAATTAACCTGAAAGTGTGAAGGGTTTCTGCCAATAAAAGAAGATCTGATCATATTTTTATACTATCAAAAATTAAAAATTGAAAAAAGTGGCAAATGGTGTATAGTTGAAGTAGCTTTGTTTTTAAGCTAAAATTAAACTTATGTTTAAGACGGTTTCACCAAAAATTGATTTTCCAAAACTTGAAAAAGAAATTTTAAATTTTTGGGAAAAAGAAAAGATTTTAGAAAAGTATTTAAATAGGAATAATAATTCAAAGAAGCGTTTTTCCTTTCTTGATGGTCCGATTACCGCAAATAATCCAATGGGTGTTCATCATGCCTGGGGAAGAACATATAAGGATTTATGGCAAAGGTTTTTTAACATGCAGGGCTTTAAACAGCGTTTTCAAAACGGCTTTGACTGCCAGGGTTTATGGGTTGAGGTTGAAGTGGAAAAAGAACTTGGAATAAGAAGCAAAAAAGATATTGAGAATTTAGTACCGGGGAACAAAAAGGAAAGCATTGCAAAATTTGTTGAGCTTTGTAAAAAAAGAGTTCTTAAATACAGCAAAATACAAACAGAACAGAGTAAAAGATTAGGCTACTTTATGGACTGGAAAAACTCCTATTACACTATGTCTTCTGAGAACAATTATATGATTTGGCATTTTTTAAAAAAGTGTCATGAAAACGGCTGGATTTATAAAGGAAAAGACTGTGTTGCCTGGTGTCCAAGATGTGAGACTGCAATTTCCCAGCATGAAATGTTAACAGAGGACTACAAGGAATTAACTCATGACTCAATTTTTATTAAATATGAATTAGTTAATAGAAAAAATACTTATCTTCTGGCATGGACAACTACACCGTGGACACTGCCGGGTAATGTTTCGGTTGCCATTGATCCTGAAAAAAACTATGTAGAGGGAGAAGATTCAATCGGTAGCACATATATTGTAATTAAAGAAGCTGCTTCAAAGCTGGGACTTAAAATTAAAAAAGAAATAAAAGGAAAAGAACTAATAGGCCTTGAATATGTTTCTCCTTTTGATAATCTGCCAAGAGTAAAAGAAGCCTTAAAGGGCTATAAACACAGAGTTGTTGCATCGGATCCTATTATTCTTCCTGTTTCAACAGAAGAAGGGACAGGGATTGTTCATGTTGCTCCGGGACAAGGAACTGAGGATTATAGACTTTCCAAAAAAGAAAATTTACCTGTAATTGATCTTATTGATGATAATGCTTTTTATCTTAATAAGATGAATGATTTTTCAAAAAAGAGTGCTAAGAAACATCCAGATTTAATTATTGATTATCTTAAGACAACAAATAGCTTATTTAAGGCTGAAAAATACACACACAGGTATCCTGCATGCTGGAGATGCAAAACAGAGCTTGTGTGGAAGATTACTAACGAATGGTATATAGCAATGGATAAAAAAAGAGGAGCAAAAACACTAAGAGAACAAATGATTGATGTAGCTAAAAAAATCAAATGGTATCCAAAGTTCGGGCTTGAAAGAGAGCTTGATTGGCTTTCAAACATGAGTGACTGGTTAATTAGTAAAAAAAACCGCTATTGGGGATTAGCACTTCCGATATATGAGTGCCAGAGTTGTGGGAGTATTGAGGTTTTGGGAAGCGAGGAGGAGCTTTGTAAAAAAGCTGCAGCTGGGTTTGATAAATTTAAAGGACATACGCCTCATAAGCCATATATTGATGAGGTAAAAATAAAATGCAACAAGTGCGGTAAAACAGTGTCAAGAATTGAGGATGTTGGAAACGCCTGGCTTGATGCAGGTATTGTTTCATTTTCAACTTATATCGATCCTGAGCAGAAAAAGGTTAGTTATTTAACGGATAAGAAATATTGGCAGCAATGGTTCCCCTCAGACTTTGTTACGGAGTCATTTCCGGGTCAATTTAAAAATTGGTTTTATTCAATGATTGCAATGTCAACGGTTTTGGAAGGCAAGAATCCGTTTAAATTTGTTTTAGGTTTTGGAACAATGCTTGGGGAAGACGGGAGGCCAATGCATAAGTCATGGGGAAACTCAATTGAATTTAATGAGGGTGCAGAAAAAATTGGCGTTGATGTTATGCGCTGGGTGTTTTTAACTCAAAGTCCGGAGCAGAACTTACTATTTGGATATAAAAAGACAGATGAGGCAAGAAGAAGATTTCATTTGATGCTTTGGAATATTTATAATTTTTTCATAAATTACGCAATTTCAGATAAATGGAGAGCTGATAATAAGAAAATAAAGAGCAATAACATTTTAGACAAGTGGATTTTATCAAGACTTAATTCACTGGTTAAAAAAACAACTAACTATCTTGAAGAATATAATGTTTATAAAGCATCACTTTTGATTGAAGAGTTTGTCAGCGATTTATCTCTTTGGTATGTAAGAAGAAGCAGGGATAGAATTGGGGTATCAGCAGAAGATGCAAGTGATAAAAATAGCTGTTATGCAACCCTACACGAAGTTTTAGTAACGTTATCCAAACTTTTGGCTCCTTTTAATCCATTTTTATCAGAGGAAATTTATAAAAACCTGACAGCTAAACTTTCTGTTCACTTAAGCGAATGGCCAGTTTTTAATGAAAGTTTAATAGATGAAAAACTGGAAAAAGAAACAGCATTTGCAAGAGAATTAGCAGAAGCAGGTCATGCTTTTAGAAAAGAATCAAAGATAAAGGTAAGAATTCCTTTTAAAAAATTAAGTTATAACGGTGAAAAAGAAATAGATTCTGACATTTTAAAAGTTGTTAAAGAAGAACTAAATGTTTATGAATTAGTTTTTGGCAAAAAACAAAAAGAATTTGAAGTTTTAGGAGAAATAAGTGATAAAAATCAGGATTTAAAAGCAGGTGAGGCAAGGGAAATTATCAGAAGAATTCAAGAAGAGAGAAAAAAAATTGGAACAAGAATAGATGAGTTTGTAAATGTTAGTATTTCAAGCTGGCCGGATAAGTTTGAAGACTTAATAAAAAGAAAAGCATTAATTAATAAATTATCCAAATCTTCGGATTTTAAAGTAACTAAAAATGTTTAAAAAAGGATTATTTTATTTTGATTTAGGGCTTTTTATTCCATCCGCAGTGTTAATTCTAGTAAATTTAATTACGCTTTTTTCACTTAATACAGAGTTGTTTAGAAGTGAATTAATATACGTAGCAGTTGGTTTTATTGTTTATTTATTATTTTCATTTGTAAATTTGGGAATAGCTAGGCTTTATGGGAAACAAATATACATTGCTTCCTTGTTACTGCTACTTGCAGTTTTAATTATCGGAGTTGAAACAAGAGGATCGCTTCGCTGGATTGAAATATTTGGTTTTAGGATTCAGTTTGCTGAATTTTTAAAACCATTTTTAGCAATATCCTTATCTTCGTTTTTAATATTAAAAAAATCAGTGAGTCTTAAAAACTTTGTTAATGTATTGTTGTTTATGTTCCCTATTGCTTTTTTGGTATTTATTCAGCCTGATTTAGGCGACGCGTTAATTTACGCAGTAGTAACACTATTGACACTTATTTTTTACGGTTTTCCACTAGTTTACTTTCTTGGATTATTAATAGTATTGGCACTTTTTGCTCCACTTGGCTGGTTTTTTCTGCATGAATATCAAAAGCAGCGTGTTTTAACTTTTATTAATCCATCAAGTGATCCTTTGGGAAAATCATACAATGCAATTCAATCAATGATTGCAGTTGGAGCAGGGATGTTTTTAGGAAGAGGCTTAGGGCAAGGGAGTCAGTCTGAATTAAGATTTCTTCCTGAGCGTCACACAGACTTTATATTTGCGACAATCTCTGAACAACTCGGATTTATCGGAAGCTTTTTAATTATAATTGCTTTTATTTTTTTGCTTTACAGAATTTATAAAATATCCATTAATTCAAATGATAAATTTGCAAAAATATTTTCCATTTCCTGTTTTTTTATCATCTTAACCCAGTTTTTTATAAACGTTGGAATGAATGTTGGAATTTTGCCTGTTGTTGGCGTTACTCTTCCTTTTGTTTCATACGGCGGAAGCTCAATGCTTACAAACTTTATAATTATCGGATTATTAACCTCAATTGGAAAATCCCAAAGACAGGATAAGGTTCTAGAAATTGGCTGAGTAATTTGGTATAATTTTACTCTGTATGAAATACGCAGTAATTAAAACAGGCGGAAAACAGTATAAAGTTTTTGAGGGCGATATTATTGAAATTGATAGCATTGGGAAAAAAGCCAATGAGAAAATAGTTTTTAATGATGTTTTAATGGTTGTTGATGACAGTGGGGTAAAAATAGGAAAACCTGTATTAGAGGGTGAAATAGTAGAAGCAACGGTTTTAGAAGAAAAAAGAGGGGATAAACTTTATATTTCAAAATACAAGGCAAAAGTAAGGTATAGAAAAAGAACAGGCTTTAGAGCTTTATTAACGAAAATTAGAATAGATAATATTAGTACAGCAAAAGCTGCCACAAAACCTAAAAGTAAGTCAAAATAATCTACTTTGATATCTTGACATTCTGTGAAAAATAGCGTTAAAATGTGGTAAGTTTTTTCACGAAAGGAATTAAAACATGGCACACACAAAAGCACAGGGTTCAGTAAAGGGAAACAGAGACTCGATAGCAAAGCGCTTAGGCGTTAAGTTGCATGATGGTCAAAAAGTATCCAAGGGTAATATTATAGTTAGGCAAAAGGGAACTAAGTTTCATCCTGGAAACGGAGTTTCAATGGGTAATGATTACACCTTGTTTTCTATTATGGATGGAATCGTAAGATTTAAGAACCTAAGGGGACGAAAATATATTGAGGTAATAAGTAATGGATAATAAAGTTCACGAAATTGACATAACTCTGCTTCAGGCAAATCCGCTTCAACCCCGTGGTGTAATTGCGCCGGAATCACTTCAGGAATTAGTTGATTCAATAAGAGAGCAGGGGATTTTAGAGCCCTTAGTTGTTGCAAAAACACCGGCAGGGTATCAGATTATTGCAGGAGAAAGAAGATGGAGAGCAGCAAAGGTTTTGGGCTTAGCTAATGTACCTGTTGTTATTAAAGAAACCTCGCCTCAGGGAATGCTTGAAATGTCAATTGTTGAAAATGTACAAAGAGAAGATTTAAACCCAATTGAAAAAGGCCTTGCATATAAAAGATTAATTGATGAATTCGGGCTTGGTACAAATGAGGTAGCTAAGAAGGTAGGAAAAAGTGCACCAACAGTATCTAATACAATAAGACTTCTATCATTACCTGATGCAATAAAAGATGCATTAGTAGCTGGTGTAATTACAGAGGGGCATGTAAGACCGCTTTTATCCTTAGGTGATCCAAAGCTGATGCTTGAGTTGTTTAAAAAGATTTTAAGGGAAAATACTACTGTAAGGCAGACAGAAGATTTAGCAAGACGAATTAAATCAGAAGTGCAAAAGAAAGAGCCTAGGGCAAGACATGATAGGTTATATATACCTGAAATGGATGAAATGGCAAAAAAACTTGAGGAAAAATATAAGTTTAATAAGGTTAGTATATATCAATCAGGTGCACTTGCCAGATTAACTTTTGTAGTTAAAGGTGATACAGAGCAAACCACAACTAAAATAAAAGAAATCTACGAATTACTTTCTAAATAACTACAGAGGATTTTTGACTAATTTTATATCATTTATAGGCCAGTAAATAAAGAGTGATATTCCAACAAGTTCATCTTTTTTTACAAAACCAAATTCTCTTGAGTCAGAGCTATATGATCTGTTGTCTCCCATTACAAAAAAACTATCTTGTGGAACAATTATCTCTTGTCCCTCTGCTAAAAAGCCCCCTCCGTATGTTTTAATTGTAGGTTCTAGGAAGCTACTTTCGTTAAATTTTGTTCCATTAATATATACATCTCCGTCTTTTACCATAATTGTATCTCCCGGTACACCTAATACTCTTTTTATGTAATCTTTTTCCTTGTCGTTAGGTGCGCTAAAAACTACTACGTCACCGAGTTTAGGATCTGAAAATCTAAGACTTATTAAATTAGTTAAAACATACTGTTTATCTTTAAAATTTGGATACATTGAATCACCAAATACCTCAAACGGTCGGAATAAAAAGGCGTAAATTATTAAAAATACCGCAGCAGCAAGTAGAAAAGTTTGAATTGTATCTAAAAAGAAAGAGTATATTTTTCTTAAAATTTCCATAACTTTAATTTTCTTAAATTTATTTGTTTTTGTCAATGAGGCTAATTTATGGTAATATTTCTTTAATTGGATCCTTAGCTCAGCGGTAGAGCGCTACATTCACATTGTAGATGTCGCAGGTTCAAATCCTGCAGGGTCCACTGACCCCTAAAGTTGCATAATATTTATTTAATAAAGGATTTAAATTTTTAAGTCTTTGGATTTTGTATGACTAATTATATTTACACTATAGTACAATTAATCATTGTTTTGTTGTAATCTCACCTTTATTATTATTAATTTTAAAGAATTTAAAACATTAGCTTAAAGTCTGGTCTTGTTTTAGTATGATAATGCTAGTAATTAGTATTTATTTTAAACAACCTGTAACAAAGACATAAGGAAATTAATTAATGAAAAAAAATACCTAATAAGTTTATAAATAATTAAAAAGTGACAAAGTGTCTTAAGTTAATTTACGTTTTATTAAATTTAGGTGTTTAGTCTTAATCGTTTCTTCACACTTATTAATTCTAATTACACAAAATTAAACTAATAAAACTATAATATTACTGTTTTAATTTTTGATTATTTATATTTTAAAAAATCGTTAATATTTTTTTCAATACCAACAATATTGGATGAAAGAATATATTTTGCATCGTGATTAATTAACAAGCTTGGAGCGTTGCGTATTACTGTTTTCATTATTTTTAACATAGCTGACGTTAGTTTTATATTATTATTGTTTAAAGCTTTTTTAACTAATATAGCATATGTTTCTAGTGTATTTGCAAGTTTTGATTGAATAAGTTTTCTTTTTTTAAGGAGTTTAATATCGTTAATTAAGTCATCAACTGTTGCCTTTTTTGTAATATTAGTTTTTTTGAGATTGTTTTTATCAAACATTAAATTAAAATTAATAGGATTTTGGTTTGCAAGTATGGTTTCATTAATTATTTTATTATTTCCTTTTTGATCATAAAGAAAAACCTTAAAGTTTGACACTTTAATTATTGAAGTATCAAATATTAGTTGATAGTTTCTAGAATCTGGTTTAGGAAAATACAAAACCTCAATTGGGGTATTTGTTAAATTATTGTTTTTATTATTTATTAACGGTTGCTGAGTATAACTTTCTGCCACTTTATTTCCATCTTGGTCTTTAATAACAATAGGCGTATCTGGATCAGCTGTAACCATAATATAGGAAAGATCTGTATTCGTTGGACTAAATGTTCCAAGGCTTAAAAACTGATTTGAATATGAATTAAGAGTGTTTCTGTCGTAATATGGATCGTTTATATTAAACACATTGCCATCAATTCCTTTTGCAACTATAAAATGTCCAGGCACTTCAATAATATCGGGGTGGTGGTTATTTATATCATTTAACAAGACGTTCAAGTCTGTTGTATTTTTTCGTAAATATTCTAATGCATCGAAACTTGTGATACCATTAATAAACCTTGCTAGTCTTGAGAGCCTAGAAAGCGCTAACCAATTAACCCAACCAGTGCCTATATATCCATCATTTTGATTCTTTAGCCATGTATTTAGAGATCCTGGGTTTAGCTCAGCTCCGTTTGGAAGCTTATTTATTCCATAATATTTAAGAATCATTGTTCCTGAAGTTAACGCACATCCCCATGAGGAAATTGTTGGATTATTTTTTGCCCATTTTTTCGCTGAATCGTAAACATGAAGTCCCCATGGAGCTGAGGTTTGTTTTAAAGAAGGAACATTTAAGTTAATTTGGGAAGGAAGAGTTGTTGTTGTAGTAGTTGTAGTAGTAGTTGTAGTAGTTGTAGTAGTTGTAGTAGTAGTTGTAGTAGTAGTAGTGGGTTCTTCATCTAACGTTTTAACGATAACATTATCAAACCAAGTTTCAGTATTTATACTTGATCCTGGATTACTGCCTAAACCAAAAGTTCCATCTGGAAGAGAAGATTGAAGAATGTCTCTTACTAATTCCATATTATCTCCATTGGAATCTCCAGAATATATTTTTAGCCTATCTGAAGTTACAACTATTTTAAAATGATATGTAGTATTAAACTGGTAATATTTATGAGAGTTTATAAGTGTCGTTGCAGGTGCGTTAGTATCTACTGTAAAATCCTCAGGTGATTGGAAATGAATAACGCGAAGAAACGATGTATCAGGGTTGATCCTGTAAATTATATGTCTATCAGTCCCGCTAGTGAACATTAAGTCAAGTTCTAATATGTATTCACTAATAGGACTTGGCCATTCAATTGAGTTTGGAATAATATGTGCATTACAATTAGATTCGTTAATCAAGATTCGTAATTTTCCATTTTCAACCTGCCATGATGCAGAACATTTAGGTATTTGAATATACTCTTGCCATTTTGTAGGAAATGAACCATTTGAATATGAATTAAAATCATCTTCAAATATAATTTCTGAAGCATAAATATTTTGCGTTAAAGTGGTTAATAGTCCGAATGAAAACAATATAATGTTAATTGAGATGAAGAATTTTTTTAGCATAAACTATTTTAATTACAATATGTATTAATTTGTCAAGATGATAAAACAGTGATAGAATCCACATGTAAAAGTACCTTAAAACAATGAAAGACGTAGCTTATTTCATAAAAATACTAAGTATAATTTTTATTAATAGATGGAAACCAAATAATTTAGTAATTTTAGCAAAGCCTATATGACCATAGTTTTTTTTACAAGATATTTTTA
>CAZFYA010000006.1:0-38244 GCA_964523705.1 uncultured Gammaproteobacteria bacterium
CCGCCAATCTTGACAGGAATATTTAAATAGTTCAAACTGATATTAAATGAGAAAAGCTGCCCGCTTTTTAATTAGCGTTGTCTTAATTTTGGGATTGTGTTTTTTGTTTTTAAACCTAAAAACAAACACTTATGCCCAAGTATCTAATCCCTATTCTACTCCTGTAAATAATCCCGATGTTCCACAAAATCTTCATACATATAGCCAAAACGTAATGCTTGAAATTATGTCAGCAATGATTTGCCAACTTACAGGCATAGACCCGATTCGAAAAGATCATAAATGCTTAGGAATTGACGTAGAAAATGGAAAAATCGGTTACGTAGAAGGACCTAAAAACGGCATGGCAGGAGGAGCAATAGGTTCAATGTCAAATTTAATAGGCTATACATTTCAAATTCCTGTTCACACTGGAGACTATATTACCTATCTTGCATCAAACTTTGGCATTACAAAACAAGCAACAGCAATATCAACCGGCGAAGATGATTATTTAGAAGATGCTTATTTAAAAAAAACTACTGAAGAAACAACTACAGGAACTGGATTTGAGGGTTTAAAACCTTTATTACCAGTTTGGACAAAGTTCAGAGATATTGTCTACGTTTTATTTGTACTTGCTTTTGTTATTGTAGGACTAGGAATAATGCTAAGAGTAAAAATTGATCCAAGAACTGTTATGACAATCCAAAACCAAATACCTAAAATTATTATTGGCATTATTCTTATTACTTTTTCTTATGCAATCGCTGGATTTCTTATTGATATCATGTGGACCTTAATTTATCTTCTTATAAACCTTTTTGCTAGCGTAGATCCTGAAATACAGCAAAGCATTGCAGAGTACTATAACACACAAAGTTCAAATGTCATTAAGTATGCCGAATCATCATTAGGGATAAGCCGTACTGCATGGGACTCATCGAGAGGAGTTGGAGAACTCTTAAATGCCGCACTTGATAATACACCAGGAAAAGCGATTACCTACTCCCTCGGAGCAATACTTGGGGGATCAGTTGGTTCAGGTGTGGGTAAACTATTATCAGGATTGGGGGCTTTTGGCCCAATAGGAGCTATTGCTTCTGGATTAATTGGCCTCACAGTAGGAACAGTCACCGCTGTATCGATGGCAAAGGCTGTTGCTGGAATTATCGCCTATCTCGTGATACTTGTTGCTGTTTTTGCTGCTTTGTTTAGATTATGGTTTAAACTAGTGATTTCCTTTATTTATATCTTAATCGGTGTTGTATTAAGCCCACTCTGGATAATAACCGGGATAATTCCCGGGAGTAAATTAGGTTTTGGCTCTTGGATAAAATACATGCTTTCAAATTTAATAGTTTTCCCAATAACTATGGCTATGTTTTTAATTGGAAAAGTATTCATAGATGTTTTTGATAATGCTTTAAAAATAGGCCAACAAATATTTGTTCCTCCTCTTATTGGCTATGGCGGAGAATTAGCACCAATTACCGCACTTATAGGTCTTGGAATTATTCTTGCCACACCAAATGTCACAAAATATGCCCAAGAAATATTTAAGAGTCCAAAACTTGACACAGCCCCAATTGGTCAATCTATAAAGTCTGGGATTGCTCCTTTTGCTGCAGGAGGAAAGAAAGCTTGGGGCACTCTCACACGTTACCCAGATACATATAGAGGAATAAAAATTGGAGCACTTAGAGAAACTGGTAGATCTTTAATAGATACTGGATATAGAAAAATAGCACGTAGACAAATGGAGCGTCCTCAAGGATTTACATCTAGTTTAATTAATTTAAAAGATAAAATTTCAGGCTCATTATCAAGAGCAAGAAAATCATCTCTTAGTCCTGATACATATCACTCTATGCGAACAGAAAGACGAGGACAGTCTCCTGAAAATACAGGACAGTCTCCTGAAAATACAAAAACAACAACTTCGTCTTCACAAACCCAAGACAACAATCAAACACCAAATACATAAGATATTTTAAAGGGTTTTTGTTATTTTTAAAATTTGAAGATTTCTTTAAAGAACGCTTTCATTGCCTCAAAGAAAGATGAAATCAAACTTAGTCCCGTCCCTGAAGCAACCCTACTAGCCAACATCTTTGAAAGTTCTGTTTTTGATTTTTTAGCAATTTCTCTCATTTCTTCTTTGTCGTAAAATGTATCAGTAACTTTTTCGTTATCTACTGTTTTTGAGCGTTTATCTTTTATTTTTTCTATCCTAGTTGGCCTATTCATAAAATAAGTTTGGATGGCCGTTACCTCATCTATGGAATAGCGCCTAATCGGATCTGGACTAAAATATTTCCTATGAGCTCTTAACTCTTTTTCTAAAAGATAAGAAAATACTCCTCTTGCTTTATATCGTTTCTTTGCTAGCTTGCCACTTTTATCGGCTTTTTCATATCTATTCATCATAAATTCTGCTGTTTTTATTACATCATCGTCAAAAAATAGCTCTTCAAGTTTTTTTGTCTCAAACGTAGCTCTTGGCTTTCCTTTATCATCAATATCCCAAGAAATTCCTCTTTCCGACTGTTTCCATTTTGGTTCTTGAATATCATAGGTATATCTTATCTGTTTAAAAATTCCGTCCCAAAGTTTTTCTCGCGCCTCTTTTTCTTTAATAATAACTTTTCCGTAGGAATCGTGAGATAAAAGCTCTATTAAGTCTAGCCCGTGGGTTTTCATAAGATAAGTGTAAACTTGATATCCATACCCAATATGATTAACGGCAAATTGCCTTTGCACATTACTTTCAAACTCAAAATCTCTTAATGAATCAAGTTTAACTGTTTCTCCTTCCCCTCCTTGTAGAAAAAATAGCATTGTGTGTTTGTGGTCATCATCTTTTTTTTCATGCCTTTCACTAGCTTTAATTCCTTCCCATAAATTAAAACATATTCTATTTACTCCATAAAAATTCCTTACATCTCCGTAGTTTCCTTTACCTCCTCTTTCTGCTCCCAATTGACTAATTCTATAGCCCAAAAAGTTTTGAAGTTTTGACCACCCATCAAAACCTATTCCTCTAACATCATTTCTGGCTGCAAGTCCAGTCCAATAGGCCATTGAGTAAGCCCAATTTTCTGCATAACCAACATTTGAAGACAAATAATTATCGTGCTTAACATCTATTTTGTCTGTCAGGCCGATTTTTTCTGCCACTGCTTTAGCCACAGCTTCTCTTACCCATTCTACAATTGTTGTATCTTTTTCAATTGCATTAAAAATATTTAAGTCTTTTAAACCATCGTAGCCTAAGTCTTTTAAACCTTCATTAATATCTGATTTTAATTTGCCTATTTCTGTAGGGCAATTTTTGTTTTTAAATATTTTTTTATAAATTTGTTTGTAAAATTCTTCTACCCCCTCTTTTCCGAGACTTTTCTCAAACATGTTTTCGCCTCCGTCTTCTCGTTCAATGCCTATTTCACCTATGTGGTAATAAGCCAATAATATTCTTCTTATTGCTTTACCTACTCCTCCCTGTTTTGCATCTTTTTCATCTTCTTCTTTTATGCAGCTGAAGAGCTCATCGCTGTTCACGCTAGGTAATTTTAAAATTTTTAACAAACGTGATTTTGAGCTTGTAAAATAATTATTATAATAAAGCTCTATTATAGTTTCTGGAACCTTACTATCGTTTCCCATTACATTACGATATTTAATATCGGCATTATGCGATATCATAAATAACCAAACTTCGTATAAAAGATGGTCTCTAAAGTCTTCAAATTTTTTATTTTTTTTGTAAATAGTCTTCTCATTCCCATCCTTGTCTATGCTTTTGGTTCTTGTCATAAAATAGCGAGGGTCATAAAGCATTTCGCCAAAATTTATTGCTCTATAAAGTTTATAAACTGAAATCTCTGAAAATAAATTAACTTCACTAGTTGAATTAAAACTATGCCAATAAAGAATTTTACTTCTAAACCAAGTTAATAAATTATCTAAATCAACTTCTTCTTTTCCATCTTTGTTTTCTTTTAGCAACGCTAATGAACCACCTCTTTTAAACTCATCTTCTCCTGAGTTCATGATCGTTTCTACTAAATCCTCTAAACAAAGAGGAAGCTCTGTTTCCCTACTCTCCTCTTTATTCCTAAAAATCTCCATTAAGCCTATTTCTCTTTTTGACTTGTCTTCTTCTTCGTCTTCTTTTATTAGCTTCTCCATTGCTTCCTTAAACTCATCAAGGCTCGTAATCGAAGTAGGATCATCTGCGTTCTTAAGTTTTTCTAAAAGTATTTTAGATCTGTTTAATTTATCTTTTAGAACCTCTTTTTTTGATAGATCGACTATTTCTTTATCTACATAAAAGGCTATCGCGAGTTCAATTAGACGATCTAGCTGCTCAAACATAGAAAGCTTATCATCTGGTCTTTCCTTAATATTATTAACTAACCCTTTTAAGTCAGTTGCCGCTTCTATAGTTTTTAAAATTTTAGTAAGTTGATAAACAGGAAGCTCTGTTGGTATTACTTTCTCTTTTTCTCTACTATCATAATATCCAGCGCTAATATGATCCTGGATAAATGCAGCCTCACTAGCCCCTCCAATCCCAGCGTCTTTAAGTATGTCAGATAAGCTCTCAGCCTTCCCCTCGCCAATTAACCTATCTAATCTTCTTCTTGCTGCAGTTTGCTGAATAAGCATCATCATATCCATATCTGCTTCTGCGGTTTCATCTCCCCTGAGTCTTCTTTCCCAAACTTCTTTGATTTGATCAGGCGTTGGCCCTTCTTGAAAAAGTTTTTCTTCTTGAATAATCCTTTCTGGTCCTAGAGCCTTATTTTGCTCAGCTGGAGCAGGAGATGTGCCACTGTTGTCTTCAATACCCGGTTGGCCTTGATTTTTTTGATTTTCAGCATTTCCTTCCGTCATAGACATTCCTTCACCATTTAGTCTAGGTTGATTATCCTGTCTTGTCAACTCGTCTTTGCCATTTGGCTCTTGTTCTTTCATATGGTGCAATTTTAAAAAATATTTATTAATAAAACTTGATATTAACCTCACAAAAAACTTACAATATGACTATCTTTATGAAGCACTTTGATTCTTTATACCCAGAAAATTCTAGATTTAATGAAATTGAGGAAATTATTAAATTCCTAAAAGAAGGAAATAGTTGTCAACTTATTGGTCTTCCAGGGAGCGGAAAATCCAATCTCTTAGGAATGCTTGCCTATAACCACAATATCCGTATTAAACATTTTGGAGAAAATCAAAAATTTGTTCATTTTGTCTACATGAACCTTACCGAAGTTAAAAATCGCTCAATTTATGACGTAAATAAATACATTTTTTTAAGCCTCGCAGATTCTTTAAGAGACAGAGGATTAGAAAAGGAACACAAAGGAATTCATAAAATATTTAAAGAACACTTAAATTTAAATGATGAACTGGTTCTTTTCCAAGGACTAAAAGAAGCAATAAGTTATTTAGCAATTGAAAAAAAAATCTCAATTATATTTTTATTTGATAGATTTAAAGAATATACCCCATGCCTTACAGGTGAATTTTTTGCAAATCTTAGAATATTAAGAAATGTTGCAAAATATCGTTTTTCTGTAGTTATTAGTTTAAATAGACCACTTGAAAATATAATAAAAGACGATTTATTCTCACAATTTAGTGAATTCTTAAGCGGAAAAATAGTTTATCTTCCTATACTTGACCAATCTGGACTTAATTTCAGAATTAGTTATCTAGAAAAACAATCAGGTAAAAACTTAGACAAAGAAATAGTTAAAAAAATAATTAGACTAACAAATGGACATAGTAGATTAACTAAATTATCCATTGAAGCATTAATCGATAATAAAATAAACAATAAAAACATAGAAAATAGCTTATTAGAAGAAGCATCTGTTCAATCAGCGCTTTTTGAGATTTGGAATTTTTTAACTCAAGATGAAAAAGAAGAGATAAAAAAAATAAAAGGATTAAAAAATTTAACTTTTCTTGAAAAAATAGGCTTAATAAAAAATTCAGGGATTATAATTCCTCTTTTTAAGCTTTTTATAGAAAAAAATCTTTACAAAAACCAAGTAGCTGAAAAAATTGTTTTTGATAAAACTACAAACACAATAAAATTGGGAGAAAAAATAATTTCCGATGAATTAACCTCTTTAGAATTTAATCTTTTAAAATTTTTAATCGAAAACGAAGGAAAAATTTTAGGAAGAGATGAAATAATTAATACTGTCTGGAAAGATACAACATCAGTTGCCGGGGTAACTGATCAAGCACTTGATCAATTAATTTTTAGACTAAGAAAAAAAATAGAACTAGACCCAAATAAACCAAGTCGCATACAATCTATTAAAGGACGAGGGCTTTTTTATAAACCTTAACTTGCAATTATACTAAATTTTGCTCTACTATAAAAAGGTGAGAAAAATTAGTGCTATTAAATTGTTTTTTTTATTTTTCTTTCTCGGGTTTTTTTTCTTATCTGATCTTTCGCTTGCTCAATACGAAGGGACGAAAGAGTGTACCAATCCCGAGGTAGAGAATAGCCCAAAGGGTTATTGTTGGTACGATCTACCTGGAAGTACAAAAGATCAAGACCTTGTTTGTTGCAAGGGGTACGTTTGTATGTTGAAGAGTAATTGCTCCGTCCATAGTGACCCCCAACTTAGAGACTGTGGCATCTGTGTCACCCCTACTCCTATGCCTGCTCCTGGAACACCATCAACAACATCACGTACAATTCCAACGACAGGTTGTCAAACTGGAGAGGCTTCAGAAATTTGCACAAGCGACGATGATTGTTGTCCAAATATGGGACTAAAATGTCTTGTTAATACAACTGTAGATTCTCTTGATAAGGCTCTTACTAATGCCCATTGTCAAAATCCAGAAGTACAAAGCAATATAACTATAAACATAGACGAGGCCAAAGATTATTTCGAAGCTAAATTATCCCCAGCCCAACCTGCTCCATGCTTAGAAAAAAATGAAGACGGTACTTGTAAATCTGTTGCGACATCTATCGGAATGCCTCTTGGAACTGATATTCAATCATTTACAACTAGCTTATTTGAGTTAGTTCTGGGATTAGCAGGGGGAATTGCCTTAATTCTCATCATTATTTCAGGCTATCGAATAATTTTCTCAAGAGGTAATCCGGAAAAGCTACAAGCAGCAAAACAGCAATTATCTGCTGCTCTTATTGGCTTATTGTTTATAATCTTTTCCGTTGTTATACTTGAAGTAATAGGAGTTGATATTTTAGAAATTCCAGGATGGACTAAATAAGAATGGATTTTTTAGCATTAAACATCGGAGACTATAATATAACCGCACCTGAAAATGTACCAACCGGTGGAAAAGGGACTTTTGAAAATGCTCTTGGAGTAGGTATTAATATTCTTTTTCTAATTGCTATTCTTCTTTGTCTTTTGTATTTAATTTGGGGAGGAATTGATTGGAGCAGGTCAGAAGGAGATAAACAAAAAGTAGACTCAGCAAAAAAAAGAGTTACTTATGCCATTGTTGGTCTTATAATTGTTTTTCTAGCTTTTTTTATTATAAGAGTTATAGGAAGTGTATTCGGAGTTAGCAATTTAGTTTAAGAAAAGCCCTTGACAAATAGAAAAATACATCGTAGCATTTAATTAATAATGAAAAAAATATTAGGAATTTTTACCCCTGTATATTTATTTTTATCATCAGGCACTAGTGTTTTTGCCGCTAGTGTAAATCCATGCGAGGAAGGTACAGCCACGGGCATAGCTGCAGCACTTTGTAAACTTAATGTTGATAATTTCGGTGGGCTTGTATCTGGTTTAATAAATGCAGCCTTTGTAATAGCAGTTATAGTAGCTCTAGGCTATCTTATTTATGGAGGCATTCGCTGGATTATGTCTCAAGGAGATAAAACCAAGGTTGAAAATGCCAGAAATCACGTAATCGCAGCTGTAATTGGTTTAGTTATTGTATTTATGGCATACCTAATAATCAGCGTTGTTCTTCAAATATTTACAGGTGGAGGATTTAATCAACTAACATTAGAGCCCATCTCCAATACTAACCCTTAGATTAATTTAATTATTCTTGTATTTTAATTTTCTTTTTGTTAAGCTGATTTTATGAGCTGGGATCAATGTACAGTAGACGGAGTTGCAACCCTACAATGTCTTCCTGTTGTTTTTAAATTAGTGCTTAACTGGTTATTAATTCTTTCAGGAGCCGTTGCTCTAGTTTTTGTTATTTTATCCGGAATAAGCTATATCACATCTGGTGGGGATCAAAAAAAACTTGATAATGCAAAACATACCCTAACTTATGCAATATTAGGCCTATTTATTATTTTTGTATCAATTTTTATAATCAGGATTATAAGCTATGTAACTAATGTCGGGTGTATCACTACCTTTGGTTTTGTCTGCATGTAAACTATAGTATAAAAGATTTTTCACGGGATTTAGATATACTTGAATTATTGTTTGACCTACTTTGATTATCTTGAAAGCATATTTTTCACGTTATACAGTATTTTTATATGGAAAATCATCCTATTCCTCAAGATATTACAGGCTTTCAATTTAAGTTAATTGGCAATATGACTATTAAGCAGTTTGCTTATCTTGCAGTAGGAGTTATCCTAGGCTGGATTACTTTTGCAATGCCATTATCTTTAATAATAAAATTTCCGGTTGCGCTTTTTTTTGCAGGAATCGGTGCGAGCTTTGCTTTTTTGCCAATTGATGGAAGACCTTTAGATGTAATGATTTCCAATTTTGTAAAAGCACTTTCAAAACCCACCCAGTTTATCTATCAAAAGGTGGGTGCTAATTTATATTTCCCGGAGCTAAAACTAGCTACTCAAACCGTAAATACAACACAAACACCAACTCAATCTGCCTCCCTTTCAGGCGACAAATTAAAGACATTTTTAGCAACTCTTCCAACCAGATCAAAGAATAAGCTTGATGATAAGGAAACCGCTTTTTTACAAAGCTTAAGCTCAATTAACGCTCCGTCTTTACAGCCAAGGCAAAATCAAGGAGTACATTTAGGACATTTTCCAAACATTGTCCCCTCTATTTTTGGAAAGGGAGATGCAAGGCCCCAACAGCCAGTAAAAGCAGATGCTCCGCTTCCCTCTCAGCCAAGCCCTCAAAAGCCGGTTGATGAAGGAAAAGAATTGCAAAAAGAAGCAACAAATTTAAAAACACAGCTTGAACAAGCTAAAAAAGAAGAGGCGACAAAGGAAAGCGGGACAAAAGAACAAGAACAAGCTCATCAAAAAGTACTTGAACTTGAAAAAATATTAAATGAAACACTAAGCCAAAAACAACAACTGGAAAATCAGCTAATTGAACTTCAGAAAAAACTTGAGCAACAAGGAAAAACCGTTTACTCCCCAAGTATGGCAACACCTGAAGTAAAACAAACTAAGCACGTTAGAAGCGTTCCAAAAGAAATGGGTAAAAGTGTTGGACTTCCTATTGCGCCTGATTTTCCAAATGTAATAACCGGAATTGTAAAAGACCCACGAGGAAACCCTCTTCCTGGAATTTTAGTTGAGGTAAAAGACGGGGAGGGAAATCCAATTAGAGCTTTTAAGACTAATCCATTGGGACAGTTTGCTTCGGCAACACCACTTTCTAACGGAACCTATACAATTGATTTTGAAGATCCGGGTAAAAAGAATCGCTTTGATACAATACAATTTAGCGCATCAGGAGAGATAATTTTACCAATTGAAGTTATTTCAATTGATGAAAGAGAGGAGCTTAGAAAGAGCTTATTTGGATAAAGCCTATGAAGGGAACTGCCCAAAAAATTAATGCAACTACACAAAAATTTACAGAAATCGTTGATATTGTAGATGATGTGGTTTTATTAAATGGAAATAATGCCTGCTCAATAATTGAAGTTAGAGCTACTAATTTTGCGCTTTTATCACTTGAGGAGCAAAACTCTAAAATTTACTCTTATGCATCGCTTTTAAACTCTCTTTCTTTTTCAATTCAGATTATTATTAGAAGTAGAAAACTTGATATCTCATCTTATCTAAAGCTTTTAGATAGTGAAGCACAAAATTCCTCAAATGAAATACTGGCAAATCAGATTAAGCTTTATAGAGATTTTGTACAGGAATTAGTTAAGGTAAATGTAGTTTTAGATAAAAAATTCTATATCTGTATTCCCTATTCATATCTAGAAAAGGGAGCAGCAGGAGCTGCAACAACTGCAGTTGCGAAAAAAGGGAGCGGAAAAACTACTTTTCAAGATGAAGCAAGAACTGCTCTTCATACAAAGCTTGACGCACTTCACTCACAACTTGCAAGATTAAACTTAGGAGCAAGAACACTTGAAAAGGAAGAGCTGGTTAAGCTTTATTACGAAATATATAACAATACTTTAGTTGAAACAAACCAATTAACCGATAACGTCAAAACTGCAATCATTAGAAAGGAGAATGAATAAAATGGGATTGTTTTCAAAAAAAGATAAGAAAAATCAAAAAACTACAAAACCTGTTCCTAAAAGCAATATAAAACCGCCGGGAATTAAAAAACTTGAAAAAGGAATGGTATCTTTAACTGATGTTATTGCTCCTCCTTCAATTGAGGTTGATTTTAAATATATTAGAGTTGGGGATATTTACCATCGAACAATTTTTGCTGTTGGTTACCCAAGATATGTTTCCCCAAACTGGCTTCAGCCGTTAATCGACTTTGATCATTCAATGAACACTTCTATGTTTGTTTACCCAACTTCTGCCTCTGATGTCTTAGGTGACTTAAGACGAAAAATTGCCGAGATGGAAGCAACAATTTCCTCTGAAATTGAAGAGGGAAAAGTGGTTGACCCTAAAGTAAGAGCAGCTTTAGATGATGCCTTAGCAATTCAGGAACAGCTTGCTAAAGGCGTTGAGAGATTCTTCCAATTCAGCTTGTACATCACTCTTTTTTCAGACAATCTTCAGGATTTAAATGAGGCCACAAAAAGACTTACAACTACTTTAAATTCAATTATGATGCTTACTAAAACTGCTACTCTTCAAATGGAAGACGGGTTTAAATCAACTATTCCAATTGGCCAAGACAGACTATATATCACCAGAAATATGGACACAACATCTCTTGCTTCAACTTTTCCTTTTACTTCAGCTACTCTTACTCAAGAAAAAGGAGTAATGTATGGAATTAATGAACAAAATGGCTCACTGGTAATTTTTGATAGGTATTCTTTGGAAAATTCAAATGAGGTAATCCTAGGAAAGGCGGGTGCTGGAAAATCTTATCTTGTTAAGCTTGAAGCAATGAGACAGTTTATGTTTGGCACTGAAGTTATAATTATTGATCCTGAAGGAGAATATGAAAAACTGGCTAAAACCTTAGGTGGAGAATCAGTCTCATTTACCCCTTCAGACCCGATTAAAATTAATCCTTTTGATTTATCAGGGCTTTATGAAGAAGGAGAAAACGAACTGGGTTTAAAAATATTATCTCTTCATGGGCTTTTAAAAATCATTATGGGGCAACTTGATGCTGCTCATGATGCAATACTAGATAGGGCAATGGTTGAAACATATCGTCAAAAAGGAATAACCGCAGATCCTGCAACTCAAAAAAAACAACCCCCATTAATGGAAGACCTATACAAAGTTTTACTGGGCATGGAAGATCCTGCAGCAAGAGAACTTGCTTTAAGGCTTGAAAAGTTTATTAAAGGAAGCTTAAGTGGTATTTTTAATCAGCAATCAAATTTTGATATTAAAAATTTTTTTACTGTTTTTAATATTAAAGCTCTAGAGGAGGAACTTCGACCGGTTGCAATGCACATTATTTTAGACTTTGTCTGGACTAAAGTTAAAAAATCGCTTAAAAAAAGGCTTTTAATCTTAGATGAGGCTTGGTATATTATGAAATATCCGGACTCCGCATCATTTGTTTATAGCATTGCTAAAAGATCAAGAAAATATTATCTTGCCTTAACAACTGCAACTCAAGATGTACAAGATTTCCTATCAACAGACTACGGGAAAGCGGTTCTTTCAAACTCATCAATTCAAATTCTTCTTAAGCAAAGCACAACCACCATTGATCATATTGCCCAGGTTTTTTATCTTTCACAGGGAGAAAAAGAATTACTGCTATCTGCTGATATAGGAGAGGGGCTATTTTTTGCCGGACAAAGTCACGTTGCCATAAAAGTCATTGCTGCTCCGTTTGAGCACACAATTATTACCACAAACCCACAAGAATTAGTAAAAATGCAGCAACAGGAAGCCATGGAAACAAAAGCACCAACGCAACAAAATCCCGCTGTTTCACAACAGCCTAATCAAGAAAATATAAATAACGCTTCTACTAATATATGAGCAGCCAGACCGATTCTGTAATAAAAATTAGAAAAGAATGGGAATCGCTTGTTAATCGTCATGAAAAAGACACAAATACCTCTTCTCTTTTACAAAAAATTGACACTGACTTAAAAAGAGGAAATTTTCTAGATGCCGAAAAAACATGGCAAGTATTTGTTGCTACGGATAAAGGAAGAACCGTAAGAAGAGGACTTTTATCAGACTTAGCGGAGACATACTCTACAAAAAGAGCCTCTTCTTCAGATGAAGTTTTAAAACCAGTAGATGAAGGGAAAGATGAGAAAAAGACAGGCAAGAAAGAACCCCCCTCAGGATTACCTCCCTCCTCTGCTGAAGATGTAATCCAGGAAATTACTACTAAAAAAAGAAGAGAGGAAGACACAAAAACCCAAGAAAGAATTGAAAGCGAAAAAAAAGAATTAACAAGAAAACCGGAAGAAACAAAAGATAAATTATTTAACGAATCAATTAAAAAACTTAACAAGGAACTTTTATATAACATAAAGTTTAGAAAACAAGTCCCCTCGAATCTCTTATCAAGATCCATAAAAAGAACCGTTGTAGAGCATTATGTTGACCAGGAGGGGGATGAATACCGGCAATGTGAGAAAAATGTATTTGACAATTGGTGCAAGCAGCATGGAACAACTGATAAAAAGGATCCTGAATTTAGAGGCGAGGTGGACAAAACTTTTCTTTCTGAAAAAAAACCTGAGCTTCTCTCTTTATCACAAGAGCTTGAGCAAAAGAAAAACGAAGTAAGACTTGTTCCTAAAGCAGATTTTTTTGTAGAGCATATTTTATTCCCTGTAATCAATAATTTTCTTTACCAAGATTCAGATGAGGAAGACGAGAAAAAAGAGGAAAAACAAACCAATAGAAGAAAAGGGCTTCATCCTAAACAATATCCTAAACGTTATTTTATCAATAAAGCTGATAAAAGAAGAATTATACAATTTTTAGTATTAATCTTTAGCGTTAAGCTAAATACTTATAAAAATCAGGTTGTAGGATTAGCTCCCCTTCTTATTGGCCATGAAAGCTTCTTGGAAACACCTGGACAAGAAACAGTAAGAACGGGTGGTTTTTACGCTCCTAGTTCACAGTACTCTTCATCCCCTGATTATTATTCCGGTGGAGGAGAAAACAGGTCACCAAGAAACTATTGGCAAGGACCATATAGACAGCCAAACTTTCTTGACAAGGCAAACAATCTTTTCTCAAGAGCTAGAAATATTGGAAGACCTTCTCCAAGATCAGGCACTAATCCTGTTTCAAGGTCGCTTACTAGAAAAGTTGCCAAAAATATTCTTAGGGGAATGAGATTAATCTCTCCAGTTGCAAATCCAGCAACTATGGTTATTATACTGGTTGCTTTACTGGTTTTGTTTTTCCTCATCCAAGGAACAATTGGTCCCGGTGGAATATTAGACGAACAAGCTACTACAGCAGGATCAAGTATTTCTCTTACAAAAACCGCAAACGTTGACCAGATAGAAAGTGCCGGTCAAATTACCTATACAATAAATGTTAATTATGCAAATTGGTCAGGACCAATAGCTATTACCGATCCAATACCTAACAATGCAGAATACGTTTCCTGTAGCGACAATTGTGTTATAAAAGGAGATGCAAACGGAAACCTTGTTGCCGAATGGACAATTAACCCTACCAATACACAAACAACAACATCTTCTAATACAACTCAAGAAACCTCATCCTTTAATTATGCTGAATATGGATTCCCTGCTCCTCAAAACCCTAATCCAGTGTTAAATACTAGTTATTATCAAAATTGGCTTGATCAGTGGAATACATACATGTCTCCTCAAGTAGCAAAAGTACTATCATTACCAGAATTTAGCCAAACTAAAGTAGAAGCCGGAATGCTTGGGGGATGGTTTCTTCACGAACAAAACCCAAATACATTTTATGACAATTGCAATGATAAACCCACTAATCCAAATACGCCCTGTTATAGTAACAATTGGCAAGTGGGATATGGAGTAAGACCAATGGAAACCGAGCAGTTTTTAGAAAATGCTATAAAAGCGATGCACCCAGACAAGGAGCCTTCTCAGATAATACAAGACGTTATTGCTGCATCTAAAGCAAGGGGGGGAGAATATGCAATCACTACAAACATTTCTATTCCTGAAGGCATTACCACATCTGATATTGTCCAAGGAGCAGAAAAGGGTGATGGAAATTCAAGGCTACTTATTGGAATCTTAATGAAAGACGACGCTATTGGAACATATATCCTAACAAAGGTGCTTGAGTGGTATGCTGGCCCCAATATGGCCAAGGACTTTGACAGCTGGCCAGGTAATTTCCACAACCCACAAGATGTCTCTAATTCTTTTTCGGCTGCATATATGAGTGCGCAAAATTTGGGCGGCGGTACATATTCTGGATCAAATAGTTTTACTATTACACTAAAACCAAAGAATGGTGTTAATAATACATATATTATCAACCAAGCCTTTGCAAGCAGCACAAAAAGCAACTGTAGTGTTGTAAAAATTGGAAACCCACAAAAAGAAGTTGTTTTACCAACTACATGTACTCTTTCCGAATACGAATCTGTCGCAGGGTGTGGCCCTGCACAAAAAGGATCTTTAAGCACGGGGCAAATAAAAGAAATATTTGGTAGTCCAGGAAGCCCAACAAGCGGGTGTACCTGCAGTAAACCATCTACTTGGTACGAGGAAAATATTGTAACCGCTCAATTCCTAGGCAAAACTGTTGAGATTCATAAAAAAATTAAACACTGCTTAGAAAATGCCGGAAAACAAATCCAAGAAAGCACAGACCCTGCTGTAAAGAACTTTAATGCTTATGACATACAAACATATTGCCATAGATACATGAATATTTTAAACTCTTGTAAAAGCTACACCGGTAGCGAAAAATATTGGTCAAAACATGGCTTTGGAATAGCAATTGACATAAACCCAAATGACAATCCCTACATAAGAAAGAGTGAAAAACACACAGGAGACCATACAATTCCAGATGGTTTTGCTGCTATAATGAAAGCAAATGGTTTTAGGTGGGGAGGTGACTGGATCAACCCTGATTATATGCATTTTGAATGGGCTGGACCAGTAAATTAAATGAATAATTTCATTTTAAATAAAAAAGTGCTTCTTGTCTTAGCGGCTATCACCGTATTGTTCTTTATGTTTTTTTTATACAAAATTCTTTCTTCTTTCTCCAAGCCTTCTCCAACCACTACCACCTCGACAACGCTTGCTAAAAATGAGGTTATAAAAATATCAGAAGGAATTCCATACAACAAAGAGGAAAGAGAAGTAAGTGAGTGGAAAAACGTCCCCAACCCCGAAGAACTTGATTTGCTCACAAGAACAGAATATGGAGGAGAAGTTGTGGGAATTTCTTACATTAAAACCGGCATCAATAAAGAAGTTTATGCACGAGTAGAATTAGCTCTTGAAGGTGCACCGTTTAGTCCGTTTTTTTACTATAAAACAAATTCCCTGGGGGAATGGGAAAATATAGAAGAAAGCCTTATTCCTAAACAAATAAAAACAGCGCTGGAAAAATAAAATTACTCCTGAACCCTGATTGGCCCTTCGACAAGCTCAGGGTAAACATTATTAAGTTATTCTTGTACCCGAATGGGCATGATGAGGTGAAGAAACGAATTATCTCCTTTTATTTTAAATACTCCCGGGTTTAATGGCCCAGTCATCTCAAAAACCATTATTTCCTCATTTATGTTTGAGAAAAGCTCAAGTAAATACCTTGCGTTAAATGCAATTTCATTTTCTTCTCCTTGAGTTTTAGCATCAACCTCAACTGAGTTTTCCCCAACCGAGGGGGTATTTGCAGATACTCTAATTTTATCTTTTTCCACTGCTATTTTTATAACATTAGCTGTTTCTCTGGCAAAAATAGAACAGCGTCTTACCGCTGACAACATTTCTTCTTTATCAAATTCTACCTTGGTTGAAAAATCAACCGGAAGAATTTTCTCATAGGCTGGATACTCTGCTTCAATTAATCTCCCAACAAGTGTAATCTTATCTTGGGAAAAAATTATTTGGTTATTTTCAGAAGAAACAAAAATCTCTATTTTTTCACTCTCATCTATTATTGATAAAAACTCTTTTATAACCCTTGACGGGATTAAAAGCTCTTTATCTTCCTTGCTTTTTATTTGAACACCAATATTTTTTTTAAGAGACAGCCTAAATCCGTCTGTTGCAACGGCAATTACCCCTGTTCCTTCTTTTTCTAAAAGAACACCTGATAAAGCTGGTCTTCCGCTATCTTGACTTGCACTAAAAACAACGTTTCTTAATTCTTTTTTTATTTTTTCTCCCTCTACTTCGGTAATCTTCTCTCCTTTTTTATCATAAATCTTTGGGAAGTCTTCCTTTGGTGTTGTTTGAAAAGTCGCTTTTGTTTTCTCTCCTTTTAGGTAAAGGTTTGTGTCTTTTTGCTCAAGGGTAATTTTCTCCTTATTAAAACTTGATAAGAAATCAAAAAATGTTTTTGCTAAAACTGTTACTTCCCCTTCTTTTTCTACAACTGCCGGGATAGAAACAATAATTCCTATTTCAAGGTCGGTTGCGCTAATAATTAGCTCTCCTTTCTTAGCTTCGATAAGGAAGTTTGAAAGAATTGGTAATTGGGCTCTTGTGGAAACAGCATGGTTTACAAAGGCAAGTTTTTCTTTTAGGTTTTCTGTTAAAAATGTTACTTTCATATTAGTATATATACCCTAATAGTTGTTGTAGTTTATAGGGAAAAGTGGAAAAAAGCAATAACGCCTGAATAAAAAACTGTTGATAACCTGTTGATAACTTTGTGGATTTTCTGTTGAAAACCCAAAGGTAATATTTAATCCACAACTTTTCCCTTGTTAAACTCTGTTATCCCCATAACCTCTTGTTGAAAAAGTTTGTTTTTTAACATTGCTTCAACTTTTTCAACTCCGTGGATAACTGTTGTGTGATCTCTTCCGCCAAGCAGGTTTCCTATCTCAACATAGGTTAGTTTCATTTCTTTTTTTAATAAAAACATGGCAACTTGCCTTGCTTTAACCAAAAAAGCATCTCTTTTTTCTCCTTTAATTTGCGTTGGTTTTATATTATAAAAAGAGCAAACAGATTTAATAATTTCCTCTGGGTGAAATCTTCCCTCCTCCTCTTTCTCATTGATAAAAAGAGCTTTTCTTAACGCTTCATTAATGTCTCCACCTTCTTTAGCGTCTGTAATTACCCTTAAAAGGATTCCTTCAAGCTCTCTTGCGTCTCTTTCTTTTTCAGCGATTTTTTTAGCTACTTCAATTGGCAAATCAAAGCCAAGTTTTCCTGACTTTATTAAAAGGATGGCAGTTCTTAGTTCATAATCAGGAGCTTCAATATCAACAGTTAATCCCCCGGCAAACCTTGAAATAAGTCTTTTTTCTGTTTTTTTCATTTCACTGGGCGGTCTATCTGATGAGAGGGCGATTTGTGCTCCCCTATCAACTAAAACATTAAAAGTGTGAAAAAGCTCCTCTTGTACTTTTTCTTTTCCGGCAATAAATTGAATATCATCAATAATTAATAAGTCAAGATTTCTGAATTTCTTTTTTAAATATCCGGTTGCATTTGTTCTTATTGCCTCAACCACTTCATTTGTAAATTCTTCACTGGTAATATAGATGATTTTTTTATCAGGTTGGTTTTTATATACTTCATTGGCAATTGCCTGCATTAAATGTGTTTTTCCAACTCCAACAGGGCCGTAGATAAAAAGAGGGTTGTAGGCTTTTCCCAGTTTTTTTGCAACCGTTGATGCGCTGACAAAAGCCAGTTGATTACTTGAGGAAACAGCTAAGTTTTCAAAAGTAAAGTCCGGTCTTACCCTTGGAAGGTGGCCGATTGTTTTTTTAATAATTTCTGCTTCCGCAAAAAGAGGTCCTGCTTT
Organism: uncultured Gammaproteobacteria bacterium; assembly: GCA_964523705.1. GTDB lineage: Bacteria > Patescibacteriota > Microgenomatia > Levybacterales > UBA12049 > CAYWVK01. The sequence continues at coordinate 18,287 of CAZFYA010000006.1, forward strand.
TGTATCTTTTTTTTCATCTGTAATCGTCTTTGGAACAAAAACTAATTTTACATCAAGGTTGGTATGCTTATCGGCAATTTTTTTAATAATGCTATAAAATCTTCTTTGAAGAAGGTCTATTATCATTCCCGAAGGAGCGGCAATGGTAGCAACGTTTTGCTCCAAAGAGATAAGAGCAGTTCTTTTAAAAAGGGTTAAAAAGTTTGCTTTTGATACTTCAACTTCAATTTCGCCTAAAATTTTTTTCCAGAGCTTATCTTTATCATCCATAGGTACATTGGAGTTTAATAATGTGGATAACTTTTTGTCAAGTAGAAGAAGTGGATAAAACTAGGTCTTTTTTAAAAAACAACAACAATCTTTCAAAAAGAGACAATTTTTGCTATACTTGAAACTTGTTATGGAAAAGTTTAGAAAATTAAAAAAAGTTAAAAGAAAAAGAAAGCACGGGTTTTTAAAAAGATCAAAAACCAGAAGCGGTAAATTAGTTCTTAAAAGAAGAAGAGACAGCAAGAGAAAAAAGCTTACTGTCTAGTTTGATGCTTAAGAAGAAACAACGGTTGCCAATTAAGGGGAGACTTAAGATAATTAAAACAATCTCGTCTTCGCTTTTTGTTTTAAAAATAGCAGAAAAAGAAAAACAAGGGGCAAGGTTTGCAATAATTGTTGGGAAAAGAGTTGATAAAAGAGCGGTTTTTCGAAACAAGCTAAAAAGAAACCTAAGCTTAGCAATTGCAGAAAATATAGACAAGATAAGATCGGACTTTAATTTCTTAATAATTGGTAAAAAAGAAGCATTGGGAAAAACAGCAAAAGAGCTAGCAATTGAGCTAGAAAGAATATTTAAAAAAGAAAAAATTATAAAATGAAAAAAATATTAATGAGCTTAATTTCAATATATCAATTAATAATTAGTGGTATTTTAAAAAATTTACTTGGGGTAAATAAGTTTTGTCGCTTTTCCCCAACCTGTTCTGAATATGCAAAAAAAGAGATTAAAAAGAAAGGAGTTGTAAAGGGGCTTACCTTATCATTTATTAGAGTTTCAAAATGTCACCCTTTTTCAAAATAAAATAAAAACATGATTAGCTTTGACTCTTTAGTAATTAATCCATTAACAAATATTTTAGTTGTAGTTTATTATTTTTTAAACCTTATTAACTTTCCTTATGCGCTTGGTTTTTCAATTGTTTTATTAACAGTTATTGTAAGAATTATTCTTTATCCTTTAATGGCATCACAGCTTAAAGCATCAAAAAAAATGCAGGAGGTTAATCCGCATTTACAAAAAATAAAAGAAAAACACAAAGGTGATCCAAAAATGCTTCAGCAAGAAACAATGAGACTGTATAAAGAATTTGGAATAAATCCGGCTGCAGGTTGTCTTCCTGTAATAATTCAAATTCCAATCATTTGGGGATTATATACAGTTCTTCAAAAAATTATTACCTTAGAGCCGGACGTTGTAAATAAAGTAATTTATTTTGATTATTTTAAATTAACCAAGGCCTGGGATCCGTTATTTTTTGGTCTTCCACTTTCACAAAGCCCGGCACAGTTAATTTCAAAACTTGGACCAATTGTTATTTTAGTTCCAATTTTAACCGGACTTTTTCAATACATTCAATCAAAAATGCTTATGCCCCAGGTTAAAAAAGAAGAAAACGCAAATGTTAAGAAAAAAGAAGACTTTGCAGCATCTTTTCAAAAACAAACAATGTATTTTTTTCCACTGATGATTGGATTTTTCTCCTATAGCTTCTCAATTGGTCTTTCGCTGTATTGGAATACATTTACAATTTTTGGTATTATACAGCAGTATAAAATTTCAGGCCTAGGTGGGCTTAAAACTTGGACAGACAAACTATATGGCAAAAAAAGACAATAAAGAAAAAATAGAAAAAGTTGTTAAAAAGCTATTAAGTGGACTTAATCTTGACGCAAAATTCGAAGTTTTGGAAAAAGAAGAAGAAATAGAAATAAACTTTGAGACAGAAGATACAGGAATGGTTATCGGCTACCACGGAGATACTCTTGAATCGCTTCAGCTAATACTTTCACTATGCATTGCCAAAGAACTTAAGGAATTTAAAAGAGTGTCCTTGGAAATTGGAGGGTATAAAAAACAAAGAGAAGAGTGGTTGAATAATTTAGCACTTGAGAGCAAGGACAGGGCAATAAATGAAGGAAGAGAAATTTTTCTAAGAAACCTAAAATCCTGGGAAAGAAGAATTATTCACCTTGCGCTAAAAGATGATGAAAGTGTTCTATCAGAATCTGTTGGAGAAGGAAGAGAAAGAATGCTTGTTATAAAACCACGTTAAATGTGTTAGATAAGCTTAAAAAAATTGAAAAGACAATTTTTTACCTTCTAATATTGTTTTTGCCCACACAATTAGGTCGTCATTTTTGGCCTGATTTTTCCTACGTTTACGGAATAAGAATTGACTATCTCTCCCCGACTATTTACTTAACCGACGTTTTAGTTTTTTTATTATTCCTTACCTTTTTATCAAAAGCTTTTTTTAAAAAACAAAGCTTTAAAAATTTATACTTTAATTTTAAAAATAAAGCCTGGCTTTTTGTCTGGCTGTTTTTACTTATTAGCGGAATAATTATTTCCAAAAGCCCAATGGCCGGTCTCTATGGAATATTAAAAATTATTGAGTATGTATTTTTAGGATTTTATGCAGTAAATTTCTTTAAAGAAAAAAATATTTTAAAGACAATTATTTATCTATTATTTATCGGAGTAATTTTTGAAAGCTCACTAGCAATTGCCCAATTTATAAACCAAGGTTCATTAAATGGAATTTTTTATTTATTGGGAGAAAGAAGCTTTAGTGGGCAAACAATAGGAATTGCCAATGCTTCTTTAAACGGGGAGTTAATTTTAAGGCCTTATGCAACCTTTCCTCATCCTAATCTATTAGCCGCATACTTACTTTTTTCTTTACTTTTTATTTTGTTCTTTTTAAAAGATAAAAAGAAAATTATTTATTTTTTAACACTTATTATTGGAGGCCTTGCGCTTTTATTAACTATGAGCAGGGTTGCTATTGTAATGGCCGCTTTTTTAATAATTGTTTTTCTTATAAAAAAGGGCTTTAAAAAACAAGCATTTATATTTTTAATTATTAGTATTTTAATAATTATTTTTTCTCCCCTTAAGTATAGATTTATCAATATTAATTTTAGTGATTTAGCAATAGTGCAAAGAAAGGAGTTAATTTTAGCGTCTTTATTAATGGCAAGGGATAATTTTATTATTGGCGTTGGGATAAATAATTATTTTTTTAATTTACCAAATTATTTAACTATGCAGAAAGAATTTTTCTTTCAACCGGTACATAATATCTTTCTTTTGATTTTAGCCCAGACAGGAATCCTTGGTCTTATTTTTTTCCTCTGGTTTTTTAAAAAAACATACTTTTTTATTAAGGAAAAAACAAAAACAGCAAGTATTTTATTTTTTAAACTAACTTTATTTTTCCTTGTTTTAACAATTGGTTTTTTTGATCATTATTTTTTAACACTTCAACAAGGACAACTTTTACTAACTTTTATTTTTAGTTTCCTCTGGTCAGATGTTAAGTCTTTAAGCTAAAATAGAGTTATGCATTTTTTTAAAATTGCAAAAAATACGCTTTATCAATCAATTGCAAAACTTTTCTCATCTTTTATTGGTTTTTTAATAACAATTATAATTGCGCGCTCTTTTGGTGTTCTAGGTTACGGAGACTTTATAAAAATAACTTCTTTTGTAGCGCCTTTTTATCTATTTGTTGATTTTGGTTTAAATGCTTTTTATCTGCAGCTTAAAAAAGAAGAGGAAAATTACTCAAGGTTTTTTTCATTAAGACTGTTTTTAGCGCTTTTAGTTTTTATTTTAATAAATTTAATAAACATATTTCTTCCCTATAACGAATTTAATAATATTGGTTATTCCCCAGTTGTAAAATTTGGAATTTTTCTTTTTTCTATCTCATTATTTAGTCAAGCAATAATTTATTCATCATCTGCAATTTTTCAAAAAAGATTAAAGTATTTTTATTACATGCTTTCAATTCTTTTAGGCTCGGCAGTTAATTTAGTATTAGTTTTGTTTTTCACAAAAATGCAAGGTTCAATTACCTATGTTATTTTAGCTTTTGTAATTAGTGGAATTTTAACTGCGCTTTTCACAATTCTTTTTGCAAGAGAAAAAATATCTTCATTAAAATTAAATATCCAATTTTCAAAAAAATTAATAGGTTTATCTTTCCCCTTGGCTTTAATGTTAATTTTTAATTTAGTTTATTTTAGAATTGATGCAATAATTTTGACATTTTTAAAATCAACAAAAGACGTTGGCGTATATGGTTTATCCTTTAAATTCTTTGACTTTCTTATTGCGCTGCCGTTATTTTTATCAAATTCACTCTACCCTATTCTTTTGCAAAATCAAAAAAATTTACGAAAATTAAAACTGATAATTAAAAACTACAGCTTTGTTTTTATTTTCTCTGGCATATTTTTAATTATTCCATTTTGGTTTTTATCCCTTCTTTTTTCTTTTATTAACAAAGACTTTTTAGAAGCAGTGTTACCTTTTAGAATTTTACTTTTTTCACTCCCCTTCTTTTTTATCAGCAGTTTTTTCCAATGGGTTTTAATTGCTTTTAAAAAACAAAAATTTTTAATGTTTGTATATTTATTAACTTCACTTTTAAATATTTTGTTAAATTTAATTTTTATTCCAAAATATTCATATCTTGCATCTGCTACAATTACAATTATCTCTGAAGCATTAATTGTATTGATATTATTAGTAAAGCTTATAAATACCCAAAAAATATTAGAAAAGGATTATAAATATGAATGAATTATTTATCTATACAGACGGAGGAGCAAGAGGAAACCCGGGTCCATCAGCAGTAGGAATTTATATCATAGATGATAAAGGAAATGAGGTTTTATCCTTTGGTGAAAAAATAGGATTTTCAACAAATAATATAGCAGAGTATAAGGCGGTAATTTTTGCACTTAAATGGCTAATTAGTAAAAAAGATAATTTAAAAAACATTGGAAAAATAAATTTCTATCTTGATTCAAAGTTGGTGTGCTCTCAGATAACAGGACTGTTTAAGATAAAAAACGCAAAGCTAAGAGATTGTTTATTTTTAATAAGAGAAAAAGAAGCACAAATAAAAATACCAATTAATTATAGCTTTATCCCAAGAGAAAAAAATAAAAAAGCAGATCTTTTAGTTAATAAAGCGCTAGACAACAACCTCTAATCTAATCTAAAATAGGAGTGTGAACAAGCCTGCCCTTGTAAGTGAAAAAATTCATGACTTTTCTGAACAGCCAATTTTAGTAATTGATAAAGACGGAGTTATTGGAGAGGAGTTAGTAAAAAAAATTAAAAACGAAGGCTTAGTAGTTTATGTCAGTAAAGACCCACCTAATTTAGAAAATGGTGACAGTGAAAATATAATTCATATTCCTTTTTTAAAAAAAATTCCCTCAATCCCTGAAAATAATTATTCCTACATTTTTTTAATTGACGATAATGCTGTTTTAAGAGAAGCCTCCCAATCTATTCTAAAAAAAGCAGAAAGTGATCACTCAACCTTTATTTTTATTTCCTCACTTTTAAATTACAGCGAAAAAACAATTAATGAGATTAAAGACTATTATAGAAATACAAAAATAATAATTTATGGAGATTTAATTAGCCAAGAATTAATTGAGGAAAGAAAGTCCTTGGTAAATAAATTAATTTATGAAGCAAAAACCTATGGGAAAATAGAAATACCAGGGGATGGAACAAAACCTCTTTATCCACTTTTTATAAATGACTTAATAGAGCAAATTATTGAAGCTGTTTTTGGAACAAGAAGTAATGATAAAGTATTTTATCTTTTTCAAAAAGAGGGAATTACTTTTTTAAGCTTTGCTCATTTACTTCAAAAAAAACACCCTTGGATAAAAATAGATTTTATTAAGGAAAAGAAAGAAAAACCTTTAAAAACTCCCCCTTGGGAGGGAGATTATTCGATTGCCAAAAAATATAGTCTTGAAAAAAACGTAAAAGAAATAAACTTTGAGGAAAACGCCATTTTTACCGAGAAGAAAAAAATAAAAAAAGATAAAAAGATTAAAAGCACAAAAAAAGAAAAAAGGTTTCCTATATTTACCACGTTATTTTTTCTTATTCTCTTTTTGTTAATGCCATTAATAAGTACGTTTTCAATGTCCTTTTTAGGAGTAAATCTTTTAAAAAGTGCAAAGGAAAACTTCACAAATGGGAATATTGATACTGCATTAAGACAAGCAAAAGCTTCAAAAAAAACCTTTAGCTATGCCAGTTCATCAATAAAATTACTTGAATATGAGTTATCTTTTATTAATAAAAAAGAAGTGGTTGGGGATTTATATCAAGATATAGAAACAGGAAAAAATATCTCTTCAGCTGCAATATCTTTTTTTGATGCCTCAAAAATATTTTTAAACATTTTAAACGGAGAGGAGAAAGCTCCAAAAGAAGAGTTTAATAAAGGAGTAAATTTATTAAAAGATACAATTACAATTTTGCAGAAAGAGAAGAACAAAAATAACCTAATTGAAGACTTTGATAAGACAATTGAAAAATCATTAAACTTTGCAATATTAACAATTGACATGTGGCCGACCTTAATGGGCTTTGATGACGAAAAAAAATACCTTGTTTTACTGCAAAATAACATGGAGTTAAGACCAGGAGGAGGCTTTATCGGCTCATATGGCGTTTTATCCTTGGACAAGGGAAAAGTTGTGGACTTTAAAATTAGTGACGTTTATGACGCTGATGGACAATTAAAAGCACATGTTGAACCGCAGTTTGCAATAAGAAGACATTTGGAGGAAAAGCATTTATTTTTAAGAGACAGTAATTTTGACTTAGACTTTAGAAAAACAGCATCTTTATCTGCAATGCTTTTTAATCTTGAAACAGGTGAAAAAGTAGATGGGGTAATAGGAGTTGATTTAAGCTTTGTTAAAAGTTTACTAACTGCAATAGGAGAAGTGGAGGTTCTAGATTACAATGAAAAAGTAAATTCTGAAAACCTTTTTTATATTACTGAATCTTACGTTGAAAAGGGGTTTTTCCCCGGCTCAACTCAAAAGAAAGACTTTTTAAGATCGCTATACAAAGCAATACTTGAAAAATTTAATAGCAAGAAAAACATTTCCTATTTTAAGCTTTTAGAAGAAGCAGTAAAATCAATTGAGGAGAAACACCTTCTTTTTGCTTTTAGCAATCCAAGCATTCAAAACTTATTCACTGTTAATAATTGGTCTGCAGCTTTTTGGGACGAGAGAAAAGACAGCGATTTAGTAATTAATGACTATCTTAATATAAATGAGGCTAATTTTGGCGCAAATAAAGTAAATTATTTTATTTCAAGAAGCTTATCACAAAGAGTTGAGATAACAGATGAGGGAGAGGTAAAAGAAGAGCTTGTAATTTCGTATAAAAATACAAGTGATGGGAAATGGCCCGGCGGAGACTATGAAAACTATTTAAGAATAGTTCTTCCTTTTGAAACAAAAATTGACGAGATAGCAATAAACAACAAAAAACAAAAAATTGTTGATGCAATTACAGACCCGGCTACATACGAAGAAGAGGATTTTAAAAAGCCTGAAGGATTGGAAGTTGAAAAAGTAGAAGAACAGGAAAAAACAATTTACGGGTTTTTAGTTACCATACCAAAAGAAGAGCTTGTAAAAATCTCTATTAAATATACACTGCTTAAAAAAGCAGATCTTAAAAAATCATCTATTAGTTATGATTTAAAACTTGTTAAACAACCCGGAATTGATGCCTTCCCATATGATTTATTAATTAAATACCCAGAGAACTATCAAGTTTTGAAAAAAGACGATGAATTATCAGTATCAAGCGGCCAAGCATTATATGTAAAAAATGTAGTTAAGGATGAGGATATAATTTTATCCTTAGGAAAAAAATAATTATCAGTTTTCCTAAAGCTGTGGTAGAATAGAAAAATTAAAATGGATAAAGCATATAAAAACTGGGAAATCGAAGAAAAAATATATAACGAATGGGAAGAAAAAGGTTTTTTTAAACCTGAAATAAACTCTAAAGGAAAACCTTATTCAATTATTTTACCTCCTCCAAATGCCAATGCGCCACTTCATTTTGGCCATGCATTATGCGTAATTGAGGATATATTAATTAGGTACCATAGAATGATTAAAGATAAAGCCTTATGGCTTCCCGGAGCAGACCACGCCGGTTTTGAAACACAATTTGTTTTTGAAAAACATCTTCAGTCTTTAGGGAAAACCAGATTTGATTACAAAAGAAAAGAGCTTTACCAAAAAATTTTTGATTTTGTTAAGAAAAATAGGCCGGTTATGGAAAATCAGTTAAAAAGACTGGGTTTTTCTCTTGATTGGGATAGAAAAAAATTTACCCTGGATAAGGACATAATTGAAATTGTTTATGATACTTTTAAAAAGCTTTATGATGATGGTTTAATTTATCGGGAAAAAAGATTAGTTAACTATTGTACATTCGATGGAACTTCCTTTTCCGATTTAGAAGTAATTTACGAAGAAAAAAAAGACCCTCTTTTTTATGTAAAATACGGACCGCTTGTTTTAGCTACAACAAGACCAGAAACAAGATTTGGTGATACTGCTTTAGCTGTAAACCCAAATGATAAGCGTTACCAAAAATATATTGGCAAAGAAATAGAAATTGAAACAGGTTTTAAAAAAACAAAAATTAAAGTAGTTGCCGATAAAATGGTTGATATGGATTTTGGAACAGGAGTGGTTAAAATTACTCCGGCTCATGACTTTGATGACTTTGAAGTAGGCAAAAGGCATAATCTTCCTTTAATTCAGGTAATAAATTACGATGGGAAACTTAATGAAAAAACCGGTAAATTTAAGGGACTATATGTAAAACAAGCAAGAAAAGTAATTGTTGAGGAGATGCAAAAAAAAGGCTTAATTGAAAAAATTGATGAAAACTACAAACACAGAGTTGGCCTTTGTTATAAATGTAAAAAACCAATTGAGCCACTTCCTTTAGAGCAATGGTTTATTAAAATGGAACCCTTAGCAAAACCGGCTATTGAGGCAGTTGAAAAAGGAAAAATTAAAATATATCCAAAAAGCTTTGAAAAACTCTACTTTCAGTTTTTAGAAAACATTCATGATTGGAATATCTCAAGACAAATTGTCTGGGGGATTAGAATTCCTGCTTGGAAATGTAAAAAATGTAATCAGTGGACAGTTACAAAAGGAGAGACTCCAAGTGAGTGCCAGAATTGTAATTCAAAAGAGATAAAGCAAGATGAAGACACTTTTGATACTTGGTTTTCTTCAGGTCAATGGCCATATGCAACTTTAAAAACAACCAATAGTCTTGAGTATTATCCAACTACTGTTATGGAAACAGGTTATGATATTTTGCGTTGGTGGGTAGCCAGAATGGTTATGCTTGGCTTATATATTAACCCTAATAAAGTTCCGTTTGAAAACATTGTTTTACACGGTCTTGTTAATGACCCGCTTGGTAAAAAAATGAGCAAAAGTAAAGGCAATGCAGTTGACCCATTAGAAATAGTTGAAAAATACGGAGCAGATGCAGTTAGGTTTGCTTTGGTTTTTGGGGCAGCACTGGGGAACAATCAGTCTCTTTCATATCCAAAACTTCAGGCAATGCGAAACTTTACCAACAAACTATGGAACATGGGTCGTTTTATTGAAATGAAAAGGATAAGCAAGAATGAAAATATAGAAGTAGATATTAATAAGCTTTTAAAAATTACAAAACACAAAAACGATTGTAAAATGATTGAAAAAACTAAAAAAGAAATTATTAAAGTTACTCAATTAATTGAAAAATATGATTTTAATCATGCAGCCCAAAGTCTATATGATTTTACCTGGCATGAATTTGCAGATAAATACATAGAAGATGTTAAAAAAAGAATTGATAAAAACTCAGAAAGCGTTTTGAATAGTCTTTTTCTCATCCTTCTAAAGCTTTTGCACCCATTTATTCCTTTTATCACAGAAGAAATCAGAAAAAGGCTGTTTAAAAATAGTCAGTATTTAATTATTTCCGATTGGCCAAAAGCCTAAAAGTAAATGAAAAAGGAAAAAAGTAATCAATTCCCGAAGATATCCCGACCTTTTACCGAAGCCTTAAAATATTTGGTTAATAACAAGCAAAAAAACGTATTTTTAAAAAATATTTTTCTTGTTGTAGTAGTTTTATGCTTACTAATATTTAGTATTTTTATGCTTATTGATTTAAGACAAAAAGTTTTTGTTGCTAAAGCGCTTGAGGTCGAAAAAGAAAAAGTTATAACTGATATTAAAAAATGGGAAGAGGTAATTAGTAAATATCCTGATTATAAAGATGGATATTTAAGCCTTGCAGTACTTGAATATAGAATGAAAAACTACGATACGGCAAAAAAATACTTAGATAAGGTATTTGAAATTGATCCAAATTCAAAAGAAGGAAGAGAGCTTGAAAATCTTCTAAAGGGTTATTGATTTTCAACCTTTTCTTCTTGGGGTTTTTCCTCTTTTGCTTCTTCTTTTATTTCCTCTTTGCCTTCTTCTCCTGTTTCTGTTTCACCTTCGGCTTTTGCCTCTCCTTCTTCTCCTGCTTCAGCTGCGCCTTCTGCTTTGGCCTCTTCAGCTTTGGCTGCCTCTTCAGCTGCCTGTTCTTGGGCTTCTTTAGTAACTAATTCACCAATCTTTACTACAACCTGGGTTGGGTCAGTTAATATTTGAACTCCATCAGCAACTTTTAGTTCACCAACTACTATTTGTTCATCGATATTTGCTAAGTTCTCAACGTTTAGTTCAATTTTTTCCGGAAGTTCTGTTGGTAAGGCTTCAACTTCTACTTCATCTAAGACTTGCATTAAAATACCTATTTTTTCCAAAACTGCCTTTGCTTCACCAATAGTTTCTATTGGAACCATTGCTTTAATTTTTTCTTTAAGATCAACTTTATAAAAATCTGCGTGCAGGATATTTCGTTTGTAGTCAATAGCAATGTTATGAATAAGAACCGGGAGCGTTTTCCCTTTAAGCTCTAAATCAACTAAGCCTGTTTCTCCGACCTCTTTAAATACTTTATCAAAATCTTTTTTTAAAACCTGAACAGCTGTTGATTTAATATCTTTGCCATAAACGTTTCCCGGTAAAATTCCATCTTTTCTTAAGGCCTTAATTTTTTTACCTAAAAGTTTTCTCTCATCCACCTTTAGTTTTGGGTGTTTCATAACCTTTGTATTTTACGATAAATTGTTAAAATTAACAAGATTAATTATAATAGTTTAGTTTTATGAAAATATTAGGAATTGATCCCGGGATTGCAAGAACAGGCTGGGCAATTTTAGAAAAAGAAAAAGGAGAGGTAAAGGCTTTAGCTTATGACTGTTTTGAGACAAGTAGTAAAAAAGAAGCAGCAAAAAGACTTTCAGAAATTTATGAAGAAATATCCTTTTTGATTAAAAAGTATAAGCCGCAAGCTTTAGCAATTGAGGAGCTGTTTTTTAATAAGAATTCAAAAACCGCATTTGTTGTTGGTCAGGCGAGGGGAGTAATCTTGCTTTTAGCCAGTCAGAAAAACTTAAAAATACATATCTTTACTCCTCTTCAGGTAAAAATTTGTGTAACAGGTTATGGCAGGGCTGAAAAAATGCAGGTTGGAAAAATGGTAAAAACAATTTTAAAATTAAAAGAGATTCCAAGACTTGATGATACATCAGATGCACTAGCGGTTGCTCTAACTTGTGTTTTTTTTAAAAAAGAAAAATAGCCCTCAATCTCTTATGCTATAATCGAAAAGACTTAAAGCTTATGATTGGTTTTCTAAACGGAAATATTGAGTTTTTAAACATCCCCTACGCAATAATAAACGTGAACGGTGTAGGCTATAAAGTATTAGTTCCAAATACGGTTTTTGAGAAATTAAGTCTAAAGCAAAAAGTAAAAATATATACCTATACTTTTGTTAGGGAAGATGCCTTAGAACTATTTGGTTTCTTAGAGCCTGACGATTTAAAACTGTTTGAAAGTTTAATTTCAGTTTCCGGAATTGGACCAAAAACAGCATTAAATATTTTTTCGTTTGGCAAAAGAGAGGAAATTATAGAGGCTATTATAAAAGGAGATGTGATGTTTTTCTCAAATGTGCCAAGACTGGGAAGAAAAAACGCCCAAAAAATAATTATTGAGTTAAAAAATAAATTAGGAACAAGTAGTGAACTGGATTTATCAGGAAAAGACTTAATTGAGACCGCAGAAGTAATTCAAGCTTTAAAAAGCTTTGGTTTTACCCAGCAGGAAGCAGCTAAAGCTTTAAGAGAGGTTGATAAAAAAGACAAGACAACCGAAGAGAAGATAAGGCTTGCCTTAAAACAATTGGGAAGAAAATAAAATGAGTAAAAAAGAAAATAAAAACAAAAAAACAAAAGAAATTAAAGAAGAAGAAGTTTTAATAACTTCATTAAGGGTCGGTTCATGGGAGGAGTTTGCCGGACAAAAAAACATTAAAGAAGCTTTAAAAATTGCCATTAATGCTGCTAAAAAAAGAAAAGAAGCTTTAGAACACATTCTTCTTTACGGACCACCTGGTCTTGGAAAAACAACCCTATCTCATATTATTGCCAAGGAAATGAAAACTAACATTAGAATAACTTCTGGTCCGGCAATAGAAAGAGCAGGGGATTTAGCTTCAATTTTAACCAATCTTGAAAACGGTGATGTGTTGTTTATTGATGAAGTCCACAGGTTAAATAAAGTAGTTGAAGAGACACTTTATCCGGCAATGGAGGATTATGCCCTAGATATTGTTATGGGAAAAGGTCCATCTGCCAGAACTTTAAGACTTGATCTTCCGCATTTTACAATTATCGGTGCAACTACAAAAGCAGGTCTTTTATCAGCCCCGCTAAGAGATAGGTTTGGTGTTATTCATAGGCTTAATTTTTATAATTTTGATGATTTAAAACAAATAATTAAAAATGCTGCCGATAAGTTAAAAATAAAAATAGAAAAAAGCGGAATTGAGGAGATTTCCAGACGTTCAAGAGGAACACCAAGAATAGCCTTAAAGCTTTTAAAACGAACAAGGGATTACGCCCAGGTAAAAAATAAAAAAGAAATAGATAAAGCTTTAGTTGATAGCGCCTTAGGCATGCTTGAAATTGATGAAATTGGTCTTGATGGAATTGACAAAAGACTACTTAGGGCAATTATTGAAAAGCACCAAGGTGGGCCGGTTGGGATTGAAACAATAGCTTCAACAATAGCTGAAGACATTGTGACAATTGAAGAGATTATTGAGCCGTATTTACTACAAATCGGTTTTATTAAAAAAACCCCAAGAGGAAGAGTTGCTACTAGAAATGCTTATAAGCACCTTGGAATAAAAACTAAAAAATAAACCCAGGAAAATTTACTTTAAGTTAAATCCCCAAATGGAAAATTTCCTTAAATGGAGAAACAGTGCTGATAATAACTTGAGAAACAATAGTAAAGATAAGTGCAATTACTAAAATTTTATTGTATTTAAAAGCATTTTTTCCTCTGATTACAAAAGCAAGTATGATATGGGAGAAAATTAAAAGATTAAAAACAATTGTTCTTGCTAATGTTTCTCCCTGGGGAAGAGTGTATTTAAATACAAAGCCACAAACAAAAGCTAATACAAGTCCACTAAAAACAATAAAAAGCAAGTGATTTTTATTAAGAAACCTTGATGAAGGATCTCTTGGTTTTTGTTTTAAAACACCAATGTCTTTATTATCACTTGCCAAGCCCAAGGCAGGAAGGCCATCGGTTATTAAATTAATCCATAAGATTTGGGTTGGAATAAGAGGCGAGGGTAGTCCAAAAAATATAGCTAAAACAATTAATGAAATTTCCGCTAAGTTTGCTGATAAAAGATAAGTAACTGATTTTAAGATGTTGTTATAAATTGTTCTTCCCTCAAGTATGGCTGTAATTAAAGTTGAATAATTATCATCTGATAGGACAATATCTGAAGCTTCTTTTGCTACTTCTGTTCCGCTTTTACCCATGGATATTCCAACGTCACTTTTTTTTAAGGCTAAGGCATCGTTTACCCCATCTCCTGTTACCCCAACAACTAAACCTTGTTGTTTAAAAAGAGTAACTAATCTTAGTTTATCTTCAGGTTTTGTTCTGGCAAAAATTTTAACTTTTGGTAAAAGTTTAATCAATTCTTCATCTGTGAGTTTACTAATGTTTTCTCCGGTTAAAACCTCCTCTCCTTCTTCAATTAGCCCTAGGTCCTTGGCAATATCATATGCAGTTAGTTCATTATCTCCTGTTACCATGACTGTTTTTATGCCTGCGTTCTTTGCTGTTAAAATAGCTTCTTTTACTTCTTCTCTTGGAGGATCATAAATTCCAACAAAACCTAAAAAGTCTAATTTTTCTTCAATTGTCTCTCTTTTCTTGTTTTTAAAACCCTTGCCCCTCTTATCTGCAAAACCGATTATTCTTAATCCCTGTTTTGCCATTTCCTCAAACTCTTTTCTTATTTTTGCCTTTTCTTCCTCTTTTAAAGTAGTTTTTTCAAGTATTACTTCAGGAGCCCCTCTTACAAACACAAATTCCCTGTCTTTTTCTTCCCAAATAGTTGTAATAAGTTTTGTTTTAGGGTCAAAAACAAATTCGTCAATAACTTTTCCTCCGTCTTTAATCTTTTCAAAGTCCTGATTTTCTTTCTTAAGCCAGAGAAGTAAGGCTCCATCTGTTTTATCTCCAATCACTTCAAAGTCCTGACTTTTATTGGTATTTGTTTTTTTCTCAACTAATGATGCAGTGTTTCCAAAAAGACAGGCTCGATAAATTGAAGAAAGCTTTTCCTTTTTATATACCCAGGCTTTTTTAACTTTCATTTGATTTTTGGTTAATGTTCCTGTTTTATCAGATAAGATTATTTGTACAGAACCTAAAGTTTCAACTGAGGCCATTTTGCGAACAACAGCGTTTTTCTTGGCCATTCTTTTAGTTCCTATGGCCAAGGCAATTGTAATAACTGCCGGAAGTCCTTCAGGTATTGCAGCGATTCCAATACTGATTGCAAGTATAATTAGGGGAATTAGTTCTTTTTGTTGCATTAAACCTATTGGAATAATTGAAAAGGCAGCAAGAATAATTAGAATTGAAAGAAGTTTTCCCAAAGACCCTAGTTTTTTTTGAAGCGGTGTTTTACCTACCTTTATACTGGTAAGTTCTTTGGCAATTTCACCAAATCTTGTCTTCATTCCGGTTTTTTCAACTAAAAAATTAGCTCTTCCTTTAGAGACTAGACTTCCTGAAAAAACAAAATCACCAACTTCTTTTGCAACCGGTAAGGATTCGCCTGTTAAGGTTGATTCATCAACTTCTAAATGGTGACTGATAACAATTTTTCCATCCGCTGGGATATAGCTTCCTTCATCAATAATTACTAAGTCTTTTGGAACAATTTCTAAGGTTGATACTTCAATTTCCTTACCGTCTCTTATAACTCTTGATAAGGGAGTTATGTATCCCTTAAGTTTTTCAATTGCTTTTTCAGCTTGATATTCTTGAAAAAAACCAAAGATTGCAGTTAAAAAAACAATTGCTAGAATTAATATTCCGTCAACAAAGTCTTTGATAAAAAAAGAGAAAAAAGAGGCAATAATTAGGATTAGGTTTAAGAAAGAAAAAAGCTGGGAGACAAAGATCTTAAAAGCTACAAATTCTCTTTTTACTTTAATTTCATTTTTGCCAAAAGTTTTTAAACTTAGCTTTGCATCACTTGAGGACAGTCCCTTTATCATTAATCTATTTTAACAAAATGTTTTCTTTTTGGGAAAACCATATTTAAAAGTGCTAAAATATGTTCTACCTATGGATCAGGTAAGTGAAGTTCGGGAAAAAATAGATATTGTCGCTTTAATATCAGAATATTTAACGTTAAAAAAAGCAGGAAGAAACTTTAAGGCAGTTTGCCCTTTTCATAATGAAAAAACACCCTCATTTGTAGTTTCTCCTGAGAGGCAGATTTGGCATTGTTTTGGATGCTCAAAAGGAGGCGATTGCTTTACTTTTTTAATGGAATATGAAAATCTGGAATTTCCTGAGGCTTTAAGAATCTTAGCTAAAAAAGCAGGAGTTGAGCTAAAAGATTTTAGCTTTAACAAAGGTGCACAGAGTAAAAAAGAAAAGATTTTTAATTTAAATGATAAGGCCAATAAATTCTATTCCTATCTTCTAACAAATCATTCAATTGGCAAAAAAGCTTTAAGCTATCTTTTAGAAAAAAGAAAAATTCCAAAAAGTCTAATTTCCTCATTTGAAATTGGTTTTTCTCCTTCCCTTGGTAGTAGTTTATCTGACTTTTTAATTAAAAAAGGCTTAAAAAAAGAAGACTTAAAAGAGGCCGGTCTTTCTTTTGAAATAAGGGGGAAAACAGTTGATTTTTTTAAGGGGAGATTAATGTTTCCTCTTAAGGATCATAGGGGAAATATTGTTGGTTTTTCAGCAAGATACCTAGATGAAAATCCGCCAGCTGGTAAAGGGCCAAAATATATAAATACTAAAGAAACCCAAGCTTATCATAAGGGAGAGCTGTTTTTTGGTTTAGATAGGGCAAAGGAAGAAATAAAAAAACAAAACCAGGCAATTATAGTTGAGGGAGAATTTGATGTCATCTCTTTAGTGAAAGAAGGAATAAAAAACGTAGTTGCTATTAAAGGAACTGCTTTAACTGAAAATCAGGTAATGCTTTTATCTAGATTTTGCTCAAAAGTTACTCTTTGTTTAGATCAGGATGAGGCTGGTTTTGAAGCCATGAAAAGAAGTCTTTTGTTTTTGGAAAGAAGAGGCTTAACAACAACCGTAATTATGCTTAAAAACGCCAAAGACCCTGATGAGGCGATTAAAAAAAATCCATTGCTGTTTAAAAAAGCTTTAAAAGAGGATGTTGGAGTTTATGATTATTTAATTGAAAAAATAGTATTGGAAAATGATAAACAAAAGATTGAAGGAAAGAAAAAAATTACCGATGAATTACTGCCTTTAATTTCTCAAATTTCAAATGAAATAGTAAAAGAGCACTATTTAAAACTACTAAGCAGTAAAATTGATGTTTCAATTGATAGTCTTCAAAAGCAGCTTAACAAGGTTCAAGCAGGCATTAAAGAGGATGAAATTAAAGTTATTAGAAAAGATAAGAAAAAAAGAAGAGAAATTTTAGAAGAATATTTACTGGCCATTATTATCCAACATGAAAACGCAAAAAAGCTGTATTTAAAAGCTAAAGATGAGCTTAAAACATATGAATTTGAGGTATTATCAATAAAAAAAATTATGGATCAATTAGGAATATATTTTAAAAACTTAAATGAATTTGATCAGAAAAAATTTGCAAAAGCTTTACCAAAAGAGTTGGTTCAATTTTTTGACGCCTGTTATATTTTTCCTTTATTTACTGATACAGCTTTAGAAAAACACGAAGAAGAAGTAGAAAAAGTTGTAGAAGAATTAAATATAATTTTTGCTAAACAAAAAATACAAGAATTATCAAAATTGATAAAAGAGGCAAAACAGGAGGATAAAAAAGAACTTGAAAAAAAACTAGCAGAGTTTATTAAAAAAATTCCAAAAAATAGCTAGATGGTAGTTTTAATTTTAGCCTCGTCGTGTTAAAATGTGAGTAGTCTATGAAGCAAAAAAAACCAAACATTTTAAAAGATATTGTAGTTTCCGCTAAAAAAAGAGGGTATATTACCCAAGATGAAATCTTATCAATTTTTCCAAAACCTGAAGAGCATATCTTCGAACTTGATGAGTTATATAACAAACTTATAAACTCGGATATTGATGTTTTTGAGTCAGTAGTTTCTGAAAAAGATGCCCAAAAACCAATAGGGGATTTAGAAAAAGAATTAGAAGCTTTAACTGTTTTAACAGAGGGAACAGTTTCAGACCCGGTTCGAATGTATTTAAAGGAAATTGGAAGAATTCCACTTCTTACCTTTGATCAGGAAATCTCTCTTGCAAAAAGAGTTGAGAAGGGAGACAAGAAAGCAAAAGCAGTTTTAGTTAATTCAAACTTAAGATTGGTTGTCTCAATTGCTAAAAAATATGTTGGAAGGGGTTTAACGCTTCTTGATTTAATTCAGGAGGGAAACCAAGGATTAATCAGGGCAGTTGAAAAATATGACTGGCAAAGAGGTTTTAAGTTTTCAACCTATGCAACCTGGTGGATAAGACAATCTATTACAAGAGCAATTGCCGATCAGGCAAGAACGATTAGAATTCCTGTTCACATGGTTGAAAATATAAACAGGTTCTTAAGAACCTCAAGAAAACTGATGCAGGAACTTGGCAGAGAACCAACACCTGAAGAAGTTGCCAAGACCCTAGGCATTGATCCTGAAAAAGCTTTAGAAATTATTAAGATTTCTCAAGAACCGGCCAGTCTTGAATCTCCGGTTGGAGATGAAGAAGACTCAAGACTTGGAGACTTTATTCACGACCAAACAGCACCAACCCTTTTTGATACTGCTTCAAGAGAACTTCTAAAAGAACAAGTTGAACAGGTTTTATCAACGCTTTCTGATAGAGAAAAAAGAGTACTTGAGGAAAGGTTTGGGTTAAAAGACGGAAGACCAAAAACCCTAGAAGAAGTTGGAAAAATGTTTGCTGTTACAAGAGAGAGAATTAGACAAATTGAAGCAAAGGCTTTAAGAAAATTAAGACATCCATCCCGCGGAAACAAACTTAAAGACTATTTAGGTTGAGGTAGTTCTTTAACGAAATGTACTGTTGATCCCGAAAAAACAGGGTTTTTTCTATTACGTTTCTCAACAATTGGTTTTTCTTTTTTTGGTGTTTCTGTTTTCTCAGTTGGTAAATTACCACTGACATTACCATTTGAACAATAAAAATACGGATCTTTAGGTCTATCATTTTCCATAGACGATTTTATAGCATATCTTGCTAAATATTGCAATACTATAAGTTAATAAGCTTATTATTTTTTATTAACCCAGTTCCAAACTGTTGCAAAAACCCAGCCAAAAAGATATCCAAGAATAAAGTAAACAATGATTAAGACAATTGCTGTTACGAAATCAAAAGGCTGGTATTGCAAAGGATTGTTTATAAAGTGCAGTCCCATTAACCAGGTCATTATCGGCTCAAGCCAACCAAACCAAGCTAAAATTGCCCAGACTAGGTGAAATAGGGCGACAAAACTTCCAAGACCCAATGCTACTTTTTCTCTTTTCATTATTTCACCCCCTCCTTGCCCGCCAGAAAATGTTTCTTAAGGCGTGAACGAATAGTTCCCAAAAGCCGAAAGATAAGTTTTGGGCGGGTCCCTATTTAAGAGTACATATTATTTAATATAAAAGCAAATTGAGAAATACTTGCATTCATGCTAAAATCTAAAATGCTTTCCCCTGTAGTCCGCCAGCTGGCGGACAGGAAGCTGTAAGATGTTTTTTGTTTATGTTCTATTTAATAAGTCAAAAAACAAAATTTATATTGGACAAACAAGTAATTTAGAAAAGAGATTAAAAGAGCATAATTTAAAAAAAGGAAATCATTTTACAACAAAACTTGATGGGGAATGGAAATTAATATATAAAGAAGAAGTTAGAAGTAGAAAAGAGGCATTGTTGAGAGAAAAACAGTTAAAAAGTTATCAAGGAAGGGAATTTGTTAAAAAACATATTCCCCTGTAGCTCAATGGTAGAGCAGGAAGCTGTTAACTTCAAGGTTCGAGGTTCGAATCCTCGCGGGGGAGCCAGATGGGACGCTTAAGGCACAAAGCGTCCTTTTTTGTTGAATTGTCGGGCTTTTTCGTAAGTTCGAATTTTCCGTTTTCAAAGTCGTCAATTTTATCTACTTTC
>CAZFYA010000007.1:0-28815 GCA_964523705.1 uncultured Gammaproteobacteria bacterium
TTTTTCACTGGTCGCTGATACCCGATCACCGATTACCTTTAAAAAGTAATACATCGAAAGAGAAGCAAAAAAACAAGTCATGCTGTACATCCTTGCTTCCTGAGAGTAATAAATATGGAAAGGCGCGGTTGCCATAAACAAAGCGGCAATAGCGGCTAGTGATCGATTAACGGTTGTCGGTATTTTTCCGCCTACAGACCCCTGACCACTGATAACCGATAACTCCTGGGCTATTTTGTAAACTACCCAAACTGTTAATACTCCAAAAATTACAGAAGGTATTCTTAGGGCAATTTCAGAGCTGCCAAATACTCTAACCCAAAAATGCATTAAAAAGTGATACAACGGAGGATGAAAATCTCCAACTATTTCCTGAAAAATATAACCAAAGCTTTCCTTGGCTGTTATCGCCTGAACTGCCTCATCCAGCCAAAGAGACTGGTTCAGATTAATCAGTCTAAGCACTAAGGCGATCGTTAAGAGAACAACTATTTCCATAGCTCCTCCTGGCCAAAATTGCCGTTCATCAATTCAAAAAATAACGAAAACTTTAAGGTGGAAAGAAAGTTAGCGGCAATAGCATGTTTAAACACGGCAAACTCTCTTTCAGGGTAATGTTTTTTTACGAAAAGCAGCATTGAGGCAAAAAACTGCTTGTAAAATTTCTGCTTATCTGTCTTAATCTTTTTCTTCCAGCTAGCTCCGCCAAAATGAATAATTTCCGCCTCCGGAACAACCATTAGCTTAATTCCTTTTTTCTTTGCCCGCCAGCTCCAGTCAACATCCTCCCAGAGAAACTTAAAATCCGGGTCAAGGCTACCTACCTTTTCCCATGTCTTCCTGGACGCAACTAAAGCTGCTCCTGGGAGTTGGTCCACCTCAAAGGGTTCTTCTTTGGGTTGCTGGCAAAATAAAGTCTTTAAGGGGGTATGCATGGCAAATGGACGGATTAAAGGATTGTGGTAAAGAAAAATCTGCCAAAGGTTGGGAAAACGCATATAGTAATCAAGCTGGGGGTTACCGTCGGGCAGCACCAGTAAAGGGGAAACGGCAGTATCCGGGTTTTTCTCAAGATAGTCTATTAATTTTTCTATTGCTCCTTCTTTTACTATCGTATCTGAATTAAGAAGCATGATATATTCACCCTGAGCTTCTTTGATCCCTATATTATTACCTTTGGAAAAGCCTAAATTTTCTTTGTTTTCAATTAACCTAAGAGTGATCGGTGATCGGTTACCGGTGATCAGTGAATTATCTATTAGCTCCCTTAGGTACTCTACGCTTCCGTCGGTTGAACCATTATCAACGACGATTATCTCAGTTACCGGTGATTGGTGATCGGTGATTGGTGATCGGTGATTGGTGATCGGTTTTTTGTTTTTACCGACAACTGATCCCTGATAACTGATCCCCGATAACTGATCCCTTATCACTGACTCCAAACAGTCTCCTAAAAACTCTTTGGTATTCCAGCTTAGAATTACAATCGACAATTTCGTCTTATTCATAGTTCCTGTTCATTGTTCGACTAATTTGGACCCCTGATCACAGATTTCCGGTAACTAGTCACTTTTTAATATTCTATAAACAAACATATTATTTATAACGAGTCCCGCAATTTCTCCCCCCACAACTGCCCAGGCAGCGCCAACAATCGAATATTTTGGAACCAAAATCAAGGCAAATATAATTAAAAGGATAAAGTTAAGAACAGAAAAAGGCAGAAATTTCTTAACTTTGTTTGAATTCTGGATAATATTACCTGCCAATGAATTTAAAAAGAAAAGAATTACTGATATTCCCAAAATTTTAAAAACCGGGGTTGCCGGCAGATATTCCCTGCCAAAAGCTAATCCGGTAATAACCTCTGCTCCGAATATTAACGCAAAAGAAAAGGGCAAGGAAAAAAGAAAAAGTACTATCAGGCCTTTGGTGTAGACCTTTTTTAATCTCTCTTTATCGTTAAGAATCAGTTTAGAAGATAACGGAAAAAGAGCAAGAGCAAGCGATTGGGGAATAAGAACCATTGCCTCTACAAATCTTGAAGCAGAGCTGTAAAGACCAGTGGCTTCAGGCCCCTCTAAAATTCCAACCACTATCGTTGCCAGTCTTAAATAAAAAACCGCCAAGATCAAAAGACCGGCAAAAACCCAAGATTGGGACAAGCTTTCCCTCCAAAAGCTCCAATCAATTTCCCAACCCAAATGAATTTTCCAGTCTTTTGCTTTGGCTAAAAAGAAAAGTAATACAACCAGGTTAGCCAGGGGGTAAGCTAAAAATATTGCTATCAGATTAAAATTTAGTAAAACAAATAAAGAACCCAACCCTGCGGTCAAAACCATTTGAACGATATTGGCAACGGCATAATATCCCATTCTCTCTTGCGAATTAAGATAACCGGTAAAAAGAAAAAGAAGGTTATATGGAATCAGTAATAAGCCAAAGGCAATAAAGTTGATAACCTGACTAAGAGGCTGACCCAAAACAATGCCCAAAAAAACCGCAGCGAGTAAAGCACTAAACGAAAGAAAAATTCTTAACGGCAATAATCTTGTTAAATAATGTCGGGCTTTTCCCGGCTCTCTTGAAAGATCCCTTAAAATTAATCTTTCAATCCCAAAGTCGGCAACTTGAATAAATGGGTAAACAAAGGCTAGAGTAAAAGAATAAATGCCAAAATTGTATACTCCTAAAAAGCGGGCGAGAAAAACCGCATAAAGAAAGCCTATTGCCCTGGCGAAAATGTGTGAAGCAGAAAGAAAAACCGTATTTTTAGCAACTCTACCAATCATTTCTTAAATTTTACTGCTTCAAGTACCCTTTCTCAATCCAATCCCCATGAATAAACAGTAACCGGCCAGTACCTTGGCTGAACAGAATATAGCCTATCTATTTCTAATTCTTTTTTTAAGTTGTCTTTTATGAATACGCTAACTTCTTTGGGGACAGCATCATCCCAGCTCTCAAGCATTACTATTCCCTTATTATTCTTTTCCATTACTTCTTTAAATTTCTCAAGATTTCTAATATAGACCGCCCCGGAAAACGGCTCTCTTTCAGTATTTTGTGTTGTTTGCCGAATAATGTAGTCAAGCCTGCCTTCACCAAGAAACCAAATTGCATGATCATTCCAATTAGAGGAAAAAACAGCGTCATTGTCTTGTTCTAATTTGTTAGAAATTAATTGATAAATTTTTATATAGTCAACTTCGGGAATTTCTTGCATGTCCTCGTTTAAAGAATAAATCTTTTTAGGAAAAAGGGTAAATTTATACCCGCTGGCAATAATAAAAAAAACAAGTAGGGCTAAGCCTGCAGTATTTAACATTCTTCTTTTTACAAGAAAAGTTTTGGCTGATTTTACGATCATATAGGAAAAAAGAATAACCAGCAGCGGAAAGACAACATAAACATACCTTACAAACGGCTGATCCGCAAAAAGGACAACAAAAAGCAAGTAAAAGACCAGGGTTATTATCGTTAGGTGTGCCTTTTTAATTTTATTAAATATTAAGTGCAGGCTCCCAAGTAAGGCAAAAAAAGTAACAAGTCCATACTGTCTCCAGAAAAACGAATGATAATATTTCAAATTTTGGACCGCAGACCCGAGCAAACCGCTAATTGGACCTAAAACCAAGGGGGTATGCTTTATAATAACCATCCCCCCCAAACCCAAGAACAAAACAGCCAAAGAAGCGGAGGCGAACAAAAAAAGTTTACTCTTTTGCCAAATATCGCGCACCAAATCTTTATGCAAAAAAACAACTGAAGTTAAAATAATTAAAACTAAACCCAAACCAAGAGGGTGAACCATTGCCAAAAGTAAAGAGACTATTGGGATTGAGGATTGATTTAAAATTCTGGCCGTATTAACCTTTTTATAATTTTCAGTCAACCCCACTATCGCGACTAACAGAGCCAATAGAAGCATCTGCAGCAATTGGTACGGCCTTGCCTGCCGGGACCAAAGTATCTCAATTTTTAGAAATGTAATAAAAAGCGCTGAGATAAAGGCTACTTTTTCGTCAAAAATTTTTTTGGCAAGAATAAATGTAAACAAAATTGTCAGGGTTCCGAAAATAACCGAAGGCAGTCTAACAGAAAAATTTGAAATCCCAAAAATTTTCATTGTAAATGCAGGCAGATAGTACCAAAAAGGCAAATAAATCCCCGGAGTGTAACCATTTAAAAGGCGGGGAGAACCTCTTTCCAAAACTGCCCTTGAAAAAATAGCGGTTTGGTTTTCGTCGGTCCAAAAAGAATAATTTTGCTCCAAGCCCCAAATTCGGTAAAAAAAACCGAAAAGCAGTAAAAGCACCAATAAGACTTTTACCAGAAGTTCTCTATTTATTCTTTTATGCATACGAAAACAAATAATTCGCATTTATATTTTAGTCTATTTTTTATTTTGTTTTCTAAATTCATTATTAAAAGGTTAAGCGGCATTAATGGTTTGAAAAGAAAAGGCATCAGTCTGTAAAAATAATAAAAGTATGAAAAAAACAGATAGTGATATTCTTCCTCAATAACTTTTAAACCATTCTTTTTTAAATAGCTTTTCAGCCCCTTGCTTGATAAGTTTGATCTTTCCGGAAAATCATCTTCAACCAAAAGATCACCCTCAAATAATATATTTTTAATTTTTTTCGGAGCATAACATAAAATTTTCCTTCCGAGCCTTGAAAAATAACTGTCTTTCTGCAAGTCCACGATTATAAACTTTCCGCCCTTTTTTAAAACTCTTTTCACCTCCTCAACTATCTTAAAATAATCATTGGTGTGATGGAGAACACTGACAACATAAACATAATCAAAAAATTCATTTTTGTATTTTAGATTTTTACCGTTTTGAACCGAAAAATCAATTTTGGCTCCATTGGATTTTGCTATTTCTTTGGCTTTTTTAATCGCCTCGGGGGAAATATCAGCCGCATAAAATTCCCCCTTATCCTTTTGCAAATATAAATGAAATATGTAGTTGCCGTCGCCGCAACCTAAATCAAGTATTCTTATTTTATTCCCGGTCCGAACCCGGGGAGGTAAAAATTTCTTAACTTTAAAGTAATAATTTTTATTAAAAAAATCCTCCATCGCCCGAACTGAATCAGTTTTGCCAGACCTCAAAGGACCGGTTTTTCGGTAGAACTTGTCAAAAAACCCAACTGTTTCTTTCTCAAAATCAGTCATTTTGTTCTTTATAAGCTTGCAGTACTCCTATAGTAAAGAAAACAAAGGTCCAGACGCAAAGCCTTTCAACTGTTATCCCGGCGCCAACTATCATCATAAAAAAAAGAGAGACTAAAAAAACAACAATCGAAATTGCCATTGAGACCTGAGGAGAAACACGGTATCTTCTTATGATTAAAACCCAGTATAAGATCAACCCAAAAAATAAAATTTCGTGTAGAGATGATAGCAAGGGGTAGCAATATATAGCAAATACTGCCCAGAATACAAGAGTAAGGGGGTTTATGGGGTTTTTATGCAAGTTATCTTTCATTTTCTCCCTTTTCTTCTCTTATTAACGGCTTTTATCAGGAGCAAGGTAATTGACCCAAGAAGAGTCAGTAATGAGGCTAAGAGTGACACATAAAATACCTTCTGATAATTAAACTCAATAATTAACTCATAGCTTTCTTTCCCCAAAAAATCTTCTGGCAAAATGCTCCAGGCATTTGCATAACTATTAACCCGAAAATGTCTGTCTTCTGCCAGTGGTGTTTTAATCAGGCGCCCCCAGAAATTCCCATTGTCCTCGTCCAAATAAACCTTCCAGGCCGGGTGGAAAGATTCCAGCAATACCAGCGTGTAGGGGGAGCTTACCTTTCCCACTTTCACCTTATACTTTGTTGGGTTAATGCGTTCAAAAGTTATGTCAGGGGTTTTTTCTACCGTAATCTTTTCATAAGACCCTGGATAAAAGTAAACGGCCGGCCTCTTTGGGATTAGCTCGAGTGAAACATTCCTGATTTCAACATCAGGCTTGGTATCTAAATCAGAAAACTGACAGAAATTAACAATTGCTTCAGCAGGAGTACTTCCGGAAATAAAGATTAACTGGGACTTCCTCCAATAAGTATTGGGCCCGACATGCTCTGAATCAATATCGCCATCAAGAACGACCTTGTCAAGCAAGCCTTGGTTTTTTTCGACAACCTCGAAATTAATTCCCCCTGATTTTATTCGATACTCAAATGATAAAAGGTAATAGCTATCTTCCTCCCAGTCATTGACAATATAATATTGCTTTTTTGACTGCTGTAGCTTTTCAATCTTGCAAGCTTCCTCTTCATCGCCACCAGCCTGTTGTGTTACTTCTTGGGATGTCAATACTTTTTCTTTTAACCCTTGTGTTTTAACTAAAACCTCATGAATTCCCCCCTTGACTTCTCTTAAATCCGTAAGGAATCTATTGCTTCCCCTCTTGTCAACACTTGCTTCTAACACTTTTCCGTCCATGGTTATCTCAAGGTCTTCTGGTCTTAAATTTGAAGAAAGATTGTCCAAAACAAGGTAATAGTCTCCGGTAAAGGGCATTTCTGTCTCGTATTTTAAAACCCTTTCTGAAAGAGAAAACCACAGGTTCTTTTGCTTGAGCTCGTTTATTAATGACTCTATCACAGCGTAGTAACTGTTTTTGTGATGCGAGAGTTTGTTTATCCTTTCAAGGTTATCGTCAATACTTCGGGTAAGCCTCAAAGAAAGATAATTTCTTAACTGAATGTTGTCCGTATTTTCAACAAGGGCAATCGACTCGAGAATTTTTTCCTTATATTGCCCGGAAGTGTCAAGTTTGAACTTTAAGGATTCTTCAATCCTTTTATTGGCATAATACAGTTTTCTTTCAAAAAGTTTCACTGGGTTTGCAGAAATCAATAACTCATTTAATGATTCTTTACACAACATCAGCCTATACATAATTGTTTCCGGTTTATGTTTAACATATGGATAAGATACTTTCTCTCTAAAACTTTCTCTTATCTCTTCAGTGTTTGGGAATTTTTGTTTACTGACAAAAATTATGTCCTTATCTTCTGGAACATCCACATTAAAAAGAATCGCTTCTTTGTTTATTTCTCCCTGCTTTGTTTGAAAGTCAAATAAAAATTTCTGAATGCTGCTGGAAAAGTAAGTAATAGTGCCCGGAGAGTATATCCTTGGGAGAAAAACCAAGTCTTTAGATTCGTATATTTTTAAGCTGCCCATCTCCTCTTTTAATTCATAGTTTTTAAGAAAACTCTCTATTCTCTCTTTTTCAGGAGTAAGCAGCGAATTTGCCGCCAACCAGTGGTAATCCTCACGATAGATTATTTTTTTAACATTTAACAAGGAAAGTATTCTGTTGGCTGCTCGATAATTATTGCGGTTTATTTCCTCGGCCAAGATTTTGACCAACTCAGGATGATGGGTATTGATTAAAGATTTATTGGAGTATTGTTTTAAGTAATCTCCTCCTTGGTAGCCATTCTCCCATTTAAGCGTCAGGGTATCGGCCTTAGGAATTGGTAGAACGAGATATCTAAAGGTCGAGTCGTCTTTCAAGTCCCAATCTTTGAACTCTGAATAATATGGGGGAATTTTAACTAAATACGATCTTAGGTAATCCCCTCCCTTAAAAATTACCTTTCCGCTTATGATCGGAAAGCCCAATAAAAAAACAACTATTAAAGCTGCGGCTGCTTTTTTACCAATCTTCTCTTTTAGAAATTCTAACCCATAAGAGAAAAGTATTGTGTAGGGAATGATGTAAACAAATCCATATTTGGTAAAACCACCCCTGAATGCCCGCAAAAAATAAGGAAAATTTTCATAAAGGAAAGTTAGCAAGGTCGAAACAGGCAAATAAAAACCGGAAATCATTAATATTCCTAAAACCATAATTAATGGCCAAACCAATAATTCTTTTTTCTTTTTTGCAACAATGGAAAACCCTCCCAGGAGAACAGTTGCTCCCATAAGGAAAGAAAGCAAGGTAAAAAGCGGTGAGAAAAAAATCTTATGCCAAGGATAATAAAGATCCCCTCCTTCAGTTTGATTAAAACTCCAAAGCCCCAGCAACCGAAAAATATCTGTAAATTTTAAACTATTTAGCCTTATCGTAGGCAAATCTTCCTGAAGCCCAATAGCCACATTACTCGCCTCGTTATATTGATTGTTAAAGTCAACCACAAAAGGAATAATCCAGTAAAGGTTAAATAATATAAATAGCAGGAAAAACTTCAAAAAAACCATAAGTTTTTCTTTAAAAAGGTTATGGTTTTTATCTAAAAATTTCGGGAAATAAACTGCTAAAAAGTAGAAAAGAAAAATAAAACAGGGAATGGTGAACATTACTGGACTTGAATAGGTAATGCTCATAGGAGACAAAAAAAGCAAAATATTGGCCAGAATTACTCCCATCTCACCTCTCATAACCTTAACGAATAGAGCAACTGCCAGGGGTAAAAATGAATAATATGGAAAAAACAAACCAATTGATAAAAACCAAACTATTACGGAAGCAAAAGGGTTTAGCATATAAAGCAAAGACCCGGCAAAACAAGGCAAGCGTTTTAAGCCAAGAGTTTTAAGAAGATAGTAAGCGGAGGCTCCCGAGACCGAGAAAGAAAGATAGAATAAGGATTTTTCATAAACCAGGCTGTCTTTAAAAAAGAACTGAAAAATCCGGCCGTAAACGGCGTAAGGAAAAAAAAGAGGAACTGTCCTTACTGCGGAATACCCGGTTGATACTATCCCCTCCCACATATAAAATGTGGTTTTTAGGTATTCCTTAAAGTCTACATGCCAGGTAAAACAACCTCCGGACAAAAAATGGTCGCCCTGAAACCAAGTTAAAGAGACAAGGCCAAGAAAGAAAAAAAAGAGGTAGTCAATCCGGGGATTCTTTTTAAAAAAAGCAAGAATTTTTTTTATCATTCTTCTTTATTTTGTCTCCACAAAGAAGCAATACCCTTACTTTTTATAACCGCACTATCGGCCAATATTTTTAGATAATTTTTGCCTAGCTTTACTGTATAGCCAAAATCTTCCCAAGATCGTATTTTAGAAAAGAATCTCCATGGCTTTTTGAGTCTGCTTTTTAAAAATCGATTAAATGCCTCAGATTGCAGATTGATTAATTCTTCATGAGAAAAATTTTTCGTTTTTGTCCCTCTAATTATAGTATGATCTCCCCCCTCTGGCAGTAAATTTTCTTTCTTGTAGATTTCATAAAGGGGGGTCCCTCGCCTGGGATTGGCAATATAAAATACGGCAAAATCCAAGTCGGTTGAAATGGCAAACTTAATAGTGTCTTCAATCTGTTCCCTTGTTTCATAGGGAAAACCAATTATAAAAGTACCGATCGTCCACAGGCCAATATCAGAGCAATACCTTATCATTTCTTTCGCCTTTCTGTAGTCATAGTGCTTACCGATAAAATTGTTTAAGACCTCTTTGTTTCCGGATTCCAACCCAAATGTTAATCTGTAACATCCGGCTTTCTTCATTTTCTCAATTATTTTTTTATTCAGAAGCCAAATTGCAATTCCATTGGGGGTAGTCCACCTAATATCGAGTTTTCTTTTAATTATTTCATCACAGATTCCCTCCAGCCTTTTTGCATTAACTGAAATACTGTCATCTAAAAAGCTAATTGTGTTAATTTGATAATCTTTCATTAATAGTTGAATTTCATCAACTACATTTTCCGGAGACCTGCCCCGCCACTGGCGTCCCCAAATTACTCGTACCGAGCAATAAATACAGTTGCCCGGACAGCCACGGCTGGTAATCATGGTCGCCAACCTGTCTCTCATCTCATATTGCCCCTCCTTTTGGTTTTCCCTAATATAGGTTTCCATGGGAAGAAGATGGTAGGCGGGAAGAGGCAGGGAGTCAATATCTTTAACATACGGGCGCGGGGGGTTTTCGGCAATTCCTCTACCCCTTCGGACACAAGTACCCGGGATACCATCAAGTTTTTCCTTTCTTTCATATTTTTTGACTATCTCAAGAAAAGTAATTTCACCCTCCCCCCTCACTACAATGTCCACATTTTTGTCTTTCAATACCTCGTCCGGATTAGCCGAGGGGTGGGCTCCGCCCATTACCACGGGAACCTTAGGGAAAACTTTTTTGGCAATTTTTGCCGCTTCATGGGCGTCTGGAGAATGAGGAGTAGAGATACTGGTAATTCCCACAATATCCGGAGAGGCTTTCCTTATTCTTTTCTTAATCTCGTTTTCCGAAAGACCATATCGTTTCTTATTACCAATCTTTTTTACCTGATTAATTCCTTCGGCCGCGATGTCTAAGATTTCAACATCAATTCCGTTTTTCTCTAAATACGAAGCAATGTAAGCAAGACCCAGAACAGGAGAAATTCCCGCCGGATCATCTTCAGCAACAGTAAGAAAAGAATGAATGAGTAAAACTTTCACTATCTGCTTGGTACAATTTAAAAACAACTATCTGATAAGCTGCTCATAAGAATAGCATAAACAAAAACCACCAGCAATAGTGCTTAGTGACAGATAGAAATTAAAAATGCTATATTTAACTATCAAATGAAAAAAATGCTTGATCCAAGTATTTACAACCGAAATTATTTTCTAAGCGAGAGAACTGAAGGTTATCGTGAATATACCAATAATAAACTTTCACCTATTAGACAAGAAGAAATTCGTCTTTTAAAACTCTGTTCAAAGGATAAAATCATTGACATTGGATGTGGAAGGGGAGATATCGTTCGGTATCTAAGTTTACATGAATATGAATTTGTGGGTCTTGATTACTCGCAAGAAGCGATTAACGTTACCCGGTCCTCTCTTCCTGAAAAAAAGCACTCATGGATAGTCCTCGGAGATGCCAAGAGCGTTAAATTCCCCGACGAAAATTTTACCAAAGCAATTATTGGAGATGTAATTGAACACATGTCTTATGATGAAGCTTTAAGAGTTATCAATGAGGCCTACCGGCTTCTTAAAAAAGACGGAAAAGTGGTAGTCCATACCGCACCAAATCTCTGGTTCAAAAAATATGTCTATCCATTTGTAAGAATAATTTTTATTATTATGGGAAAAAGAGAATTAGTAAGAAATCTTGACAAAAATATAAAAGCAACTTACAAATACCACGTTGATGAATATTCTCCCGCCAGCTTAAAGAAACTATTTGAAAAGAGTAATTTTACCAAGTTTAACGTAAGGGTACATCCTGATGCCCTAAGAACAACTTCAGATAATTATCTTAACTCAATAAAAAGTGGCCCTTTCTTTAAAGTAGTCTCTTTTATCATTAACAGAACCCCTTTGATTAATTTCTTCGGAAATGACCTGCTGGTAGTTGCAACTAAAGGTTAACAGATGGGAACTTAAAATGTAACAAGGGAATAGCTTTCATCCTTAAAGTAAATTATTACTTGACCCTTCTTTCCAATATCATCGTTCGTAAAAAGCTGAAAATACAAGTCAATAGCATCCTTATCCTGCACCGTGTAAATATCGGCATAGGCTCCATTAAAAGGGGTCATCCAGGTGTGTTCCCCCATACTGACAACTATTCTCCTTATTTCTTTTTCTATGCCCGATAATCTTAGGTAAAAATCACCATCACCGGAGGGATGGCATGGACCACCTAGCGCACAATAATCTCCTTTACTTTGGCCGACAACTTTTAGCTCAACATTCATCCCCAGGTTTAGCCGGTTTCGTATACTGTCTTCAAATACCCTCTTTATTTGACTTGTTAAAAATTTATCAAAATCAAATTGTTTGTTTTCAAAGTTAAAGGTAAAAGTATAGCTTTCTTTTGCTTTTACTGGTTTAAAATAATCTGTATATTGTTGAGAGCCCGTCTCTGAAGTAAGCACAAAATCAAGACTATAAACAACAATGGTTTCTTTACCCTCGCTTCCTTTAATAAAATCAAATTCACCTTTATAATTTTTGTCCCCTCTTTCGAGTTTTGTTAGAACAATATAATTTTTTTTGGGAACAGGAGGCAATTTATAAACCACCGCCCTTTGACCAAAATACGAACGAGCATTAAGGTAAGGATTGCTAATTTCTGCATAGGGATTCAAAAAAGCAAGCTTTTTAACTTCCCCGGGGAAAGTGAATTCCCCAATCTCCTGATATTCATCCATTAACTCCCCAATCCATTTTTGAGGAAGATTTCCCTGCCAGTAGAGAACAACATAGTCATAAGACAGGGGAAGGAATTCTACAGACCGATTGATAATTTCTGGATAATAATAAAAAAATCGATACTTTTCTTCCATTTTATTTGGGGAAAACGGCAAGCTGCCAGCAGTAATAAGAACAGAATCTTTTTCCCGAGCATTCTTTTCTAGAAATTTTTCCACCTGCTGTAATGGTGTTGAGAGAGTTTTTTGATAACTAACAACTGCAATCCTTATAAAAAGACCCAAGAACAAAAGAATGTACACAGATATTAAAAGGACTCTTAAATAGATCCTTTTATTAAAAAATTTCCAGGATTTTTCAAAAATAAGACCCAGGAATATCCCGGCTAAAATGACAAAGAAAGGGACAAGGGGAAGCGACAATCGATCGGTATAATAATTATTTCTTGGAACAATGACAACTCCAAAACCAAGAAGAAAAGATAAAATTACCAGAAAGTAACGCGTATATTTTCTGAAAGCAATGACCATTCCCCCGACAAAAGAAAGGAATACGGGATAATAAAGTCCATAATGCCAATAATATAACAAGTACCATTTCCAAGCCGGAAACGAGTGGGGCGACATATAAGGCTCAAGCAACCTTCGGGAAAGATATATTTTATCTAAAAATAATTTTGTATCCAAAATAAGAATCGGGTCACCAGTAGAGAAACCTAACCCAAATCCCAAAACAGCAATAAAAAGTTCAAACGGAAAAAATAAGGTATTTTTTCTTCTTTTAGCTTTAAATTTATGAAGAAAATGACTAGTAATAATAGGAATAAAGTAGGTAGCTCCCAGGTAGCCGGTAGCCGTTGAGAAACCAACAAACATGCCCGAAAGGAAATACCACTTAAGGCTTCCTGTCTCTAAAATATTTAAAGCAAAAATAAAAGCGATTAATCCAAAAAAAGTGATAGGCAGGTCATTTTTGACCAACTCCGAATAGCCCACATGAGTCAAATTAAAAGCTAAAAGTAACATCGACAAAACAGCCATTAAATTATTCTTGGTAATCTTTTTAGTAATTAAATACACCAACAGAACCGAAAATGTCCCCAAAACGGCTACAAAAGTTCTTAGAAGCGGGAATAATTCACTTCGAGAAATATTATCTAAGTTCATTCCCGCCAGTTTGCAATAGACAAATAAAACGCCGGATTGAAGGTAGGCGTGAAGTGGCGGGTAAAGAAAGTGGAAGTTCTTGTACTCTCCGGTTTGGGCGAGATGAAGAGCATCTTGCGCCACAGAAAGTTCATCCGTAAATTCAATGTAAGGCAAGTTAAAACTGCAAGATGCAACTCTCAATACAAAAGAGATCAGCAATACAGAAAGTATTATTAGCCTACTCTTCATAATTCAACATTAACCAAATGAACAATAAAAGCATTAAATTTCATTCTTTAATTGCAATAAAACTAATTATACCTGTGATATGTAGCAATTTCTGTAATGCGTTAAAGGGTAAAAATATCAAAAGTAAAATTGGATAATAAAAAGCCCTTCCGTTTGTAAGCTTCGTTTTAAAAATTTTTTTGCTCTGAAAAAAGTTTTGCACAGACAGTGCCCAATGCCCGGTGTGCAGCTCATAACCAACCCTATCAAAAGTTAAGCCATTATTTTTAAAAAGCAGTCTCAGGTTTTTTGGAGAAAAAAGGTAAGTATGTCGAGGAAAATGATTCCCTCCCCAATATCTTTTGAAAAGATACGCATCTAGTGACTTGCTGTTCGGAGTGGCACCAATAATATATCCTCCCCTTTTTAACAACCTAATAGCTGCCTTAAGGGTGTTGTTTGGATCTATAACATGTTCTAAAAGATGGTCCATAACAATAAGGTCAAAACTGCCCTGTTCTCCTTTAAAATTCTCAAGAGTAGACAAATAAAGATCCCTTCCTTTGGATTTTCCTACTTGAACCATTTTTTCATTTATATCAATGCCCACAAATTGCCATTCACCAAATTTTCTTAAAATATAAAACTGTCCACCATCAGCACAACCGACAT
The DNA here is from genome assembly GCA_964523705.1 of uncultured Gammaproteobacteria bacterium. GTDB lineage: Bacteria > Patescibacteriota > Microgenomatia > Levybacterales > UBA12049 > CAYWVK01. The sequence goes on from CAZFYA010000007.1 coordinate 14,177, forward strand.
CTAATATTTTTCCCTGAATTCCAATCAGTTTCTTAAATAGATGTGCTTGTCTTCTTAGAGAGTAATAAGCTAGTGTTCTTGTAATTATTGAAGAAGGGGTGTTATAACAATGATATGAAGGGGGATAGTAATTAACCAGATCCGCTGCTGAAGGAAAAGGGGAAATTGAAAGAAGTCCACAATTTAGACATCTCTTAAAATTAAAATTACCCTTGACCCCATACTCATAATCTTTTCCATTTTTAATAAATTGATTAATCAAACCACCGCAGACAACGCACCTCTCAATCATTTTCCTTATCCAAAAACATATCAATGAATCTTTTGTCAAAACTCGGTAAACAACTTAAAATACCCTTCCCTCCTTTGTAATAAGGTTCTTTAAGCATCTTTCTTTGTATCTCGGCAAGAGGTTCGTTTAGGAAGTTACCATAAGATATTTGGACCAACGAACAAGGCAGTACATCACCATATGGGTTTACCGCCAGTTTTTCCCTGGCCGCAGGACACCCGGGCGTTAAAAGGCTTGAAAAGGTATCCGTCCTTACGCGCGGAATCCTTAACATCTTCTTAAAGTACTTTTTATTTTCTTCAGAAAGCAATATTCCTTCATTTTCCGCCCATTTTCCCATCACGCAGGGAGGGGTTATTTGGACTTTCGCTCCATAGCTTTTAGCTAATTTAATAATTGAAAGGAGATCGCCGTTTTCAATTTTTTTAGGAGTGATTATCGTATCCCAAATTACATCAAAACCTAATTCTTTAGCCATCTTTGTCGCCGAAAGGACTCTTTCGTAAGCTTTTTTGTTCCTGTTTGTGTTGTGAATATTGGGATCGGCACTGTCAAAACCAAATTCTAAAGAATCAAGTCCATTTTTTTTCAATTTAACTAAAGTTTTTCCGTCCAGAAGGATAGCATTAGTACACAGATGAACATAGCACTCTTTCCCGCTAATATATTTAACAAGATCAAGGGTATCCTGCAAATAAATGAGTGGTTCCCCTCCTGTTATGTTGAACTGGAAAGCCCCCATTTTAATCGATTCGTCTACCAATTTCTTAAATTGTTCTTTCGTCAATCTTTTTCTTTTCTTATTAAGAGACCTAGCACAAGAACACTGTTCACATTTTGCGTTGCATTCGTAACAAACAGCGATTTCAACTTGCCTAATCGCATTTTTTCCAGAAAATATTTTATCTAAATAAACCCGAAAAATCCTTTTTAACATCTTTGGGTGATGAAAAAGCAAGCCCAAATTTTGGGAATATCGATTTAATTCTATTAATAAATCATCCTTCATGGTCCTCCTTATTTAACTAATTCAATAACAGTGTTCCAACAATATCTATTTAAAAAAGGAAGCTTTAATACTAAATCATCAAGGTGATTTAATATTTTGAATACCCCCTTGTACTTGTCGCCTTCTTCAATAAACCTTTTCCAATACCTCACTTTACTCGGATGCAAGCCTTCAACTAAATAAAACCAGACAAAGATTAGTGTCGAAAATAATTGAAATTCACGATGGGTTACCTCACTAAAAATGCCTTCAAATTTCTGAATTTGCTTAAAAGTGAAGGGTTTTTCTGTTGTTGTGCGTACTTGCCTCGCCATTCTTCGATATACATCAATTAAAGGATTATATCCTAAAGGTTCGATGAAAATCGCCCTGCCGCTTGGTTTTATCACTCTTTTTACTTCCCTGGCGACTCTGTCAAAGTCCGTATGATGAAGAACATTGCCCCCGTAAACAAGATCAAAATAATTCTTCTCTAAAGGCAACTTTTCTGCTGGAGACTTAACCGTTGTCACAAAATTTGAAACTTTATACCTACTGGCCAGCCTTTCCACGCAATTGAGCATTCTTCCTGATATATCCAGTGCTGTCACTTCTGCACCCTGTAAGGCAAACCAGATAGAAGACTCGCCCAATCCACAACCCAAATCTAAAACTTTTTTTCCTTTCAGGTTCCCCATTCTCTCAAGTGCATAACGGCATTCTAGGGCAGTGGGGGCAGTAAAGTACTTCCTTACATCTACCTCTTCTGAATTAACAGATTTTGCCCACTCGTCGTGGAATTTTTCTTCAAGATAACTTCTGCGATTAGTTTTCATTTTTTCAGGCATTTCAATAATATATGATTTCTGTCTTTTGGAAAACTAACAAAAATGTTATTTAGGGCAAACAATCTGTTTTTGACAGGGTTCCGTCCTCGTGGATAAAGTAGATTTCATATTCTCTTTCCTTCCAGTTAGGGGGAGGTTCCATATAAATATCAAAAAGATTATTCTTCCGAGAAATACTTACTGCGTGGTTAACTCCGTATTGTTGGTTTGTCCAAACCTGTTCACCGGATTTAATCCTTACAAAGTCAACTTCTTTCGAAGGACCGGCAAGCTTAATATGAACATCTCTATATCCGGAGGGCTCAGGAAAAGAATTTCCTACATAATCACTTTCGACAATGTCAAATTTCTCTAATGAGAGTGGTTGAAAATCAAAATCAGGACAAGAAGGATAGTCCTGCCCCAAAATTCTTAATATACCATCTTTATTTATCAACGGCTCATAAACAACCCGGCATCTCCCTTCTTTTCTCTCAATTAAGGTTATTGCACCATACCGCTTAATAAACTCAATCGGCACTTCAGAAGTTCCATGTTCAATTTTATGATAGGGATTTACTTTATAAATCATAGCGTTTCCAAATTTGGCAACAAAACTATAATTCGCATCAATAAAGCGACCAAATTCTTTAAATAAAATCAGTTGGTCAAATATTTGTGAAGGATTTATCTCAAAAAAAACATAATCAGGGGGGTCAGCCACTAGAGCTGTCATTAACGCTTCTCTGTTTCCGTCAAAATCGTACTTCCAGCTGGTTTGAGTAGCAAGCATGAAACTATAGTCAAGCAGAAAACAATTCTTAATAAAAGGTGTCGCGGGGTATTGTCTTGTTAAATAGTAGATTAAGGGGGAGGTTGACCAAGAAAAAATTGTTTCATCTTTTTTTAAATTCGTGTTTAAATAATCGGCAGCTTGGTAAAACGGAAGCCAGCTGGCATCTTTAGTATCCACCCCTAAAACTTCAAGATATTCAACTTTGCTAATCATGCCCTTCTGCCATTTAACAAGATTAATCAAATAATTAACTTGCCTTAATATGATCGGACTGAAAATAATAATTAGAAAGAACGGTACTAACTTTTTCCAGGATGGTCTAAAATTTACAACTTCAGGTAAAGAAGACCAGAAAAATCCTGCCATAAGAGCTAGGGGGGGAATAATTTGCACAAAATAATGAGAAAAAAACCAGCCGTTAAAAAATGCTCCTATTAAGGAAACCACAACCCAGAATAAAAGGAATAGCTTTTCTTTATTAATCTTTTTAAACACAAGAGCCAAGCCGCCAAAACCCGATAGCCAAAAGGGCCAAAGCTCCTGCCATAAATACAAACTGGTACCCCTGAGCCTACTAACCCATTCTTTTCCACTCCACGCCAAAAAAACATACGACCCGCCGCTCCCAAAAGATTGCCACCAGAAATCTTTAGACTCGTTTCTGGCCACAAAATAAACAACGACAATTAAGAAAGGGGCCAAGAGGGATAGTCCGAATGATAATAAATTAGCAACTGTAAGCGCAATCTTTTCCCTCAAAGCTCTTCTGTCGTCAAAAAACTTAATCATTAACCACAGGACAAGAAAAGCAACTTCAAAGACTACCACTTGTTTATAAAGAAGAGAAATTCCGGCGCTTAATCCGGCCAGCATTAGATAAAGTCGTGTTTTTCTTTTAATCCAGCTCCAAAAGAAATAGACAGAAAAAATCATAAAAGGCGTCATAAAAACTTCCGTATTGGCTCTCGGTTCCAGAACCCGACTGCTTACTGTTAAGGCAAAAATAAAAGCAGAAATTATACCAGATTTTTCTTCAAATAACAGACTTCCAATTTTATAAATTGCAAATGTAGCAAAAACAAGAAGTATGGCCGGAAAAACACGAAAAGCGACAATGTTTCCGGGGAAAAGGCTGTCCAAGAACCGGTAGGTAAAAATTATGCCCGGAAGCCTGCCGATTGGCAACATCGAATAGAAATTGGGGCCTTTTGAAAAAAAAGAAAAAAAAGCATAATTTCCTTCATCTGAATCCATTGGTTCGAAAAAAAAAGGCAACCTCAGAAAAAATCCGAAAACGACGATTAGTAATAATAAAAGGTGAATGGATCTAATTTTCATTCTAATTTCAGCTTTCCGTTTAGATAAAATAAATTATACCAAGCCAAAAATTCGATTAGTGAGAAAAAGGCAAAATCAAAGCGGGGGCTGTTCAAATACTTTTCAAATGCTCTTTTATTAATAAAATCGGGTAGTTCAAAAGATTTGGCAAGCCCCTTAAGATACTGAATTTCGGATTGATTTAGTGATTTCTTAAAAAGAATGTTCTTAAAATAAGCTTTAAGTATTCTCTGAAGTTTTAATCTTGTCAGTACCTCCGCTAAAAATATATCTGTCTTTGTTAGCAGAGATTTACTGTTTGAGGTTGGAATTTTCATAACTTCCGGAAAACTTTTTTTTAAAATTTCAACATAAAGATGTTCTTCAATTTTAACCTTTGGAGAAACCGAAAGTCCAAACTCAACTAAGCCGTTATCTAAAAAGGGATACCTTTTATCTAAATTGCCCAAAATATTGTTCGACATTAAACTTAAAGCATTACGGGTCCGGTTTTTTGCAAAAAATAAAGTAATAATATTGCTGTTGCCATTTAAACTTTTTAATTCATTTTCTAAAGCTTCCCGAAAATTACCCAAACTCTCGGCAACCGGCTTTTTAAAAAATTTTTTTATCCAAAACGGGCTATAGCCATACTGGTCTAAAAGAACCAGGGAAAGCTTGAACGGGCTGTCGGTAATCTTTAGGTTTAATTTATCCAAAAAAAGCCCTTTTAAGAAAAGGTCTCCCGCTAACCCATCAAATACTACCCCCTGTTTATTTTGAAGAAATTCACTCATCGGCAGCGCCCATAAATGCTCCTGCGCCATTCCGTCCGTCAGGTAGAATTTTTTTAGGAAATATTTCTGATAAAGATTCTTCGGGTGTTTAATAAAAGTATTTTTTATACTTAGTTTTTGGGACACGGCTTTTGCCAAAACCGGGTCATCTTTCCCGGAAGGATGCTCGGTGGTAAAGGTTTCATATTTCAGGTTTGTGTACTTGCTTAATGCCGAGGCAAGACATCTTGAATCATATCCCCCGGAAAGAAAACTGATAGGATTTTTTACATCTTTTGAAGAGCTAATAACCGCCTTTTTAACAAGAAACCCTCCTTCTTCTATCAACTCTCTAAAGTTCTTTCTTGTATTGGTTTTAATATTTGAATAGTCCCAATATTGGCTAAAGGACAACCGCCCTTTCTCATAGCTTAAAATTGTGGCGTTTTGAAGCGATTTGATCTTTTTAAAAAAGGTTTTATTGCCAAGTATATAGCGAAAAGAAAAATAATCTCTCCATGCCTCCCAGTCAATTTCTCTGAAAATATCTTTGTTCCCGATAACAGCTTTAACCTCTGAAGCAAATGTCAGTGTTTTTTGATTATCCGAATAATAAAGACTGTTTACTCCATAGCGGTCATTAATTAAATAGAATTTTTTGTTTTTCTTTTCAACAATAATAATATTAAAAACTCCATTTAAGTCTTTAATAAAAGCTGTCTTTCCTTTAGAGAATAACTTAAATATTTCCTGTGCATAATTTTCTTTTTTTTTAAAATTTAAAAGATACCCGGAGAAGACAACCGCAAAATCCCTGTTTTCGGCAATTTCTGATGCTTCATTTTTTAAGTATAATCGGCAAATTCCAAAACCATCCCCGATTAAATACTCTTTCTGAAAGTTTCGGAAACTTTCCATAGGAGACGCTAATTCATCTAGGTATTCTTTAGAGCAACTTTGACCGATAACCCCACAAATTTTAGCCATATTTTTCTACTTCTTTAAACCATAAACAGTAAGCAGCCTATTGTAAAAAGGGAAAATTATTTCAAAAACCTTAAAAATATTCCCAAACGATTTTATCTCCATTTGACTATCAGTATTACAAGCAACTAATCTCTTGAGGCTAAAATATGAACAAACATTTTTGTGCATTTCGGGTATCCCCCCTAAAGGATTATTGCCGAAATGTGGGGAGAGAAAAGAGTTGACCTGCTTTTTAACGCTAGAATTTTGAGAAAGTGGCTCCTGTGATAAAAAGAGAGAAATAATGTTATCAAAAGAGGCAATATTCTCTGTAGACAAAATAAACAGACCGCCTTCTTTCAACACTCTAAAACATTCCATAATAAAGTTGTCTTTATCTAAAAGATGCTCTAAAACTTGGTTGGAATACACAATGTCAAACTTTTCGTTAGAAAAGGGGAATTTTTTGTGCTCTAAGTCTTGCTTATAATATTTTATTTTTGCATAGCGCACTGATTTTAAGACATCGAGGCCATATATCTGGAAGCAACTCGGTTTTAAATCCCGAAGAATTTTATTTGTAACTTCCCCATCACCGCACCCCACATCAAGTATCTTAAGATCCTTCCTGCTCTTGCTGTATGAATTTATCTCTTTCCGAATAAAGTCAACATTATCAATAAATGCCCTCGTCATTTTCCTTGATAAATAGTTATTTAACAAGGGTTTAATCATAATATTTTTTTTAAAGAATTTGTCAATTTACCAGTTAATAAATATAAAATTCCGTCCCTAAAACCATATACATAAATTTTAACCAAATGAAATGAACCAAATTTTAAAGCAATGGAAGAATATATGAGCGGCCAAAACCAGGAAAAAAATAAAAGATAAACAGTTTTATTTATTAAACCGCCATATCGGGAAACCATTACTGTCCTGTTTCTCATTAAACAGTATGCTTTCTGCTCAAATTTTCCCCCCAGGCCGCGCGGTGTAAAATCATCTTTTTGGTCTATTTGGTGGTAGGTCTTGGCTTTGGGGACAATCCCGGATTTATAGCCATATCTTTTGATATGAAGGGAAAAATCCATTTCCGTAAATGTTTGGATTAATTTTTCATCAAAAAAGCCACACTCTTCGAACACTTTCTTTCTAATCATAAAGACATTTGGAACCCCATCGGTTTCGTAAATATCTAGCCTTTTTCCGTTCTTGCTAAAACCTGAAACCAAAAATTTGTCTAAAAAGTTCAAAAAGGGTTTACCCTCATTCTCTTTGCTGGTCAGGGGGGCTTTCCTGGTTGTTATGCCGTTAAAAAGATTAAACTTTTGGCAAAACAAGTATGGTTTTTTGTCGGCGTAGCACATCTGCGGGCCAAAAACTCCGAAATTCGGATATTTATCTGCAGCTTCACAAAGAAAATCCACCATTCCCCTCTCAATAATATTGTCGTCGTCGATAAATAAAATCAGCTCCCCTAAAGCGGCTCTTGCTCCCATGTTTCTGGTCCTGACCATCATCAACTGACGGGGCTGATGAATGATTCTGGCATTTTTTGAGTATTTGGCTAAAAACTTCTCGGTAATAGAAACGGTTTTATCAAAAGAGGCGTCATCTACAATTAAAAGCTCGCGGTCATCTCTTTCCAGATCTTCTTTCAAGGACTCCAAACATAAAAGCAGGTCGCCATAACGGTTTCTGGTTGTAATTACCACTGAAACTTTAATCTTTTTATTTGTCATTTTTTATTCAGCGTTTTTAAAACCTTAGAAATTGTCAGAACTTCGACTTTACTCTCTGAAAGAGCTTGGCATATTTTCAAAAGACCGATTGATCCATTTTCTTTATCAGCCGAGGGCTGGCTGGCTAAATTTATTAAAAAATTATAACCGTCAATTAACCTTATTTTTCTGGTTTTTAATGAGTGCAGGCAATAATCAAGAGTAATTCTGGGAGGTTCATGGATAACATAAATTAACCAAGCAAACGGCTTATCTTTATATCCGGAAAATTCCAGTACGCCAATTGGTAACGTTTTTAAAGAAAACCTGTCCGAGTTTTTCCCGTTTATACCTAAGTCAGCTTCTTTTCCTTTAATATCGCCGCAAGCTCTTGCACCAAGGTAGTATTTTTCTGCGATTTTTTTCACTCGCTCATCATAATCACCGAAAGGATAGGAAAGAGTGTCGGCGTTGAATTTTTTAAGCGCTTCTTTAGAAGTTTTTAACTCAGCTTCAATTTCCTTTTCTCCTAATGAGGAAAGAGATTTATGAGAATAAGTGTGGCTTCCTATTTCGTTGCCCTCTTTATATAAAGTCTCCAAATCTTCCCAGGTCATTCTCCCGGAAAGGCCTATTTGGTCAACAATGGGATAAAAGCTGCCCTTATACCCAAATTTTTTTAATACTGGATAATACTCCGTAAAATGGCTTTTCTTTCCATCATCAAAAGTAATTGAAGCAAGAAATTTCATAAATCCGATAAAGCATTATTGTATATATCATTCCAATCGAAAGTTTTTCTGAATTTGAGAGCATTATCTTTAAATTTCTTGTAAGTTTTCTCATCTGACAAAAGGGTAACCATTGCTTCAGTTAGCTGATCCTGGTCAATATCAATAATCATCACTGCTCCGCTGTCTTTAACTTCATCCTGAGCGGCAGGTGCCCCAGACATAATCACCGGCAAGCCGCATGCCAGGTATTCTTTGACCTTCAATGAATCTGAATAAAGATTCCAGTCAAAGGTATTTCCATAAATAGCTAAACCAACCCCGTATTTTGGCATTTCCTTAAGAACCGTATCATGTTCCCATCGCCCTAATAGTTCAAAACTTTTAGTCAACTCCTCTTTCTCAATCATTGCCCTAACTTCATCTTCGCCTGTTCCACTACCAACCAAAACAACTTTAACGTTTTTGTTTTTCTTTAATACCTCTTTAAGAGATTTAACAATCATTTCAAAATTAATCGCCCTGGTTATGTTGCCTAAAATGATTAAAGAATCTCTTTTCGCCGCTTTATGCAATTTAATTTTTGACAAATCGGCTCCATGGGCAACTCTTAAGGCTCTTTCCGGCGGAATTCCTTGCTTAATCCTTATCTGCCGCATTACTTCCGAGTTATTCCAAACCTGGTCGGAATTTTTTAGGCAGTATCGGTCAATCCAGTGATAAACTGCATTGTAAATTTTTTCAGAAAACCGCTGGGGAACATAGTCGATAGTATAAAAAATCACCTTCTTAACCTTTCGCATTTTTTTAAGAAATATTCCCGGAAGGGTATTTAGGCTGTTGCAGCCGATCCATACATCTATCTTTTTTTTGCTTGTAAATCCAATATATACGGAGTAAAGAACTTCCAAAGAATATCTTAAAACAGGAATAATTCCGGAAAAATCAAAACCAAGTTTTTCATTTGTTTCCTTCCCCTTTTCATAAGAACTAATCCTGGTTTGATAAGGTTGATTGTAAAGACCGTAACGAAGGTAGGTAAAATCCGCTTTTTTATATTTTAAAAAATCTGTAACGGCATCTCCCGGACCAAAAATCTCCTTATCCTTCTCGCCTACCACATGGTTGGCAACAAAAAAGTTCAAGTTCTGATAATCTAAAGTTTTTTTCATTTGCTTACCGAAAAAGTATCTGTGTCGTTGGGATCGAATTCTTCATTGCAGTATGCTAGAAGGAAAAGGTCTTTGTTTCCAATATTTGTTATCCAGTGGGCAGTGTTAAGGGGTATTTGTACGGCAACCATATTTTGTTCACCCACGGGAATTGTTTGCTCTTCCCTTGATTCATTGTCGCGAAGAAATAGTTCTCCTTTTCCGGAAACAACAACAAACCATTCTTCTTTTCTGGTATGATAATGTCCACCTTTAGTAATTCCCGGTTTTGCAACTGTTACTAATAATTGGCCAAAATTTTTATGCTCCAGATCTCCTGAATGAAGAAGTTCTGCAAGCCAGCCCCTTTCATCTTCTTTTTTTTCAAGGTTAATTATTTTGACTTTCATAAATATTTTTTATCTCTTCCTTAATATCAGCTTTAGGTCTCCAGTTTAATATTTTTTGGGCCTTCTGATTATCCCCCCGTAAAAAAAATAGCTCTTCTTTGCCGTCCTTGTTATAAGATACTTCTATTTTTTTATCTTTTACCGGCATTTTCAAAAAATCAATGATTTCATTTAATGAAGTCAATTTTCCGGAACAAATATTAAATATTTCCAATCGTTCAGGGGAATAATCAATAACTTTGAGCAGGGCATCAACTGCGTCGGCAACAAAAAGAAAGTCCCGTTTTTGTTCTCCGCTCCCATTAATTGTTAACACTTTCCCTTCTTTTATAAGTTCTAAAAAGGTAGCAATAACAGAGTTATAAAATGGTTTACCGCCCGCTCCATATAGATTAGAAAAACGGAAAACAATTCCCTTAATATCTTTTGTTTCAGAATAATTAACAATCAGTTTTTCTGCAGAATATTTTGAAATCCCATAAACAGAAGTCGGGCTTGGCGTTGTGTTCTCGTCCACTGGAGAATCTTCTTTGGTTGGTTTATATACTTGGAAAGAGGAAGCAAAGATAATTTTAGCTCCTTTTTTCCCATGCTTTACCATTGCTTCTAAAAGACCCATTGTCCCTAAAGTGTTTACCTTGACCAAATTTGAATCCGTATCCCGATTGGCTCCGGCAAGATGAAAAATAATGTCTTTTTCTTTGACAAAATCTTTCATTGTTTCAATATCAAAAAGCGAGTTTTTGTTAATATCAAAGAGGTGGGGAAAAATTCCTTTTTTTTGAAGGGCATTTACCAAATAACTTCCCAAAAACCCGTCACCCCCCGTAACTGCAATATTTAAATTACCCATTTTTCTTTATTCTCAATTCTCTTCAGTTGTCCTTTGTTTAGTGAAGAAATAAGCTCATCTTCAATTCTTTCCTTGGATAAAAATCCATTCTTAGTCAAAATTTCCTTTATTTCTTTCTTATTTAATATCTTTGTAGTTCTGGAAGAAAACTCAGTAATGTCAATTTTTTGCTTATCTTTGTAGTATTCTTCTGCCAAAGGCATTTTAATGAGTGGTAAAACTGCAAAGTATTCTCCTAAATCAATTGTTCTGCTGCTTTCATATTTTGAAACCAAAACCTCATCAATTTTTTCTCCCGGTCTTATACCAATGGTTCTAATTTGAGTTTCTTTATTCCCTAACTCTTCCACCATTACTTCTGCCAAATCCTTCATATAACTTGCCGGCATCTTCATAGCAAAAGTTTCTCCCCCAACTGATTCAAAAAAGGCTTTAAAAACAAGACCAATTGCCTCAGGCAGAGAAAGCCAAAACCTTGTCATTCTCTCGTCCGTTAAAGTTACCATGTTTAATTCCTTAATTTGTTTTATAAACAAAGGAATAACACTTCCTGTAGTTCCTAAAACATTTCCTCCTCTTATGCAAACAAAAGAAGTCCCGTTTCCGGCTGTATTGCCGTTTATTGTCAATCTTTCCCCGCAGGCCTTGCAAACTCCGTATAAGTTTAAGGGGTCAACCGCCTTATCGGTAGAAACATCAATCATTTTTTTAATCCCATTTTCAAGACAGGCGTTTACGACATTTTGGGTGCCGATAATATTTGTTTGCACCGCCTCCCAAGGATTTTCTTCACAAACAGTAACATGCTTTAAGGCAGCCAGGTGGAAAATATAATCAACCCCCCTTGACGAGGACAGTAACCTGGAATAGTCGCGGACATCACCGATAATAAACTTAACTCTAGGATCATTGAATTCTCTTTTCATTTCAACCTGGCGAAGCTCATTACGGCTGTAAATTCTGATTTCTTTAGGATTATATTTTTCCAATAACTGTTTTGTTAATTCATGCCCCCATGAACCAGTCCCGCCTGTAATTAAAATGGTTGAATTATCAATCTTTGGGCTATTCATATGCATATGCCATTTTACCATCAATAGTAATCTTCTTCCTTATGACATCTGGCCCTGGAATTTCCTTTAAAAATAAGCCTTAAGGCAATATCGATATCATCTCTTAACCTGGACCAAGAAGTCAAACTTAGTCTTAATCTTTTTATAAGCCATTTTGGCCGAAAATAAAACTTCCGGTAAAGTTTTTTTTGGAATTCCTCCAGATCTTCAATGGTCATTCCATCTGGAACATAAATCGGCTGTGTGTCTGTCTTGCCTTTTGCATAATCATGCCAAACGGTTGGTTTTATTCTCTTTTCTTTAACCGCCATCTCAAAAATTCTCGAACCCGGCTGAATGGATGTTAGGTGGATACCAATAATATCGGGCTTCGCCTTAAACGGAAACTCAAAGGTTTCTTTTAATTCTTTTTTCGTTTCAGTGGGAAAACCTGCCATTAAGAAGGCGTTGCTGGTAATTTTTAATTCCCTGCAAAACTGAAAAGCTTTATATAAGTCTTCATTGCTTACTTTTTTCTCGATAATTTCGTTTCTTATTCTTTCGCTCCCGGTCTCTGCACCGAAAAACATCTCGTTACAACCTGCCTGCTTCATCAATTTTAAAAGTTTTCTATCTACCATACCGGCCCTAGTCTCGCAGTTCCAATTTATCTTAAACTTCCTCTTTATCATCCCTCTACAAATCTCTTCAACGCGATCTTTTTTCAGAGTAAAAGTATCATCTGTAAAAATTACAAACTCAGTATTATATTTTCTTATACATTCCTCAATCTCATTAAGGACATTTTCAGGGGAACGGAATCTCACTCTTGTTCTGCTCTCAATGGGACTACTGCAATAAATACACCGGAAAGGACAACCTCTTGCTGTGTGAATGTTTACAAAATTTTTTCCATATGTCCCTTCATAATTTTCGTCAGGAAGAAGCTCCCTTTTGGGAAAAGGGAGCTTATCTAAATCCATTGTAAATTCGCCATTAATTATTCCTTTTACCTTTTCCCCGGAAAGAATTCTTTCTACAACTTTCGGAAAAGTTATTTCTCCTTCTCCTTTAATTACGAAGTCGAAAAAAGGAAACGCTTTTAAAAATAAGGGGTCGCTGCTGGCCTCTGCCCCTCCCAGTCCTAAAGTAATTTTTTTTCCGAATTTCCTTTTAATTGCTTGTCCGAGCTGAACAATACCTTTAATCTGAGGAGTAGTTCCGGTAATACCAACTAAGGCTGGTTTTTCTTTTTCAATTATTTTTAAAACTTCGTTTAAATTTATCTCAACCGGTGTCAAATCTAAAACTTTTACAGAAATTCCTTTATTTTCCAAAATTGTTGCTAAATATAAAATTCCGAGTGGTTTCCATAAACCCTTAAAAGGAAGATAGCTGCCATCTTTTTTAAAAAGATAAGGGGGGTTAATTAAAATTACATCTTTCATCTTATAGTTAGATTCATTATAGCAAATGATACCTTCTGCCTAAGTCGCTCATTGCTTCCAGTTTTTTCTGCTCATCTCGGAAATCTTAACCCTTGAAACAATTGTTTCTATTCCATAAACCCAAAGAGTGGTCAAACAAGCTATTGGGTGAAAAAGCCAAACCCAATCATTTTTTTTGATAAACCCTTTCCCCGCCTGAAAGAGCAGAGGAAATAGGGTTATTGTGGAAAGAGCAAAAAATATCTGTTTATCTGGCTGTTTTTGAAAAGTGTCCTCTCTTTCTTTTTTATTTTCCAAATAAAAGAAATCTTTAGCCCTTCTTTTTTGTTTTCTGTAAAAATCCTTAAACCGGTGACAATAATCATGAATTATCCCAAGTTTCACTTTCGCAAAATAAAATGGTTTTTGGCGGGTAAGTATGTAGGGAATATCCGTATCAAAGAGATAGTCACTATCCCCAACTGCTTTCATCAAAATATCTTTTCGCCAAACAGTTCCGTTAGCACCAATTGTTGGCAGGATTTTGCTTTCAATTTTTGCCTTAACAAAGCTCCCTTTATCTTCTTGTTTAAGATTAACCCCGGTCCACTTCCCGGAAATATGACAAAAACGGTCATAGTTCCCAATAAAATAACAGTAAGGGTCGTTCATACCAATTAGCGCACAGTAACGGTTAATGTATGTGTCTTTTTTCCTGTAAGTAAAAGCCCAAGGCTCACTACCATTAATTTCTCTGTCGTCAAAAGGCTCAACCATCCTTTTAAGCCAGTCTTTGTTTGGTAAGATATTATCAGAGTCAATTAGGGCAACAAGTTCGTTTTTTGCGTTTTTTAATGCCACAGCCTTTCCCGTTTCTCCAGTCTTGAGGGGGTTTTCGAAGATTTTTGCACCATATTTCTTTGCAATCTTTAGAGTATTATCGACAGATCCGCCGTCAGCAATAATTATCTCAATTTTGTCTTTGGGATAATCCTGAATTGAAATCGATTTAAGACATTCCTCGAGTACCCTGCCGGCATTTAAAGTTGGAATCAACACCGAAATTGTTGGTAGGCTATTTTTTTCCATTAAAGCTTTTCATTTTAAAATTATTTATCAAGCGATAGATAAAGAAATATCCAAGTGTGTTGGGGTTGACTGTAATTTGATCCCAAGACATGTGGGTAAAATAGGCCAAAGAAGCAGCCCATTGAAATCCGGAAATTCCAATTTTTAAACCAATTATTCTCCCAAAAATCCAGACAAACGGTAAAAATTCCCAACCATGAAGGGGAACGAAAACCTTTTTTGATCCCCTGACATAAAGCC
>CAZFYA010000008.1:0-19802 GCA_964523705.1 uncultured Gammaproteobacteria bacterium
GGAGGTAAAACTACTGTGTTTCCGTTTAAATCATAAACAAAAATATATTTATCTTCTGAAAACCAATCTTCACCTCTTAGTTCGCTAAAGGCTTCTTCTCCTTTTTCTTCAACTAAATTAGCTGCTTTATTAACAAAGTCCTTTAAAACTTTAACTTCCTGACTTTGAGTTACAGTTACTTCAGGAGTTGTTGTGCTTTTATAATATGATTTTACTAAAACTGCTACAACTAAGACTGCTGCCAGTATTAAAACCGTGTATAAATACTTTAAGGCTACAAGCGGTTTTTTAGATGCTTTTTTTCTTTTTGCCATAACTCACCCCCTTTTCTCTATCTTTAATTAGTTTATTCTAAAAAATAATCTGATGTCAATTATTAAAAGCTATTTGCTAATTCTTCTTAAAATTTTATCTTTTTCAAGTGGAGCAATTCTTGTTTTTCTAACAGCCTTTGCTAGTATTTCAATTGTATTATCGTAAGTTTTCCTATCAACTGGAAAAGGAATTGTATCTTTTCCTCCATGGGCAAAGCTATATCTTGCCGGATCCATATATGATGGCTTAGCACCGTAAATTACTTCACTAATTAAAGATAAGGCTCTGACTGTTTTTGGACCAACACCTTTTGTCTCAACTAAATCCTCATAAGTTTTAGGCTTTAGTTCATCAAGTTTTTTTAAAATTTTATCCAAATACTTGCTATTTGAAAAATCCTCTAGTTCAACTTCATGATGGTGAAAATCCTCATCTTCAAGTTGTAAAAAAGTGTATGTGTCATCTTTTTTTCTAAATCTTAACATCTTAGACATTTCGTTTTGATGTTTTGCTAAAAGCTTTAAATCACTTCTAAGTTGATTATAGCCTGACTGAATAAGCTTGGTTGAAGTATCTCTTGTTTTATCACTATCCTTGGCAACCAAATTTAAAACAATATCTTCTTTTTTTTGAGCAGAAATACCTGAATGCGGTTCGTTTACAAAATTATGGTTAATATCTTTTTTTAAAACATCATGCCAGTGATATCTTCTGGCTGTTTTATTTTTTGTATTCATACCCTGTTGAACAACTGCCCAGGCACCGTTTTTAGAAAAGAAAAAAACATGATGATAAAGCTGATATCCGTCCTGAACCAAAGAACTATCTACCTTAGCTGACATTTTTGAATTCCTAACTAAGGTTTTTGTCATTGGCTCAGGTAGGTTTAAGATATGTCCCCAATTAGTAATTTGATCAGGGGTTTTAAGTGAAGTTTTTCCCTTACCTCCGGCAATAAAAATGCCTAAGTCTTTTTCCTGATATCTTATCGCCTCTTTTAAAGCTCCTGTTAAAACCGTGGTTAGCCCCGAAGCATTCCAATCAAAAGCAAGTACGGTTCCCAAGGATTGAAACCAAACCGGATCAGCAATTCTTTTTATAAATTCATCAGGGCCATACTCTTCAACTAGGACTTTTGTCATTTCCCTTGATAGACGCACCATCCGGTTAAAAAGCCAGGCAGGACATTTGCCATAATCAAGCGTAAAAGTTGCTATTCCCTTTTTCATTAAGGAGTGTTTAAAATTAAACTCTTTTCCTCTATGGATTTTAAAATGTTATCCTTATCTTCGTCTTCAAGTATAAATGGCTGACCGTAATCTTCAATCTGAATAGGTATAAATTCAATATCAATTAATAAATCTTCGTAAAAAGTATATTTACCAACAACTCCTTGTCTGGTTTTTAAAGACCACATCTGATCAAAAACAAAATTACCATGGGCATAAACAATAATTTTATTTTTATATATTTCAACTGGTTGAATCCAGTGGGGATGATTTCCAATAATTAAATCTGCTCCGTTATCTATTGCAAAATGTGCCAATTCAACTTGCCTTTTGTCTGGCATATCCTGATATTCTGCTCCCCAGTGAAAAATAACAATAACAAAGTCTGATATTTCTAAAGCACTTTTAATGTCCTCTTTTATTTTTTCTTCATCTGCATTAGAAATTCCAATTTGCTCTTTCTCAATATCATTGTAGGCTAAAAAAGAAAACCTTGTATCTTTAATCTCTTTTACAAAAATATTGTTTAATCCAACAACACCAATGTTTTTTTCCTCTAAGCCCTTAACAGTCTCCTCTATTCCCTTTTGATTGTAATTTGCAAAATGATTATTAGCTACACTTACCAAATCAACTCCCCCAAAAACTAAGCCGTCAATATTTCTAATATCTCCGCAAAAAATCATACCTTCATTAGTTACTGGACAATTTTTAATAAGCGGGGTCTCTAAATTTATAACTGTAAAATCAGCGCTTCTTGTTAAATCTTTGGTTTTTAAATATGGCCAGTTAAAATCATTATTTTCCAATATCTTATAATTTACAAAACGGGCAGGAACAATATCGCCTGTAAAAATAATTGTTTTTACTTTTTCCGCAGATAAAGTTGCTATCCATGTATGATCTTTTAAAAATATTTTTTCAATAGAAGGAGTGTTTAAATCAATTTTTTCCTCAAATTGTTTAACTAAAGGTGAAGTAATTTCCCCCGTTATATTTGTACCATGAAGAAATGAGAAGAAAAAAACCAAAAGAACAGGAATAATAGTTAGAATTAACCATTTCCAGATTCTTAAACTAATCATTTAGTAGCGTCTATCTTACTTTAAAAAAAATAAATAATCAAGCCTTCTTGTTAAGAAAATGTTACTTACTGCAAAGTTTGCAATTTTTGGTATGAATTGCTGCTTCGTAAATAGCAGATAGACCAACTAGAATATAAACGAGTGTCTCAAGCCAAGGGACTGTTCCAAATATTAGATTTACTAAGTTAAAACTAAATAGTCCAATCAGTCCCCAATTAAGAGCACCGACAACTACTAAAATAAATGTTACGATATGGAGGCCTTTCATTTCATATCACCTCCTCTCATTTGGCAGGTTAATTTTAACTTTAAATTAAAAAGTTAAAACCGTCAACAGAGATTAAGTATTACTTAATAAAAACTAATGGTGCAAAACAAAGTTTTTTCTTTTATCTTTTTATTAAATCTCCGCCTTCACTGAAGCATTCGGGGACCATAGAGGACGGGAAATAGTATGAATTATCTACTGGCTGCACTGCTGAACAAGAAGGAGTTGATTGTCCATCATAAGCTATTTGCCAAACTCCAACCAACTTTACAGCTAGGAAATATCCTCCGCCAACTTCACTTGTTTTTTCTTTTACATTTCCGGTTGCATATATTCCTTCCTTTTTATTTAATGAAACAATTAAAGAATCAGCAGGAACTCCAAGTTTCTCTGCTAATGCATTGGTAATTTCTTCTAAATCATTAACTGCTTTGGGAGTTATACCTTGCATAGTTTTTGTTGTTGTTTGAACACTGTCTTCATAAACAGTTGAAGTTGTGGTTGTTAAATCATTGTTTTTGACAGTTTCCTGTTTGTTATTTGAGAAATATATAAAAAAGCCAATTATTACTCCGGCAATTATGATTGCTAAGGCAATTATAATCTTGTCTAATTTCATACCCTTACAATATTCCTATTTTTTATATTTGTCAATGTTTTAGTTTACAAAATCTTAAATAGGCTTTAAAATATGTTAACCTGTTATATAAATAAAATGAAAATAATATTTTTAGGAACAAACGGTTGGTATAATACTGAAACTGGAAACACTCCTTGTATTTTAATCCAGGCAAATAATTTTCATCTTGTTTTAGATGCTGGAAACGGGATATATAAACTAGATCAATATATTAAAGATGAAAAACCAATATATGTTTTTATTAGCCATTTGCACCTAGACCATATTGAAGGACTCCATACTTTTAGTAAATTTAGATTCAAACAAAAAGTGCATTTTTATATCCAGGAAGCTCATAAAAAAATGTTAGACTTAATTATAAACCACCCTTTTACCAATCCTTTTTCAAATGTAGAAACAGCAAATGAAATTATTGAAATAAATAAAAAAGAATATGATTCTCCTTTTAAATTTGAAGCAATAGAAATGCAACACGCAGACTTCTCTGTTGGTTATAGATTATATATAGACAATAAAATTATTAGTTATTCTGGAGATACTGCAATATGCAATAACAGCAAAAAACTAGCAAAAAATGTAGATTTATTAATTCATGAATGCTCTTTTACTCAAGAAACAAAATGTAACTGGGGGCATTCTAAGCCAAAGGAGGTTGCTGATTTAGCAAAAAAGATGGGAGTTAAAAAACTTTTACTAACCCATTTTGATCCAACAAGATATTTAAATTTAAAATCAAGAAAAGAAGCTGAGGAAATTGCTAAAAAAATATTTCCAAATACAATTTCGGCAATTGATGGCTTAGAAATAAATATATAATTTAATTTTTAGAAAGGAGGTGATAAAAATGGCAATGTTTAAAGCAAATATTGAAGATGAAACAAAGGAAAATGAAAATTTTCGAAAGGTTTTGTTTACCGGTCCATATAGTCAATTAGTAGTAATGTCTCTTTTACCGGGAGAAGAAATTGGAAAAGAGGTTCATACCAACGTTGACCAATTCTTTAGAGTAGAAGAAGGTAAAGCAAAAGTCATAATCGATGGTGAAGAAGCAGTACTTGAGGATGATTGGGTAACAATAGTTCCTGCCGGAGCCGAACATAATGTAATAAATGTTGGAGACAAAAAACTAAAACTGTACACAATTTATAGCCCGGCAAATCATCCAGACGGAACAGTTCATAAGACAAAAGCTGAAGCAGATGCATATGAGGAAGAACACCATCACCACTAAGAAATAATTTCTTAGTTTATTGAAATGAGCTCTACTTCAAAAATTAAAGTTGAATTAGGAGGAATATTTCCTGTTTGCTGATCACCATAACCTAATTCCGGTGGAATAGTTAAGATTCTTTTTCCGCCAACTTTCATACCAAGAATTCCCAAATCCCAACCTTTAATAACCTGACCAACGCCAATTTGTGTCTGAAAAGGTTCTCCCCTATCATATGAGCTGTCAAATTGCGTTCCATCTTCTAAGGTTCCCCTGTAGTGAATAGAAATTGTGTCATTGTTTTTAACTTCCTCTCCTTGGCCAACAACTAAATCCTGAATTTTAAGTCCACCTTCTAAAACTTGCTCTGCCGAGGGTGAGGAGGGCAACGTCGTAGTGCTTATTGGTTGAGGTATTGTAGTTACTGTCTGCTGTTGCTGTTGACTTAAATTAATTGATGGGCTTGGAGAAATTAATAAATTATTTAATAATTCTCCAGGTTGTTGCTGATTGCTCTTATTTTGAGACATAGCCAAAATTACAATTAATATTATAGCAACGCCAAGCATTAAATATAAAAAGTTCTTGTCCATAAAGTTTAGGGGTATTATACAAAAAAATAATAAGGATTGAAAGAAAAACTTATCAATGCTACGATAATTTTGTAATGGATATATCTTTTTTGCAAAAAAAAGCAAATGAAGCAAGAAAATTAGTCATAAAAATGCTTTTAGAAGCAAAATCAGGCCATAGCGCAGGAGCCTTAGGAATGGCTGATATTTTTGTAGCGCTATATTTTCACCTCTTAAAACATGATCCTAAAAATCCTCTTTTTGAAGACAGGGATAGATTAGTCTTATCAAACGGGCATATCTGCCCTATTCAATATGCCTGTCTTGCAATGAGTGGATATTTTAAAATCGATGAATTAAAAACACTAAGAAAATTAAACTCCCGTCTTCAAGGACACCCAAAACGAGAGGCCTTACCTGGAATTGAAACAACATCAGGCCCCTTAGGAGAAGGCTTATCACAAGCAATTGGAATTTGCTTAGCCGGAAAATTAGATAAAAAAAATTACAGAGTATATTGCATTACCTCTGATGGAGAACATCAAGAAGGAAATCATTGGGAAGCAGTAATGTTTGCGGGAAAAAATAAACTGAACAATCTTACCTTAATAGTTGATAGAAACAATATTCAGATAACCGGAAATACAGAAAAAATAATGCCCCTTGAACCCTTAAAAGAAAAATATTTATCTTTTAACTGGAATGTTTTCGAAGTTGACGGAAATAACATGACTGAATTTATTAACACACTTAAAACCGCTCAAAAAGATTTAAAAAAACCGTTAGCAATAATTGCAAAAACTATCCCTGGAAAAGGAGTATCGTTTATGGAAAATAATTTTCTCTGGCATGGAAAAGCACCGGATGAAAAAGAGGCAAAAAAAGCCTTAGATGAATTAGAAAAATATGATAAATAATAACTTAAAACTAAATCCAAAACTCTTTGATGAGACAATTGAAAGAACAGCAACAAGAAATGGTTTTGGCAAAGGACTATTAGAGCTTGGTGAAGAAAATAAAAATGTTGTAGTTTTAACTGCTGATTTAGCCGAATCAACAAAAGTTTTGGATTTTGCCAAAAAATTTCCTGAAAGGTTTTTTGAGTGTGGTGTTGCTGAACAAAACATGGCAGCAATTGCATCAGGACTTGCAACTTCTTCAAAAACTGCATTTATCTCATCCTACGCAGTTTTTTCTCCGGGAAAAAACTGGGAAACAATAAGAACAACCATAGTTTACAACAATGCTAATGTTAAAATTGCCGGACATCATGCAGGAATTATAACTGGTCCTGATGGAGCAACCCATCAGGCAACCGAGGATATTGCATCAATTAGGGCTTGGCCAAATATTAAAATTATTTGCCCTTGTGATTCAATTGAGGCTAAAAAAGCAACCTTAGCTTCTGGAAAAACAAAAGGGCCATTTTACTTAAGATTTTCAAGAGAAAAAACCCCAATTATTACAACTGATGAAACTTCTTTTGACATGGAAAAGATTCAAGTTTTCTGGCAAGGAAAAAATCCAAAAGTAGTAATTTTTGCAACCGGACATATTGTTTATCAAGCGCTTTTAGCAGCAAAAGAATTGGAGGGGAAAATTGACGTTTTGGTTGCAAACGTAGCTACTCTTAAACCGATTGATGAAAAAACCGTTATTGAACTTGCTAAGAAAACAGGAAGAGTTGTAACTTGTGAAGATCATCAAACAGCAGGAGGCTTAGGAGGAATAATTGCCGAAACTTTAGCAAGTGAATACCCCTCACCAATAGAATTTATAGGATTAAAAGACACCTTTGCAGAGTCAGGAAGTGCTTTAGAACTGATGAAAAAATACGAACTTGATAAAAACGCAATTATTAAAGCGGTTAAAAAAGTATTAATTAAATAATTTTATCTCTGCTCCCTCTTTTTTATCCTCTACGTCATAACCTAATTTTTGAATCTTAATTCTTAGTTCGTCTGCTAAATGATATCTTTTTTCTTTTCTTAGTTTTTCTCGTTTTTTTACCAACTCTTGTACCTCATCTGGGATTTTACCTATTGTTTTTTGATAATTTAGGGCATTTTTTAAATCAAGTCCTAAAACTTTATCAAAATCTAAAATTGTTTCTTTTTTTGCTCCGCTTGGAAAATCTTCTTTTAATAATTCCCAAAGAATAGATAGGGCCTTTGGTGTATTTAAATCATTATTTATTGCCTCAAAAAATAAATTATTATATTTCTCAATACCCCTCTTGTCTTCTTTTTCTAAATTTATTACTTCTTCTCTTAGTTTATTTAAGGCATTTTGCGCAGCTTTTAGAGAATCATATGTAAAGTTCATTTCTTGTCTATAATGTGTTTGAAGATACAAATAGCGAAGAGCCAAAGGGTCATATCCTTTTTTAACTAAATCCGAAACTGTAATAAAGTTGCCTAAGGACTTACTCATTTTTTCATTTTCAACAACTAAAAAATTATGATGAATCCAGTAATTAACAAACTTTTTTCCGCTGGCTGCTTCCGACTGGGCTATTTCATTTGTATGGTGAATATTTATATGATCTATTCCTCCTGTATGAATATCAAATGATGAGCCAAGTGCCTTCATAGACATTGCGCTACATTCAAGATGCCAACCGGGAAATCCTATTCCCCAGGGACTATTCCATTCCATTTGTCTTTTCCCTTTTTGAGGAGAAAATTTCCAAAGAGCAAAATCAGTAATATTTTTCTTTTCTCCTAAATTTATTCTTGCCCCTCCTTTTATTTCCTCTAAAGGCTGCTTTGAAAGCTTGTTGTAGTCTTTAAACTTTGAAGTATCAAAATATATCCCATCCGTTGTTTTATATGTATAGCCTTTTTCTTCTAGAATTTCAATTAACTCTATTTGCTCTTTTATATGTTCTGTTGCCCTAAGAAAAAGATCAGGTTTTATAATGTTTAAAGTTTTGATATCTTCTAGAAATTGGTTTTCAAATTTTTTTGCAATGTCAAAAACGGATTTTTTATACTTTAAAGCCCCTTTTTCCATTTTATCTTCTCCTTCATCGGCATCAGAGGTTAAATGGCCAACATCAGTAATATTTACTACGTGCTTTACTTTGTATCCATCAAAACGAAGAGTTCTTATTAAAATATCGTCTCCAACATATCTTCTCATGTGACCGATGTGTTGATAGTCATAAACCGTTGGTCCACAAGCATAAAGACGAACGTTATTTGCATCTATTGGCTCAAAATCTTCAATTTTTCTTGTTAATGTGTTGTATATTTTTAACATTTAAGTTATTGCTTTTATTATAATGTGCTTTTATAACATAAGCAATTATCCTATCAATTAAATGCTTCTTGACAATTTTTTATTTGTATATTAGGATACCAAACTATGTTTAGAAATTTTAAAGAAAGTTTTCCCGGTAGAAGAAAAACTGATCCAAGAAGCAGGGAAAATCACGGACCGGCAAATCATAGACCGGACGCCCCTAAAATCACTACACATCCAACAAGAGAAGTTGTTTTTGTTCCAACAGGAGCAAAACATGATGTTCAAAAATCCCCTGGAAAAACAATTTATACAAGAGATCCTCATCAACCCATTACACCTGGTACTTTTCATCTTCCTGAAGTAAAAGAACCTATTGGTAACGGCAAAGGAACAAGTAAAGAAGCTTTGTCAAGGGCAAAAAAACACTCAAGAAAACAAAAGAAAAATAAATAAACCCTTCTTACCCACTAACTCCTCTATTTATCTCAACTGATGTTTGCGCTCTTTTAACTGCTAAAGGTGTTGGTTTTTTTGCTTCTTTTTGTTCCAGCTCTTGCATTTCTTCTGCTTTTTCTCTTTCTACTTTTTCAGCCGGTCTTTCCTCTTTTTGTTTTGGAGGATGAACTAATCTTTGATAATATTCACTATGAAGCTTTTGTTTTAACTCCTGAATTCTTTTCTCATCTTTTGTTTTAGCACTGGATGTTTCCTTTCTGGGACTTTTATCTACATCTTTATTCTGAGAATCTTCTACTCCATAAAGGTGCTTAACCATATCTTTTGTATATTCTTTATTTGTAGAATCATTTGTTTCAGGAATAGACTGATTAGTGTTTGGTTTCCGGTCACTTTCTTGATCAGGTGCTACTTGGTTTTTAGTAGCTTTTCCAAAACCGGTTAATTGTCCCTTAACTGCTTTTGTTGTATCGCTAATTGCGCTTTGTCCTTTTTCTAAAACTTCTCCAAATAATCCTGGCTTATCCATATATTAGAAACTACTTCTTCCTTCCATTGCTTTCTGAAGTGTTATTTCATCAGCATACTCCAAATCAGCACCAATAGGAAGTCCTCTTCCAATTCTGGTAATCTTAATTTTTATCCGCCAGCTGGCGGATTGAGCTTTTAGGTGTTTATTAATATACATTGCGGTTGCTTCTCCCTCCATGGTCGGATTTGTAGCCAGAATTAATTCTTTAATTTCCGGCTTTGCTCCTCTTATTCTTTTTAAAAGTTGGTGGATATAAATTTCATCAGGACCAATATTATTAAGAGGATCTATTTTCCCATGAAGCACATGATAAAGCCCGGTGTATTTTCCACCTTTTTCCAATGCTAAAGCATCCAATGGCTGCTCAACAACACAAATTGTTGTTTTATCCCTTGCTTCATTTTTGCAAATCTCACAAGGATTACTATCTCCAATCATAAAACAATTTGAACATAAAATAGTTTCTTTTTTTAATCTTTGGAGCGAATTAGCAAAGTTATCTAATTCACCTTGCGGAACGTGTAATAAATAGTAAGCTAATCTCTGTGCTGTCTTTGGACCAATTCCCGGTAATTTTTCAAAAGACTCAATTAAACTGGTGATTGCTTTAGGAATTTTCATTTTTTAAATCTTTGGCAATAATTTCTGCTATGCTTAAAATCTCTAGTTTTGAAAATGTTTTCTCTTTTGGAACATAAACACTGTCTGTTACAAATACCCTCTCTACTAAGGAATTCATAAGAATCTCTTTGGCATCATTTGAAAAAACAGGATGAGTTGCAAATACAAAAATTTTTTCTGCCCCTTTTTCTCTTAAAAGCCTTGCTGCCTGCATAATTGTCTTTCCGGTTGAAATCATATCATCAACAATCATAGCTGTCTTTCCCTTAACATCCCCTTCTATTTTTTTCGAAGAAACAGTACCGGTTGCTAAATCCCTGTCTTTTTCTATGGTTGCAAAAGGCGTATTATCTAACATCTCTGATAAACTTTTAATTCTTCTTATTCCGCCCATATCAGGAGATACCAAAACTACTTTTTTTAAGTCTTCTTCCAATTCTTTTATTTTCTTAGCAAAGATGGGAAGAGCAGATAAATGAATTATTGGAATATTAAAAAGCTCTGGAATTTTTACTGAATGTAAATCAACAGTAATTATCTTATCAACTCCTACTGCCTCTAATGTTTCAACTACTACTTTAAGCGACACTGCCTCCCCTTCTCTGAAAATATGGTCCTGTCTTTGATAACCAAGATAGGAAATAACAGAAGTTACTGATTTTGCACCGCTTCTTTTTAAACTATCAACTAAGAAAAAAAGCTCCATGTAGTTTTGATCTGCAGGAGTATTTGTAGACTGAACCACAACACAATTTTTATCTAAAACACTTTCTAAAACCCTTACTCTTCTTTCCTTATCAGGAAAAACAAAAATTTCAACATCTGTTAATTTTGTATTTAGTTCTCCTGCTATTCTTTCTGCAAGAATTTTATTTGAACTACCGCTAATTATCTTCATAAATTAATTTTATTAAATTTTACGTCTTCATCCAATATGGCATTTACTTTCTATACTAATGAAGCTTATTTTTTGTCGCTTAGCATTTCAAGAGCCTTTATTTTTTGTTTTCTTATTGTTTCCCTTGACTTTCCATGCGATACACCTATCTGAGCAAGAGACATTGGCGGCTCAGTAAAAAATAATCCTATCAAAACATCTTGAAGGTCTTCGGGTAGATTTGAAAAACTACGATCTTCTACCGAAGCAGTAACTAGCTTCTTCTCTCTAATGTCAAACCTTCCCCCCTCTCTTGGCGCAAGTGGAGTTGGATTAATTAATCTTACATCCACATTGCCTTCCATAATAGCTTTTAAAGCAGTTTCGTTATGTGCCAAGATTTTTTCTTTGCTCCCCAATACTTCTCCGTAATAAACCATTTATCTTCCTCCTAAAAGGCCTCCTAAGCCTCCACCCATAGATGATAATCTTTTAGCAGCAACTTTTTGCGATTGTTTAATTGCTTCATTTATTGCATCCTTTATATCATCATCATCTTTACCGTTTGTTTTAATTTCCCTGATTTTTTGATCACCTGAAATTAAAACTTCAACTCCGTGTTTTTCTACCTTTACTTCTTCTTTTTCCAATTCTTTTTGAATTTGCATTGCCTGATCTCGCATTTTTTTAAGTTCTCCTAATTGTCCAAAAGGATTCATCATAAAAATCACCCCCTCTTTTCATTAAAGATTGTAAATAATACTAATTTACTACCTGTTAATTCTTCTGCTGCTTTTTCTATTGCATTTCTGGTTTTACTATCATCTAATCTTTCTTTATGAAATTTATATCTTGTTTCAATTGTAATTTTTTTATCATCCATATTTGATAGCACACAGCCTCTTAAAAGACCGGCAACAGAATGATTATATGGCTTAACTTTTTCTATTAAGTTTTGCCAGAAAGAGGAAGGTTCTTGAGTAAAATCTTTTTTTTCTTTTACCAAAGTTTCTTCTTGTAAACCTTCTTTAATTATTATTTCTTCTTTTTCACCGCTCCATTTTATAATTGCAATTTCCAAGGGGATTTGAGCAAGAACTGCAAATTTTACCTCACTATTTGCCCTTGTTAAAAGCTCAACTAAGACTAGAATTTCAGCAATGTTAAATCTTGTTAAAGGCTTATCGTTTAAAACTTGGGTTTTAATTAATAATTCATCATGAAGCCTATTTATTAACTGTTCAATAAAATACTTAATTTCTACACCCTCTTTTACCAATTTTGAAGTTAATTCTATTGCCTTTTTAGTGTTTTTTTCCTCCAAATACTTAATTAATTCTAAAACACGGCTTTCTATACTTAAAATTTGATATTTTTCTTCTAAGAATTCCTTGGTTATTTTTTTAGTTTTAGCAATTAAGGAAATTTCTTCTAGGATTTTTGCTCCGTCTCTAAAGCTACCATCTGAAAGCTTAGCTATAGCAACTAATGCGTCCTCATCTATTTTTATTTTTTCCAAAAGAACAATTCTTTTAAATGATCTAACCAGTTCTTCAGTTGTTGCTCTTTTAAAAGCAACTCTAAAACAACGATCAGCAATAGTTTCAGGTACCTTATGCTGTTCAGTTGTGCAAAGAACAAAAACAGCATGACTTGGCGGCTCCTCAAGAGTCTTTAAAAGCGCGTTAAATGCTTCTGTTGTAAGCATGTGCACTTCATCAATAATGTATACTTTTTTTAAAGCCAGGGCTGGAGAAAGTTTTATTTTTTCTCTTAAATCCCTTATTTCATCAATTCCCCTGTTTGACGCACCATCAATTTCTAGAACATCAATATTTGACCCGTTAATAATTGATAGACATTGACTGCATTTATTACACGGTTCAATTTTTTTATTTTTTATCGTTTTGACTGCTTTTTTCTTACCTGATTTTTTTGAAGAGTAATCATTTATTTTTTCGCAGTTTAAAATTTTAGCAATAATTCTTGCAGTTGAAGTTTTACCAAGTCCTTTAGGTCCGGTAAACAAAAAGGCATGAGGAATTGTTTTTCCTTGAAAAACAGAAAAAAGAGCATCCCTGACCTTTTGACTGTCTAAATCATTAATTTTTTGTGGTCTGTATAATCGATAAAAAACCATAATTAATCGTGGTGAATACCAAGTAAATGCAAAAGCCCATGCTCTACTAATTCATCTACCTTATCATCCACCATTTTTTCTTCTTTTACCGCATCTTTTATCACCTGCGGAAAAGATAAAACAATATCCCCAAGTCTTAAGTTTTTTGATGCTAAATTCATTTCCTCTCCTTCAGTTTGGGAAAAAGATAAGATACTTCTTGTTTTATCTTCATCTTTATATTTTTTGCTTAAAAGACGCATTTTTCTATCCCCTACGATTGCAACGGAAACCTCAACAGGACCTACAATTTCCTGATGCTTACTTAAAAGCCTCTCAATTGTTCTTTTAATGCGCTTTCTGTTGATTTTATATCTGCTTTCAACAAAAATAGGAACACTTACATTACTTATCTTTTTATCCATAAGTTTATGACCAAAGTTTTTTGGCTTTTCTTGCTTCTTCCTGTTTCATTTTGCGAGCCAAAGAGGGCTTAAGATGAAACTCTCTTCTTTTTGCTTCCTGAAGAATACCTTCAGACATTACTTTTCTTGAAAACTTTTTTATTAAAGAATCATCGCTATCTCCCGGCATTTTTTTAACAACTACCATAAAAACACCTCCCTTTTTTTCATAGCTTGGCCTCTTTCTCAATTGGGCCAACTAAATGGACATGAAGGTGGTTCACAATTTGTGCTCCCCCTCCATTTATTACAATTCTATATCCTTGATTGTTTAATTTTTCTTTAATCATTTTTTGAATAACTTTTAATATTTTTTCAAAAAGTAAGTTATCTGAAATTGTTAAAAATTCACTAATATGTTTTTTAGTAACTATTAAAAGATGAATTGGTTTTATTGGATGAATGTCTTCAAAAACCATAACATCTTTATCCTCATAAATAAAATCTTTAGAAATTACTTTATCTCTTATTTTACAAAAAATACAATCCATTATTAAATCGTTTTTAGCGTTTCTATTATAGCATCTAAAGATAGTTTTGTGGGCCTCATTTTAGGGTTTTTTGGAGTTCCGTTAAGAAGCATTTTCTTAGAAATATGCAAAAACCAAGTTGCATTAGGGTCAATTTTTGAAAGCTTCTCAAAAGCCAGTGTTAAATCAATATCTAAATTGTCTTTTTTTGGTAAGGCCTTAATTCTAACATAGCCTTTTCTTGGATCTTTTCTAACAACTATTACATATCCCCTTTTTTGAGCAATTTTTATCACAGAATCATTAATTGTTTCAATGCCTAAGGCTTTGCCAAACTTTGTTTGAAATTCTTTTCCTTTTTTCTCCAGTTCTTTTTCTGCCCAAATTCTATTTTCAAAATTATGAAGAATTGCATCTAAGCATTCTGAAATAAAATTAACAGAGTAAATATCATCCCCCGGTTTCTCAAGCTTTAATCCATCGGCAATACTTAAAAGCGATAACTCAAAATAGTCTGCTAAGGGATTGGGCCAATAAACTTCTTTAAAATTATCAATTTTTGTAATTACCTCTATTATTCTCCCCAGTGCTTCTTTTTTATACTTCCATTTATTCTCGCTTGCGAATTGAGGGTTTTTTTCTTCAATCTCCTTTATTAAAAAATCCCAAACCAGGCTTGATGCACAAATTTCAGGATTATTTACCTGATGATGATCAAATATCCCAAGTCCTGTATCAACATGAATTATTTCATCTTTTCCCGTCCTTTCAATTGGCGTATCTAGTTTTTTATCAAGCGGGATTATTCTATCCCCTGCTGATACAAACTTAAGACTAACATCTTGCCAGCCCGGTAAAAATTTTCTAATTAACCAGACTGATGCAATTGCATCTAAATCAGCAGATGCATGTGTTACGATAATTTTCATAAGATCTTTAATTATATATCATTTATCCTATTAAATGAAATTTAAAAATTATTTAACAGGATAAACTTGACAAATGTTTTAAAATACGACACTATAAAAGAAGATTATGGATAAAAATCCTGCCCAACTTGATCCAAAACTTAAAGAGGCTTATGATAGAGTTATGGGAACAGTTGTAACCCCAAAACCCAAACAAGAAGCTCCCCAGCAAAATCAAGCACCAAAACCAACCGGAACAGTGCCTCCTCCACCTCTTCCACCGACCCAAGCACCTACGCCTCATGCACCGCAAACTCCGCCTACTTTAATACCTGAAGAAAAAAACCAAAACAACAAAAAAAAGAAAAAGATTTCACCGCTAATTATAGTTTTGGGAGTTATAGTTTTATTAGTTGTTTATACAATTGTCTGGATACAAGTCTTTGGAGTTAAACTCTTTTAATTACTTCTTCTAAGTCTAAAAGCTCTACTTTTTCCTCGTTTCTTAACTTATACTCAATTTTTCCATTTGTCCTATCACTTATCACTAACCTTTTAGGAATTCCAATAAGATCGGCATCTGCAAATTTCTCTCCGGCTGATAAGTTTCTATCATCATATAAGACATCTATTTTTGCATCTTTAAGTTTTTCATAAACTTCTTCTGCCTTGTTATTAAGTCCTATTAAATGCACGCTAAATGGAGAAATTGCATCCGGCCAGATAATTCCTTTCTTGTCATTAAACATTTCAGCTATTGTTCCGATAAGTCTTGTAATTCCTATTCCATAACTTGCAAAATGTAAAAACTTTCTTTGCCCGTTTTTATCAACATATGAAGCATTCATTTTTTCAGAATAGCTTGTCCCAAATTTAAAAATATTACCAACTTCAATTGATTTACCAAGAACTATTTTTCCGCTTTCACACTTAGGACACCTGCCTCCCTCTTTAACTGTTGCTATTTCTTTATTTTGTGCAAAATCACATTTGTCACAATAATAAATTATGTCTTCTCCTGTTTTTGAAACTACTTGAAATTCATGAGTAATGTTTTCCGTAAATACTCCTCCCGGAGCCTCACAAACTTTAACATCTAGATTTAATCTCTTAAAAATCTTTTTATACACATCTATTATTTCCTGATAGTATTTATCTAAATCCTCACCGGTTTCATGAAGACTGTATAAGTCTTTCATAATAAACTCCCTGCCTCTTAGAATTCCCGATTTAGCCCTTGGTTCGTCTCTAAATTTAGTTGAAAAATGATAAACTTTAATTGGTAAATCCTTATAACTTGAAACGTATTTTCTAACTAAATCCAAAACTATCTCTTCATGGGTAAAAGAAAGCGCAAATTCCTTGTTATTCTTTTTAAATTGATACATCACTTCTTTTGCCTTATCCCATCTTCCGGTTTCATTCCAAATAGTTTTTGGGTGTAAAAGAGGCATTAAAAGCTCTAGGGCCCCTGTTTTATTCATTTCCTCCCTTACAATCTCTTCTATTTTTTCTTTTACTCTAAAACCAAGTGGGAGAAGGGTAAATGAACCTGCCATTAATTTATCAATAAAACCTGCTTTTATTAAAAGCTTAGCATTTAAGGAAACTTCATCTTTTGGAGCTTCTTTTTTTGTTTTTCCAAAAAGCTTTGAGTAGCGCATATATATTGATTTTAACTCGTTTTAAATAGATTTTAAAGAGGATTATTCTATTGGAAGAATTGGTTGGTTTGTAAACACTCTAATTAAATCATTAACAGTAATTACTAAAATTAAAGCAATTAATATCATCATGCCAATTGCATGTGCATAGCTTTCATATTTTAAACCTATTCTTCTGCCAAAAACTGCCTCGATTATAATAAAAGCAAGTCTTCCCCCATCAAGAGCCGGGAAAGGTAAAATGTTTAAGATTGCTAAATTAAGAGACAGAAGTGAAACAAAAGACAAAACTGCCATTGGACCAAGTTCAACAAATTGTCCTGTTAATTGTGCAATACCAACCGGGCCTGCAACTCCCTGCGGAACTGCTCCAAAAACAATTAATTGATAAAGCATAAGTCCAAGACCTGAAATAATTAGCCAAGACATGTTTAGAGCTTCAAGGGTTCCTAAAAAAGGTGCTTGATACCAGGGATATTTTTTAACTTCAATGTTTGGAGAAATTAAAACTCCCATTGGTCCCTCATTTGCTGGATATTTTTCTCTTGGCGTAACCTTTACCTCTCTTGTTTTATCTTCCTTATTTACTTTAAGAGTTATTTCTTTTCCTAAGTTTTCTTTTGTGATATCAATTAGTTGATTTGAGCTTGTTATTTTTATTCCGTTTATCTCTTCAATAATGTCTCCTTTTTGAATCCCAGCTTCTTTTGCCGGAGAATTATTAGTCAAGTCGGCAATAATAACTTTATTTCCGGGAACTGATACTCCAACTGCTGAAAAAAGATAGGAAATAATTACAACAGCTAATAAAAAATTCATTACTACACCGGCTACTACAACTAAAGCTCTTTTCCATAAGGGTTTTGCAAAAAAAGCTCTTTTTAAATCTTTTTTTACTGATGGTTGTTTTTTTACCTTAACAGAGCCTGAGCCTGCTTCATCTTCTCCATAAAGGCGAACAAAGCCCCCAATCGGAAGCCAGTTTATTGAATAAATAGTTTCACCTTTTTTAAAACCAATTATTCGAGGCGGAAGACCAAAGCCGAATTCCTCAACCTTAATTCCCATTTTTTTAGCAACTAAAAAGTGGCCTAGCTCATGAACCATTATTAAAACAGAGAGGATTACAATAAAAACAACTATAGTTAAAAACATAATTATTTTGGATTATATCAAAAAAAGAGGAAACACTATACCTGCATTAACTCTTCTTCCTTTTGTTTGCCTAAGGAATCAATCTCCAAACTTACCTCATCCACTATTTTTTGGATTTCTTTTTCTAAGTGAGACACATCATCTTCTGATAAATGTTCTTCTTCTTTTTTCTTTTTTACATCACTTATTGCATCATGACGAAGCTGTCTTAGTTGAATTTTTCCTCCTTCAAGCTTTTGCTTAACTAAGTGTACCAACTGCTCTCTTCTCTCTTGAGATAAAGGAGGAATTGAAACTCTAATTATCTGTCCGTCAATTAACGGATTTAAACCCACATTTGCCTCTTCTATTCCTTTTTTTATTTCTCCTGTAATTGAAGCGTCATATGGAGAGATTGTTAAAGTTTGAGGATCAAGTATTGCTACATGAGCTAATTCCACTACTTTTAGTTTCTGTGTTCCGCCATAAGCACTAATTACAATGTTTTCAACCAATGATGGGGTTGCTCTTCCCGTTCTAACAGTAGATAGGTCTTGTTTAATAACCTCAACTACCTTTTGCATTTTTTCCGAAGCGTGGTTTATTAAATCTTGCATATATTAGATTTCAAATCTAATAAAGTTATTAACAACAATATTTTCTCCAAGTTTTGCAATTGTTGTTTTTATAAGCTCTGAGACTGTAATTGAATTATCTCTAATATACTCTTGTTTTAAAAGTGATGCAACATCTTTTGGATTCATAGCAGTTATTTGCATGGCAATTTCATGTGCTAAGTTTTTAAAATCATCGGTTTTTGCAACAAAATCTGTTTCACACAAAAGTGAAACCATTGCCGCGGTTTTTTTATCCTGGTGAACATAAGCTTCAATTATGCCAATCTTTACTTCCCTGTCCTTTTTTTTCTCCGCTTTTTCAATTCCTTTTTTCTTAAGCCAGTCCTTGGCTTTTTTATAGTCATTTTTTGTCTCTTCTAAAGCAGCTCTGCAATCTGCAATTGAGATTTTTGTTTCAGTTCTTAATTTTTTTAATAATTTTATATCTACTGTCATACTATTATTTTACATCTTTTTTCTTTTCAGTTTTCTTTTTTCCGCCAGGGGCGGATTTCGCTTCGCTCAACTTTTTTACGTCTTTTTTTGTTTTTTGCTCTTTAATGCCCTCTATCCACGCATCTGAAACTAAAGACACTATTAATTTAATTGAACCGACTGCATCATCGTTTGCCGGAATTGGATAATCAATAATTTCAGGATTTGCGTTTGTATCAACAATACCAATAATTGGAATTCTAATGTTTAAAGCTTCTCTTACTGCAGTGTCTTCTAAGTGAGTATCTATGATAAATAATGCATCCGGAGTCTTCTCAATTGTTTTAACGCCTGAGTAGAAAGATTCTAATTTTTCTCTTTCTTTATCCCAAAGACCAATTTCTCTTTTTGTATAGTCTTTTTTCTCTTCCTCACTTTTAAGTTTTCGCTCAAGCTCTTTTAATTTTTTAAGATTTTTGGCAATTTCTGAAAAATTAGTTAATGTTCCGCCTATCCAGCGAGTTGTAACGTAAAAAATATCGTCTTTATACTCTGCATTTTTTTCTTTAAGGCTTTTTCTTGCTCTTTCTACTTCCTCTTTAACAATTGCCTGTGCTTGTCTTTTAGTACCAACAATTAAAAGACTTTTCCCGTTCTTTGCCAATTCCTTAATGTATAACAAGGCTTCATCTAACCCCTCTTTTGTTTTTGCCAAATCAATTATTTGTATCCCCTCTCTTGCCTCGTAAACAAAATCCCTTGCCTTTGGGTTTGCTCTGGTTACCTGGTGGCCAAAATGACAACCGGCTTCAAGAAGTTCTTCTAAGGTAATATCTTTCATAAAAATTTTTGTTTCTTGTTCCGCCATTCGAACGAGGTTTTAAATCTCAGAAACATAAGTCCGAACGTGTGTAATAATGCTATTATATATAGTATT
>CAZFYA010000009.1:0-13091 GCA_964523705.1 uncultured Gammaproteobacteria bacterium
CCGATTCAATCTTGATGATCGTGTTATAAGTCACATCAGCAAGTTTTGAGAGCTTGTCTTGAGAAACGCCGAGTTTATTCCGGTATTTCTTTATGTTTTCTGCGATTGTGGATTTGTTTGTTGACGACATTGTAATATATTACTATAATTAAAGTAATAGCGATTTATATTGCTTAATTTATTACTATGTTATCAAATTTATTCACATTCGTAAAGACAAAAGGGAGTTCCCTGTTGCCCGCGCACGGGAGCGGTGGGGCAAGGGCAACTATAATTATAAAAGCCCCGCAAAACAATCGGGCGAAGCCCGAAAAGCAAAAGGGCAAAAAGGAAGGGGGTCTGGGGGAAGGAATTTTTGCCCTTTTGCGATTAAGAATAGAGCGTTTCCGCTTTTCTCTGATTAAGAGAAACATCCGCCAATACGGCGGACAGGCGCCACAGAAAAATTTTCTTTTCCTTAAAGAAAAAATTGCGCGCGAAAAAATTAAAAAATGTAGAGAAAATTTTTCTGTTTTGGTTTGCCGTAGCGGAGCGGAGGCAAGCGGAAACGCACCTCATTCTTGTTCAGTATTTTCTTTGAAAAAAGTTCGGATTTCGTTCAGAATACGGAGCCAAATTGTATGTTCGGCGTTTGTTGCCTCGGCGCAAAGCGCCTCGGCACGCGCCCTGTGGGCGCTAAGAGCTGATTTTAAAAGGATTTGCCACGCTCCGCGTGGCTCAAAAACCAATTCCCGTTCTCGCAAAATTCGGTTCGCTGTTGCGAAGCAACAGAATTCCGCCAACGGCGGAATAGCCAATCTTTTTTTCTTGCCCCTAAGGGCGAGTTGCAAAGCGATAATAATTCCGCGAAGCGGGATTGCCCAAAAGCGATATTATTAAAAAAATAATCTTTCAAAACTATGAATAAATACTTTCTCTACATTAGAAAATCAACGGATGAGGACGACAGGCAAGTTTTGAGTTTAGACGCGCAAGAAACAGAATTGCGGGAATTAGCGGAAAAAGAAAATCTAACGATTGTTGATACTTTCCGCGAATCACAAACCGCTAAAGAGCCGGGGCGACCTATTTTTAATCAAATGCTGGATAGAATAGAAAAAGGCGAAGCAAGCGGAATTTTAGCTTGGCACCCCGACCGGCTCGCCCGCAATTCTGTTGACGGCGGAAAAATTATTTTTTTAATAGACAGCGAGAAAATCAAGTTTTTGAAATTTCCGACATTTTGGTTTGAAGCTACGCCACAGGGGAAATTTATGCTCAATATCGCTTTTGGGCAGTCAAAATATTTTGTTGATAATCTTTCAGAGAATACAAAAAGAGGTTTAAGGCAAAAATTAAGGCGAGGCGAAATGCCCGGATATGCTCCGCTTGGATATTTGAATGATTTAAAAAATCACACGATGATAAAAGACCCTGAAAGATTTGGCCTCGTTAGGAAAATTTTTGAGCTTTATTCAACTGGAAATTATTCTCTTCAAATTTTAAGAGACAAAATTTTTGACATCGGCTTGTTTACCAGAAATGAAAAAATGCTTTCTGTCTCAATGATACAGCATATTTTAAAAAATCCTTTCTATTACGGCGTATTCAGATACAATGGCGAACTTCATCAAGGAAAGCATGAGCCAATGATTACAAAGAAACTTTTTGAAAAATGTGAAAAGGTTTTATCTGATCGCTCCCGTCCGCAAAAAAGAAAAGTTAAAGAGTTTGCTTTTCGCGGACTCTTGTTTTGCGGAGAATGCGGTTGCGCCATAACTTCTGAAACACAAAAAGGACACAATTATTATCGTTGCACGAAAAAGCGGGGCAAATGTTCGCAAGGATATATCCGTGAAGAAGTTTTGGCGGATCAGATAAACAATCAAATCCAAAAAGTTTCTTTACCTCCGTCTTGGGCTGATAAGATGATTGCGGAACTGGAAAAAGACAAAGAGCAAGAAGCCAAAGACGGAGCCGTTTTTGCTCAAAATTTAAAATCTCAAATAAAAGAGCTTGAGGATAAATTAGATACTTTGCTTGACGCTCATTTGGACGGCACAATTACTAAAGTAGAATACACCGCCAAAAAACAAAAAATCCTCAACCAAAAGATTGAGATTTCTGAAAAATTAAAGGATTTTGAGCAAAACGGCAATCATTGGCTCGAACCTGCCAAAAAATTCATTTTAGATAGTAAACAAGCCGAAATTATCGCTTTGCAGGAAAATCTTTTTGAGAAAAAAGATTTTCTGAAAAAGATTGGCTCGAACCGAATTTTGCGAGAACGGGAATTGGTTTTTGAGCCACGCGGAGCGTGGCAAATCCTTTTAAAATCAGCTCTTAGCGCCCACAGGGCGCGTGCCGAGGCGCTTTGCGCCGAGGCAACAAACGCCGAACATACAATTTGGCTCACATGGCAGAAAAAATTCAGAACTTTTGATTGGATCAATGCTATTGGAGATTTAGAAACCACAAATAAAGAAATTAACTATTTATTATCTTTAACTAGTAGATAACAAATTTTTTATTACTTCTTTTAATGTTGACCTTAATAATCCTAACACATCACAAACCTTTTGCTTAGTTTCTTTTAACTCTTTTTCTTCCAAAGAATGAATAATAGAAATAGATTCAACTAAAAAACTAAAAGTGGCTATATTTTCTGTAATTTTTACTATATTTTTATCATAATTTCCATCAATTTCCAATAAAGCAATCAAAGAATCTGCATCGTCTCGAACTTTTAGACACAATTCTTTAATTGCTTTATCAGGATCCTCTCCAGCATCCTCAAGCTTCTTTTTTATAGCATTAAGATAGTTGAGTCGATCCCCTTTTTCAAGATATATATCTATTTGCTGTTCATATTTTTTAAAAGCAATTTCGATATTTGCTAACAATAATGAAGCTAAATCTCTAATCTTACGTCTATCCTCGCACTCCATATCAACACTTTTTTGTTTTCTATATAAAGAAAAACCAATAAACGCTAAAATGATTCCAGCAAATAAAGTTCCAAAAAAAGTATTATCCATTATCTCGAAGACCAAACTAATCCATGAAGGGATTACATAAAATATCATATTTTATTTTATTAAATTCCAATTATTTAAAAAATACCCCATTTCATGATTCATATTTTCAAGATAAACCTTATTATCTCTAACCTTAATATTCACCCTTAATCTTTCTCCTTTCATAATCTCCAATATAGATTTTTCATGAATTTTCTTTTCAATTTCATGTAATGGTAAAATTAAAAAATCATCTTTATTCTCAGAATGCAAAACAAAAATATAAAATATATTACCATTATTATGACGCTCAAAAGAAACTTTACGAATATCAAATACGTAAGTATTAAATTTATTTAAATTTGAAGTCTTAACTTGTATCCCAAACAATAGATTATCTTTTACTGCCACAATATCCATTCCAACATCAACACTCATTATGCTTGCATTAAAACCACGAAATAATAATTTACTACAAACTAAGTATTCTCCCCCTTTACCAGTAAAACCTCCTGCTATGTTTATTTTTTCTTCCTCTGTTTTTTCAAATTCTATAATTTTAGGTGTTATCTTTTCTTCTTTTTTATTAGGATTTAACGCAAAAGTACCCGGTGCAATTTTAATAAAATCTGAAGCCCCTTTTTTCTTTTTAATATCAATTACAATTTGAGAATTCATTGTTGCTTCCGGAGTTGCTCCTTCGGTTTCTAAAAACCCAGACTCTAAAGATAGTCTAGTTATTTCATTATAATGTAATGGTTTTTTAACCTTTTCTAAAACTTTAATTGCCGCCTGTTTAAATGTGTTCATATTTTTTATAAAAATTCTATCCCTTCGGATTATTTACAAATACTTCTTCCGAATTTTTCTTATAATCCTCCTGAGAAAGAATAGTATCATAAAGACCTATTTTTTCGTCTTTATGTTTATTTATACCAGTATAAACAAGACTTGCGTCTTCATACCTCTTAAATTTATAAACAGCATCATTCATTAAAGCACTATTAAAAACTCCAAGACTAACGAGTAATTCAAAATCTTTTTGTGTTAGACCTGTAACTTTTTTAAATAGACTAGGCTCTAATTTTGTAATTATATCTTTTAAGGTTCTTTCTCTATAATCTGTAAGATACATAAAAACAGGTATACGTGTGGCGAATTTAATAAGTTTCTCTTGGATTTGCCTACGAAGATTCTTATATTCTTTTTCTTCTTCTGTTAGTTGCTTTTTCTCTTTTTTAGACAACTCTTTCTCGTTTTGCTCCTTTTTCACCTTCTCAACAGACTCTGACTTGTTAATGATAGTCTCAATATCTTGATTCAAATTTCTAAAGCCCTCAATACTCATTAACGCATTCATTGCTTTTTCATTATTCATTAAATTTTTTAAAGTATTATTATCAACATTTACAAGAAGGGCACTTTCCCATCGTCTTGCAAGAAGTGTTGCTGTAGTCCCACTCATTGCCATATCTAAAATTCCTGCCGCATCAATTTGTTTCATCGCGCTACCATCATAAGCAAGCACTGGAAGAAAATTTATAAATTCTGCAACCTTTGCTTCTGGATTAGATTCATTAACATTAAGACGACAACTATATTCTGCGATTTGCCTTAAGGCTCTATTCGGCGCAAAATCAAAAAGATAACATTCATTTTTAATTATCTCTTCTTTGTTAGGAGATTTGTTGTCAGGATTTTTAATAGTCCATGGAGATTGTACGCGAAAGGCTGCCTGAAAATAAGTTTCTGGAGTTGAACAACTACGAAGCATAAAAATACCCGTCCATGGTCTAACTGTTACCCCCGTCAAAAGTTTTCCGCAAGTCAAAGTAATAGTTTTAGATTGCAATGGATTTTCCATTGCCTCTAAGACTGGTGGTAATGCTTTTATCCCAATACCTGCTGCCTGACCCGCAGCGACTATCGTCTTATATTCATGATAAAAAATATTTTGTCTTTTTTTAAGTAAATTAGCCATTGCATAGCATGAAGCTACCGAAGGCAAAAACCAAAGAGTATGATTAAGCACATTTAAAAGCTCTACATGAGAATAAGGCATTGGCGGTTTTTTAGCTCCAAGCTTTAGATTATCAATACTTGTCTCAAGAAAAGATCCACGAATCAAATCCAGCCATTTTTGAACTTCTTCCTCGTATATAAATTTTGCATTCTTATCCTTACCATTAGCAGAAAAAAATATATTTAAATCAAATTCATTAAATTCCCCTTGCTGGGCTATATTCTTAATTGATTCAGGAAGCTGATAAGTCATCATAACCATTCGGGGTAATGAAGCATAGGGATTGATTCCTTTTTTGTTACTCCAAGATTCTTTCGCTTTTTGCTCATCAGAATAAGTCCAATTATATATCTGCTCCTCTATAAATTCTCCTGATGCTATTGCCCTAAAAGGAGTTCCCGAAAGATATAAGTATGCCTTAGTTTTAATAGGTAATATTCTTTCATTAAAATCTGTTAACCCTTGCCCTTCCGCAAATTCCTTTTCTTTTTCATCCTCTGCCTCAAAAAGTTCTTTAGCATTTTCACGCCATGCCCCATAATGATATTCATCAAAGACTATGCAATCCCAATCAGTTTTATGAACCCATTCATTTTTTGTTTTAACACCTCCTGTGCTTTTATTTTTACCTAAATAATCTTGAAATGATCCAAAACAAACAAAAGGTTTTCTCTCATTTATATCTTTATGCCAAAGTGTATTTTCTGATGCTGAGACAAATTGCCAATCTTTAAAATCAACATGCTCCTTTAAATCATCATCCCATGAACTTTCTACGGCTGGCTTAAAAGTCATTACCAAAATCTTTTTCCATCCCATCTTTTTAGCTAACTGATAAGTGGTAAAAGTTTTACCAAAACGCATTTTAGCATTCCATAAAAAATGAGGTATTTTATCAGGGTTCTCTTTTCTATAATTTAAAAAATATGCAGCTGTTTTTTCAACTGCCATATTCTGCTCTGGACGCATTTTAAAATCAAATACCCTATTCTCAATACTAAATTTCCTATCTCTTATATCGATGATAGCTGATTTCAAATCTTTTAATGTGCATCTGAACCACTCTCCTTCTACTCTTTGAATATTACGTTTCTCTAAATATTGATGCATCTCATAATCTGTAAAAGTCGTACCATCATTCCTAATCGCTTTTTCTTCAAAAACAATTTTATATTTAAGTCGACTAGTTTTAAGTTGTTCCGCAACTCTATCTTGTGCATTTCTAACAGTATAACCAACTTTCAATAATCCTTTATGAGAATCTACTCCAGCAAGTTCATAAGCATATATTATTGGATTTATTTCTGGTTTTTGTGGAAAAAAATTTTTACTCATGTTTATTGCATCGGACGAATCATTGATTCAATAAAATCAATTTCTTCTTGTGTTAATTTATATTTTTTGTAAAGCTTTTCATCATCCCAAGATTCAGAAAAGTCTTGCATAGGAACAAATCTAAATTTATCTTTTGAAATATCAATACCAGAAATACTTTGAACAAGTAAAAAACGGACAAATTTTGTTTCTAGATAAGATTTTAAATTTTTAGCAGTAGTTTCTTTGTCGTAGCTACCAACAACAAGATATGTATGAGTACAAACTTCTCCTGGATTTAAAACTTTTAACAAGGAAATTACTTTGAATGGTGGAACTTCTAAATTTCCAGAAATTGGTCTAGACAAAAGAACTTTATATTTTTGAACAAGATCTTTGCCTGTCTTTATTTTATCTTCCTCGATATAACCAATTCCTTTACTTGAATTTAGCAATAAACTATTCTTCTCCTTTTTCGATTTTCCACGAACCGATGTTGCTAATCCAAAAGGACTAACCACAGATACTATTTCAGAAAGTGATCGTTCTTTTTTTGAACTAACCTTATTTATTATCTGTAGTGCCTGATTCCAACGAATAAATATCGGGTATTCATCTATCTTACGTACCATTGTATTTTTTTCCTTTCCGGAAATATTTGTATATTCACAATACCCTGGATTATCACGGTCCCAAAGAAAATAACACACACCTCCACGCAATTCAATTCCAGGAAAACAATCTCCAGCGTTTGGATAATCTACAAGGACTCTGATATTTTTATCCTCTAACATTTCTGCTCGGAAATTATCTAGTCCCATGCCACCCGCATACCAACGGCTAGGAATAATCATTGTCAAATATCTTGGAGCCATATTTTTGGCTTGCTTAACAAATTTATCATAAAGAGGAATAGCTTGTGCAGAATTAGTGCCAGTATTTAATTGATAAGGTGGATTCCCTATAATTACATCGAATTTCATATTTTTAATTTTATCGGGTAAATTATTATGTATAAATTGATATGCATGCATTTCAAGTCCTTCCTCGCGATCATATTCTGCCTGACTTGCACCACAATACTCACATCTTCCATTTTTCCATTTATGTTCTATATTTTGAAAAAAAATATTTCCTTGCTCATTTTCAAAAGAATTAGATATCGAATATTTTCCATTAGCGTTCTTAGAACAATACAGACTACGTCGAGAAAGAAGAGAAGTTAATTCTGTGATTCCAATTCCAAAAAGTTGTTTACTATATATATGATCTATCCTTTTCTGAATATCCGGAATCTCATTTTTTAATCCTTCGAGCAACCTTTTAGCTATTTCTCTTAAAAATACACCAGACTTACAAACTGGATCAAGGAAGGTGGCATTCTTATCTTTCCAAATTTCCTTTGGCAATAAATCTAATATTTCATTTGCTAACTTTGGCGATGTAAAAACTTCGTCATTACTTAAATTAGCTAAACATGAAAGAACATCAGGATTGTAATTATTTTGCATCTTCATAATCAAGTATCGATAAATAATAAACTAATGGAAATTCTTTTAATGGCATTGGAGAAAAAACTGCCTCACCCATGTCGGAAATTTCTCGTAAAGAAAATAATGTTGGAGTTTTTGGATTAAAATCTGCTAATTCAGCATATTGAAAATCTCTTCTTTTCACCATTCCGCCTTTTATTAACGACCATTCTGAAAAAATAATATAATCATTACTATCAATTTTTTTTAAAGTAAGTGCATCACCTTGTAAAATATTACGTTTTAACACAAAACGAATACTTTTTCTAAATTCATCTTTACATTTTTCTTTATACAATTCGGTATACACATCGTTAAAAATGTCATAAAGACGTTCAATACATGCCTCTACGTTATCCTGTAAAAGTTCTACTCCATATACGCTACTTATTGCAAGAAAAGCCATTTGCTCAAATTCTATCTGAATTGAACTATATTTTTTTTTAACTACCACTAATTTCCTTTCGAGTATTGGAGCAAGAAAATTTCCATTTCCACAAGCTGGTTCAAAAAATCGAGATTCGATTCGTTCGGTCTCATTTTTAACAAGGTCAAGCATCGCATTAACCTCT
This sequence comes from uncultured Gammaproteobacteria bacterium, assembly GCA_964523705.1. Lineage (GTDB taxonomy): Bacteria > Patescibacteriota > Microgenomatia > Levybacterales > UBA12049 > CAYWVK01. The sequence goes on from CAZFYA010000009.1 coordinate 8,438, forward strand.
CTTTCTTGAGTAAAAACTTCTCCATGGTCACGAACTCTCTTTTTTGATTTTATTATTCTATTGGTCATAATAAACATTTATCTTGTTTGTTATTTAAAACATAACATATATAAAATGTAAATACAAATAAAAAATTCTAAAAATTTTATTTATCTAATATTAAATATTTATTATCTTTAACTTAATTATATTTTTATTCCAATTAAAACTACAATTACTATCTTCTATGTAAAATGTCTTTTTATTATCTAGCCCCTAGCAAAGAAAACCACCAAAATCCCTAAGGGTTAGATATTATCATACTAACATTATCCTAATAAGTTTTAAATAAATGCTTAATATTATCTTCTCTAATACTTACACAACCTTCCCTCCTTTAGATTTAATCTTTTTCGCTTTAGTAAACCTAAAATCAAAAGTCGGATAAGCAATTGATAAACAATCTAAAATTTTATTCGTTACTTCAAAAGCATCCTTTGTAACGCTAGGCATAAGAGGTAAGTCACAAGTTGGCCCCCTATGGTATCGATGTAAAGGATTTATACATTTTTGATAAACTGATTCTCTTACGGCACCCCAATTACCATGCATAAATCCAGAAGTATAATTGTAAAATTTATCATATAAATCTTTCAATTTAGCTTCCTCTGCCATATTTCTTAAAGTTGTAGCGTCCCAATGCCCAAGATTTATTGGAACAAATTCAACCCATTTATCTTCATTTGCTATCAGGTCCATCTCGTCTAAGTCAATAGAGCTTGCATCTAGCTTTAATTCTTGAAGTTTTAAATATATCAATTTTACTTGCCCTGTGCCGTACGAACGATAATCATCCCACACTCTAGGCTCATTTTTTTCTTTTTGAAGCAAATATTCAAATGTAATATAAATCTCGACTAACGCCCTAAGCCCTAATCTTCCAGTAATTGATAACGATATTCGATAAAAAATTATTTCTATAAAAAGAGAAACGGCATATAATGCTAACCCAAAAGCTCCTTCATGACGAGAATCAATAGCGGACGTACTTGCTGATATAAAAAAATGATCCACTAACTTATCTCTAACATTTTTAGTCTCTTCAAGATAATGTGTTCTTGAATCTTTCATTTCATTAAAAAGTTTCTTCTGTCTTTTTTGAATTTTCTTATTTACTATTTCTTCAGGCAAACAACTTGTTTTTTTAAAACAATAATCCCAAAAATGTTTCGCCCATTCACTTGGTTTATCTTCTTTCTCTGGATTGGGAGTAATTTCTAGTGCTCGAATAGTTGGTCGAATAGTTTCTAAATCTCCGTAATTTGGATATTCTAAAATTCCACGAATAATATCTTCCATCGTGCTTGGAAATTTTAAATTCCCTCCAAGAATAATACATAAAACTTTAACCCAACGACAATCTGTTGCTTCCTGCGATTGATGCCAAAAAGTAATACCGACCCCCTTGCTTATTTTTTGCCAATCTTCTTCTGGTAAAGGTTCTGTCAGCATCTCTTTCCAACTATTAAAAGCAGGTAATTCTGGAAATAATAGAAGTGAACGAAGTATATCTTTTGCACCTTGCGAATAACTGACAAAATGTTCAATAAATAACTTTCTCTTCTCTATAGGTAATTGCGAAATACCAGTTAAGGTAACATCTGAACAGTCTTGATTTACTTCAACAAAATTTGCAATATAATTAAAAAATTTTAAAGCTTCTTCTCTCTTCAGATTCCCAATTATTAAAACCGCCCATAACATTTCTGGAAGTCTTTCGTCAAACCAAGAAGAAGAATTCATATTTAATTCCTTAGATAAAAATGGAGGATTCAATTCTTTTTTATTTCGTTTATGATCCTTTAAAGAAGTTTCGTGTTTTCTAATCTGTTTTTTTGTCATGTTTATAATCCAGTATTAAAAAATTTTATTGAAAATATATTTAAAATTAAAACACCCAAAAAGAGGTGCTTGAAATAAATAATAAATTGTTTGTAATTCTAATTTTCATTATTTTGATGATATAATTAAAAACACAAAAAATCAACCTTAAACCTAACTAATTTAAGAATAAATTATGATCCAAAATGCTCCCATTCTTCTTCTGGTAAAGACCTTACATATTCTCCAACTAATTCCAATTGGTCATTCTTCTCTGCCCATTTTATATAACTTTTAAATTGAAGTTGTTTTTCTAGTGGAATAATCTCATACCAATTATGATCAATGATTACTGGGTCAGCTGGTTCTCCATTATCGCCATGACCGCTCAAACTATCCGTGTTTCTTAATAGTTTAAACAACTCATACCAATGTTTTAATCTTAAACATAAACGATTATTAGATGTGCAATATCCCCAAAGCGTTTCAAATGTTTCTTTTGAATCTTTCATATTTTTACAAACATTTAAATTATTATAATAAAAGCAGAACTATAAAACCTGCCAAAATACCTGAAACATCTCCAACTGTTTCATAAATTTCAAAAAGCTTATCTTGATTGGCAGTCTTTCTTATTCTTTGTATTCCATTTATCAAAATTATTGCGATGAAAAGAATAATAAAAAGCCAATTCATATTAAGACTAAACATGTTTAATACTTTATCTAAAAGAATAGTAGTTAAAAATGTAGAACAAAAAGACTCAATAGAAAAAACCGTATTAAGTAATTTTTCATTATTTTTTCTTTTTAATAAACCTATAATCGGAGCAAAAATTATTGTTAAAATAAGGGACAATAATCCATTTAGAAAAGGTGCTAAAAATAAAGCTAGTGCATAAATTAAAAAATCTATCATGTATTTCTTCTATTTTTTCATTTTTATTGCTAGTTTTTCAAAAAGCTTCTTAAATACAAGGTATGAAATTATAATAGCTAATCCTCCACCTACAAAACTGCCTGTAACAGCCATAAAAATAGAGGCTATAACTACTGCTAAAAAAATAGATGCAATTGTAATTAAAAGCCTAGGTAGTACTTTTATTTCTTCATTTTCTTTGTCCCATCTTTTTTTAATCTTGTTTAATGTTTTCATAATATCACTTACTTATTGATTATCCCCTTGTGGCACCCATGGTTTTGTATACAAAAAGCCCACCACGGGTAGTAGGATTTCTCCCACTCATACCGGTTTCCCGATACGGCCAGTAAAGACACACCCCATGATGGGTTGTTTATTCTTTACTGGTCTTTTCGCCATGCCTTCAAAAAAGGTTTAGGCTACTTTATTAAATTGTATTTTTATAATATAACAAAATAAAAGAAATGTATACTCCCAACTTAACATTATTTAAAAAATTAAAAATATGAAATCACAAGGATTCGTGTTTAAAGATGACGACCCTCGTAAAAGAATATCAAAATTATTAAAATATCCTAAAGATAAACCAACCACAGAAAGAAAAGAAAAATTTTCTTTGATATTTTATAATAAAAAATTTATTAAAGAGGTAAAAACCATAAGAAAAAAATTTGGTATTCCTCAAAAAGGACTTACAACTAAAAAAGCATTTGAATGGATTCAAAAAATAAACTTAAAAAGTTATGATAAAACTTTCGATGATTTATTATTGGCAGCAAATGCTAGTGAAAGATGGAAAGATGCTATAGAGTATTTTGTGATATTTAATAATAAAAAATCCTATCATCTTTTTCCAGAACCTTTTATTTTTTTCCTAAAAGAAGACGAAAAAGGCCTTATGCATTTAACATTAGAAATTTTTCCAGACACTTCCATTAAAGATATAAAAAATAAATGGGAAATAATAGAAAACAACAAAAAAGCATTAGCAAGCTCTTACAAAAAATTAAAAAAGACTAAAATTATTAAGGACGAAAAGGCGATATTCTACATAATAGGAGAAAAAAGAGCAGAAATAAGACATCTTTCGCTATTACCAAGAAATAGAAAAATTAAAGAATTAAAAAGATATAAAAAAATATATGAGCTTAAAGAAAGTGGAAAAACAATTTCAGAAATTGCTAAAAATGAAGAAGTGCAACTCATGTATGAAAATAAAACAAAAGATCCTATAACTTTTGAAAATATCACCAAGGATCTTGATAGATTTAAAAAATATGTTGAAAACAATATCCTAATTTAAAATAAAAATCGCACTTAAGATGACATCTTAAGTGTGGTATTTTAAAAAAATTTCCCATTCTATAATCACACTATAAACAATAGTGTGTTTTTTATTAAACAAAATGCACACATTAAAACATGAAAAAGAAGAAAAAATTAGAACAATTTACAGGATTTCCAGAAACTTTAGAAAAAGGTGATTTTTGGAGATATCCAAGAATAATGGATAAGTATTGGCAAAATTTAAACGGATCAGAACAAAAAGTTCTAGATTTTATTCTTCGTCACACTTATGGATTTGGGAAATTAAGCGACCAAATTAGTCGAAAACAACTAATGAAAGGGGTCGGCAAATTAGATAACGGCACTGGCCTAACAAAACAAACCATAATTAAAACTACAAAACGTTTAGAGTCGAAAAATTTTATAAGAATAATTAGAAATAATAACAAAACAAACAAGTATGAATTAGTTAAAAATCTTAACCATTGTAGTAAAAATTCTTTACCGTTCGCTAGTAAAAATTCTTTACCCACAATAAATAGTATTACAAAAAATAATAATACAAAAAATAAGGATTATCTTTCTG
>CAZFYA010000010.1:0-238 GCA_964523705.1 uncultured Gammaproteobacteria bacterium
AAAGAAGGGCTTCGTAAAAAAAGGTGGGATGAAAATAGGAAAAAGAAAGGTATTCGAGAGGCCTTTCGGAAACAGGAACATAATATTTCCAGGGGAGGCTGGTTGGTGGGCCAAAGCCTTCAAAATTAAAGAAATTACCGGCTCTTCCGATTGCTTGGGCAAGAAGCAGAGGAGGAAAAAGAAGGTTAAGGAGCGAGAGAGGTTTTACTTTTTTAAGAAGCGAATAAAGCAAAATACC
>CAZFYA010000010.1:248-5592 GCA_964523705.1 uncultured Gammaproteobacteria bacterium
ATTATGGCACCAAAAATTCCCAGGCCTCCTTGCCATACAAAAAAAGCCTCAATTGGGAATTGATTATAGTAGCTTAAATTATCTAAAATATGATATACTCTGGCGCCTATAAGAGAGAAGATTAGAGAATAAGCCAGGGATGATAAAGCGCTTTGGGAAGAGAGACTGTAGTTTTTGCTGTTTTTCTTAGCGTAAGAATAAAGAAAGACAAGGGACAAACTAATAAGTACGCCGTAAAAGTAAATTTTTACCGGTCCGACTTGCAAAAATGGTTGTGGCATAGGCTCAATTATGCTAAAATTATTATAGTGATTTTAGCACAAAAATAATTGACAGATACGGAAAGAAGCTAAAAGCTTTTTTAAAATGAATTGAATTATATTTTTGCGTCGACTCGGTTGAAGATCGCAAAAATTACAAATTTGGAAAGTTTTTTGAAGAAAACCATAGGTTTCCTTCAATGAGGGGCTGTAGCTCCCCACAAAAGCTCGTTCCGATGTAATATCGGGATGTCGCTTAGCGGGGCAGGCAGTGGCAGGTTCTCCTAGTCAGAGAACAAACAAGTTAAAATATTTAGAGTTTAGAATTTAGGGTTTAGAGTTTGATTTTTGGGGCTGTAGCTCAGTGGTAGAGCAGTTGCCTTTTAAGCAATTGGTCGAAGGTTCGATCCCTTCCAGCCTCACCGCGTAAAATCCGCTTCGCGGATCACGCGGTAAACCATGCGGATCACGCGGTAAACCATGCGGATCACGCGGTAAACAGTACATGTATTATGTTTATATAATTGAAAGCATAAAGGACAGTTCCTGGTACATTGGTTACACCCGACAGTCCTTTTAAAAGATTAGAAAAACATAATTCAGGAACAGAATATTATTCTAAAAGAAAAATTCCCTGGAGACTTATTTACTTTGAGGCATATATAAAGCAAGAAGATGCTACATATGGAGAGAAATTTCTCAAAAGTGGTGCGGGGAGAGTTTTTCTAAAAAAGCAGTTAAAAAATTATTTAGGTTAATCGGCTTGCCGTCGCGTAGAACGCGACAAACGTGCGATCAAGGAAGCTATACCGGCTTGCCGCGTGCGAAGCTATACCGGCTTGCCGCGTGCGAAGATATACGCGGCCCCATCGTCTAGAGGCCCAGGACACGAGGTTTTCAGCCTTGTAACCCCGGTTCGAATCCGGGTGGGGTCACATTAAAATCTATTATAAATATTTTTGGTTAACCTATAATATTGCTTTCTTTAAGTTATTCTGGTATTCTTCTTTCATTCAATAAAAACAATCAAGGCTAAGCGCTGTCTTGTCATTTTTTTGCTTGAATTTTTTGCACTTTAACTTGCCTTAAAGAAGGAGAAAAACAATGCCTGTAAGCTTCAGTGAGCCGTCTTTTGGAGGGAGAAAGATGTCAACGACTTTAGTGTCGATCAGGGGGCTTTCCCGCCCAGAGGTCCTAGCAGCTCTTTTTAACGCTGCTGAATGACTTGACAGAAGACAAGTATCCATGACGGTTGAGCAAGCGGAAGAACTTTTCCGCACCAAGTGGATGTTTGTCGAGTTGGAGGGGAAACGCCTCAATCTTGTTTTTTACCAAGGCGATTTTCTCGATGTTTACGGTTACGACAAGTTTAACGGCGGATATGGAACCGCAGAGAAAGTGATAAATGCTCTGCGTGAGTCCAAGCAGGCGAGTTAGTGCAAAGGGCACCAAAGGAAGAGATATCGTGGTTTATACCATGGCTGCAAACTCTTCCCGCGGTGCCTTTTTGTTTTTGAAAAGTTTGTGTGCTATAAGGAGTTATGAAGGAATTTCTATGCAGAGTGGAAGGGCGCTTTTGCATTGAGTGTTGCAAAGAAAGGGATTGTTCACTTTTAGGCCTGCTTAACGACGGAACAATCGGTTGCCAGGGACACGAGGTAAAAACCCCTGACGGTGTCTCAATTACTCCTTTTTGTCAGGATTTTAACTGTCTTGCCGGAAAAACAGATGAAGAAATTGAAAAAATAAGACAAAAAATTCTGTCACTTCCAAAAGGCCAATTTAAAATGAGTGAGATAATGAAGACTGGATAAACTCACTTAATATTTTTTCTTCTATGTACTTCCAAATTTAACCCAAAAGTGCTATAAAACACATTACTATAGTTTATTTTGATGCAAAAAGGGCTTATAAAAACATTTACATTTTTAGACGAAAGCGGTGTATTGAGTCCACCGAATATCGAACGATGCTATTATGGTATAGGCATCCTAAAAAGTTCTCAGCCAATACAACTAATTCAAAAATTACACCCTATACATGAAGGGTTGTGTAGCGCATTAAAAAAGGATCCAAGTCGTCTAGAATTCAGTTTTAAATCCACTACCTCTTCGAGTATAGAATATGATCTTGGTTTTCTTGAGAGTTTAGAAAATGACGATAGTTGGTCTTTTGCATGTCTTTATTATGATGCAAACACGAACGATCTAGCTTACAAGAAACCTGAAAACAGTGTCGAACGGTGGGAAAAGTACGTTACTCTTTGTAAAAAACTCATCAAAAACAATTTGTGGAGACAGGAAGAGACTATACTAATAGCAGACTTTCAAAGGAAACCAAAGTTGTCAAAAAAGAAATTTGAATATATCTCTTTAGATATTCCACAAGTCTATAACATACTCCAAACAGAATCTCATGGAGTATTACTTATTCAAGCAGTTGATATGCTTTTAGGCGGTTATTTGTATTCAATGAATCCAATAAAAGGAGATAAAGAAGGTAATAAAACTAGAATTAGTGCGAAGGTGTTGGAAATAAAAAGAAAACTAAGAAAAACAAGATTCAATTGTTGGGAATTTGATTGGAGTAAAAGCAGCAGGGTCGAGAGGGTATAGATGCAATCTATGCCTCTCTACTGATAGGTGGTCCTATCCGGTACCTGCAAATTAAATATACCAGCCCCTTTACATAATGTCAACCATAAACTAAAAAATATTTATTTCTACCCCATAAAGTGCAAAAACTTGCTCCAATTGAAAAAAGAATCAATTGAATATAGAATTAATGAAAAGGATGGCTGATTTTATTGAAGAATATTTAAAAGAGGTCTATCAAAAGATTTCTGTCGGAGATGCTAGCGAAGGAAGTTTTTATGGACCACTGGAGAAGTTGTTTTTTTCCTTTGGCCAAAATTTAAAAAAGAAAACTATTGTCACCACCTTACCCAAAAAGTCTGAATTTGGCAATCCTGATTTTAGAATTTGGGACGGAGAAAGTAAAATTTGTGGTTATATTGAAGCTAAAGCTCCATCCGTTGAGGCTTTGGATTCTATTGAGACAACAGAACAACTTCAAAGATACAAGAAAGGCTATCCTAATTTAATTTTGACAAATTTTCTTGAATTTCGTTTATTCAGAGAAGGAACTGCTATCTCGAAACCTGTTAAGATATCTGATTTTGAACTCTCTAAAAGAATTCCTGATTATCCGATTATTCAACACAAGCAGGAATTTGTTCAACTACTTACTTCATTTTTTAACTTTTCCCGCCCTCGCATTTTAAGTGCTAAAACTTTGGCTGAGGTCTTGGCAATTAAAGCTAAGGATATGAGAGATCTGGTTGTTCTTCCGACACTACGCGAAAGTGAAAACAATTATTTTTACTGGCTTTATCTGTCTTTTAAGAATAATTTAATGAAAGATTTATCTTTTGAAGACTTCGCAGATTATTTTTCTCAGACTTTTACTTACGGTCTTCTTATTGCAAAATATCAATACGAATTTCAAGAGACTCTTTTTGGAAAAAAGCAGAGTAATTTACCATTTACAACGAAAACTGCTTACGATTATGTCCAGAAAAACTTTGGAATTTTGAGGGAGGTGTTTAAAGTTATTTCAACAGAGGAAATGCCTCAAAATTTAGAGATAATTGTTGACGAAATTGTAGACATCTTAAATAATACAGAAATTTATAAAATTGTTACAAGAGTGGGGGATGGAAAAAAAGATCCTGTTTTCCACCTGTATGAAACTTTTCTTTCAAAATTTGATTCTGACAAAAAAATTAAATTAGGAGTTTTTTATACTCCTCTTCCAGTTGTTTCATACATTGTTAACTCAACCCATGAAATATTGAAAGATAAAGAACTTTTTGATTGCCCCGATGGCTTAGCCAGCTATAAAGGAAACGAATTGGAAAATTCGGTAACACTTCTAGATCCCGCAGTCGGAACCGGTACTTTTTTCATTGGAGCGATTGAAAAGGCTATCGAAGAAGTTCAGTCAAAATATTCAGAAGAAAAAAGTTATCTTTCGAGTTTTATAAGAGAGCATATCTTAAAACATTTTTTTGCTTTTGAGATATCAATCGCTCCTTATGTGGTGAGCCACTTTAAAGTGTTGTTTTCGTTAACAGATAAAGGTTTCACTTTTGATAGCGGAGACCGATTAAATATTTTTTTAACAAACACCCTTGAGTTTAATCCTAAAGATTCAATGGGTAGCCACTCGACAGGAATGTTTGAGAGGGTGCTAGTTACAGAACAAGAGTATGCTCTTGAGGTTAAAAATTCAACCCCTGTTATGGTTGTTATCGGCAACCCTCCATATTCAGTTTCTTCTCAAAATGAGATTGACAAGACAACGGAGTTTGGGAGATTTTATGAAAGCTATAAGGAGAACGTCAGAAAAGAAGAAAGAAATATTCAGCCACTATCCGATGACTACATTAAATTCATTGCATTTGCTCACTGGAAGATTCAACAGTCCGGCAAGGGTATTGTGGCGATGATAACGAATAATTCTTTCCTTGATGGCCTGATCCACAGAGACATGAGGCGAAAACTATTGGAAGATTTTGACAGGATTTACATCCTAAATCTTCATGGAGACACTCAAAATCCGAAAGTTAATGACAAGAATGTTTTTGAAATTAGAGAGGGGGTATCAATTAGTTTTTTTATTAAGTCAGAAAAATCGACAAAAAAACAGATATTTTATTCTGAAATAATTGATACACAAGAAAATAAATACAAATTTTTAGAAGAAAACAATATATCTTCTACAGAGTGGAAAAATATCCTATATAAAAAACCATTTTTCTTTTTTACTAATAAGGATTTTTCAAATGAAGAAATTTATAATAAGTTTGTCCCACTTCAGGAAATTGTTCTTAAAAACACTGTAGGAATTGTAACTGGAAATGATAGTGTTTTAGTTTGTTTTAATAAAGAAACATTAAATGCAAAATTCTCAAAAATGGATGATGATGTCTTTCATTTTACACATAAATATAATGCCCCCGAACAAATTATTGATGACTGGTATAAAGAGGCAATGGACGGATGTAGTGTTTCTTTCTATTC
>CAZFYA010000010.1:5602-7611 GCA_964523705.1 uncultured Gammaproteobacteria bacterium
TACAGGCCTTTTGATAGAAGATTTACAATATATAATTCAAAGGTTCTACAAAGAGCAAGGCGTAACATAATGGATAATTTTTTAAACGAAAATTTAGCAGTAGCAATTACCAACTCTACCAAGAGTGAAAATTACACTGAAGTCTTCGTTACAAACATAATTTCAGACAAACATTTATGCGGACAACAAACATACATTTTTCCACTTTGGATATATAGAAACAATAAAAATGAAACTCAACAACAGGATTTATTAAATGATAACCTGAAAACTGAAAAAAAATCTAATGTTAATCAGGAAATTATAGACTTATTAAGAAGTAATTTTAGAAACGAAATTGTTCCAGAAAATATTTTTTATTATATTTATGCAGTTTTATATTCAAACACGTATCGTCAAAAATATCAGGAATTTTTAAAAATTGATTTTCCGAGAATTCCTTTTACTAAGAAATATGATCTTTTTAGAAAAATGTCCGAATTGGGTGAAGTATTAGTAGAATTACACCTACTAAAATCTTCTCTTTTAGACACACCTTCGGCAAAATTTTACGGAGAAGATGGTAGCTTAGTTAAAAAAATAAGATTTGAGAATAATAAAATCTGGCTTAATGATAAGCAATATTTTGCAGAGGTTCCAGAGAAAGTTTGGAATTATCAAATTGGCGGATATCAAGTTTTGTCCAAGTGGCTCAAAGACCGTAAAGGTAAAATTTTATCTTCGGATGAAATAAAAACCTATTGTAAAATCGTCACTGCTTTAACAGAAACAATTAAAATACAAAAGGAAATTGATGTCCTATATTTAGAAGTCGAACTCTCGTTGATTAATACAACCTAAAAAGAAAAATGATTGGAAAATTAGACATTGAGGTAAAACATCAACCCAAATTAGGCGACAGAGACGATTTCATTATAAGGATTACTGGTCCTGATCCTAAAACAGATTATTCTTTTCCGCTATCGTTAACGGGATCAATTATTGCGGTTTGGGGAGAAAAGTCTGCCATTGCTGCCGATACTTTAGCAGGAACGATAATTGAAGTTATTGGAACCGCAAAAGAGCCACCTAAGGAGGGATTTTGGTTTGATAGTTTCAATTCCGAATCGTCAGTAAAAGATACCCAAAATTTAATTAAAAATAAAGGGGTTAAATCTTTTCTCAAAGACCCTACTTCATACGAATGGTTGCTTGGAGATGAGGCTTATAAAAACCTAGAGGGATTAAACGAATTAATTAGACATAAATTTGGTGAGCCAATGTTGAGTTCATTCGAACAGCTTGGAGAAGTTAGTCAAATTAAGAGAGACATGGGCTCTGATCCACAAGATAATCCTAACTACCTTTACAGAATATGCTTACTATCAGGGATAATTGACCATATTCGAATTGGTATTTCAAGCTATTCAATGAAGTGTCCAAGTTGTGGAAATCAGATAAAAGGAAGTCTTGATTGTTTTAATAATTGGCTTCAAGTGAAAATAGGAGCAGAAAGGACAGATTTACTAACAAAATCTTTCAAAATGGTAAAAAAGCTTAGAAACCAATACCCAATACATGATCATTTTGACATTAAACTTGGACTGCTTGGCGTAAGGCATAATATTGATCAAGCCAATTCCTATTTTGGTATTACCAACGATAAAGATTACTCAGGAAATTGGCACAAGATCCTTAAAGCCTTTAATAATTCAATAATCGAAATAGAAAATGCTTTTAAGTAAAGTGTGCCTCTTTCTCGTGCATAGCTTCAACTTCCTTATAGGAGAATAAAACAGAAGATTTCTTTTCCTAGAGGAAAGAAAAAAACGGCAAATTGATGTCTTTTGTTATAAAAGTTACTAGTTGACACAAAATAGATTAGCAGTTGTATACTTCAAGCAATTATTAACCAAACGAAACCCGAAGAAAGGATGTAGTAGGATGAATTACCAAGATCCAAGTGCTAATTATTTTGAAGAATACAAAGACCTAGGGGTCAATGCTTATAAGCAAGGTTGTTTGGGTGA
>CAZFYA010000011.1:0-7438 GCA_964523705.1 uncultured Gammaproteobacteria bacterium
CCCTCTGTTAACTTCCTAAATCGCTTATGATCTTCTGCAATGTTAAAAAGAAGCTTTCCGTGTCTTCCAATTCCTCTTTTTTCATCAACAGCAACAATTATTGATATTTTCATTTCTTTTTCTTTTCAAAATATCCACCTGCAACAGTTAATTCTCCTTTTATGACAGGGTGTGGATTATATCCTTCAAGAATAACTTTGTCCGGTGTAAAATCTTCAATTGAACTTAATTTTCCCTTTATTCTAATCTTTGGAAACGGCCTTGGTTTTCTTTTTAATTGCTCTTTCATTTGCTTTATGTGGTTTTCATAAATATGAACATCACCATACATATGAATAAATTCACCCGGTTCAAGTTTTAATATCTTAGCGATAATAACTGTTAGCAAGGCATAGCTTGCAATATTAAATGGAACACCTAGAAATAAATCACAACTTCTTTGATATAAAATAAGGGAAAGTTTTCCGTTCCTGTTGCTTATTTGATATTGGTTATGACAAATTGGAAATCTTGAAGCATCTTTTTTCTCAGCCATTGTATAAAGATATTCAGGATTCCAGGAAGTAACAATTGCATTGTGTGCATTTTTATCCATTTTTACCTCTTCAATTGCCCATTTTAACTGATCAATTGTTCTGCCTTTTTTTTTAGTTGGCCATTTTCTCCACATCTCACCATAAATTTTTGGTAATTCCCCCCATTTCTTAGCAAAACTATTACTGTTTTTAATCTTTTCAATAAACTCTTCTTTTTTTAATTTTGCTTTTGGATTTTTCTCAAGATAGATTTTATACGGATAATCATCCCAGATATGAACGTTATTATCGACTAAATACTTAATATTAGTTTGTCCTGAGAAAAACCAATATAGCTCATGTAGCACTCCATTCCAGTAAACTTTTTTTGTAGTTAAAAGCGGAAAACCGTTCTTTAAATCGTAAATGCTTTGTCTTCCAAAAAGACTAAAATCCGCTACTCCTGTTCCTCTATCTACTTGTTTAATCCCGCTTTTTAATATTTCTTTTGCTAAATCAAGGTATTGATACTCCGCACTTCGGCTTCGCTCAGTGTCTTTGAGATGTCTTTTTTTCACTATTCATTTTTAATCTTTTATGCTTATTTTTTCAATATATCAAACTATAGCAATTTATTTTTGCTATAATATGCTTAATGGGCGAAGCTATTAAAAACCAAATGGTCTTAGAAGTCGGAGGCGATGTAAAACCACCTGTTGAAAAAAGGGTTGAAAGCCCTTATTCATCTGAATTACCAAGGATATATCATAAAACAACCAGGGATCCAGAGATTCCAGTAGGTAAAAAGAGAGAGCTAAAAAGCGTTAGACTTTATGAACAAGATCCTAAAACGCATCCTAATCAAGGAACCTGCTATGAAGCAAAGGGAAGAATTACTATTATGTTTACTGGCGATGAGGAAAGAGCATATGAACAAAAATACCTACTTGGAAAACCAACAGAATCAATTCCTGATAAAAAAACAGGTGCACGTAAAGACAAAGAATTTATTGAATTAAGAAAAGATAGTTGGTTTTGGATTGAAACCAGCGATTTTGGAAAAGAACAAAGAACAACAGAAAGTCAGAAAAGGACTACAAAAAAGAATAATCCGAAACAAATAAAATTCAGGGGTATGCCAAAACCAATTCCAGCAAAAGATAAGCCTTCAGAAGCCGAGGATATTCCTTTTTAAACCTGTTTTTCGCGCTTTAAAGCCGATACTCTTCCGCCTTGCCATTGTCCTCTATATTTACTTCCCATTCCTTTTATTTCATGAAATATTATATGCACAAACCTGGCTCCCATTTCTATTTCAACTGTAATCGGTCCTTCATTTTTAAGACCAAAAGTTAGTTCTCCTTGATACCCCGGTTGAACCGGACCTGTTCTTAAAAAAAGACCTGATCGAAAAGTAGTTGTTCTTGGTAAAATTACTGCTGATAAATTAACGGGAAGATTAATCTTCTCAATAGTTTTAACCAAGAAAAAATCTCCTGGCTTTATTTTTATTGAACTCTTCTTTTTCTCGTTATATTTTGCCAAAGATGTAATATCTGCCGTTTGCCTATGAGTTTCTCCTAAAAAAGCCTTACCTTTAATCCTAAACACTTCTCCAAGTCTTAAATCAAAACCAGCTCCTTCAGGGTTTTCTAATTCCCTTTGAGATAAATTTTCAACAAGCTTTTTCATCTTTACAAGGGACAATAATTTTTTTGGTGCTAAAATCATAAAATCTTTTCAACCTCATTTAAAATTTCCTTGGCAATTTCTTTAATTTTTCTTTCTCCGTTAATTTTTAAAATTTCTTTTTTAAACATATTTGAGATAAAAAGATAACCGTCTCTTATTTTTTTAAGCTTTTGAGTATTTTCATAAATTTCTTTTTGCTTGCTCATTAAAGATAGTCTTTTTAAAGCTTCTTTTGTTGATATATCAAGATAAAATGAAACATCAGGAATTAAAAACTGATAATACATTGAAAGAATTGACTGGCTGATAAGCAAAAAATCAGTTGTGTTTTTGTAATCAGTTGCATCCCTATCTGAAATACCATAGGCAATTGATGACCAAAAATACCTATCGGTTATAACAATATCGCCCTTTTTTAAATGTTTAATTATTTCAATTTGCTGAACTTGTCTATCGGCAGAGTACAAATACTGAAAAGAAACCAAAGGTACTTTTATTTTTCCCCTTAAAACCTGGTGAATTAATTTACCAATTGGTCCTTTTCTAGTTGGATTCTTGGTTAAAAAAACTTTCTTTCCTTTCTTTTCAAGTGCCTTTTTCAAAAGCTTAACTTGAGTAGTTTTACCGCTTGCATCAATCCCTTCAAAAGCTATAAGTTTCCCAGGATATTTATTTCTTTTAAAATCTAAGTCTAAACAAATTTTATATTTCATAAATATAGGATATATTTTGTCCTCTAATGCTTAAATTTAGCCCTATAATATAACATTATATCACTTACCTACTTATCTTTCCTGTTGGATTTTTGACTCATAGGGCTTGTTTTGGTTTTTGTACTTTGCACTTTTCTTATTAACATATGGTACTTCTGCTTCTGAAGACAACTGCTCAAAAGTCATGGCACAGATTCTCATCCCGGGGTAAAGTGCAACAGGAAGTCTTCCCAAATTTCCAAGCTCTAAAACTGCCTGACCATCCCAGCCAGGATCAAAAACACTGGCTGTTGAGTGCACAACTATCCCCAACCTTCCAAGAGAGGACCTTCCTTCAAGTCTTCCTAAATGCTTTGAATCTATAGCTATCTTCTCTTTTGTTATGGCTAAAACAAAATCTTTGGGTTGAATAATAAAAGGTTCGTTATCTTTTACTTTGATTTCCTTGGTAAAACTTACTTCTTTTGTTTTCTTAGATAAGGGGTCAATTAAAGAATGTTTGCTGTATTCAAAAATTCGAAAACTATTGCCAAGCCTAAGGTCAATTGAACATGAACCAAGCTGAAGTTTTAAGTTAGGCTTTGGAGTTATCCTTATTTTTCCTACTTCTAAAGCTTTTTTAATGTCTCTGTCTGACAGAATCATGGGAAAAGTTTAACACAAAAGGGCTTGACAAGACAAGAAGACTTATGCAGAATTTAATTAGTGGCTAAGAAAAAAACTGCTAATAAAGGCATAAACTTAATTAAAGGTATCACCGGTTCTCAACTTGCTAAGCTTGCAACACTTGCAATTGTACTTTTAGCTATTCCTTTAACCATAAACTTAACTAAACAACAGCAAAACATTCAACAAGAAGCTAATATCTCCTATTGTGAAAAATTGGGAGGAAAATGCATAAATACAAATTACATGGACTTAGTTAATGAGTGTACTTCTAAAGGAAATAAAATTGTTGAAGATCTTTGCCAAGGCGAAGACAATATTAAATGCTGTCTTCCTCCTCAAACAACGCCCAATGAGTAAATATTTTTTCTATAAGCCTAAAATTTCAGGTTTTTTTAAATATACTACGGGATATTATTCAGCCGGTCCTAAAAATTCAGTGGTAAAATTGCCTGTCTTATCAATTTTTACCTCAAATTGAGGCAATCCTTTAGCAAGAATTGAAGAAGTTGCTCTTGCCTGTCTCCAGTAATTTTTAACAATATCCTCTGTTGTTATCCCTTTAAAATTGGCTTTTTGAGAAAAGCTCATTAATAAATCATTTGTTCTTAAAACATCAATTACAAAATACATCTCTTTTTGTTTTTCATCTTGAGAGTGAACAGTGTATTCTGTTGATTCTAAAAGCAAAATCCCCTTTTCCTTATGTCCGCCGTGAAGAGTTATCCAGTTTACACTATTATCTTTTTTTGCTTTTTCCCAAATCGATAAGGCATCTTTTCTTTTTATTCCATATAACTCTTCATACTTTCCGCTGACAGCTTGTTCAACATGACCACAGCCAATTTCTTTATGGTCATCTGTATGTGCTTGAAGCTTAAACTCTTTTCCTGTAGTAGCTAGTAAAGCAAGTTTTGTTTTTGAAAATACTTCATCATAAGAAAAAGCAATTTCTTTTTCCCTAAATGAGGCCATAACAGCCATACAAACGCCAAGATGAGCTCCAAATATTCTTATCCAGCCATTATCCTGATCTTTGGTATATCTTCCATCAGGGCAGGCTGCCCCACTATTGTCTGCTTTAACTAAATTTTTCTTAATAAAGCTCTCGACATTTTTAATGTCTATTTCTTCTTTGTGCTTCATAAATCTAAACTCTACCATTGGTAAAAAAAATTGTGGGTACGGATGGAATCGAACCATCTACCTCTTCTTTATCAGAGAAGCGTTCTAACCGGTGAACTACGTACCCAAAAATATAATTTATTATTCTAGCAAATTTAGCCTCATAAAACCAGAAGGGCTTTGGAGGCGCGAGGGGGACTTGCACCCCCGAATGGCTGTTCTGCAAACAGCTGTGTTAGCTTCTTCACCATCGCGCCAAATTACTTCTAAATCTTAGCACAGCTTCTATTAAAAATCTAGCTTGGAAAGTTATTTTATTGAGGCTTTTTTTTAATAAGTTTTTTATAAATTTTTTCAAGGTTAGTAATAGACTCTTCTGAAATCTGTTCTGCCTTTTTCTTAGCGTTTTTTCCCAAAAATTCTCTTTTTTTCTTATCTTTTAAAAGCTTTAAAATCTCTTCTGCAAAATCTGAAATGTTTTTTTTAACCATAATCCCGTTAAAATTATTTATTATTGTTTCTTTTAATGCCTTATCATCTAAACAGATTATTGAAAGCCCTGCTGCCATTGCCTCTAAAACTACTAAGCCTTGTGTTTCTGTTTTAGAGGAAAAAACAAAAATATCTGCTCCACTGTAAACAAGCGGCATTTTTTTATATTCAACTAACCCTAAAAAGTGAATGTTTTTATCAATCTTAAGTCTTTTACTTAAACTTTTTAAATAGCTTAATTCTGTTCCAAAACCGGCAATAACAAGGTGGGTTTTAGGTGCTTTTTTTAAAACATGGTTAAATGCATAAATTAAAAAATCAACGGATTTTTCTCTTCCCAGTCTTCCTGCATGAAGCAAAATCTTCTCATCCTGTTTTATGTTTAATTTTTTTCTTAAAAAATCTTTTTTTAGGTTTTGAAACTTGTCAATATCTATTCCCGTTGGTATCACAGCTATTGGTTTTTTTACCCCTTGAGAGATTAATTCTTCTTTTACTTTTTCTGATGGAGCAATAATATAATCACAGGCATTGCAGGAAATCCTACTAATTCTTCTTATGGTTTTTGGTCTTAGTATTCCATAAAGAAAATAATGGGAATAATCAGTAAGCATCGTATGGTATGTGTAAACATAAGGAATTTTTTTAAGTCTTGAGAAAAATAGCCCGCCTAAGCTAATTGAACCGACTGCATGTCCATGAACAATATCAAAGTCTTTTTTTAAAAGCTTTATTAAACTTCTAAATGAAATGTATATTGCTAAACGATAATTAAAAGCCCTGTTAGCTGCAATTGAACGAAGACAAAGAGTGTTTTTCCCGTTTTTCTGATTTTTATATTTAGGAATAATTAAATAGACTTCGTTTCCTCTTTTTAATAACTTCTTGTAGAAAAAATCTACTGCTGTTGATACTCCACAAACTTGGGGAAAATATGTATCTGCAAAAAGCGCTATTTTCATCAAAAGGTTATTATATATATTAATTTAGCATAAAAAAACCACCAAATTAATGGTGGTCTTTTTAAAACTAACCAGGAAGTGGTAGGAAAAAGCTCCTGCGCTTGAGACGCTTTTAATGGAGCCAACTGAATAGATGTTTTTCGCCAGATGGCGGACAAGTGCTATCCTCACTTGGGTGTTTACACTCTTCCCTATCGTGATATGAATTAAATCATATTCAAACTAGGTTACCGTGTCCTCTCTCTTTCCTACTTCCAATATTTGGACGCGCCAAATAAAGTTTTTAGAAAGGAGGTGATCCATCCCCACCTTCGGGTAGGGATACCTTGTTACGACTTAAGCCTTATCGCCGATCTCTACCTCTATCACAAATGCAATATTCGATAGTTACCGACTTTACTGCCTTGACGGGCGGTGTGTACAAGACCCGAGAACGTATTCACCGCAGCTTGCTGATCTGCGATTACTACCGATTCCGACTTCATAGGGGCGAATTTCAGCCCCCAATCTGAACTGAGGCGAAATTTCAGGGATTAGCTTTACTTTGCAGTATTGCAACCCGTTGTTTTTCGCCATTGTAGTGTGTGTGTAGCCCAGGGCGTAAGGGCCGTGCTGACTTGACGTCTTCCCCTCCTTCCTTCCCAAAAAATGGGACCGTCTCCAATGAATATTTAACATTGGATGGGGGTTGCGCTCGTTTCCCCACTTAAGGGAACACCTCACGGCACGAGCTGACGACAGCCATGCAGCACCTGTGTAATCATCCTTACGGATCTCCCTCTGTTTCCAGAGGAATAAACGATTACATGTCAAGCCCTGGTGAGGTTCTTCGTTTTGTCTCGAATTGAACCACACGCTCCACCGGTTGTGCGGGTCCCCGTCAATTCCTTTGAGTTTTAGCCTTGCGGCCGTAGTCCCCAGGCGGCTCGCTTAACGCGTTAGCTTACACCCCACCTTACAAGTAAGATAGAGCTAGCGAGCATCGTTTACGGCTAGGACTACACGGGTATCTAATCCGTTTCGCTACCCTAGCTGTCGTGCCTCAGCGTCAGGAAAATCCCAGATGCTTGCCTTCGCCCTTGGTGTTCCAGTTAATATCAACGCATTTCACTGCTACACTAACTGTTCCAGCATCCCTGATAATCCTCAACCTTAAAAGTATCATGCCCATTTCCAAGGTTAAGCCTTGGTCTTTAAGATATGACTTTCTAAGGCGCCTACGCACACTTTACGCCCAATGAATCCGGATAACGCTTGCCACCTACGTATTACC
>CAZFYA010000012.1:0-2023 GCA_964523705.1 uncultured Gammaproteobacteria bacterium
AAGGTCAGGAAGTGATCGTTATCAGGATTTAAAGTATTTAAGCGAGGATAAAAATGAGTATTCCAGAGTACCCGTCTTTAGCTTTTAGCACCATAAATTTTTAGTTTTCAAAGCATCTACAACAAGAAATAATCTAATAGATACAGTCAAATTTTGATATTTTTAATATTTTACAGAATTTGTGTTTTTACCTATTGCATCTGGTGTTATGGTGTTATATAATGGAGATACTTTTTATGTGCTTTAGGAGACAAAAAAATGGCTTACTTTCTGAAAAAATCTCACATCAAAAAAGGAACTTATTTGCAAATCTATGAGAGCTATCATGACTCTGAATCGAATCAAACTCGACACAGATCTTACAAAGCCTACGGCTACCTGCACGTGTTGCAGGAGCAAGGAATAGAGGATCCGATTGCTTTTCTTGAGCGGGAAGTTGCTATGCTTAATCAAGAAAGAAAACTTAAAGAAAAATCCAATGAAAAGAAAAAAGAAAAGATCACTGAAAAATCAAAAGAGCGGAACTTAGGTTATTTCCTATGGAAGTGTGTAAATGATGGACTTGGTGTTGAGAAATACATTTCTCTTTTACAAAGTGATTATCAAATTCAATTTAATCTTTACGATGTTATTGCCAATCTTGTTTATGCAAGAGTTATTAGTCCTTGCTCTAAGAAGAAGACTTACCTTGATGTGCTCCCGATGCTTTATGAAAAAGCAAACATGTCTTTGGATCAACTTTATAATGCTCTAGAAATTATAGGGAATGAATATGAGAGAATTATTGAGATTTACAACAATCAAGTTAATTTACTTTATCCATTTAGCTTAAAATATACTTTTTTTGACTGCACAAATTTTTACTTTGAAATAGATAAAGAAGATGAGTTTAGAAGGAAGGGACCTTCTAAAGAGAATAGATACACACCGTTAGTAGGTATGGGGATCCTATTGGATGCTAATCAGATACCGCTTGGTATGAAATTATACCCTGGCAATCAATCTGAAAAGCCCATTCATAGAGAGGTGCTTAATCAATTAAAAAAGAAACCTAACATTACAGGTCGAAGCATCCGGATAGCTGATAAAGGCTTAAATTGTGCTCAAAATATTTATCAAACATTATTAGACGGCGATGGATATTTATTTTCCAAATCAGTAAAAAGCTTATCTGCCAAGGAAAAGGAATCTATTTTATTGGAAGAGGGCTATGAAAAAATATGTGATGAGGTAGATGGGGCGCAAATAAAAATAAAATCTTTTCAAGGGGCATTTTTATATACCTTTACTGACGAAAATGGGAGAAGAAGAACAGAGACTTTTAATGAAAAAAGAGTTGTAGTTTACAACTCCAGTTTGGCAAAAAAGAAACGTGAAGAGATTTACCAAGAAGTCGAGAAAATAAAAAATTTAACTCTTAGCGGTGCAAAACGAAAAGAGTTTGGTGACCGTGCAAAATACGTTGACTTTGTTTCTACCAATGGCAAGGTTTTCCCAAGATTAAATCAAGACAAGATAGATGAAGATTTAAGATTAGTTGGCTATAACATGATAGTAACATCAGAAGTAAAAATGGATGCTATTACTATTTACAACGCCTATAAACAACTTTGGCGTATAGAAGAATCTTTCCGCATTTTTAAATCTGACCTTGATGCTAGACCAGTATATCTGCAAAAAGAAAACAGCATAAAAGGACATTTTCTTATCTGCTATCTCTCCGTATTGATTTTACGTTTATTGCAATTCAAGATCTTCAAACATAAGTACACAAGTAATGCAATTCTTGAGTTCGCTAAAAAATATAGAGTCGTGCAGTCAGGAAAATATTCTTATTTAAATATCAGCAAAAAAAGTGACTTCGCAACTGAGTTAGCTAACAAAACAGGGTTGGACATATTAGATTTCAAGTTGGATGACAAAAAAATTGACGCTATGCTAAAACACATATTTTAACACCAGATTTTCTCTCAAAAGCCTAAAGACGGGTATTATAGAAGCTTTTAGAATACCGTCGGCTTCC
>CAZFYA010000012.1:2033-5036 GCA_964523705.1 uncultured Gammaproteobacteria bacterium
AATCCTTAATAATCTGACGCACTTTTAATATTAAAATATCAAACGCCGTTAGTTACTACAAAACTCCCCTCCTCTTGTAACCTGAATTCCCGCGAAATTATACCATACAAACGTGTTTTTAAAGGTAGCTTTCGAGCGGTATAATCTTACTTTTTCTTAAAAATACTTTTTAGAAAGTCATCTTCTTCAATATTGAAAATTTTCAAAATATCCTTTTGTTTTTTTGTTAACGGAACCATTAATTTACTACCATTTTTAGTTTCTATAACTTTAATTTTTTGAAGCTCTTTAATGACATCAGGTATATTAAACTTTTTTTGCCTTGTATCATTTTTAAGTAAATTAAGAATATAACTTCTAAGTATAAGAGCTAAAAATCCAACAAAAAGTTTTCCTTCTGTGGTTTGAAGATTATGTGTTTTAAGTCTTCTAAAATCAATTTCATTTTTTAGCTGGAAAAATTGTTTTTCAATTACATCTTTTTGACGATAACGAAAAAGTGCTTCACTCGGATTTGAATCACAACCAATACCAATCAAAATTAAGAAGCCACAATTTCTCAAGTATTCATCTATAGCTTCTGATTTTTTTTCATAAGTGAAACCATCTTCATTTATTTTAATATCAAAATATTTCCTATATTTTTTACGATCCAGCAAAGAGTATTTTAATTTTTTCAGTTCTTCTAACTCTTCTTCCATTCTAGAAATTTTCTCGTAAAATTGAACTATCTCATATGGCGCCTTTCCCATATTGTAATAAACATAAATCTTTACAGGTTGTCCCATAACAGTATCTATTACAGAACAACCAAAAGTAGAGGTTCCTTTTATATAATTAGCATCTTGCTTAATAAGTGCAGTGTGATTTTCTAATATTCTTTTAGCGTCATTCCAATATAGTGGCAAAGGACAAAGTAGTCCAAACTTTTGCCCTTCTTCATTTGCTACTTCCGCTAAATTATCTTGCGTCACAAAACCTTGATCCGTAACAAGGTTAATACGATTATTAAGACTAATAAATGGAAAGTCTCTTAAAAGAAAACTAAAATATGTCTTATCTGTAATGCTGCCATTATAAACTTGATAGAATAAAGGAAGCTTCGTTGTAGAGCCGTAGCACATACCTATATTTATTTGCGGCAATTTATCCATATCCCTATTATAGCCAAACTCCAATATGCTTATTTTTTTACTATAAGAAGATATGGAAGTTACGTCATAATACCAACATTCTTGAGCTAAATATCGCTTCGTCCATTTCTTAAAAAAATTAAGTCTTTTCTCGTAGTCAATACGTTCAAAAAGACGACTTATTTTTTGACTTGTTAATTCAGAAATTTCATATGGTAAGACACTATCATCTATCCAACTTGAAGCATGTGATACTACATTTCCATTTGCTAGAATATAAAACGCTAAAGTTAAAATCTCGTATGTGTCATTTCCAAAAATTGAAAGCAATGTCTTGTCTAACCTTAAATCTTTTACAATCTTATTTAAAACATAAGTAAGACCAAAAGATTTATTGCTAATAACATATCTATTAGAATCATCTGGAAACAAATCATAGTAATTTCTATTAGGAATTAATTTCTTACCGCTTTCATCTAGCTTCCCTATACCTATTTCATCAAACGTAGGCTCTCCATTTTCACGACGAAAGTTCATCCTGTAATAGATATAAGTAGTCCCATTTTTGTTTTTCTTACGAGCAATTTGCCTATCTGGTAAGTCAACTTTTTTAGTTATTTTTTTCATAAAAAACCTCCCTAATATGTATAGGGCAATCATACCATACAAACAGGAAATGTCAATATAGAAAAATATATAACTAACTAAAATATCAATAAAAAATACGGTGGCTTATTTCTGGAATGGAGAAAAGATAAAAATTGCGGAATTTAGGTTGCAGAAAACACTTCTTTTTTTTATAGTGCAAAAATGATAACGTTTTTTAAAAAAAGAGGGCTAGTTCTGTCTGCAATCTTTCTGATGGCAGTCGTTGCGGAGCTTTTTATCTTTAATGCCTCTTTTTTAAGTCATGATCCATCATTTAAAACTGTTTCATTAGATCTGCGTCAAGGCATCTCTGAAAAAAAACTTTTCTTTAATGAAGAGGGAGGTGTGGTACTTCCTTACGGAGAATCGGTTATAGAGTTTAGAGCACTTGATCTGCCTATAAATAGGGTAGAAGTCTCTCTTTCAGGAGCAGAGCAATACAATACAGGTGTAATAGAGTTAAAAGATGCCGCTTTTAGTGAGGTCTACAATTTTGCCAAGAGGTTTAGTTATAATCCTGCTAGTAAGAGAGGGTATAATAAAGTAACTGCTGTTGTGCGGAGTTTCGGCAAGGCGAAGGCGTTAAGGTTTAAGTTTAATAATAACGATTTTTCACCACTTGTTGTAAAAAGTATTATTTTGAATGGATCAGATGGCTTCTCTTTTTCATATCTGAGAACCTTGCTGTTATTCTGTTTGGGGTGTTTTATCTTTTGCTGTGTAAAATATAGCGATATTAAATTTGAGCCGCATAGTATCTCTTCAAATATAACTTTACTTGGTGGATTACTTTTTTGTCTCTTAATCTCCGTAGGGGTGTTTTTTGCAGCGCGTTCGCAAGGTGTTGAAGATTTTATAAAGTATCCTTTAAAAAATCCGGTACCCCATTATTCATATTATGTTCAGCAGTTTGATGCTTTTTTAAAGGGGCAATTCCATCTGGACTACCCCGCTGATCCGAAGTTGAAAAGTTTGAATAATCCGTATGATAAAAGTGAAAGAGAATTAAAGCAGGTTAGTTATCCTTGGGATTTAGCTTATTATAAAGGGCGTTATTACTCTTATTTCGGGATAGCGCCCCTTCTAACGGTGTATTATCCGATCTATTTTTTCAGTAAAACTGTTCCAAGTGATGGCGTGGTGCTGGCAATTTTAGCATTCGTGGGTGTCTTTTTTATCTTTTTTGCCTTACGTGAACTTACGATCACTTTTTGTAAAAATG
>CAZFYA010000012.1:5046-5978 GCA_964523705.1 uncultured Gammaproteobacteria bacterium
TATGTATGTTACTGAGTGTTTCTATTGCAACGGTTTTTAGTAGTTTACTTTATACAGCGGAAAGTGTTCACGCCTTTTATTACCTTCCCGTGCTTAGCGCCATAACGTTTCTGGCAGGAACAGTAGCGTTTACCTTTTTTGCCTATAATACGAAGAGGTTTCCTTTACGCATACTTTCGTTAATACTTGCTGCTATCTCGTGTGTATTAGTTGCTATGAGTAGACCCCACCTCTTATTTATAGCTTTTTCCTTTATTATGCCGATAATTATCACCAATCTGTTGCAGAAAGAGAGGAAGCTTTCAAAGAGGCTTTTAGAGTTTATCTCGTTTGTACTTCCCCTTTCATTAGGTGGTCTTTTTGTGATGTATTACAATTATGTTAGGTTTGATTCGGTTTTTCAGTTCGGTCAGATCTATCAATTAACGGTGTCGGATGTTTCGTATTTTACTATTCGTGCCGATCTTTTCTTAAAAAGTCTATTTACATATTTTTTACAAATTCCCAACTTTTCAACAACGTTCCCTTATCTTATGCCATCTCATGATTGGGGCTTGAAAACAGGGAGTTATATCTATCGGTATTATTCAATGGGGGCGCTGTGGTTTCCGATTAACCTAGCAATCTTTGTATGTGGTTACACCTTTAATAAAAACAACTTAAAAAAGATCACATTTTTAAGTGTATTATTAAGTCTTGTGTTTATAGCTTTTGTTGATTTCTGTTTGGGTGGAGTACATCTAAGGTATGTTTCAGACCTTGCAGTTTCTTTGGCGCTACTCTCCTCTTTAACTATTCTTAGCCTTACAAGAGTTTCTGAAACGCCGCAGATAGGGCAAGTGGGTCGCACCATCTTTAGAAGAACCTCTTATGGGTTGTGTCTATTGAGTATCTTTGTAGGGTTTGTATTAGTTTTTAGTAGTGAAGGTAAC
>CAZFYA010000013.1:0-5696 GCA_964523705.1 uncultured Gammaproteobacteria bacterium
AACAAGTCGCGGATAAATTTTCAGATATAGATATATTTTTAATCTGTAAATATGAAGCTCAAATTAAACATTCTCTTAAGCCGGTGTATACTTATAAATATGGGGAAAATTTAATTGAGATATCGATGCTTACGACAGAAAAACTTCTTGGCGATAGATATAATAAAGAGAATATTCATTGGTGGCATCATGCTGATATAGTGAAAATTTATAATAAAGAGCTTGAACAAGCTTTATATCAAGCATCTAATTTAACTAAAAAAGAATATTTAGATAGATTGTGGACTAATTTTGTTTATTTTGAGATTAATTCCGTTGATATTGATAAGCAGATTAAAAGAAAGGAACTACTTAGCGCAAGGTTATTATTTAATGAAAATATTAAGCTGGCAATCGATTCGGAACTTACATGTAAATCAGAATTTCCTTCATGGAAGCAGTCTGGTCGTGTATTAAAAAACATCAACAATGATTTATATAACAAAATTTTACAATTTCAAAATTTTAACGATTTCAAGAAATTGCGCGTTTATAACATAAAATTAAAGCAGCATATTGTCAGTATATTAAAAAATAATGGTTTTTCCGAGCATGAAATTAATGACTGGGAAAATTGTAATTTAGAAAAAATTACCTTTCAATATAAATAATAATTATGAAATTCTATTTATCTTCCTATAAAATAGGAAATGATGTAGATAAATTAAAAAATTTAATACCAGAGAACAAAAAAACGGCTTATATCTCTAATGCTTTAGATTTTTCTAATGATATAGAAAGAAGAAAGCAAAGCGAAGCAACTGACATTGATCAATTAAAAAGTTTGGGTTTGGATGTAGAGATATTAGATTTGCGAGAATATTTTGATAAACAAATAGAACTAGAAAAAAAGATTTTAGAATTTGGAGTTATTTGGGTAAGAGGAGGTAATCTTTTTGTTCTAAGACAAGCCATGAAAATAAGTGGATTTGATAATGTATTAAAAAATATTCTTAAAAATAATATTTTGTATGGAGGTTTTAGTGCAGGAATATGTATTTTGGCCCCAACTCTACGAGGAATGGATTTAATAGATGATTCAACTGTAAAGCCATACAAAAATCAACAAGAAATAATTTGGGATGGTCTTGATATTCTGGATTATTCCATAATTCCACATTATCACTCTGATCATCCAGAATCAGAAAGTGCAAATAAGGCGGTAGAGTATATGATAGAAAATAAATTATTATTTAAGGCTTTAAAAGACGGAGAGGTAATTATTATAGAATAAACTTAGATCGAGATAAAAACACTAATTTGCTTAGACTTATTGTCTAATGACTGATTGATGTTACTGGCTTTTCATTAAGCTTTTTTTATATTTTTCTAGTTTAGTAACACATAAAGAAAGTGTCTAGTGTTTGAGGTGTATTCCAAATAGAATCTGGCTAGATGTAAATATGTTGACATGAGGGTTATCTTTTGTTAAACTATAGGTAACCTTATTTATTAAGTAAAAAATATGGAAAAGTTGATTGCCTTAAAAGATTTACGGCTTAACATGGATAAATATGCCACTGAAGTAAAAGCTGGTAAGTCTTTTATTGTTTTAAAACAAAGCAAACCTCTATTTAAATTAACTCCCATCGATGAAGATGATAACTGGGAAGAAGTTATTAATTTCGCTAAAATTAAAAAAGGAGGCGTTAATATAGATGAACTTTTAGCTGCTTTGTAATTTTATGAATAAAATTGTTAAAGCACTGCAAAATTTATCTTCCAAGGAAAAAGAGATAATTAAGAGCATCCTTTTAAAAATAAAAAGTGGCTCTTTGTCTGGTTTTGACTTAAAAAAACTGAAAAATTGTAATAACATCTTCCGTATTAGAAAAGGAAAATTACGAATTATTTTTAAAAAGCAGGATGATGGTCAATACTTCATTCTAACTTTTGAAAGAAGATTAGATAAAACGTATCATAATTTTAAATAAAAGTTCTAACTATAGGTAGTATAAAAATTATCAAATCTGTTTCTAGTGCAAAGGTTTATAAGTTTGTTAAACAAAAAGATAATATTTATAAACAAGGTTAAATAAAATATTTTATAAATTTAAAATAGTTATGATTTATACATGGCTATTTTTTGAAAATGTTAATATGTAGAGATAATATAAAAATATTAAAAGTTGACAAAAATCATGGTTAATTATAAGATTACTTGAAAAATTTATTTATTTGTAGAACCTTTAAAAATGAGATGTGAGATGAAAGAAGAAGAAGATTTAGAAGAAATGAAAAAAAAACTTGCATTGTTTTGGGAAATGTATGATGAGTACATTCAAACAGGCAACGCTTCTCTAAGGGGAGCCCTTTCTTACCTATTGAAGCAAATTGAGAGACCCAGTAGACGAGATCAACTTCTTCGTCCAGAAAAAGGCTGGGAGAAAATCCTAGCTTGGCAAGTTCTCAGAAATCAGTCATTTATTTTTTCCAATAACTCTGTCTTCGTACACGAAGGAGAGGTTATTATCTGGCTTCCTCATTGGGATAGAGACGTGTTTATTACTAGAATCCCAAAAGAGGAGGTTGTGTCCGGTTCCTTTTTAAAGCCCGGATTTTGCTTCACCTATGAGGATCAGGGTGGCCAAGATGATTCAAACTGGGGAGAAATAATTCTTCGCAACGGGATAACGGATGAGAGAGGACTTTATTTGCCCCTGTATGAGCCTAACGTCGTTTTAGACTTTTGCAATAACTATATTGCAGAGAAAAAAGAACTAATGTTAAATTATCTTGCCAAAGAGAAGGGATGGCGATAACGTTACAAACAAGCAGCTAGAAAATAGCTGCTTTTTTATTGAATAAAGGATTTAAATCTTTAGTGTTAGTGTGTTATACTAAAAATAGTAAAAAGTTATCAATTTAATTTGTTTTATTAATATCTATAAATAATATGAATAAAAATAACAGCAAAAAGATTATTTTTATAATTCTTATTGCTTTAATGTTAATCGCTCTTATTCTTAGCGCTTATTTCAGATTTCCATCAATTATTTCCAAATTTTCAAAAAAAACTCAGGAGACAGGCAGGGAAGTTGTTGAAGATATCCAGCAAAACGTACAGGATATTTATAATCCGAAAACTGTTTTAGCTTCTAAATTTGCTCAGTATAAAGAAACCCCAATTAATTTCAAGCCCCAAGTTCCTTTCTATAAAGTTAAATCAGATTTAAGTAATATTGAAAATATAGACGATTTTTCTTTTTCAGAGGCAGAGAAAAAATTACTTGCTAAAAATGCTTTTGCGGTAAGATTAACCCCGTATAATAATGAATTTTTTTCTATATATGAATCTAATCGTTATGGTTATACACCAAATTTTATAACCACTGATTCAATTTTGCATAACTATCATTTAATGTTTGACTCTCTGCTTGAACAACTGGAGAAAGAAAAATTATTTGAAGTGTTAAAGGAGTTAAACGCTGATATGCTTAAATCATCATTAGCTCAATACGAAGTTTTAAAGGGAAGCACTTGGGAAAATTCAGCCAAGAGGAATATTGCCTTTTTTACTGTTGGCAGCAAGCTTTTAGATCCTTCAGTTAGTATTCCAGAAATTATAAAAAGTGAAGTTGAAAAAGAATTATCTCTTATTGATGCCCATGTTGGTATAGAAAGATCAGCGGTAATGAATATTGGCAGTAGTGGTGGAGAAATGATTGAAACACCACAGGGGTTACAGAGTCGTTTAGAGTTAAAAGAAGACTATTCGCAGTATATTCCCAGAGGGCATTATGATAAAAGCGAGAAATTAAGATCTTATTTTAAATCCATGATGTGGTATGGGCGCTTAACTTTTAGAATTAAAAGCGAAGATGAGATAAAATCAGCTCTTTTGATTACTTTAGCTTTAAATGAAAAGAATAATGAAAGTAATTGGAGTAAAATTTATGAACCGATAAATTTCTTTGTTGGTAAAAGTGATGATATTACTTATTATCAATTTAAGGATTTAATGAAGAATGTTTATGGAGAAAATGTCAGTTTAAGTTCTTTACTTGAAGATGAAAATAAATTAGCTTCTTTTATTGAACTAGCTAAAGATTTAGAAGCCCCGCAAATAAATTCCATGCCGATTTTTGAAGCTTCAATTAATCCTGATCGTGAAGAAGAGATAAAAGGTTTCCGCTTTATGGGCCAAAGATTTACAATTGATGCTGCTATCTTCCAAAGATTGATTTACAGAGAAGTTGGGGACAAGAGTAATACTTGTGATAATTTTAATCCAGAGAAAACTGGTTGTTTAAATGGTGCTCGTTGTCTTCCATCAGGATTAGATATTCCGGCTACTTTCGGGTCAGTAGAAGCAAAACGTATCCTTAAAGATATGGGTGAAGACGATTATGCTTGTTATAGTGAGAATATGACAAAGATGACTGGGTATATAAATAGTCTTGAAAACGATAAATGGGTACAAAATTTATATTGGGGGTGGCTTTATCAACTACAACCGTTATTAACAAGCAACAGGGAAGGTTATCCAGTCTTTATGCAAAATACTGCTTGGGATAGGAAGAGTTTAAATACATTTTTAGGTAGTTGGTCTCAGCTAAAACACGATACCATTCTTTATGCTAAGCAAGTTTATGCCGAACTTGGTGGCGGTATGCCAGAAAAGAAAGATGACAGAGGATATGTTGAGCCAAACCCCTTTCTTTATGCTCGGCTTGCTTCTCTTTTAGGTATGACAGAAGATGGTTTAGAAGAAAGAGGGCTACTTTCTTTAGAAATGAAAGAGAATTTAAATAGGATGCAAGAGCTAGTTGTTTCTTTGAAAAATATTGCTGAAAAAGAATTAAATAACGAAAAACTAAGTGAAGATGAGTATGAGCTTATCCGCTCCTATGGTGGGCAATTAGAACATCTTTGGCTCGAAATTTACAAGAATGAAGAGGAGTTTAAAGCGATGGGACAAAGAGATTTCTTAAATGAAAATCCAGCTGCCATTATTGCCGATGTAGCCACTGATCCCAATGGAGTAGTTTTGGAAGTTGGTACTGGAAAAATATCAGAGATTTATGTTGTAGTACCAGTTGATGGAAAGTTAAGGATTGCTAAAGGAGGAGTTTATTCTTATTACGAATTTTCTTGGCCAATGTCAGATAGGTTGACTGATAAAAAATGGCGCGAACTTCTTATGTCTGATATAGCCCCAAAAACTCCAGACTGGACTAAGGAATTCATTGCGGAATAAAAATGTTTAAAAAAATTGTCTTTTTTCTTTTTTTATTTATTGTAATAGTATTTTCTTTTTTGAAAATATTTAATTATTATACTTTTAAAAAAACACCTGATAATTTTAAGGAAGGAAAAGCAGATTTAAATAATAATAATTTTGAAGAATTGTATATTCTTAAAAACGGCTCCTTAAATATTAAAGAGGACTCTAAAATAATTTGGCAATCGCCTAAAGGTTGGTTGATAGATGATTTTGTTTTAGCCGATTCTGATAATGATGGTTTTCTAAATATTAATTTATCTTTTTGGCGGGTTGGTAGTTTTGGAACTTCTAAACCATTTTGGATAAAAAAAAATGATAAAGAATTTGGTAATCATTTTTTTGTTTTAAGTTTAAATAACCAGGAAGTTAGACAAATCTGGGGATCTTCACGCTTAGCAAACCCTAATTGTGAATTTAAAATTATTGATGT
>CAZFYA010000014.1:0-5436 GCA_964523705.1 uncultured Gammaproteobacteria bacterium
TTTTATTTTCTTTGTAAATTTTTTCAGTTTTCTCTTTAATATTTTCTTTTTCTTTTAATATTTCTTGATATGTTCCTTTAAAATTAGTTTCAAGTTCAAGTTCTAATTTTTTTTTGGATATCTCTCTTGTTAACCATTTTATTTGTAAGATTACAATGTTTTTTAACATCACTGTTTTTCATTTGCGAATTAGTATAAATATGCCTCGTCCTGAACGAAGTCGAAGGGCTTTTTTCACCTCGAAATCTTTTTTTCTGCATTTCACGCGCCCTTAAAACTTGTTTTCTTGCTTCTTTTGAGGATAATCGTTGTTTTTGAGAATCGGTTGTAATGGCAAGTTTTTCTGTCTCCACTACTCCAACCTGCACAAATAAATCAATCCTGTCTAAAATCGGGCCTGAAATTTTATGCTTATATTTAGCAATTTGTTTTGGCGAACAAGTACAATTTCTTTTAGGATGACCTAAATATCCGCAAGGACAGGGATTAATTGCAGCAACTAAAGTAAAGCTGGCCGGATATTTTACGTGCCCAGCTACTCGAACAATTTCTACGTTTCCATCTTCCATTGGTTGTCTTAGACTTTCAATAATACTTCTTTGAAACTCGGGCATTTCATCCAAAAATAAAACCCCCAAGTGCGAAAGACTAACTTCCCCGGGGAGAGGATTACTTCCTCCTCCGATCATTCCCGCGGTTGATATTCCATGATGAGGGGAACGAAACGGCCGTTTTGTAATTAGTGGCTGCCCAACAGGTAAAAGACCTGAAACGGAGTAAATTCTGGTAACTTCAAGACTCTCCTCTGTAGTTAAGGGAGGTAAAATCCCCGGAAGAGCCCGGGACAACATGGTTTTACCCGTTCCCGGAGGCCCATACATTAAAAGATTATGCCCGCCGGAAGCAGCAATAATTAAAGCTCTTTTTGCCTGTTCCTGACCGGCAACTTCCGCTAAATCATACTCTGTAAATAAATATTTACCGGTCTTCACTTTGGAAAACGAGAGTGGGGTAATTGCTTGCGCTCCTGATAAATGACGCACGAGATCAGACAATGTCTTTACGCCAAAAACTTTAATATTTCCCACAACACTTGCCTCCTTTGAAGATTCTGCGGGTACAAAAATAGAGGAATATTTTGTTTTACTGGCAAAAAGAGCAAGCAGCAAAATACCTTTTGTAGGTCGAAGCGTTCCGTCCAGCGAAAGCTCACCATAAAAAAACCCCTCGGCTTTGCTCGGGGCAAGCGGCCCTAACTGCCCGCTTGCCAAAAGTACTCCCAAAGCAATAGGTAAATCATAAGCTGCTCCGTCTTTTGGTAAATCCGCAGGTGCTAAATTAACCGTAATTTTCCTGGGCGGAAAATCCAGTCCGGAATTAATAATAGCGGTTTTAACTCTCTCTCTTGCTTCTTCAACCGCTTTACTGGGAAGCCCCACAATTGTAAATCCCGGGAACCCGGCCGATGCCACATCCACTTCAACATCAACAGGTACGGTTTCTAATCCAATATTAGCAATTGAGCGAATTTTAGTGAGCATCTATAAAATATTTCCCTTCTTTTTCTTTTATTTGTCCTGATAATAAAAACATAGAAAGTCTTGCGCCGATTTCCGGCATAGATAAATTAAGTTTGCGGTATAACTCATCCGCAGTCAAGGCTTCGTTTTCCAAAAGTGCCAAAATCGGATCGTCCAAAGACAAAGTGGTTTGCATCTGCTCGTCTTCTCCCAACCACATTTTTGCCTTACCTTGGGCGATTAACTTATTAGTACCAAACGATGTACGACTTGTAATGGGCCCCGGAACTGCCCATAATTCTCTTTTTAGTTTTGTTGCAATTTTTGCAGTAATTAACGACCCGCTTTTTAACGCCGCTTCAACTATATATACTTTATCGCAAAGTGCTGCTACAATTCTGTTTCTTTGCGGAAATGTCCATAAAGCCGCCTTTTGCACTTCCCATTCTGAAAGAAGTAATCCGTCATTTTTAATGATTTCTTTTGCCAATTTTAAGTCGTCTCCAAATAGTGGAGTTGTTATTCCCCAACCAAGCACTGCAATTGTTTTACCACCGCTCTCAATACATATTTTATGAGCATATTGGTCGACTCCGTACATAAAACCGGAAATAATAGTGTAGTTTTGAGCAACAAGTCTTGGGACAAGCTTTTCAATTACCCTTTCTCCGTATGAAGTCATTCTTCTTGAACCAACAATTGCTACACATTTATTAAAAATTTGGGAATTCCACTTTCCCTGGTAATAAAGATTTCTAGGAGGAGAAGATAAATCTAAAAGCCTTTTAAGTTCTGCTTTTTTTTGCCAATTTTTAACTTCATTATAATCCATATATAATAGTATATAGAATTTAGAATATAGAATATAGCATCTAATATTTGGTATTTAGTCCGCCAGCTGGCGGATAGAATTTAGAATATAGCATGGGAATTTTGGATTTTTTTTATCCTAAAAAATGTGTTGCTTGTAAAAAGTTAGGCAGTTATCTTTGCCCTAACTGCTTTTCTTATTTATCTTTTAACACAAAAAGTGTTTGCCCTAATGAACTTGACGGCTTATTCTCAAGCATTACATATAACAAAACTACTCAAAAATTAATTTACAGTTTTAAATATAAACCTTATTTATCAGACCTTAGAAAAATTTTATCCGATCTTTTTTATGAAGGGCTTATTCAAAATGAGAGCTTTATGCGGAAAATAGGCAACCCTTCGACTTCGCTCAGGGCAAGCTGGCTAATGGTGCCAATTCCTTTGCATCAATCAAAGCTTAAAAAGCGAGGATACAATCAAGCGGAGATTTTAGCAAAAGACCTGGCAAAAAAACTTAACTTACCGGTTCAAAATTTGTTAATGAGAGCTAAAAATACCAAGGCTCAATTCGGACTTAACAAACAGGAAAGGATAAAAAACATCAATGATGCATTTTTGCTAAATTCTAAATACTATCCGGCAGCTGGCGGTCTAAATACTAATATATTTTTAGTGGATGATTTAGCAACAACCGGTTCAACATTAACGGAAGCGGCAAAAGTTTTAAAAAAGAAAGGCGCAAAAAAAGTAATAGGCCTAACTTTAGCCAGGGATTAAAGACGCAAATTAATAACCCCATATAATTTTTACTTGCTCTCGAGGTCTACGTCCTCGCATCGCAAGGGCGAATATACGGGGTCTGCGTCGAAAAATTGCTAGCAATTTTTCTCCTTGACATTATACTTTTAAGACAGTAAAGTAGTATTACTAAAGCTTAAAAATGGAACAAAAAAAAGAACTTATTGATTATCTTAACAATCTATCTTACTTCTTATTAGGAATCTTATTTTTAGTTTTCCCTGTTTTTTTCTTAAGTTTTACAACCGATGCCTTTACTCTTCCTAAACAAGCTTTACTTGGTGGAGTATCGCTTCTTTTATTAATAATTTATGGTATTAAAACAATTGCTGAAAAAAGAGTTTTAGTCAGAAGAACACCATTTGACCTTCCGGTTCTTATCTTTACAATAGTAGTCTTTCTTTCCGCTATTTTTTCGGTTAACAGAATTGATTCATTAATTAATTTTGTTCCACTTCTTTTTGCCGTTGTCGCCTACTTTATGATTACCAATAACTTAAAAGACAAGAAAAGTGCCTCTTTTCTTACCATAATGCTTGTTTTAGGCGCAGTTGTTTCAGCTTTAATCTCAATTCTTTCAATGTTTAAAATCTATGTCTTTCCTGATGAATTTAGCAGAACTGCTACTTTTACTACTGTTGGGACACTTTTAGATCAAGCAATATATGTTGCCTTGGTACTTCCATTAGCAGCTCATTTCGTAACTAAAGATCAAGGAGTTAAATCGTTAACTAGAAAGAAAATCGGCTTTAGCTTAGCATCTTTAATTATCTTAATAGGATTAATTATCTCAATCTATAACTTAATAGCTCAACAGCGACCAACCCTTCTTCCTTTTGAAACCGGATTTCAAACTGCTTTTGCAGCAGTTTCCCAAGACACAGGAAGAATTATTCAAGGATTTCTTTTAGGCTCCGGTTATGGAAACTATGGAATAGTGTTTTCCAAGTTTAAACAGGCTGCATTTAATCTAAATCCCGATTTATGGAGCTTTATTTTCTATCGCTCATCAAGCTTTGTACTAGAGTTATTGGCAACAACCGGAATTCTAGGTTTAATTTCTTTTCTTTTCCTATGCTACAAAATCGTTAAGGAAAGACCACTTTCTTTTTCTTTGGTCTTAGCAATTATTTTAAGCTTTGTTCTCCCCTTCTCTTTTGTAACGCTTTCTATCTTCTTTATTGTTCTTGCCCTTTATGCATCAACTCAAGGAATCAGAAAAACAAATGATGATAAATACTTTGACGTTGAATTGGAATTAGTTGCTCTTAAAAAGGGTTTAATTTCCTTTGAAGAAGTTGAAGGACATCCAAGAAAAAGCAAAAGCTTAATCTTGCCTGTTGTATTCGCAGTAATCCTCTTTTTAATCGCAGGCTATATTGGCTATATGTCAACAAGGTATGTAGTTTCTAATGTCTATTTCCAAAAATCAATTTTGGCTGCAAATCAAAATAACGGAACATTAACTTATCAAAATCAAACCGATGCGTTAAATATGTTTAGGTACTCTGATAATTATTACAGAGTCTTCTCTCAAACCAATATGGCTTTGGCAAATTCCCTGGCAGCAAGTGTTCCCGAAGGCTCATCTCCATCCGCAGAGGTTAGTCAAACTATTTATACTCTTATTCAACAATCAATTAATACCGGTAGAACAGCAACTACCCTTTCTCCTCAAACTGCACTTAATTGGCAAAACTTATCCTCAATTTATCGAAGTTTAATTGGTTTTGGACAAAATGCAGACCAGTTTGCAGTTCTTGCCAATCAACAGGCAATTTTACTTGATCCAAATAATCCACAAGAGTATATAAATTTAGGAGGTATATATTACCAATTAGGGCTTTTTGACCAAGCTCAACAACAATTCCAAATAGCTGTCAGCTTAAAACCGGATTATGCTAATGCCTATTATAACTTAGGTCATGCCTTAGAAAACCAAGGGAAGCTAACTGAAGCACTGGCTCAATATCAAAATGTCAGAACTCTTTTAGCAAATGATCAGGCAAACTTAGATGTAATTAATAAAGAAATTGAAGCTTTAAATCAAAGAATTCAAACAGGCCAGGTTCAACAACCGGCTGAAGAACAAGCCCAGGCACCAACCGAAGAATTAAATGTACCACAACCAACAACCATTCTTCCAACTCAAAACCCACCGGTTAAAATTCCCGGAATTTCAGAAACTCCAACACCAACTCCAACAACAGAACCTACCACATCCACTTCTCCTGAAGTACAACCTTAATCCTACTTGCTATTTATTCATTAACAAGCTATACTCTTAAGTAGTAATTTTAGGGTA
>CAZFYA010000015.1:0-4288 GCA_964523705.1 uncultured Gammaproteobacteria bacterium
TTTTGCTCCTGCCTATGATCCTGAAATTATCATTACTGTTTTAGCTGAAGAAAGTGGAGAGGGCTCAAATATAGCAGCGCCAATTGCAAAAAAAGTTCTTGAAGAATATTTTAAAGAGAAATAATTTCTCCTTTTTTTATTTTCCTTCTTGACAATTAACGTATACTATAAAATAGAATGGTTTAATATTATGAAAAATTTAGTTATTGTTGAAAGTCCGACAAAAGCAAGAACAATAGGCAGGTTTTTAGGTGATGGATATGAAATAAAAGCTTCAATGGGACATATCATGGACTTACCTAAAAGCACTCTTGGTGTTGATACTGAAAAGAATTTTTTACCTCAATATGAATTGGTTGAAGCAAAGACAAAAACAATTGGAGAGTTAAAAGCTCTTAATAAAAAAACAAACAATGTCATTTTAGCAACAGATCCTGATAGGGAAGGAGAAGCAATTGCAGCTCATGTTAAAGAAATTTTAAAAAAACAAAGGAAAAACAAAAAGTTTTTAAGAATTGTTTTTCATGAAATAACCAAAGATGCAGTAGAAAATGCAATGAATAATTCAAGAGAAATTGATGAAAATTTAGTTAATGCTCAAACAGCTAGAAGAGTATTAGATAGATTAGTTGGGTATAAGATTTCACCTATTTTATGGTCGAAAGTTCGAATAGGATTATCTGCCGGAAGAGTCCAATCAGTTGCTCTAAGACTTATTGTTGAGAGAGAAAAAGAAATAGAAAAGTTTAAAAAAGAAAAATATTATTCAATTTCTGTTTTTTCAATTAAAGATAAGAAAGATACGGAATTTGAGCTATTTGAATTAAACGGGGAAAAGGTTGAATTTCAAAACACAATTGAGCTTTATGACGGAGAATATAAATACACAAATACTCTAATACAAGCTTTAGAAAAAGCAAAAGAGCTGATTTCTAAAATGTCTTTGGATAAATTTAAGGTTTTAGATGTTTTAAAAAAAGAAACTAAACGTTCTTCTTTTGCTCCTTTTACTACCTCAACTCTTCAACAGGATGCTTCAAGAAAGTTTGGTTTTGCCGGAAGAAGGACCATGACTCTTGCTCAAAAACTTTATGAAGAAGGATATATTACTTACCACAGAACAGATTCTGTTATTGTTTCAAGTAGCGCAATTAATGCCATTAGAGGATATATAGATAAAAACTTTGGTAAAAAATACTTACCTGAAAAACCAAAATTTTATACTACTAAGCAAAAATTAGCTCAAGAAGCACATGAGGCAATTAGGCCAACAAACGTAAAGGTGGAAAGTGAAAAAGTAGCAAATGATTTGGGAAGAGATTACGCTAAGGTTTATGAGTTGATTTGGAAAAGGGCAGTTGCTTCACAAATGGCAGATGCAATTATAGAATCAACAACTGTTTTTGCCAATAATTCTAGTAAAGAATATAAAATTAAGGCCAATGGTTCAATTCTTCTTTTTGACGGTTTTTTAAAACTTACTCCTCAAGCATTAAATGACAGGATTTTACCTGATTTTAAAGTAGGAGAAACTTTAGATATTAAAGAAATAAAAGAAGTTGAACATGAAACTCAACCGCCCCCAAGATATAATGACGCATCGCTAATTCGAACCTTAGAGGAGAAAGGGATTGGTCGGCCATCAACTTATGCAACTATTGTTTCAACAATTGAGGCAAGACGATACATTGAAAGAGTTGAAGCAAGATTTACCCCCACACCGGTTGGCATTGCAGTAAATGATTTTTTGGTTAAAAACTTCTCAACAATTGACGATATTCCCTTTACCGCTGAGATGGAAGATGGCTTAGATGAAATTGCCAGTGGTAAAAAAGAATGGCAGCCTTTTATAAAAACATTTTACACCCCCTTTGAAAAATCTCTTGTTGATGCAAAGGGAGTAGAAAGGGTAAAAATTGCAGTTGAGGAGACAAAAGAAATTTGTCCTGAATGTGGTAGTAATTTAGTAATAAGAATTGGAAGATTTGGTAAGTTTTTGGCTTGTAAAACTTTTCCAAAATGTAAGTTTACCAAGCCTTTTGTTGAAGAGACAAAGTTTAATTGTCCTAAATGTCAAGCAAAAATTATACTCAAAAGAACTAAAAAAGGCCGTAAATTCTATGGTTGTTCAAATTACCCAAAATGCGATTTTGCAAGTTGGACTCAGCCAACAACAAGGCATGTTGAGCGAAGCGAAATCCTGAGTAAATCGAAGGAGAAAATAGAAGATATTAAAAAACAAGCCCAAGAAAAATCACCAGTAAAACAGAAATAACTTGAGTTACAATTCCCCAAGGCTTATCCAATTTTCTATCAAATATTTTTTGAAATTTATACATTCCTTTAAAAAGCGGATTTTTTATAGCAAAAAAATAATATGGAGCCGTTAAATAGTCCGGAAGTTGAGCCATTATAATTAATAAAAGGGCATAAAGGAGATTTGTTTGAGGAAAAAGAAAGAAAATTAATAAGTAAGATAAAATAAAGCCGAGTATAATATCAGCTATTGAATTATAAAAAACGCTTCTAGTTAGCTTAAACTTACCGTTTCCATTTGTTGCAGTATCCCAATGGGGTACTGCATCTGCTATAAAATGTGAAGCAATGGCAAGTGGGATTCCAAGTGCCGGATTTCCAATTTTAGCTGCGATTACGGTCCCGATTAAGGCATGAGAAGTTACTGTCATAATACAATAAACTCCATTATGAGCGGAATTGATATAATTGTCAATTTTTCTTATCGAGCACTTGACAAAAACTTAAAAATACGTACATACTAAAGTTAGTGAAAAAGACTCTGTTACTTATTATCGTATTATTATTCTTTTTCGTAAATGCATCCTCATGTTTAGCTATTTCAAGAAGAGCTGTTTTAGCTTCAGAAACAGAAGCAGCAAATATTCCTCCAACAGTTGAAGGGCCAGGCTTTGTGATGCCTGATAGCCCCTTTTATTTTCTAGATCAGATAAAACAAAGTGTAAGAATAATGTTTGCGCTAAATCAGGAATCAAGAGCTAGGATTTATGCCAACATTGCAGGAGAAAGAATGGCAGAGTTAAGATTTATGCTTTTAAACCAAAATGAAAACGCAGCAAAAGTGGCTTTAAACGGAGTTTCAGAAAGCTTTAAAAGCGCCCAGGAACAATTAGCCTTAGCAAGAACACTTGGAAAAGATGTAAGCAAAACCGCCAAAGAAATTAATGACAGCATTAAAGAAAAACAACAAGTTTTAGATGAATTAAGGACCAAAAGACAAGGTGAACTTGGAATGCAAGTTGAAGCTGCAACCGAAAGTTTAACTGAAACAAAAATTAGAATAGGGGAATACTTAAGCCCTCAAGATTTAACAAACGAGATAAAATACGATACCAACAGGGAATTAGAATTAAGGCTTAGCGAGGCTTCAGGTTCGGCTCAAGCACTAAAAGAAGCTTTAAAAGATTTAAAACTGCAAAGACAAGAAGCGGCTGAAGAACAACTTAGAAATAGGGAAGAAGCTTTAAACAGGGCAATTGATGAACAAGGGGAAGCAATCAGAACTCAAGAGAGAATTCAACTAGAAACAGAGTTAAAAAACCGGGAGAAGGCTTTGCTTTTAGAAGAAGAAGCAATTGGTGAGATTCAAGCTAATATTGAAAAAGCACAGCAAGCAGCTTTAAAATATCAAAATCTTCAAAAAGGGAATCAATAAAATCCTCTTTGTTGTAAACAGATTATATTTTTAATAAAATTACAAAGTGATTAATACAGTTAAATTGCAAAACTCTGTTTTACACCCGACTACGTCGGGATTTAACGGGATTAAACTAAAGGCAAAGGAATTAAGAACTAAAATTCCAACAGAAAAAGAACTTAAAAAAATTAAAGATAAGCGACAACCGATTTACATTATCTTAGACAATGTTTTGGATACCTATAATGTTGGCGGAATATTTAGACTTGCAGATGCAGTAGGGGCCAAGAAAGTAATTCTTTGTGGTGAAACCGAAACACCTCCTCATACCAGAATTAAAAAAGCCTCAATAAATACCACGGAATGGGTTGAATGGGAATATCAAAAAACAGCAAGTAAGGCAATTGAAAAATTAAAAAAAGAACATAAAGATTTATTAACTGTTGCAATTGAACAAAGTGATGAAAGTATTTCATATACAAAAATTAATTATAGATTACCTTTGGCTTTAATTTCCGGACATGAAACAAATGGTGTATCAAAAGAGGTTTTAGAAAAAGTTGACTATATTGCCGAAATTCCAATGTTTGGAGTAAATGTATCTTTAAATGTAAT
>CAZFYA010000016.1:0-3499 GCA_964523705.1 uncultured Gammaproteobacteria bacterium
TCTTATGAATTTTCAGCTTTCGTGAAAAACCTTATGTATATTACCAAAATTAAAGATCTCTTAGACTCACAAATCTATCCAACCCCAAACATAATCAAATCATTTAGATTTACACTTCCTCTACTTATCTCAAGTTTCAATATTTTAATTTACCTTATTTTCTCTGCCTTTGTTTATAAAAATGGAAAATTAAAAAACGAAGGAATAATTCACGGAATAATGACAGCTTCTTCTCTTTTGTTTTACCGTTCGGCCCTGGGAAGAAGTGACTTAACACATCTGGAATACAGTTCAAGTTTTGTGTTTATAGTTTTAGGATTAAATATTGCGCTAATAATCAGTTATATTTTTCCTGTGCATGTTCTTCCCGACAAAAGCAAAGAAAAATTACAGAAACACGCTATACTTTTCCCGGCATTTTTAAACTGCATTTTTCTACTTATTATGTTTCTAAGAAACTTTAACCCCGGCAACATTTTTTCTTTTGGCTCCAGGTTAAACGAATATGTACACCGGGAAGACTACGCTTTTTATAACAAAAACTATGCCAACGGAGTTAAAAGACTCAATCAAATATTTGCCGATGAAAAATGCGTTTTCAGTTTAGCATCGGATGCAATATCTCCCTTTATGTTAAGAAAACCATCCTGCAATGAATTCTACATTTCATATTTTGCTTCCGTTGATCCGTATAGAGAAAAATTTATAAAAGATTTAGCTGAAATTAACCCGGAATATATCATTTACTCTTCCAAATCATGGACTCAAAATTTGGACAACATTACAAACGAACAAAGAATGCCCGAAGTTTTAGATTATGTAAATGAAAAATACGCACATTATGAAACTGTTTCCGATTACTGGGAAATTTACAAAAGAAAATAAATTTTATTGATGTTATACTAAAACCATGCCAAATAACTGGCTAATTTATTCTCTAATGTCCGCTTTTTTTGCTTCTCTGGTGGCAATTTTCGGAAAAATAGGGTTAAAAAACGTTGACAGCAATACAGCTACAACTATTCGCGCCATTATAATGGCGTTGTTTTTAATTACAATACTTTTAACTCAAAGAAAAATATATTTGATAAAACAAATTTGGGGACAACCAATACCCTTGCTATTTATTTTTCTCAGCGGAATCGCCGGAGCATTATCCTGGCTTTTTTATTTTAAAGCATTAAAAACAGGAAACGCCGCTCAAGTTGCATCCATAGACAAATTAAGTTTAGTATTTACACTCATTCTGGCGTCAACCCTTCTAGGTGAAAAACTAACAACTAAATCCGCTTTTGGAATAATAATCGTAGTAATAGGAACTATTTTAATAGCCTTAGGTTAATTAATATTCCCTAATAGCTTCAACCTGGAAAACAGAACTTTCCGCATATCCCGAAGTCTGATAGCCATAAACCTCTACTCTCTTATCTACAAAACTTTCAAGATTATAAAAGTCTTCATTTTCAGAAGGGATTAATTGCATTTTATCTATATAAGTTGGAACTCCGGAAGCGCTATTTACTAAAAGAACCGGTTTTTCAAAATATATCCAATACCAATATTCTCCAAGCTCTAGTTCCGCGGGAATTGATTCTTTTTTCAAATCACCATATAAAAATAATTCGTTTCCCTGACCGACAGCTTCAATGGCAATAGTTGGCATCTCTACTGTATCGGCAACAACGGGACAAGAATTATATCCCGAAGTTCTTGAGGGAATACATCTCTTATATCCGACTTCCATAACTTTTAAAAGCGAGAATCCGAGACATAGAAAACACAGAGAAAGGAGAACTATTAGGATAAAGGCAGTATTATTTTTCTTCATACTTTAATACTATCACAAAATAAGATTGAAAAATCAATAAGACAAAATAAATCTTTCACTAAAAAGCAAAAATAGAGTAAAATCAATTTCAGAAAGTAAAGGTTTCAAAAACAAGTACTTTCAATAGTATTTAATTATCATGTTATACTTGGACAATGGAAAAAACAAAAGAAAAAAATAATAAATTAAAAGAAGAAGAAAGTACTAAAGAGCCCGTTAAAAATATCGAGGAAATTAAGGAAGAACCTAAAGAAGAAAAGACCAAAAAAGAAAGTTGGTTTAAGAAAAACAAAACTCTCGTTACGAGTTTAATAATAGTTATGATAGCTTTCTTAGCAGGATTCTTTGTGAAAAATAACCTCATATCAGCTATGGTAAATGGAAAACCAATTTGGAAAAAGGAATTAGTAAAAGAGATGGAAACTTATTATGGAGAAAGTGTATTAAGTTCAATTATTGAAGGAGAACTCATTAAACAAGAAGCCGAAAAAAGAGGAATAAAAGCCACGGAAGAAGAAGTCTCCAATCAAATTAAAATGATTGAGGACAGCATGAAATCACAAGGACAAGACCTCCAACAAGCATTAAAAGAGAGCGGAATGACCATAGAAGATTTAAGAGAAAACTACAAAATGAACATTTTAATTGAGAAATTATTAGCTGATAAAATAACCGTCACCGATGAGGATATACAA
Organism: uncultured Gammaproteobacteria bacterium; assembly: GCA_964523705.1. Classification (GTDB taxonomy): domain Bacteria; phylum Patescibacteriota; class Microgenomatia; order Levybacterales; family UBA12049; genus CAYWVK01. The sequence continues at coordinate 2,524 of CAZFYA010000016.1, forward strand.
AAATATATTGAAGAAAACAAAGACTCTTTCCCCGAGGGCACCGATATGGAGCAAATTAGATCTCTTGTTGAAGAAGGATTGAAACAGGAAAAAATGAGCACGGAATACCAATCTTTTATCAACGGGTTAAGAGAAAAAGCCGATATCGAAATATTATTAAATAATAAATAAGCACGGTTGTTTATATATGCAACTTAAGTCAATAAGAACTTTGGGAGAAATGACTCCCGTACTTGCAGATCCAAACATCGGCAAGGATAAAAACAAAGACGATGTAGTTTATTGGGTTTTTTCCGACATTTCAAAGACATGGGAAAACCTAACTTTAATTTCTCCAGGAGATTACAATGGGGAATTTCCAAAAACTTTCGGACATTACCACTCCTCTCCCGTAACGGAAAAATACAAATTGATAAGCGGAGAAGGAATTCTTTTAATGCAAAAAAGAAAATTTATTGATGACGACTGGGTATCTGACAGACTTGAAAAAATCTATTTTGTTGAATTTTTACCGGGGGAGGAGATGGAGATAAACCAGGAATGGGGACATTCCTGGACCAACATAGGAAACGAACCTTTAATAACAATAGATAATTGGAAAGAAGGACACTCATCAGATGATTACAAACCAATTGAAGAGCTGGGGGGAATGGGATATTTTTTTATAAAAAAAGATAACAGAGCGCAATTTTTGCCTAATCCAAAATACAAAGATCTTCCAAAACCGGAGTGGATAACCGCTAAAGAGTTTAATGAAATTGAAAATTTTTAGATGCAACGATAATTTCGCAGTATAATGCAAATTATGAAAAATCAAAAACCACAAATAGAAAATCTCCCCCAACATGTAGCAATAATTATGGATGGAAACAGAAGATGGGCAAAACAAAGAGGCCTTCCCGCTTTTGAGGGACACGCAAGAGGAGCGGTAACTTTTGAGAAACTGGTGGGAAAGGCTAAGAAAATGGGAATACGT
>CAZFYA010000017.1:0-3333 GCA_964523705.1 uncultured Gammaproteobacteria bacterium
CAGAAATCTTCAGAACTCTTAAGAGATGAATTACCGATAGTAAGACCTCTTAAGAATTTTTCAAAACTGTTAAGGTCAGAAACAGTTTCAAATTCATAGTTAATACCGAAATCAATCCTATTTAATGAACAAGTATCTTCAATCATATAAGGTTTTACGTGAGAGGTATAATAATTAACAAGCTCAGCCCAGGAAGTTTTAAAAAGATTAGACTTATATATAAATTTTGGAAGAGAAAATTCAACAAAAATCTTCCATTCCGGATTTTCTATCTCAGTCTGTTCTGTAGTAGCTGCAAAAGGTTGATTATAGATATTTACACATCTTTTAGTACGACAATAATTGTCTTGAGACTCTATATCTTTCTCTAAGGTATCAGATACAACATAACGAGTATATTTTTTTAATCGTTCATCAGTAATTAAAAATCTAAATCTAACCGTATCAATACCAAAAGAAAAGTCGTTACCGTCTGTTGTTTCGACACTATTAATATTTTTCTTTTGGTCAAAAGTAGCACTGTCAGCAAGACAGCATGTATCGAACTTAGTTCGAGAGTCAAAAACAGTTAACAATTTTATATCACTTCCTTTTATGGCAAGCGGTCACCGCCAAAACCGCGACCGCATTAACCGCCTTTTTAACATTTTCCTATAGACTATCTTTAAATTTACTGATATAATGAAATCAGCTTGAGCCTCCATTCCATAAGGAGGTTTTACAATGTACGAAGAATTTTTAAATCTGGATATCTAATTAATATCCAGATTAATTTTTAACTACTTTCCTTCTTTATATTCAGGATTATTATGTAATTCAAAAGAAACATCAAATAATTCATTCTGTCTTTCAGCCTCTTCGATAGAAGGCTCAGAATAAGGAATATCACAAATACATAGTTGTTTTCCAAACTGTTCAAGAAATCTTATAACTTTAGGAATATCAAATTTATGAAAACCATTAAAAAGTCTTAAAACAACAGACCTATCTAAAGGTTTTTCATTCAAAGGCCTTAAAATTCTACCTACACCGGCATAACTTAATTTATTATCTTTTCTTAACTTTTCAAGAATAAATAATAAACGTTCATAAGAATAGATGGGCTCGTAATCAAAAATTCCAAATTCACACATAAAAACCAACTCCTATAAAAACTATTATAAATGAAAAATGCAAAAAAAACAACATAAAACATTAAATTTCTTTAAAATAATTTTTTCTTAAAAGCCAGTAAAGAATATCTCTTGTATCTCTATCTGCTCTTACTCCTTCGCAATAACCTTCAAGCCAAGAATGTATATCGTCTTTATTACAGTTTATAATCATCTTTTTTTCTATATTTTCATATATCTTTTTTGCCCGATAGAATTTAACACGAAGAACCTCTGACGCGTCAGACTCTTCAATAGTATAATACTTATCAGCCCAATAACGGCGGTAATCTCTCCAATGTCCAAAAATACCAGTTTTTTTAAATTCCTTTACATCTTCCCTTATTACTTCTAAATCTTCTTTTAACTCAATATTTTCCTTCTCTTTTTTCTTTATCTCATCTTTTAATTGTTTTTTCCAATCCATTTTTTATTATCCTTTCTATAATTGTATGTATCATCTAATGATACAATTATATCATATATATTTGTATCAGTCAATGCTACAACCAGAAAAGAATAATCCTTCTTCCGTCTGAATAGATAAATACCCAGTAAGAAGAAGGAACAATTTATTATAACTCAGATAATTCTAAATCCTCTTCGAAAGTTTCTACTTCAGGAACTAATTCATCAGAAGATAAACCTTTAGGAAAATATTCAACTTCACGAAGAAATAAAAAATAAGAAAAACGATTACTACTTTTACCAGAAGCAAGAGTACCGGAAATACGACATAAGTCACCTTTTTTTAAATGAGAAATCGCATTATCTAATTCTTTAGTAGAATAACAACGAAAAAAAACAGATTTACAATTAAAATCATTAACAACAAAAAGAAAACTATAACTTTTACCTTTATTAGTAGGATTATTAACAAGCCTACCGATAAGATTGATTTGATTAATGATAATCACCTCCTTTACTTACAATCTATTAAAGAGCTTTTATTTCTTTCCGGTATCTGGTTCAAGTCATGGACTCAGTTTTTCTTTTACAGTTAGGGTGAGTCGGTTTTGTTCTATTAAAGAGTTTGTCCGGTGAACTCCTCCTCTTCGGTCTTGTTCCAGTCGTGAATTTTCCGTCAACACTCCTCATCTGAACGCGCGTCGCGCTCATGTATTTTCCTCTTATGTTTTTTGGTACCTGCGAGCAACATTGCTTCCTCCCGTCCCGACCGCCCATCAATTATGCTTAGCATCCTGCCCATCATGAGCCTGAAGGCTCACAATTTTTAATGAAAGAAATATATCTGGGAGAGAAATTAAAAGAATTACAGTCGTATATATCATAAGGATTTATAAAACACTCATTGAAAGAACAACCGAATAAATCTTTAAATCCACCTTTATGATTGTAAAGATAAGGATGAAAAAACTTACAAAAAAAACATATAGACTCACACAAGTTTAACACCTCCTCATCTCAGATCCAGATAACGATCTTCTTAATCTCTGTTTTCTTTTCTTTAATCTCTTTATGTTTAAATGCTTTTGAAGGACATCAAACAATCTCCAGTATTCTTTATCTTTTTTAATTTTGACAGCTCTAAACTCATTAAGGAAAACGATTTTATCAGGAAAGTTAACACAGGTTAAGTCACCTGAAAGAGCCTGGTCAACGGAGAAACCTGTTATATCTTTAAAAATCCTGTACCAATATTTTCTCCTTCGAGTGTTGTTTCCAAAATAAAAATCCTCAGCATCTTCTTTTGATGTAGACATAGAATAATAAAGATACTCAAGAAATTTAATCCTATGCTTTGTTTTATGAGACTTTAATCTTTCAATTACATCTTTACTTCTACTTACTTTAACTTCAAATTTTTTATCCCTGAGAAAAGAAAAATCTTTCTTAAACTGACTGAACCAATCATAAGTTATAAGGTGGTCAATAAGTTTTTCAAATTGAACTGTTTTAAACTTTTTATATAACCAGTCACGTTTAAATTGAAATTCAAGACGTCCGACTTTATCATCACAAAAACTTGTCATCTGGCGGTAATGGGCTTCCCAAGTTAGAAATTCTTCAACGGTCTGAAACTCTTTAAGTGATTTTCTATCAACGTTTTTTATCTCTTCACCTTTTTTATAGAACCTTACGACCCTATCATTCATTTTCCAAAAACAGAAATCTTCAGAACTCTTAAGAGATGAATTACCGATAGTAAGACCTCTTAAGA
>CAZFYA010000018.1:0-2645 GCA_964523705.1 uncultured Gammaproteobacteria bacterium
TATTTTTATCATTTTCTTCTCCTTTTCTAATGTTTTTTCGGATTATATAGCATATCTATAAATATTCAAAGCTCAATAACGAACATCTTTACTTGGTATAATCTCAACTATGATAAAGATAATAAAAGTTAACGACTTAATGCAAAAAAACTACACGTACGAATTAGTCAAACCTATAGGTAAAAATTTCTCCCCACTTTTTAAGCCTCAGCTAACCCCCAAGCAAATGCTTGAGCTGGGAGTTTTTGGTGGAAAATACATGACTGACTGTAAAAAAGAATTTCCTAAAGAATGGTTTGAAAAAGCAAAACTATATCACAAATTCCACGATCCCAAATTAAACTACTTTGGAATCAACGCTTCCCAACCCTTAAGCGTGTGGCGCAAAAAAGGCTGGATTTATGAAGAGGACCCTCGAGGGTGGTTTCAATGGTATTGCCGTTACTATATGGGAAGAAGAATTCCGGATGAAGACGAAAGACAAATTAAAAGGTGGAGAGCCATAAAAAGACACATTGGACAGATTAAAAAGAATTGTGTTGAAAAAGATTTAGATTGTAGGAAAAAACAACGCCAAGCACTTTTACACTGGGCCTATGATAGCAGAAAAATTTAGGTCTGCCTTCTTTAAAGATCTTCTTCTAAACCTTCTGTATCTTCTACCGTCTCGGTGGTCTCGGTGTTTTCAGTTTCCTCTTCGATACCTTCTTCCAAGCTATCCGTTTCTTCCGGAACACTCTCTTCGATATTATCACCTTCCTCTACGATATCTTCCTCAATATCTTCAACTTCCTCATGTATCTCAACCTCATCACCCAAATCTGCATTTTCTTCAATACTTTTATTGTAACCCGACATCAATTTTGCTAACCAACCAAACAAACTAAAACCATCATCTTTTTGATCAATATAGTTAAAAATTTTAAGTCTTTCTTCTTCAAGAACTCCCAGCCTTGCTCTTAGCGTGTTAGATTCTTCCTCACCCATATTTTTCTCCATAGTTTTTTCAAGATTTCTAATTTGATTTCTGGTTTGAACTAAGTTAGATCTTATCTGACCTAAATTTTTATAATCTGGACCAAGAAGGAAAGTCTTCCAAGCAGGTCTGTTTTCAACTTCTTCAAGGGAGCTTATGTTCTCAACAGAGGCGTAAGATATCTCTTCCACAGATTCAATAATCTCTTCGCTAATTTCAACGTTACCGGCCTTTTTCTCAGCGTTAGCAACTTTTTTAATATCCAAAGAAGCGTTTTTTACTTTTGATATATGAGCCCCGACGTCAGGATTATTTTTAGCATTTTTTTCATCACTCTTGTTTTTACCGGCATTACTCTCAACCCCAACTTTCTTGCTAACTCCAAGAACTTCCCTACCACCGCCCAGCGTCTGAGCTAAAACAAAATCAGAGAAAATTAAAAACAAGGAAACACCAAAAAGAAATAGAAAAGGTAATCTTATTTTAAATATATTTTTAATATTCATAAAACCTTTCAAATAATTTAATAGTCCTTAATAGCATTTATCTGAAAAACCGAGCTCTCAGCATAACCCCAAGTTTGGTACCCATACAACTCTACATTTTTATCCAAAAATTCCTCTACATCGTAAAGTTCAGGTGATTGAGGGGGTAAAACTTGAATTTTATCAATGTACATGGGAACTCCCGAAGCGTTGTTAACAAGTAAAAGAGGCTTTTCAAAATACAGCCAATACCAATAATCACCTAACTCTAACTCCTGTGGAATTTCCTCTTTTTTTAAAGTCCCATATATAAATACAGAGTTATTCTCTCCAACGGCTTTTATAACTTGAGTCTGCTCATTTACATTTTTTTCACAAATACACTCATCGCATTTTACAGGGGGCGGACAAGTTTTTTCATTTGATTTTAAGGTGGAAAAACCTAAATATAGAAAACCTACGGATAGAAATATAATTATCAATAGAGCTATATCATTTCTTTTCATATTAATATATTAGCACTTTTACAAAAATTAAGTGAAATAAGAAATACAAAGTAGTATTATAAGAACATGAACAGAATCGAAACCGTAATGACAATATTTCTTGTAATTGGTTTAACAGTGTTCTTTACTCTAAAAAGCAAAAAAGAAAAAGATTCTTCATGGAAAGGAGAACTTGTAAAAAAGAAGACCTACTCTGACGAAGATGGTGAAAATCATGTTTACCAACTTACATTTAAAATAGAGGGCGGTAAAAAGAAAAAAGTTAAAGTTGGTGAGGACTACTACAATCAAGTACAGATAGGTGATAAATTTGAAAAAGATAAAGGTGAGTACGTGCCCAGAAAGACAGCATAATTAAATATAGAAGTATCAAGTTATTATGCTATACTTTGCCAATGAAAAAAACAGAAAATAAAAATAATATAAAAGAGAAGGAAGTAAGTACTAAAGAAGTTAAGGCAAAAAAAGGTGTTTTTGCATGGTTTGCAAATAACAGACCATTTATTATTGCCATCTTAATAATAATGGTAGCATTCCTATCAGGATATTTTATAAAAAATTCATTAATTGCCGCGACAGTAAACGGGAAAACTATTTGGAGATATAAATTAGTAAGACAATTAGAAAATTACTACGGAACAAATGTTTTAAACACTCTTATAGAGCAGGAATTAATTA